>RFNO01000088.1 GCA_009927165.1 Pseudomonadota bacterium
GGTTCTACTTAACTCGCTCAGGTCCACTGGCTTTGATAAATGAGCTTGAAAACCCGCTGATTTACTTTGAATTTTGTCTTCTAGTCCAGCGTGAGCCGTGAGAGCCACGAAGGGAGTATTTCCCCCTTTCTGCGGCGGCAAGAGCCTTACTTTCTTCAGAAGCTCATAACCATCTTCTTCCGGCATACTCAAGTCGGTGATGATTAAGTCAAATTTCGATTTGCTGATTATCGTCATCGCTTCTTTCACTGATGAGGCTAGTCTTACTTTGGCGCCCAACGAGCTAAGTCCCTGAGCAATCGCCTTTCTGTTGAGTTCCTGATCATCGACAAATAAGAGATTTAAGCCCAACAAACTTGTTGTTTCATGAGTTGGGGCTCGATCTGGGTCAGTACTTCCTAGAAAGTTTGATTGAGCCCGCTGTTTATCCGAAGTAGCTATGGGAAAGGTTACAGTGAAGGTCGAACCTTTTCCCTCGCCGGGACTAGACACAAAAACCCTTCCGTCTTGAAGCTCTGCTAGATTTCGTACGATAAACAATCCCAGCCCTAGCCCCCCGTGAGCTCGCGTTCTTGAACTATCTGCTTGGGTGAACCGATCGAAGATTTGAGAGATGAATTGGGAACTAATTCCTTTTCCGGAATCTCGAAAAGAGATTTCCAGGATGGGTTGATTACGTTCCACCGAGTTGCGAGTTTCAATACAAATGCTTCCGTGGGAAGGCGTAAACTTCACCGCATTACTCAGGAGATTCAAAAAAATCTGTTTGAGCCTTGAAGGGTCGGCTAGTATCTGAGTGTTACGAGCTTCACAATCTAGCTCGATTTTGATTTGCTTGGCATCGGCAGAAGGCCGAATAGATTCCAGAGCAGCGTTCAGCGAATCTTGTGCGTTGATCAGAACCTTTTTAATCATGACTTTTCCTGAGCTAACGCGAGTAATATCTAAAAGCTCATCGATAAGTTGCGCCTGAAGTCTGGCACTTTGTTCGATCGTATCTAAAGCAGTAATCCTGGTATCGGGTACCAATCTTCCGGACTTCAATAACTGAGACCACATCAAGATGCTAGTCAGGGGAGTTCTGAGTTCGTGAGAGAGGGTTGCAAGAAACAAATCTTTCGTGCGATTCGCTTGTTCTGCTTCCTCTCGAGCTTCTTGTTCCGATAATAAAAGCCGTTTACGTTCATTTACCACCTCCTGTAGCTCGGTAATATCTTCTACAGACAAAAGATGATTCCCAGCATCAAGGTTAGGCATGTACAGCGAACGTGCACTCAGCAAAAGTTCGCGTTGCTTTCCTAAAGGTAATTCGCATTTGTGATGAAGCTTCAGGGGCTCATCCGAGCTGCTGATATTCCGTAATTGTTCTGCAATTTGATAGGCAGAACCATTAGGACGAAACTGATTTAAAAATGTGTTCTGAATATCAGTCTGCTTAATATTAAACGTATTAAGAAAAGATTGATTAGCAAACTTAAGCATAAAATGGTCGTCTACAAGCAGAATGGGTAGGTTTATCGTGTTGATAATCGAGTTCGCTTGGTCGAGAGCATTTCGACTCTCTATCAGTGCTCCTTTGATGACATTAATATCAAAAAGCGCAATTACGGCTCCTTCAATTTTATGATCAAGGGTCCTGTAGGGACGTCCTTGTAGCCGATACCAATGTCCGTGCGAGTCTTGAACATCGATTTCCCTTACGGATAACTTATCAATGACTTCCTTAATGAAAGGTTGAAGCTTGACCCCGGAAAGCTCAATTTTGATATCTTCCAGAGGCCGTCCGATGTCTCCCGGGATTAAGTGAAATAATTTGCTTGCTGTAGGAGTAAATCTTCTGATTCGACCGTGGTGATCCACCATTACAATAGCGACTTCGATGACAGAAAGGAGGTTGGTTAAGTCGTTATTTAAATGGCCAAGTTCCAGATTTCTAGCTTCAAGCTCATCATTCACCGTAACGAGTTCTTCATTGGTGCTTTGTAGTTCCTCTTTAGCAGTTTGAAGTTCCTCATTCGTGCTCTGTAGTTCTTCATTAGACGATTCAAGCTCTTCATAGGCGATGGCACTTACTTCGCGAGAGGCTTCTGCCTCTCTAAGAATGGATTCTTGATATTCCCGAGCTGCAGTGAGCTCCTGGCTAAGCTGAGCATTCTCTTGCCTTAAAATCTGAAGCTGGTCGGATTGTCCCTTTTTGATAGGTTTTGATTTGGGTAAGGATTTTATCGAAGCTGAATTCTCTCTATTGAAAACGACTAGGAAGCATCGCGAAGTAATTTGAGGATTCGGCGCCACAGGGATCAATTCCAACCTTATCTTTTCGGTAGTTCCATCAAAAGAAAAGTTTACGACACTGCTGCATGTTTTATCCGGTGTCTCTTTGATTTTCTTAGTAAGCCGCCGAAGTTCTGGGCAAAGAGACGGATCACATAGCTTCAAAAGATTTAGAGAAGCCGGCCCACTTGCCTGCCTCAAAAAGGGATGGGTCCTTCCTCTAAAAAGCAGAATCTCCAGATTCTCATCAATCACAACTGCGCCTGGACTAAGCCGTTCCAAAAGCATCCGATCTGCTTCACTGGAAAAATCTGGTTCTGGTCTGAGGAAAAAAGGTGCAGGCATCGGAGCTCTGAATGATGAATGGAGCCTAAAAAGAGGAATTGCGCTTTGTTTTTCTCGAATTGTCTTCTTGGTGAAAAGCTTGGCTTGCTTATTTAGCACCTCAAAAAGCGGTGTTGCCGATCCCAAATTCTCAGACTTGCCTAAGCAAAGGAAACCGGATGGATTAAGAGCGTAATGAAAAGTGGCGAGGACTTTCTCTTGAAGGGGGGGAGTTAGATAAATGAGAAGATTTCGACAAGAAATGAAGTCGATTTTACTGAAGGGAGGATCTGAAGTCACATCGTGCCTGGAAAACAGGCACATATCCCTAAGAGATTTAATAATTTTGTAACCAGTATTAACTTTTTGGAAGAACCTTTTCAGCAGGTCAGGGGGGATATCCTTAATCTCGTCATCAGAGTAAAGGCCTCGTCGTGCTTTGCTTAAGCAAGGCTCACTGATATCGGTACCGAACATCTGTACCCTTAATCTCAATTTGTTCTCTTCTAAATAATTTAAAAGGAAAAGAGCAATTGAGTACAGTTCTTCTCCTGATGCGCAAGCAGGAATCCAAATACGTATCGTTGATTCAGGCTCACGATTTTCTATGAGGCGCGGAAATATCTGTTCACGAAAAAGAGAATATATTTCTTGATCTCTAAAAAAACTGGTTACATTGATTAGAAAGTCCGAAAAAAGTTCGTCAATCTCGGTGGGATGGTTTTTCAGGTGGGCTATATAAGCTTTGAGGTTTCTTTTCTTGAGTGAAATCATTCGTCTCGAGATCCGTCTCTGGAGAGTGGATGGTTTGTATGCTGAAAAATCCACGTGCACACGTGAACGTAAAAGTTCAGAAATCGCACTGAGTTCAGCTTTCGGGTTCTCTTTGGGAATTTCAAAAAGTTCTGGATGAGAAGCTATCCAAGCAATCTCTTTTCCGATCATGTTAGGTGCAAGTATAAAATCGACTGCTCCGGACATGATGGTATTGTTGGGCATATCAGGAAAGAGGGTGCTGTCGGGTTTCTGAGCAAAAGTGAGTCCGCCTTCTTCTTTTATAGCCTCAAGTCCTCGAGTCCCATCATTTCCAGTTCCGGAGAGTACTACTCCCAAGGCTAGTTGTTTCAGGTCCTTGGCCAGTGATTTTAAAAACAAATCAATAGGGTGATGCTCTTGGGGGCTCAGTTTTCGAGCAAGTAGTTTGAGTTTGCCTTTCTCAATAGTCATTAGTTGATCAGGGGGAAGTAGATAAATGTGGTTTGGCTTTATTCTTTCCCCTTCTATTGCATCTTTGATATTCATCGCCGTGACAGGTTCGAGAAGATCAGCCAACAAACTTTTATGATTTGGTTCGAGATGTTGAATCAGAAAAAAAGCCATGCCGGTATCAGCAGGTAGGTTTTTTAATATTTCCCGAAAAGCTTCCAGACCCCCAGCAGAAGCACCAATACCGACCACCGGAAACGAAACTCTTGATTGTTGTTTTTTCACTTTAAGTTTGGACTGCATCTTAAGAACAAAACTATGCCTGATTTCTAAAGAATAAACAAACAAGTTGATATGGGCGGACTATCTACCCCCTCAACTCGTAATCACTTCTCGTCAAGTGCGACAATTCGGCTATGAGCAGGGGCTTTTAAGGCGTTTGGACCGAGGTAAGAGTTTAAAAGCTCGTGATTTACTCGAAAAAGGGTGGGCCGGAGTTTAGGGGAAATTGATTTTGAAATGGATTCAAGCATAACGCCTAATTCATCCATCAAACCGAAAAACACTCTGTTTTTACCTGATCCGATCAAGTTGAGGTCAAAATCGATGCTCTTAATTCGAGCACCTGAAGCAAAATCCTTTTTCTCTGTTTGGACAACAAATCCGAAAAAACGGTCTGAAATACCTTCAGGAAGTTGACTGTTGTTCTTAAACTCTGACAGCAAGTATTTGTAATTGGCTTGCATCTCCAGCAACAGACTGAGTTTCTCGTGCTTAGGATTAGCAAGATAATGTTCAATAGCTTTTAATTCATTGCTAAGAATTTCAATAATGGCTGCACGATGATGAGTTTCCAGATTACTCTTGCTCGATTTTAGTGGCCAAAAAAATACAGTTGGAGCTCCGTGAACGCCTCGGTATACCAAACCTCCCCATTTATTTTCGCCTGGCCCCTGTTTTTCAAGGACTGTGGCATCCATTTTGGTAAAGATGGGGAAAGTAAAATTCGAATTGTCAATTATGCTTTGAAATTTGATGGGAACAACGGGAGTTTGTTTCGTGTTAAGTCTTCTGAGAGCACGCCAACACTTAAAAAGAGTTACCGGCTCGAGATCAAAATCAGCGGAGAAAACCCGTGGACCATCCAGTACTGTAATCAATAGAACGAGAAAAAGAACGGCTCTTACCATCGATAGTTGAAGAGTAGCAAAAAACGAACCACCTTCGTGCCTAGTCAACGAGCTGTATACTGAGGGTGGTCATAACAAAAGTGGCTCTTTTCGCCCCCCAATTGCTCGACTGATTTACAATAAAAGCAGCTCATTTTTTTTGAAAGAGGCAGTACAGGAACGACTGAGTGCTTTTCCAGGGGGTACAGTGAGTCTCGATATGGGATTCCTGTAGCGAAAAATCATCTCCCAGTTCTTTTTCAAGAGACTTCGTATCATATCGTACGATGGGAAGTCCGCTGCATTTAAGCGGGCCCGCCATGGAAAAGACTCCGATAATGAGAAATCCGCCTGGCTTAAGAGCTAAACGAAGTTGAGAAACGTACTGTGTCCTCTGTTCGCTAGTAATTAGGAAATGAAAAACGGCTCGGTCATGCCACAAGTCAAACTCTAACGAAGGGAGAGATACAGAAGTAATGTCCCCTTCAATCCATCGAACTCGTCCAGCATTTGCACCTAATCGTATTTGTGCAGAACCCAAGGCCTGAGAAGAGATGTCTAGAACAGTTAGATAGGTGAAGTTGAGTGCTAAGAGTTCGCTGGGAAGGACCGAAACTCCCCCTCCCACATCAATGATTCGAGCGTCTGATGACAAGCCCGTTTTTGTTATTAAGCTCAGAGATTGAAAGGCAGAAGCTTGAGTCCAACTCATCTCTTCTGTCGTTTTTGTCGAGTAAATACTTTCCCAATGGTCTTTAGAGCTCGGCACTTTATCTCCTTAAGAGAGCAATTCCTGCTCGATTAAGCCTCTCCACAAAAAAAGTCGGAAATAATTTTAATATTTGCCTAAGAGCAGCTGATCCCCGGGGTGCTCTTCGGATTCTGATGGCTTCATCAAAAGAAGACTGAAAGGCTTGAGGGGTCCAACCATACTCTTCAAAAAAAGCAGCTCCTTCTGCTGGGCCAAACCCCATTACCGAATTAGCAGCTTTAAATTGTTTTCCCCACTTAAGCGCAATTAATTTCAATTGAAATGGCCCTAACAACTCAGCTAACCAGAATTTAAAACTAGGATATTGCGAAAGATCGATAGCCAGTGACGCAGCAGTTTCAGGTGTTAAGTACATCAAAAATCCCTCAGATAAGATAAGAGTTTTTTTTGATTCTTTATCCACTTTAGCGAAAAACTGAGCACGATCTGATTTGTGCGAAAGATCCAGCTTAATTATTTGGTAATGGCATTTTGGCTTTTGCCCTTTCAAAACTGTTTCTTTGTGAGTCATGATCGGTGCCAAATCCACATCATACCACCGAAGTGATTCCGGCAAGGGAAGCCGATAAGCTCTTGTATCTAGTCCAGCCGCTAAATTGATAACCGTGTCGATATTCTCTTTTTTTATAATGTCCTGTAACCATCGATCTAAAATGCAAGTTCGAGCCACGAGAAACCAAGAAGAATGTTTCCCGGAGCTCAAACTCTCCACAATCTCAATTCCATGGTCTCCCACCAAATCCTTTGCAAAGGGGTCTTTAAAAAGAGCGTCCTTTCTCTCGGTTTCCATGGCTCGGTAAGCAGCCACTAAATAGGCTGTATCGGAAATATTTCTTAATGGTGGGGTTTTGGGTCCCATTGTGGTCCGACTATTCATGCTCGACCCTTTAACATGCCTTCCCAGTACATCCAGGGGAGAAGATAACGTTTGAGAATCCACATGCTTCTTCTTTCTTTTGAAGGATCCACGGGAAAAGTCGGCATGAGTGTTCCATCATAACCAAACTCTGCCAAAATCACTTTTCCTACTTGGGTAACTAATGGACATGAAGAGTAACCATCATATTTGGAAGCCAATTCTTCCCCCTTGATAGCCGACATCAGATTTGCAACCACTACAGGTGCTTGTTTTCTAATAGCAGCTCCGGTCTTAGAATTGGGCACTCCAGTCACATCTCCTATTCCAAAAACATTTTTGAATTGTTTGTGTTGAAGCGTGAATTTATCAACACTCAGCCAACCTTTTTGATCTCCATCTTGCTCTGCAAGTGGACTTTCGGTAATCATGTGAGGAGCAGCCATAGGCGGGACAATATGAAGTAGCTCGTAGTGTACTTCTTTCTGACTCTGATGGCCTTCATGGTCCGTCACAAGGAAAATAGCTATTTTTTTATCCGCCTTAATACCAATCAACTGATGCTGAAAAAGGGGTTCAATGCCCTTTCGTTTCACAACTTTTTCTAAAGCCTGCGCAAAAACCGGTATGCCGAAAATGGCTTTTCCTGCCGTTGCAAAAAAGATACGTGATTTCTCCCGGGTCCCATTCTGTCTGAAAATCTCGTCTGCCAAGTACATTATTTTTTGGGGTGCACCGGCACACTTAATAGGAACCGGGGGCATCGTAAAAATAGCATTTCCTCCCCGAAATTCCTGAAGCATTTGAGATACCTTATCAACTTGGTCATACTCGTAAATACTGCAAACACCATTTGTACCCAGTGATTCTTTAGCACCAGGAATGTTTTCCCAGCAAAGCCGAAGTCCCAAGGCCACAACTAAAAAGTCGTAGTCCAATTTATTTCCTTGAGTTAGTTGGACTTGTTTTCTCTCGGGGTCAATGTGAACCACGGAATCTCTAATCCATTGCACGCCTGAGGGGATGAAATCCTGCTGAGACTTTTCAGACATCTCTTTTGGAACCACGCCAGCACCAGCGAGCGTCCAAAGAGGTTGATAATAATGTTTTTCACTGGGGTCGATTATGGTAATTGCTCCAGCAGGAATCACTTTGGCTAGCCGAGAAGCAACTGAAATTCCCCCAGAGCCGGCTCCTAAAATTAGAATTCGCTTAGACTGTGTCATCAAAACGCCTCCTTAAATGAAATGGGAATGGCGAGATAGCTTTTCCCGTTCGAGTGGGCTTTGGGCAAGTGACCCGCGTTGATATTCAATTGAATACTCGGGAGAAGTAGTTTAGGTGCATTTAAGGTTTTGTCCCTTTCGGTTCTGAACTTAACGAATTCTTCGCGATTTGTCTGAGAATTTATATGAATGTTAGATGCTTTTTGCTCTTCGATAGTGGACTGAAATTTCATCACTCTTCCGTTGGGTTGATAGTCGTGTCCAGTGAATACGCGAGTTTTCTCCGGAAGTGTGTACAGACGATTCATTACTGAAGTGTAAAGTTCATCCGCACTTCCTTGTGGGAAATCACACCTGCCAACTCCGTAGTCGGGCATAAAAAGAGTATCTCCCGTAAAAACGGCATCTTCTACAATGAAGCTAGTACAAGCAGGGGTATGGCCTGGAGTAAAAACAACTTTCAGTTTCAAACTGCCTGCTTGGATGACGTCACCGTCTTTTAAAAGCAAGTCGAATTGTTTGCCGTCCGTTGAAAAATCATGAAGATCAAAAAGTGTACTAAACGTCGCTTGTACTTCCCTAATCCGTTCGTTAATCGCCAAAGTAGATTTAGGATAAAACTTTTTTATTACTTGAGAGGAGCTAATGTGATCTGCATGCGCATGGGTCTCCAAGATATAGTGAACTTTGAAAGGCTTCGACTTGAGAAACTCATCTAGCTTTTTAAAGGACTCAAGTGTTAAAGAAGAGGAAGCAGGATCATAGTCAAGAACAGGATCAAAAATAACTGCGTCCAGCGTGTTGGGATCCCAGACAACGTAGGTGAGAGTAAACGTGGCTTTATCAAAAAAATGCTGAATCTCGATCACGATTTTGCCTTTCTGATTTGGATTTGCTCAAATAAAAACATCGATACGAGCATGGAGCTAACAAACAAAAGAGAGGAATGACCAAAGCTTACAAAAGACGTAATTGCGGGACCCGGGCAGTAGCCTGCTAACCCCCAGCCTATCCCAAATAAAGAAGAACCCAAAAGTAATCGCCAATCAATTTCCTTTTTTGTGGGGATCACGAAGTTATCTGCAAAAAGAGGAATCTTTCTTCTGATGACCACGCGGTATCCAATACTATAAACAAGTATGGCTCCGAACATTACGAAAATGAGACTCGGATCCCAGCTTCCAAAGAGGTCTAAAAAGCCCGTTACTTTCTGTGGTTGAACCATTCCTGAAATCCCAAGTCCTAAAGAAAAAAGAACTCCACAAAAAAGTGCGCTCATATTCTGTTTCAAACAGCACCTCCGGGTAACAATTTGAGTAGCCAGACCGTTAAAATACCAAAAAGCATGAAGATGACAGTGCCTAAAAGGGAACGTGGGGAGAGCCGACTCATCCCGCATACTCCATGACCGCTGGTGCACCCACTTCCCAAACGAGTCCCCCATCCTACTAAGACTCCCGCTAGAATGAGGATGGGAGTGGGGCGCTCTAACGAGTTCCCTAGAGGAAAAGAGAGAAGAGTTTTAAGAACGAGGCCTCCCAGAAGCATTCCCATCAAGAAAAAGACCCGCCAGGGCTCTCTTCGAGTGGAGGGATTGAAAAGGCCCCCAATGATTCCACTGACTCCTAAAATTCGTCCATTCAAAAAAAGTAACACCAGTGCAGCCACTCCAATAAGAAGCCCGCCCAAAAAGGCTAATCGATAACTTTCAGTGAAAAAAATCATGATTGGTCACCTCTAGGTGACTCTATTATCCGAATCTCATTGGGTCAATGTGCCCAGAAAATATGTCTCTAGTTAGCCGGTGCTGTTACTTGGTGCTTCAATGGATTTTGGCGTTCAAAATCCTGGATATTGGTGAGGGTAGTAAGGGCGATATTCCCAAGGGCTTCTTGCGTGAGAAATCCCTGATGGGAGGTAATGATTACATTGGGAAAAGTGAGTAAACGAGCAAAAGTATCGTCCTGGAGTACTTCATTGGAATGATCTAGGAAAAAAATGCTTTCCTCCTCTTCATAGACATCGAGAGCAGCACCCCCAATATGTCCCGTTTTCAGCTGATTGATGAGATCTTTGGTATTAACTAATGCTCCTCGTCCTGTATTAATCAGAAAAACACCATGGCGCATCTGAGTTAAAGCCTTTTGATTGATGAGATACTGAGTCTGCGGGGTTAAAGGAACATGTAATGAAATAGCGTGCGCCCCCTGATAAATTTCCTCTAAAGTCACATAACTAGCATTTAGTTCCGATGCCAAATTGCCATTGGGCGAGATATCAAAAAGAAGTAAGTTGCAACCAAAGCCGTGCATGATGCGAGCGAAAGCAGAGCCGATTTTTCCTGTTCCGATGACTCCTACCGTCTTGCCATGAAGGTCCATTCCCACTAGCCCCTCAAGGGAAAAGTTTAATTCCCGGACTCGCTGATAACTTCGATGGATTTTCCGATTGAGTGTCAGCAGTAATGCAACCGCATGTTCTGCCACAGCGAAGGGCGAATACTCGGGAACTCTTACTACTGTGAGTCCTAGGAGATTTGCCGCTGATAGATTTACATGATTATAGCCGGCACTTCTCAGGGCTATCAGTTTGCAGCCGCCGCTTTTCAACATCCCCAGGGTCTCTTCGTCTAATGAGTCATTTACGAATGAGCACACAACTTTAAAATCCTTGGCCAGCACCGCAGTTTGTCGATTCAGTCGAACATCAAAAAAACAAAGATCAAAACCAAACTGTTTGTTGACCGATTCAAAAACCGATCTTTCAAATTGGTGCGTATCAAAAAAAGCTACTCTCATTGATTCCTCTAAGCCTTATACTTAGTGGTAAATTTGTCAGATGGAAAGAGATTAAAAAGTGAAAAATGATCCCAGAGGTTCACGTTTTTCGCAATTGCCCATACTGAATTGGCAGGCTAGCTTAGAAATCAGCAAGGAGTGGTCCGATGAAAAAAAAGTCGTCTTCTCTCAAAGTGGTGTGGGCAATAGATGTGCAAGCTGCTGAAAAAAAGGTTCGTCAATCAGCTGAAAAACTACTTCAGTTGATTGGGCGAAAGACACCACTAGAAGTGATCCCCGTTTTTGTTGCACGAACTCCGGAAGTGCCTATGGGTTCCCATTGGGAAATGGATCTCTATAAAGATAATCTAAAGAAACTCATGGGGAAATGGCTCACGGGGTGTGAATTGAAAAATGTAAAATCCCCCGTTGTCCTGATTCAAAAGGGAATCTATCTCCGCGCTGAAGTGGATGCCATAGCGTTGTTTGCCAAAAAAAATAGAGCGGATCTGGTTCTAGTCAATACCCATGCCCGAAAAGGAATGTCTCGTTTTTGGCAGGGTAGTTTTTCGGAGTCACTGCTAAGCCAAACAAAAGTGCCAGTGCTTTTTATCAATCCCCACGTTAGATTATCAGGTTCTCTTCGTACCCTGATTTACCCCACTAATTTATCTCCGGAGTGTGAAAAAGTAGTACAAAAGGTCGCTGCTCTAGCCAAACGGTTAAAAACCCAGCTGATTCTTTACAATAACGTAGAGTATTTTGTCGCGGCCCCGGGTCTTTCGTTTACTGAAAGTCTTGTTTTTGAACGCCAAGTGGAAAGAGATATCGATCAAAGGCAAAAAAACTTGAAGAAATTAGCTCAGAAGCTGAAGAGTAAATTTGGAATCTCCGTTAGAGTGGTTGTCGACGAAGGAGATGTTTCAGCGGCAAAAGCAATTTTACGTCAGGGAAAAAAAATACCTTCGAGTATGACTATAATGACCGCTCTAACCGGACCGGTTCTTTCAACATTGGTAGGCAGTACTACCCGCCAGGTCGTGAGGGGCTCTGAAGAGCCCGTGTTGGTGTTTCGATAGTTTCATCGACTGACGCCTCCCATGCACTCTGGGCGGTCCAAAGAACCATCTCGGAGATTCACATAAGCTGAAAATTGAGTGGCTTTGCCAGCCGTGCAGGCCGCCGTACCTGCCCATAAAGTTCCATTCAAGTTCCAACTTCCAGTAGCCTTGGGATCAATCATCCAGGACGGATCATCACGATTAATTTGAGGGCTTCTCGTCGTATCGAGTTTTTTTCGACCACAACCGAAATTAGAAACCAGAAAAATGGAAAACAAAAAGAACAAAAGGGAGTGCCGAAACATAGGGCCTCACAAAAGTTACTGGGGGGGGGTACCGATAGAGCAATGCAGGTTAAATGCCAGGGTTAGCGAAGAGGACCCCATCCGAGACTTTGATAGGTTTTAACGTGATTATCTTTGGTTCCTGGCCAATCGGGAAAGCATGCTGTAATAATGCGAGCGTCCATGATGTGGTGTTCGAGGGAAGCCTTCCCATCTTTAGGATAATGACCACTCATTTCGACACCTTGCTGTGACTCATCCATGGCTTCACGAACAATATCTTCCACAAAATGAGTTTTAAAAACGAGATCCGGCGTTCCAGCCCCTGGACCAGAAATGATTCGGGCATTGTCTTTGTCATAACAACATTGCTGCGAAGGTGAATTCTCTTTCAAAATTTCAGATATATCTGTTGGTATCTCTTTTAACCAAGTTCCATTCATACATTCCCAAATGCTCAATTTTTCATCGCAGGTTTTTGGCTTTTTTGCCCCAAGACGATAACAGCTGGCTGCTCCCGGATGATAAGTCTGGTTAGCGCTTTTACTGTCTTTGTACCAAGGCGGGCTTTTGGGAGCTTTATCAGGGCATTCCGGCAAATAGGCTCTCCAGTTTTTACGTTGGATGGGGTCTCCCGGCAGTCCAGCACATCGAAGTCCTGTAAAAAAATGGGTCAGCTTTTTTTTACCTTCCGGCGTCTGAGTGAGTGTGATGACAGCATTGAGTCGGTCAAAGCTCATTCCCAACCGAGCGGCATAAAACTGAATTCCAAATTCCATATTTCGTTCGAACTTTAGTCCTGGGGCATAAAGAACCGGAGGAATTTTACAGTCAAGCTTCCTCACCACTTCATCAACTTCTTGCTGGCATTGTAGAAATTCGTTGGGCAGAGCCTGTTTGATTGGTCGCGATTTCTGTTGCGTGGGAACGGGAGTTAAAGGACTTTGCAAATGACTATTCTGAGCATTTGCCGATGGTATTCCTAAGAACACAAGCACTGAAAAAATCAATTTAAGCATGGTCAAATCATAGAGGCATCGCTCTGATGCTTCAAGCTGCGGGGTATCTTTAAGTGCTTATTTACCTAAGAGAATGTGATAATCTGCAACGATGATAAAGTGGCTAATTTTTTTAATCCTACTTTTTTTATACGGAAATACGGGCATGGCAGTTGAGGAACCAAAATACGAACTAAAAGAAAACATAGAGGACGTCGAAATTCGACAGTATTCTCCTTGGGTCATCGCGGAGACTGAGGTTAGCGGAGAGTTTGGCGAAGCAGGCAATGAAGGTTTCCGTCGCATCGCTGGATATATTTTTGGCGGGAATCAAGCAAAACAAAAAATAGACATGACTGCTCCCGTACTCCAACAGAGTGCCGAGAAGGGAGAAAAAATAGAAATGACAGCTCCTGTTTTGCAACAGGACACAGAGGGAAAAAGGAAAGTAGCTTTTGTCATGCCCTCAGCTAAAACGCTCCAAAATCTCCCCGTACCAAATGATCAAAGAGTGGTGTTAAAGGAAATTCCGGGGCGAAGAATGGCAGTGCTGAAATATTCGGGAACTTGGTCCGAAGAACGTTATCAATCGAAGTTGGAAGAACTCAGGGCAATTCTTAGAAGTAAAGGATTGAAAGAAATAGGAAGACCTATTTTGGCTAGGTATAACCCTCCTTGGATACCCTGGTTCCTGAGAAGGAATGAAATTATGATTGAAGTTGAATGAAACTTGCGCGCTTTAGTTACGGAAACTGCTGAATAATATTCTGAGCAATTTCAAGCGAATTGGGGCAACCCTCCCCGTACATGAGTTGCCAAAGTCGTTCAATTTCTTCTTTCAAAGCTTGTAAGGAAAGACTGGAGCCCGGCTCCTTATGCTTGAGGACATAAGCGGCAATGCGAGCAGCTTCTGGTTCATATTCATCCTCTGGAGCCCCATGGGGTTTTCCAGGCTGCACTTTCATGGGATCCCAAAATGAAATGATTTTCATTACTTTTGTTTTAGTTTCAGTGAACTCTGGATGAGCAGCCATAGATCCTCTTTCTTACGCGTTACGAAAAAAGTGTACCACTCTCATGGCCCAGAAAAAAACAAGATTTGTTTAAAATATTAAATATTTTTGATTGAAAACGCATTGCGTTAGGCGAGGGGGTTTCGTTTTAAAGTAATTAGGATGTTTCCTGTCCTACGTCTAAATACAGCTCTTTAGTGTCATCATTGTAACCAAAATACTCAGCAAATCGTCCCCAAGTGATAAGGCTTGAAAGAAGATCGTTGGGATTTTCGTTGGGTAGCCATTCAGCAATTTTTTCAGTAACTAGGTCAACGGGCAGTCTCAAAGTAGGGCTCTGACGCAGAAGTTGAGCTACTTGGGTTACTAGGGTCAATTCTCCGTATAATTCATGGAGCATACGTTTTTGAACGTTAATATCTCCTTCGACCAAGTGCCGACCGAGTTCGGTCAAAATTACCTTTTGCTTCGGGGTATCCACCAATTCGAGAATTTCAGCTGCTTTAACCAAAAACAAAGTGTGGCCGAAATCTTTTCCAATTTGCTGAGCTAATTTAAAAATATCTCCAGTCCCACCATCGGCATGAATAGTTTCTAATAGACCAATAACTTCAGAAACAGAAACGTTGGGCAGCACGGGAACTGACCGTTCTTTTGTGGCTGGAGCAATAGTTCCAGCGGCCGTGTCAGACTTGGGGACGTCCGGCATTAGAGTTTCAGTTACCAGAGAATGAACTCGATCGACCATTTGATTAAAAGCCTGAGACGCTTCATTTCTGGGGTAAGCAAGGTCATTGATGACTTCTCCCCGGATATGCCCTGGATTCACGCCCATAACCAAAATTCGTTTCGCCATGTAAACGGCCTCATGAATGTTATGAGTAACCAGCAACACCCCTTTAGTTGCTGTTTGTTTATTTTGAAAAATGTCGACAATTTCAGAGCGCAAAGAGTCAGCAGTTAAGACGTCTAAAGCGCTAAATGGCTCATCTAAAAGGAGTACCGAGCGTTCCATAACCAAAGCTCTGGCAATTCCCACTCGCTGTTTCATCCCGCCGGAAAGCTCTCTGGGATAAGCTTCTTCGAATCCTTCAAGACCAACGAGGTCAATGGCCTTTTTTACACGATTTTTCACCTCATCTGGAGATAAGTGAAGGGGTTCCAGGGCCAAGGCAATGTTTTCGAATACCGTTTCCCACGGAAAAAGAGCAAAGGATTGAAAAACGAGAGCAACATTCTGATTTGCACCTTTGAGCGCGGCCCCAGAGCTAGAGACCTCACCACTTGTTTTATCTATGAGTCCCGCCATAATCCGTAAGCAGGTGGATTTTCCTGAACCGGAAGGTCCCAAGAGGGCGACGATTTCACCGGGAAACAAGGAGAAATCAACGTTCTCTAAAACTCGAATCGATGCACCGGATTCCAGCTGAAAATTTTTACAAACTTTTTTTAATTCAATGAGAGGAGTTTCACTCATCATGCTCTCCCTTAAAAATCCAAACGGTATCTAGTTTGAGCTAAACCATAGATTTTTGCCCAAACCATACGATTCAACATGACTACTACTACTACCATGATTGTGAGACTAGCCGCCAAAAGTTCAAACTGCTTGTTGGAGGCCGCTTGGCTGATCAAGGAGCCAAGTCCCAGCGTCTCAATAGTTTCTCCTTTATAAAAAAGGCATTCTGCCACAATGCTCGCATTCCAAGCCCCTCCTGCCGCAGTAACCCAACCGGTCACTAATGACGGAAAAATACTAGGCAAATAGAGTTTAAACCAGCGTTTTGTCCGACTAGAGCCCATCACTTTCATTGCATATTCCAGTTCCTGTGGAATGCGGATGGCACCTGCTAAAACATTAAAAAGAACATACCACTGAACTCCCATGAGCATGAGCAACATGGCACCTATCGACATGGGAATATTGAGCCAAAGAAAAACGGTGAGCGCCAATGGATAAAGCATGGGCGCTGGAAAAGAAGCCAGAACTTGAATGATAGGTTGGGCGATTCGTATCCTTTGAGGGGAAGTGCCAATCCAAATAGCTGCCGGGACTGCCCAAAGAGATGCAATAGCAAGGGCTCCTAAGACTCGGAGTAATGTAAAAAGAGCCCCTTGAATAACATTTTCCCAATCTGAAGGGGTTACTTTAACTAATTCCCCTACCAACTGGCTGGTACCCAAAACAATCGTTAGGAACGTTATCAAGAGCACGAATCCTGATAATGCTTTTTGGATCCAAGGGTGAAAAAGAATCCGAGTCAATCCTAACGGTTTTCGGACTTTGGTTCGCTTTTGAGGTTCGTCATCTTGTGATTCTAAAAGTTTTTTTCTAACGGCTCTTCTTCTGAGGTAGATAGTAAACCAATTAAGGATAGCCGATTCTCGGAGCAGATTCTTCATTAAGGGATCAGGAGAGGCAAACCCAGGAAGGTCTTCCAACCTAAATTGATGAGCCCACGCAAGAATAGGTCGCCAAATGAGCATGTCCATTACGATGATGAGACCAGCCATAGCAGCAATTCCCATCAACATGGCTTGGGTATCGCCTAGTTGTATTGCAACAGCCATGTAAGCGCCCAGTCCGGGGAGTCGATAGTTTTGTTTTCCCAAAGAGAAGGCTTCACACACACTCAAAAAGAACCATCCTCCGGAAAGGGACATCAAGCTGTTCCAAACAAGATTCATCATGGAAAAGGGTACTTCAACTCGCCACAATTTTTTCCAGTGACTAAGACCAATCACCTGGGAAACTTCGCTGAAATCCCCCGGAAGAGATTTGAGAGAAGCATAAAAGCTAAAGGTCATGTTCCAAACCTGTCCAGTAAAAATCATTAAAATAGCCGCCAGTTCAAGTCCGGTATTTGTCGTAGGAAAAATTGCCACCAAAGCGAGGACCAAGCCTGGCAGAAAACCTAAAACGGGAATGCTTTGCAAAATATCGAGAAGTGGAATCAGAATACGTTCCGCTCTGGGGGATTTTGCAGCCCAGAAACCCACAACAAAAGTGAAAATCAAAGAAATAACAAAAGCACAGAGACCTCTCAGAGCTGAAAACGTTGCATAGAGGGGAATAGCTGAAGCTGCCAGATCAATGGTTACGGAAGGATTGAAATCAGCTTGCCACTCTCTTCCAAAGGCAATTAATCCGTAGATGAAAGCTCCCAGTAACGACATGAGTATCAAGTCGGAGGGCAAGGGACGATATTTGATTTGTGCCTTTTGCATACTTAATTAATTAACTAATCAGAGTTTCAACGAGAAGCAGAGGAGGGTCAAGGGAACAAAAAAATTTGTTGGCTTTCAGAACAAAAGTCTTAATTCGTCGATGATGATTTTAAATCAAATACTTTCCGGCCAGCAAAATAGGTGGCCCGAACCTGTACCTGTTGAAGTTCGATCGGAGAAACGAGGAGCGGGTTTTTTTCTAGGACGATAAAATCAGCCCATTTACCGGGGTGTAGTGAGCCGAGCATTTTCTCTTGAAAAGCCCCAAAAGCCGCCCCAGACGTATAGGCGAAAAGAGCTTCTCGAATCGATATCTTTTCTTCAGGAAAAAACGAAGGGTCAGAATCCAAATGGGAGCGCTTTCTCTGGGTCGCAGCGAAAAGCGCCGGCCACGGATTGAGAGACTCAATCGGCGAATCACTTCCAAAAGCCAAAGTTACGTTCTCATTTAAAAAAGAACGCCAGGGATAAGCGTAACGTGCCCTTTCACTCCCAATTCTCTCAATTATCCACCGACTGTCTGAGGTGCAGTGAATGGGTTGCATTGAGGCAATAACCCCCAATCGTCCTGCTCTTTTTATGTCATTAGCGATTAAGACTTGAGCGTGTTCAAGTCGAGGCCTTTTCAAATGGAGTCCCTTAGTTTTTATTTTTTCGAAAGTATTCAGTGCAATGTGGTTGGCTTGGCTCCCAATAGCATGAATCGCAACTTGAAAACCAGCTTCAGAAATCTGGCGAATTTGAGCTTCCAGATTTGTTTCTGAAATCAATTGAATTCCGCGCGTGTTGGAATCGTCCAAATACGGTTCTGAAAACAAAGCCCCCCTGCTTCCCATCGCCCCATCGAGGAAAAGTTTAACTGTTCTCGCCGTTAGTCTGCCGTTAATGCTGTTGATTAAAGGCCCACGTTTTAGTTGTTCTTTAAGCGCAGAGGGGTCAGAAGCATCCAACATTTCATAAAACCGAAAAGGTAGATCTTCTGTCTGTATCAGATCCTTTAAAATCGTCAGGTCTTTTTCTTTTATGCCCGCATCGTGAATCGAAGTAATTCCCAATCGCAAGGCTTGTTTCACAAACCGCCGAATGTCTCCTTGAACTTCGTTTTTTGAAGCAGGAGGAATAATGTCCTCTAGCGGCTTAAGAGCCGCATCTAAAATGATCCCCGATGGCAATCCCTCACGGTCCCTAGGAATTTGTTCTTTAAATTGAGTAACCGGTGAATCCCAAAGACCTGACTTTTTTAAAGCGAGGGTATTGGCCCAAGCTGCATGGCCATCAACTCGAAAAAGAATAATTGGAATCTTACCTGAAAGTTCATCCAGTAATTTCCTGTTCGGAAATTGCTTTTGAGGCCAAAGAGTTTGATCCCATCCAAATCCTGTCACGCAATTGGGGGTCGGTGAGGTTTTGAGAGCAGATGTTATTATGTCCAGAGTTTCTTCAAGCGTTCTATTTTTTAAATTAAGTTTTCTAGTTTCTTCACCTGTGGCTAATAAGTGCGCATGAGCATCTGTGAGTGCAGGAATTACCCATTGACCTTTTAAATCTACTTGCTGAACCCCTGGATTAGTCCCTAGCTTATTTCCTGTTTTTAAAACCTTCCCATCTTTTACAAGAAGCTCAGAGACTGGCGAAGCATTGATTTCAAAGTCGGGGAGTATATTCCCATTAATGAAATGGACTTCTTCTGCTCGAAGTAAAGTGCAGCTCAACATGAGCATGAGAAAGTTAAACATCACAACCTTTTAGCATGCTTTGGCTCGTGAGTGACAAAATTTGTCACCTATTAGGCTCGGATTGGCTCTTCCAGCACCTTCACAGGGGTGTTAAGAGTGCTACTCTCCTGGTCCTATACTTGCAGAATACGGGTTGGGGGAGGGGGCATGCGATTAACACTTTTTGGAGTGATGGTTTTATTAGCCTCACCCAGCTTTGCTCAACGGCCTGGAGCCTCTCGGCCTGACGTTAATTTGTTGCGAGCTCAATCACCAGTGGCACAATCCACTGCCGCATTTTCGGGCTCATTGGAAGCCCGCCCCACACTGGGTACTCGTAAAGGTACTTTCACTACGGAAAATTCGTACGAGTTAGGAGCGAGTTTTAGGGAAAACCAACGATTAAGCTTAGGTGGCATGATTTTTACGTCAGCTGCTGCATCGGGAAATCAAGAGCCTACCGTCGGGGATGGCTATATCCGCTATCAGTGGAGGGAAATTCGAAAAAATCCAGTAACCGGGCTGACGGTTTCTACTGAAGTTCGGGCAGGCCTGCCCCTGAGTCAGGCCTCACGAGCTGCAGGTATGATTACTGCGTTACGAGGCTCAGTTATTTTTGCTGTTCCCATTACTCCGAACACTCGATTTGAGTTCAGAGAAACTCCCATTGTTTATTTGTACAAAGACGCTGGACATGAAGGAAGCCAGGGGGTTGTTGCTCACCCCATTTTTGAAAACCGAGTGTTTTTAGGTCCCATCGCGAAGCTCAATGACCAACTGACTTTGACTGCGCCACTCTGTTTTTCTGTGACTCGTTATCGAAATTACACTGCAGGAGCGAATCATAACAACCAGTGGATTCCAGATCTGTCATTCAATCCAGAACTTGATTGGGCAGTTAATCAGAATTTCTATTTGGGTGTTGCCTATCGAACTGAAGGTTTTATCGTTAAACAAGACAGCGGAGTGGTTCTCGGTGATGGCGCCGGAAACGGTTCGCTCCAATTTGTTCTCGGAACAAGTTTCTAAAAAACTCAATCCATCGACAAAATTAAAACTCCCAACATTGACGTTCCAACGGCGAAAAGTTTTCTTACATCTAATCGTTCGTCTAAAAACAAAGCTGCAAGAATTACTGTGAGCACGGTGCTTGTTTGCGTTAAAACTGCAGCAACTGAGGCATCGTTATATTTAAATCCCGATACCCAAAGAACCATAGACAGGTAGGTGCCGCAAAAAGAAGCCAGAACCAGGTATGATCTTCCCGAAGCCGAGACAAGTTTTCTGAAAATGTTTACCCTTTGGGGAGAAATCAAAATACCCAAAAGGGAAACCAGAGTCCCTACAGCCAATCGCAGAGTCACAATCCAAAAAAGTGGTACCCTTGAAAAAACGGGTTTGAGTCCTACAATTCCTAAACTCATAATCATGATTGCAATGGCACAGATAATTCCGCCTTTAACAATCTGACTTTTATGAGCGGCTTGGGTAGATTTCTCAACCGAGACTGCCAGCGCTGCCAGTAATACCAAGAGCCCCCCCAAAATCCTAAACGGGGTCAGTTCCTCTCCCAAAACAAGCCAAGAAAACAAAACAACTGTGGGAGTATAGAGACAATCGATAATTGCTAAACGGGAAGGCCCAATGAGTTCCAACGCCCACAAATAAAGACCATCCGCAATTCCGATTCCCCCGGCACCACTCAACAAAATAATTGCGAGATCGCTTGAAGAAATTGAAGGCCAACTAAAACCTTCAATCATTAAAAGAGTCGGAATGAGAAGAATAAGACTAAAACCGTTTTTAAAAAAGTTTAATGCTCGAGCAGGTACTCCAGCGCCAACTTTTCTCCACAAAATGAGTGCCAATGCCCAAGTAACAGCACAGCCTAATGCGATGGTTGGTCCAGTTGTCACACTTGAATCTTATTCGAGATCCTCCCCTTAACCCAAGCCCAAAAAACGGAAACTTGTACTCGAAAAGACTCTAGGTTAGAAATGAAACCAAATGAATGAAAACCTTGAAGCCTCTCAAACTCCTTTAGATGAAGCTTTGCAGTCTGTCCTAAAGGATAGAAAGTATACCAATTTTTTTTATGACACTTTTTTGAATGCAACGGTGTTTCTACCTGTACAGAAAGAGGGAACTCAGGAAGGAAGTTGGCAAGAACTGGATATGCAGGATCGGTTTTTTCCTTATTTTCTTTCTTTTGAAAACGGAAGGGCTATTCCAGTCTTTGATACTCTCGACAGGTTGAAAGACTGGGCCCAAAACAAAACTCTGGATTATTTAAAAATTAAGACTCATGTGCTGCTGAAAATCTTAGATCCTAAAATGGCAGTACTCATTAACGCTGGGACCTCTTTTCATTACACGCTGACATCTGAGATTTTAGAAGTCTTACGAAGTTCAATGAAACCAGTGACGCCAGTTTAAAACACCTTTTTAAGCGGTTGCTTTCTAATTTTTTGAACCCATCTTTTGTTGGAGAAATCGGGAAGTAGCATAGCTGACTACGGAAGCTACCATGAGAGGAAAAATAGCTGTTCGTCTGTCGGTCATCTCCATAACAATAACCCACGCTGTGAAGGGTGCTCTGACTACAGCACTCAAAAATGCAGACATTCCCACTAAAACTAAGAGATTATGGTTCGAATAGTCCGTTATGACTGAAAACCATGAACCGATTGCAGCACCCAACGAAAGTGAAGGAGCTAAAAAACCACCTGCGCAACCACTTAAATGGGACAAAGTAGTTGCTAAAAAACGAGCTATAACTAGAGACCAGTTTGCTTTGTAATCGGCGTCAAATAGTAACTTATCAATAACGGAAACGCCCCCACCGAGGGAATCGGGATTTACAAAAATAGCGATGCTGGCAACCAGAAAACCCATACATGCGGCAATTTGTATTCGAGTAGTGAAATACTGAGAAAACCAACTGCGAACCCGAGGGCTTCCCATCAGTAGAAACGGAACGGAAAGAAGCCCAGCTAATATGCCCAAGCCTAGGGCCCAGGGGATAGCGCTTAAGGGAACTGCCTTTAACTTGGGGTATCCTAAATAGGGAAACTGTCCAGAAAGCCATTGGGAGACGACACCCCCAATAATCGCAGCGGTAAGAACGGCGGTTTTAAACCGATGAAAATGCTGTTGAGCGAGTTCTTCAAGAACAAAAACTACCCCGGCTAACGGGGCACTAAAAGCAGCTGCAATTCCGGCTGCTGCTCCAGCCATAATCCAAGAGCGATGTTCGGTAAAAGGCCAAACCTTTCCACAGGCTTTGCCTACAACATAAAAAATACAAGCTCCGATGTGGACCATAGGTCCTTCTCGGCCAAGGGCCCCAGCTCCCAAAATACAACAAAGGGAACTCAAAACTACGATAAAAGCTACTCTTAAACTGAGAATCGATTCAATTTGTGTGTTTTGCTGGGGGCTTTCCAACGAGAGCGCGCTAATTACTTGTGGCACGCCACTTCCACCAGCTGCCGGAGCAAATTTTTCTACTATCCATCGCCCCAAAACAAAAAAACACGGAGATATAAACAACAGCCAGTAAGGGTGCTCTGTCAGAATTTTACGGCAAACGTCAATCGCATCATCAAACAGTTCGGAGTAAAATATAGCTATTATCCCAACCAAAAGACCCGCAATCCAATAGGGGACATTTTCAAGTACGGGATTGTCCTGCAGCCGATTTTTGAAAAAAGCTCTCATGGGAATTGTGGACTAACTAACGTGTCAAAATTTTACTCGGATTGGATAGTAGAGCAATGAGAATTCTCATTTATTTCCAAAAATCTTTCCCGCCAAAAATCTGCATCGGGTCTCCAGCCTTTGTCGATTTGAATCACTTCATTTACGTTAAGGAACCAAAGTTGTTCCGGCGATTGAAAAATGCCCTTTGAATACAAACCCAACGACTTTACATGGAGACAAGATTGAATTTTTTGCAAGGCCTTCCAAGTGGTTCGAGTTAATTGGGTCTGAAGGCGCTCGGTGTGGATCCGTTGTTTAACAATTGGGAAAAAGAAAACGTTCAATAATCTAGCGCCCCAGTTATTACGGGGCGATTGGAGAGCTCTGCTCAATCCCAAGAAACGAAAAAAATTCAAAATCAGAAAATTTCTCTCCAGCAATCGAAAGAGGGAGTGACTTGAGGAAACGTAAATTGTTTGCCATTCAAGGAATAATTCAGAAAAAGTCTTTTCAGCAGTGGTATCAAAGTTTTGTAATTTTTGGTTTACCTTTTTTGTGATGGTTAGCCCAAGATTGGCGTCGTGACACAGTCTCAAAAAACGGGGCAAATTCTTCCAGAATCTAAGGCCATTGGTAGAGTGCGTAGGCATCGAAACATTGACACTCAAATCATGGAGAGTTTTATCCGAGAGCCCAAATCCTCTGATGAAATCGGAGAGCAAAGAGAAATTAAACAAGACTCGGGGGGATTCAAATTTGATGAATTGCCTTTGTGGTGCCAAGTCTGGATTCCAATTTTTCAAATACTGGAAAAGTTTGGCCGAGCAAGAAGCGGCAAGGCTACCTGTGAGTGGGTTAACGGGAGTCGGGAGAATCTGAAGTGCAGGGATGTCTGCAAAGGTTTCAGAACGTACTAATGGATTTAATATTCGTTCAATCGCGGTCAAAAACACTTCAGCGCCATCATCAGCCCAAGAAATTTTCCAGTTGTCTTCCCCAAGAACTTTTCTTACGGAGCGCAGAAGGTCTTGCACACGCCCCCGAAAATCGCTCAATACATTGGTTTCTCCGATATTCAATTTCTCAATAGGAAGCAATTGGGCAGAAGCTGCGGTCCCTACGTCAGCAAATGAGAACTCAAGCAAATCATCTTGATATCCCTTCTCTGAGAAAGCGGTTCCGTAGATGGTTGCTTGGGGAAAGTCCAGTATGAGGATAGCGGCTGTTTGACAAGTTGATTCAAGTTCGTCCAGCGCGGTCGAAATCTTCTGAGAGGGCTGTCGAATCACTTTAAGTTCCCCCTCTTTTGAGTGAAAACACGAAAGTGCCACTCGATCTTTAAACCCTCTTTCCTGAAGTTGAGTCTCAAGCGTTTGCCGAGCAGTCGCGGGAAATGAACCGGTTTCAGCATAGACATCCAGAACAATAAGTCCTGAAGGAATTGGAAAACCGAAAAGTTTTAGTTGATGTAATAAGGTGAGGGACGAATGCAATTCCCATGGAAGCACTTCCCCAGAGCCCAACGCAATAAAACGCAAATCCATTACTCCCAGACTATCATTAAAGCCCACTCCTCGCGGGCAATTACTTTAAGTATTTGACATTAATAGATAATAAGCCCATTTTCAGACTCTTTTGCCAATGATATAAATGGCGATCTTATTGTTAACAAAAGGACCGTTTTATGGAATGGACATTTGACCTGTCTCACGAAGGAATTTCTGCAAAAAAAATTTTACGAAATGCACCTCCAGCTAAACTTTACGAAGAAGCGCTAAAAAATGAATCGGGCACTGCGATATCCGATAGTGGCGCTCTCATGGTTTACTCGGGAGAAAAAACCGGAAGAAGCCCCAAAGATAAAAGAATTGTCGAAAATCCAGAGAGTGCCAAAGATATTTGGTGGGGTGACGTCAATATTCCGCTCGATCATCATACTTTTAAAATTAACCGTGAGCGAGCAATCGATTATCTCAATACGTGCGCTCAGCTTTACGTTGTCGATGGATACGCCGGTTGGGAACCTGAACAACGACTGAAAGTGAGAGTGATTTGTTCGAGAGCTTATCATGCGTTGTTTATGCACAACATGCTCATCCGTCCCTCTGAGAAAGAGTTGGAGCAATTTGGTCGTCCCGATTTTACGATTTACAACGCTGGCGCCTTTCCTGCGAATCGCTACACTAGGGGAATTTCTTCCAAAACGAGTGTTGCCGTGAGTTTTGAAGACCGCCAGCTTGTCATCTTGGGGACTGAATACGCTGGAGAAATGAAAAAAGGGGTTTTCACCATCATGAATTACCTCATGCCCAAGAAAAATATTGTTTCGATGCATTGCTCGGCAAACATTGGGCAAGACAAATCGGTCAGTCTCTTTTTCGGACTTTCCGGTACGGGGAAAACCACTTTATCTGCTGATCCGAAGCGTCGCTTGATTGGAGATGATGAACATTGTTGGAGTGACCGAGGAATTTTTAATATTGAGGGTGGTTGCTACGCGAAATGCATAAATCTTTCGCCGGAAAAAGAGCCAGAAATCTATCAGGCTATTCGTTTTGGAAGTGTTCTTGAAAACGTAGTTTATGACCAGGCAAACCGAAAAGTAGATTTTGATAGTAAAGCTATCACTGAAAACACTAGAGCTTCTTATCCGATCGAATATATTCCACAGGTTCAGATTCCCTGTGTGGGCGACCATCCCAAAAACATTGTTTTCTTAACTTGTGACGCCTTTGGAGTGTTGCCTCCCGTAGCAAAACTAACGCCTGAGCAGGCAATGTATCATTTTATTAGTGGGTATACTGCTAAAGTAGCGGGAACTGAAATGGGGGTCACTGAGCCACAAGCAACTTTCTCAGCTTGTTTTGGAGCAGCTTTTATGGTCTGGCATCCCACGAAATATGCTGAATTGCTTTCTCAAAAAATGCACAAGTTCGGTAGCCAGGCTTGGTTGGTTAATACGGGATGGAGTGGCGGTGGATACGGGAAGGGAAGCCGGCTTTCATTGAAGCACACTCGTGCCATTATTGATGCAATCAATGACGGCTCCTTGACGAAAGTTGAAACCGTTAGAGACTCATTGTTCGGGTTCGAAATTCCCACCGCGTGCCCAGGTGTACCGGGAGAAATTTTGAATCCACGTAATACCTGGCAAGACAAAGAACTTTACGACTCGACAGCAAAAAAATTAGCTGAACTGTTCAAAAACAATTTTAAAAAATTTGAAACGACTAGTTCAAAGAAAATATCTGACGCCGGTCCTGTTTAGTTGCTGAAGGGAGAGCTAAAAAGGGCTCTCTTCTTTGTGGCTGGAATTTCAGGTTGCTCCAAGGTCGTCTCCAAGCGTATGGTTTCGATGTGCTTTGCTAGACCCGGAAAAAATTCTGTGAAGAGTTCTTTCAGCTCTGCTTCCGTTTGTTCCGTCTCAACAAGGAAAAAGTTGTGTTTGGAACTACCGTGAACGATTCGAAAAGTAGGTTCTTCTCCTTCTGCTGCTAATAAAACGCTCTTAAATCTGTCAAATGGAACTTCAGGTCCCAAATTAATTCTAAAAAAAAGTGTCGAAGTTTGTGCTTTAGCGGCGGGACGGTCTTTAGAAGGTGAACCGTCAGGTAAGTTACCAGCTTTGCCGTGAGAGGCACCCAGAGAAAGAGAAGAGCTCAATAGCGCACTGAAAATAATGATCCTTCGAAGCATGTGGAGTCCCTTATTTGTAAAGTAATTCGTCCACTAGCTGCAACTTGAAGGCCAGTAAAGTTTAGGATGAAACAGATAGAATACTAATGATGGCAAGTGTCTAAAAACCGGGTGCGTCTATTAGGTATTCAGACAGTGAACAGGAGGATAGAAGTGCACCTCTAAATCCCCCGTTCGCACAACCATCGCCAATAAAAAAAATTGGACCTGATAGCAGCCCTTCAAGAAATAAATCTTTCAAAGCTTTTTTGGTCCGAGAGTATCTCCAGCGTTTCAGCTCCAAGTGCTCAAGTTGTAATTGATAACGATCATTTAAAAGCGAGGAAATTTCTGAGACTACTTGCTGTTCTGGGCGTTCAAAATTTTCTTGGCTAAAAGACTCATCTAAATAAGCAGTAAATAGTCCAGCGCTTTTGTGCACCCCTTTTCGTCCATTATCCAAAATAAGTTCGAAAGGAGGTTGAGGGGTGAGTTCCCATAGCGAGGTCGAAGAAGCAGTGGTTTTTCCCAAGGCCACCAGGTGAGGCCTATACTCAATTTCAGTTAATTTCGAGCCCCAACTCAATCGCATCAAGAGCCCTGACCGCGAGAGGAGCTCGAATGCTTGAGGAGCTGGCAATGCGAGCACCAGAAGGTCACCTTCAAACTGATTTTGTTTTTCGTCCAAGATGACCCAAGCAGACTTTTTTTGGCCTTCTTTGATTTCAATAATTTTCGTCTGTTTATGAATAACTTGATGTTCACTTAGCTTTTTTGGGAGAAAAGTTAAGCCTTCCGAAGCAATGAATCGTTTCGGAGACAAGTCAGGAACGGATACCAGTAGATGCTTCCATAGAGCCCATTGCTCAGGTTTTATCTGATCCGGCTCAATCCAAGGAATACCATGGTCCCACTTCCCTTCCTCGAATCTTCGAGTTGCTAACCGGCCCCCAACGCCTGAGCTTTTATCAAATAAAAAAACCTTGAATCTTGGTCCGGCAAGCTTTTCCGCTAAAGTTATCCCGGAAATGCCGGTACCAATAATCAACACGGTGCGAGTTTTATCTTTGGTCATGGGACTTGTTCTCTGTTAGGTACCCCACTATGATTATCAGACTTTCGTTAAGGAGAGAATAATGGAAATGCAGGAAACCGTGATTGTATTGGGAGCATCTGGAGGTATTGGACAAGCTCTTTGCAACGTTCTGCACAAACGAGGAGTACGTTTGATATTAGGGGGGAGAAACTCTACTAAGTTAGAGGCAGTGGCTAAAAAAGTTGATGCTTTATATTTATGTGGAGACGCAACCCAAGCCACTTATGTTGAGTCACTGTTTCAAATGGCAAAGGAAAAAAAAATAGAAGTAAACGGTGCCGTTAATTTAGTGGGCTCATTGTTACTAAAGCCGGCCCACGCTACTTCGGAAAATGATTGGATTACTACTCTTCAGCAAAACTTATACACCAGTTTTTATTTGCTCAAGTATGCAGCTGCTACCATGCGAAAAGGAGGAGGATCCATTGTTCTTCTTTCTTCAGTAGCTGCTCGTTTGGGAATAGCACAACATGAGGCAATTGCAGCAGCAAAAGCCGGAGTAGAGGGGCTGGCGGTTTCAGCTGCAGCTACTTATGCTCCTTATAAGATACGGGTCAACGTGGTAGCACCAGGCTTGGTTAAAACCCCATTGACGGAAAAGATTACTCAATCTGAAGGATCAGCAAAAGCTTCACTTGCTATGCATCCTTTGAATCGATTTGGCGAGCCAGAGGATGTAGCTTCTGCTATTGCATGGTTCTTAGATCCGCGACAAGGATGGGTAACAGGCCAAATTTTAGGAGTAGACGGCGGAATGTCTCATGTTCGATCCCATCGAGTTGGAATTTAATATAAAAAAGGAAAACCAATGACCAATCAATTAATTGAACAGCTAAAGTGGCGATATGCAGTAAAAAAATTCGATAATCAGAAGAAGATTTCTTCGCAAGACTGGAAGGCTCTTGAAGAGTCACTGATTTTGACGCCTTCATCTTATGGTCTTCAGCCTTGGAAATTTGTGGTGGTGCAAGAACCCAAAGTAAGAAAACTTCTTACTCCCCACTCTTGGAATCAGACCCAAGTTGAGGACTGTTCACACTTTGTGGTCTTTGCCGCAAGAACCTCAGTAAATGACGCCTACTTAGATTTTTATTTTGATGAAATTTCCAGGATCCGTGGAGTGGCCAAAGAAAGCACAGCTGGATATCGAAAAATGATCGCATCCGATTTGCAACAGGGACCTCGGAGTAAAAATATTGCGGAATGGGCCGTTCGCCAAAGCTATATCGCTCTTGGTAATCTGATGACTTGTGCTGCTCTTTTAAAGATCGATACTTGTCCCATGGAGGGAATTTCTCCTCCCCAGTATGATGAAATTCTTGGTCTGAACAAGACAGATTATCGGACGGCAGTGGCTTGTGCTGTGGGATATCGAAGTTCTGAAGATAAATATGCACTGGCCAAGAAGGTAAGGTTTGAGCCTGAGAAGCTTATTCAGACTATCTGAGTAGGTTTTTTACCAAAGCAACATATTCGGTCATGGCAACCTCGGAAGCCATTCCCTTTTTGGATGACCAGGCATCGAATTTGGCCCGACCTTTGATATCTAAAAATCCGGGTCTACTCCCGGTAATATCTCCGGAAGTTGCTTGTTTGAACAAAGCGTAGAGAGTTAACAAAGTCGAATCTTCGGGGCGCTTTTGCAACGTTTTTACATGCTGAACCGCTAGTTCGAAATCTTCTTTTAAACTCATGACAGATTCTCCTCAGCGACAGTAGTCGGGTAAAAAATCAGTATATTTTTTCCAATCACTGTATGGAGCCGGGGCTCGCAATGCAGATTCTACTGCTTTAAGATCGTCACAGCGCCAATTTACCGGGGGATTCACTAGATCAAGGTCCTGCGGAATATAGTGATACATGCTAGCAGTAATCACTACGCATCCTCCCAGCGCGGAAGTATCTTTGAATTCATGCAAATATTGAGCAACTCGGCAGTGATCGGCTTTGGAAGCAAAGTGAAAAACCCATTTCCGAATATCAAGCGGACTTTGCTCATAGCTGGGATCTAAGACGACTCTCGATTGCCCTTCAGAAGTTGTTACGTTCACAAAGGGAGCAACATGATACCACCAATTAAAATTGTGTTCTTTTCGGTAAGCAGGAGTGAAGAGGACAAAAACTTTCATCGACTTGATCTTGTAATTGAGATCGAAAGTTCTGGCCCAGTAATGAGCTCGATTGTAGCAATTGTCACTTAAGTCGGAGTCTGTGTAAGAATCCACGGCATCGAATAAAGAGGTTGCTTGATTAAAAGAAGAAACCAATGAAGGAGAGTAAAGAGTCGGGTTCCATCGAGAGGAGCCCGATTGTTTTTCTTGCGGTGTTGGCCGATCTAACAGAGTGATTTTTAAAACCTCGTAATTTTGTTCGTTGATGTGCAGTGCGACCCAAGAATGGGTGGCTAGTGCCACTCGAGCCGTTACGACAGCCTCTTCATTGTGAGAGCTTAAAAAAAATACTCTTGGAGATCGGAGGGCTAGGACTTCTAAAACATCGGTCTTATCGGATTTTTCAATTGAGTAGAGGGCCGAATTCAACACCAGCGGGATAGCTGAATTTGCTTTAAGGGTGGGGGTTAAAAAAAACAGGATTAAAAGAAACGCATTGGGAAGCTTCATGAGCCCCCACTATAGTGAAATTAATGCGATGAGTCAATTGAGCTCTTTCAAAATAATAAAGGGAGTCCCCAAGCGGGGACTCCCTGGATTCAAGCTTGATGGGGCTTGTTAGTAGCCGAAGCCACCCATACCATAGCCGCCGCCCATACCGTAGCCGCCGCCCATACCGTAGCCGCCGCCCATCATGGGGCCCATTCCAAAGCCACCCATGCCGCCCATCATGGGGCCCATTCCAAAGCCACCCATGCCGCCCATGAGGAAAGGATCCATACCGTAACCACCCATCATTCCGCCCATCATGTAAGGA
>RFNO01000010.1 GCA_009927165.1 Pseudomonadota bacterium
CGGCTGGGGGAACGCTGCGGTGTTCGCATACTCGAGCGTCCCGCCGATGCCCTCGACGATCGGCTGCCACGAGCCGTCCCCGCGGAGCCAGGTGGAGCTGCTCGCGGTGCCCGTCGGCGTCAGCGTCGCCAGCGGGCCGAGGCCGCCGATGTCGCTCGCGGTCAGGGAAATCGCGCCCGTGCGACCCGCCACCTGCGTTACGGCCGCTGAGATCGCGCCATCGACGATTGCGATCCCGCTGCCAGCGGTGTAGGTGCCTCCGCTGCTCACGGTGCAGGAGATCGTGCTCCCGTCGATCTTGATCCCGGCGCCCGCGGTGTAGGTCGTGCCCGGCGGCGTAGCCCACGCCCCGTCGCCGCGGAGGAATGCGTCCGTCGTCGCCTTGCCGCTGGTCGTCATGGTGGCGAGCGAGCCGAGCCCCGACACGTCACTGGCCGAGATCGTCACCGCTCCCGTGCGGCCAGCCACAGACTGCACCGGGGCAGCCGCGGCAGCGCGAGCGGCCGTGAAATACAGGTTCGTCGTGCCCTCGGTGACCGCGTCGGTAGACCCAGGCGAGCCGACGATCTGGACGTAGTTCGTGCCGCTCCACCGATAGATGCTCGGCGGCGTCGAGGCCGTGTTGACGTAAATTTTCCCAGCTTCGCCCGTAGCTGGGAAAGTGGCCAGCGTGCCGTCGATGACATCGTCGCAGTAGCTCGGCAGCAGCGAGGACGGAATGAGCCCGCCCACCAGCAGCGGCACACTCGCCGGCAGGCGGTCGGTTGAGAGCGTGCCCGTGAGGTCGGCGGCCGATCCGGTCGTGGCCACCGTTGCCAGGCCGGTGAGATCGGCACCGGGAAGCGTCAGGTTCAGGGTCTGATTCGGTGCCGACCCCGTGATCGTGGCCGAGGCAGTTGAGCCGGTCGTGACCGTGCCGATTGAGAGGCTGTTCGTAGAACCTGCGTCTCCCTTCGGCCCGCGGTCGCCGACGCTGCTGACCGTGACGTTGGCCGTGCCGCCGTTGGTGATCGTCGGCGGAGTGGCGCCGGTCGAATTCGGCACCGTGACCGCAAGCGTGGTGCCGGCCGATACGCTGACGGTGACTTCGTTGCCGGCTGGCATTACGGGTTCTCGGCTTTCACGGCACCGGCAAGGATCGTCCGCGTAACGCCGCCGGCCGACACCCACCGCAGATACCACCTTGGCGTCCCGTAGCTGGGAATGGCCAGCGTCTGCGTTTCCGTCATGCTGATCTGGACGGTGGTACTTGTGACGCCGGCCACCGTCGCCGTCGATTTCGTGACGGTCGGCGTGACCAGGACAGTGAGCGTGTCCCGCTGGCCGGTGTAGACGTGAGACTCAAGCGTGTACGTCGCAAGGTCGCTGCCCGTGAAAACGGCCGAAAACGACACTTCGTCGCCACGCACAAGCTGTAGCGTGAGCTCGCCCGGCAGCTGCGAGAAAACGGCGGCGGGCATCTGCGGCCTCTCTAGGGTGACGCCTCACGATACGGCACTTTTCCGGCCGTCCGCAGGGGGTGAGGCTAGGCGGTGCCGATGGCCGTGACCACGACGGAAGCGCGTACGTATAACGGGTACACGTTGAGGCTCAAAGGCGATCCGTTGAAGAAATCAGCCGCCTCCGACTCAGAAAGGGATCGCGACTGGCCGGCCACCAGCACTTCCTCCCTTTCGTTCAGCGGCGCATAAAACAAACTCCGAACATAGAAGGACGTTGCCATAACGGCGTCTCCCAGGGTCGCTGGCGTGTTCTCGTTCGTGATCGCCTCCGAGCCGGAGATTGACACCCAACAGCGGATGATGCTTGTCGTGATGCCGAGAAACGACTGAAGATCGATTTCCTTGGAAACCGACCCTTCGTACTCGTTGTCGCCGAATCGCGTCGGCGTCACGGAATCAATCGTGAAGCTCTGGTCGCTGCTGTAGAACCCAAAATTGATGTTCGTGACCTCAACCTTGAGCTTCGACAGTTTGACGTTCTGCGACGGACTGAAGCCGCAGGTGCTGCGATACGAACTGCTCGGCGCCACCCAAGCGGTGTCGGCGTCCGGCTGGCCGTTAAGAGCAACCGAAAATAACTCATTCGGCAGGTAGCCGTAGGCGGTTGGCAGG
>RFNO01000113.1 GCA_009927165.1 Pseudomonadota bacterium
CTCTTGTTTAGAGGGTGGTTGACCTCTATTGGTTTCCGATTACAGAAGTCGCGCCTTGCAGGAATGGGGCCTTTCTTTCCGATCTGGCTTTGGGGAACTTCGCTGGCTTTCTCCGTCTGGCATCTTCAAAACGTAGGCTCGTCAAGCCCGGGGCAACTGGTGCTGCAATTGGTGTTTACGTTTTTTGCTGGAATCTGGCTCGGAGTTATTCGGTGGAACACCGGCCGGATTTGGCCCTGCATTATTGCTCACTTTTTTATTAATTTTGCTGCCGATTGGAAACTTTGGTTCGTGATATGATGATCCTATGTTGAGACGTAATCAAAAAGGGCAAGCTTTTGTCGAATATATTTTATTAGTTCTTATGTTAGCAGTTACCGTGGCAGTTATTATCAGAAATACCAATTATAATATTTTACGGTTTTGGACAGGTCTTGCAAATGTAGTATCGAAGCCATGTCCTAATTGTAACTCTCCTCAAGCTCCTCCTAATCTTCAGTAAATTTAACTATTCTGAATCCGATTTAGGCAAGTCGAGCAAGCATTCGAAGCGATTCATAAAGACGGTGCGGAAGATCTTCAAACTTTTCGACTTCCAAACAGATCCCATGACCAGCTTGTGCGATTTCCTGAGAAGAACTCAAATCACTTCCAGGTCCACAAAGATGAAGCACGACAAGGAAATCAAACTGTTTGGCAACTTCCAATGGATCTTTGCCTTCCGTAGTTCTACCATCAGTGGCTAAAAGGCCTATTTTTCTTTTTGTAGTAGCCTGACCCTGCAACTCTTTAATTCCGGTTTCTAAACCGAGTGCTAAGTTCGTGAATCCCCTGGGCTGAACCTTAAGAAAGCGTAACAAAGTCTCTTCTACTTTTTCCTCAAAAGCCATTTTTTTTATGGGCTTTGAATCCGAGTTAAAAACAACCACAGAATGATCGACAGAAGGTACTTCTAAAATCAGAACCGCTACAGCAATGCTGGCTAATAAATGCTTATCACCCGACATTGAAGAGCTCGTATCAAGCATAGCTACACATGAGAACGGTTTTTCCTCCGGGAACTGAACGATAAGGTCCTCTGGATTATCGAGAAATGGATTTTCTTCTAAAGTTTCCTCAATGGCCAGATCTGCGAATGGATTTCTCGCAAAAGAATCCGTTCTTAACAGCATAGGCCGAGAGGGATGAGCAATGACTTTTTTAGCATGTTCCAGAACTAAAGCCACCAACTGCTTATCAGTTTTCTCCTCAAGAGAATGAGTACTCAGTCTTTTAAAATAAATCTGCCTCATTCGATCGCTTTGGCGTGTATCCCCCAAAGATTCCATCTCATCAAACAGACTCTGCTCGGATACTTCAGGAGGAACAAATACTTCTGCCCATTTCTGATTTTTCTCGGGAACGCGGTTGAAAGCTACTTCTGTGGACTTTTTTTTTCCTTAAATTCAGGGAAAATCTGCATAGCAAGAAGATCCCGAACCAATTGTCGAGGATCATCGTCTGAGGAAACCATTTCAATTCGAGAGGGTAACGCCATTAGACAAGCTCCCTCGAGATCGATGCCCCCGACGAATAATTTGAGAGTAGCAATAGCTGCTCGAATACTTGCTCCACGTTTAATTGCTGGATGATTTCGAGTAGCTCGTACAATATCGACGACTCTTTCTAAAACATCCGTTCGAACTTTGGGACCCAATTCATTTTTTAAGATTTCAATTTCTTCATCACGGTCTTGATAATAAAGAGGAATCATTTCAAATCGATCTAATAGAGCTTCGGATAGAGCATGAGTGGCAGTAAATTCTCTCGGATTCTGAGTGGCTACCACTAAAAACCCAGGTTTGGCATCGACTCGCCCCAATTTCGGCAACATAATGTGCCGCTCATCCATGGCAGGCAAAAGTATGTTTTGGACGGCTTCGGGCATTCGATTCAATTCATTGATGAAAAGAATTTTTCCTTTTTTCATTGCAGTCAGGAGAGGCCCTTCAATAAAGCAACTAGCCACATACCCTTTTTTCAAAACCAAGGGGGGGTCAAACCATCCGGTAAGTTTGTTTTCCGTGTATCGAGTATCCCCATCAATTCTTTCAAAATCTAAACCCAAAGATTCCAATACTTGTCGAACGAGAAAGGTTTTTCCTACTCCCACTGGACCTTCAATCAGAACATTCCTGCCTAGAGACATTGCTTTCTCAAGTTCAAGAATTTCTTTGCTACGGCCGATAATTTTAATCTTTTCTTTTGCCACTTTTCTTTGTCTCTTTATCATTTTGAGGACTTTTATCTAACTTCGCCAACATTTTCTCATACAGGAAGTTTGCCACATCGCTGGGACGACTCCCAATAGTAAATCCTGCATCATAACCTAGCTCTAATGCAAGCTTATGTGTTACTCGAGGTCCCCCAACTACGAGGAGGAACCGGTTCTCCAATCCCCTTTTTTTGAGCTTTGTAATCAGGTCTCTCATATCGTGAATATGGATATCTTTTTGGGAAACGACTTTTGACAGAAGAATGGCATCTGCATTCTCCTTTACCGCTCGATCAATCAGTTCCTCAGTTGGAATCTGGCTGCCCATGTTAACCACTTTGAACCCTTTGTAGCGTTCAAGTCCAATATCGCCATCGAAACCCTTCATATTCAAAATAGCATCTAATCCCACAGTATGGGCATCAAAACCGGTACAGGCTCCCACTAAGCGAATAGGCCGCTTTACATCTTTTAAAATAGACTTATCAATTTCTTTATAATCTCTTTTTTCAAGATTTAGCTGCGGAGCTTCCACTCGAGTATAGTCGATACTTTTATCAGAACGAGCCATTACCACGAAAAAGGAATAACCAATCCCGATTTGAGACATGTGCGCAATTTTCACATCAAAAAAACCCCAGTTGCGTACTATCTGCGTAGCTGCTTCCCTAGCCTTAGCAGAAGGCTCAACAGGCAAAGTGAAGCTCAATTGAACAGCCCCGTCATTCGTGGTGTCCCCGTAGGGAAGTAATTGAGTCAAGTTGATTTCAGCCATACTAAATTTTGCTCCCCATCAACTCAAAAAACGGATTCAAATAGACCGTCCGATCAATTTCAAAAACCCCATCTGCACCTTTTCCGCCATCAATCGTCCGCGAAACATCCGCAAACACCCTTTTTTCGATAGCTTTGAAAAAGCCTTCACGATTAATTTTTTCGAGAAGCTTCAAGCAATCATCCAAAACCTTTTGAGCAAACTTGGAGACAAACCCATTTGAGTTAAATCCAAATTCCTGAGACAGCCCTAAACTCCCATTCAAAATATAATTAGCGTCTCGAATAGCTAAACTACGATCTTGCATCCATGGTGTATGAACTGCTTCAGTTGGCATTCCAAGAAGGATTACACCTTGATTAGTCATGGATCCAATCAAGTTGAAGACGGTATCTAAAGCATGTGCCGTGAAAATATCTCCCGTCTTGTATTTGGTAGCACACATGTATTTGAGAGGAGCCTTCGGAAAAATTTGTCGAGTCATCTGAGCTCGAGCAATTTCCATTAAGATCACTTTTTCATATGCAGGATCCATTTCCATGGCGTGACCAATCGACATCTGCTCTCGTCTCATTCCCGCATTCAGGGCTGAAACTTCGTTGATAAATTGAGATGCTAACACTTGGTCGCCCGCCTTTACGGCATCCGTTGTCTTCATGTAATTGTCTTCACCCGTCATAATCCAAATGTCAGACACGGAACAAATGAGTCGTGAAAAGTGCTGATCAATTAACGTTCTTCTGGGATTGATGTCGCGAAATAATATGCCATACATAGCATCGTTGAGGAGGCAATCCAGGCCTTCTAAACTCGCTAGAGCAGCAATTTCGCTCATACAGAGCCCCGAACAATAGTTCGTCAAACGGATATATCGTCCCTCTTTTTCTCCGATTTCATCCAGAGCTTCTCGCATCACTCGGAAATTTCCTTGAGTTGCGTAAGTTCCCCCAAAACCTTCAGTCGTAGTTCCGTGGGGGACATAGTCCAGAAGAGACTGGGCCGTACTTCGTATGACGGCAATAATATCAGCACCGTCCATAACTGCGCTTTTGGCCTGAGTAACATCCTCAAAAATATTTCCAGTTGCTACAATCACATATTTCAGAGGTCGTTTCTCACCAAGTGGGTCACCCTGTTTCTTTAAAAGTTTTCGCCTCAGTTCGCGATAGCTTTTCAATCGTTTGAAAGAGTCTTGAGCGAGTGTTTTAGCCAACTTCACCACTTTTGTTTTGTCCTGTGTTTTTATCTCACCCAGGTTTAACTTTCGGGTTGCAATCTGCTCTTCCAATTGGGGAATAGAGACATTTTCAGCTAAAAGAGCATTGGCAACCCAGAAGAGCGCCCCCTCTTGAAGTCGTTCGTGCTCACGCAACTGATCCAACATGAGATTGGCCACTGGATACTGGAGTCCTTGATGGGTCAAAGCCCCATTAAAACCAAGCAGTCGAAGAATACCTCGTTCTGTTCCCACCGTTGAATTACGGTGAATCAAGTTTGCTACTTCTTGGCCAATATCGGCTGCAATTTTGCGACAGCGCGCTATTTTCTTTTCATTAAGGGGTAGCTTATCTGAATACATATCCAGAAATCATCCCTCGATGAGGTGCGCTTTTCAAGAAAAAGGGCGATTAAGAAAAGAATAATCCGTTTATGGGATTAGATTTGGTAGGCCACAAACTTTTTTAGGACGGCACTTTGCTCAGGGCCAAGATTTAAAAACTGAATGCCCATCCCAAAACGTTCGGATTTTTCTGAAACCCAACGAACTTCCCCACGAGTCTCAATGGCAGCAAGTCCCAAGGGGACAGGAAGGGGAATAATAATATCGATAATGTTCTCAAGTTCCTGTGTATGCGGTGTTTCAATAAAACACCCGCCCTCGGATATGTTTCTTAAAGTGGGATAATAATACTTTGTTCCCTGTTTAAATATGATAGGACCATGAGTCTCGTATCTTTGTTTTGTTCTCCACCATCTGAGCTTCGGATCAAAGTAAAGTCTTCGAATACGGGGATGGATGAAGTAGGCAAGACTGATAACGTAAATGAGGATGTGGGAAATAATCGAAACAGGAGTAGCATCCTCCACCGTCTGGTAATCTCGAATCCCCCAAAAAAATATGAAGCCAAATAGGGTATACCAAGCCACTTTGGTTACTCGAATGAGACCGATAATCAAAACTACAGGCAAAATTCCACCAATTAACCAATCAGAAACCAGAACAGGATCTCCCTGAAGGAAGTCCCAAATTAACGAAAGTGGAAAAAAGAGAAATACAAGGGAAGCAATAAAAAGAACGAGAGGTCTTCTGCGCATAATTTATTATAGCAGAAGACCCTTTTAAAACCTGTCTCAAACATAAAGAAACTTAAGCTGCTTCGCTCTCCATTTTCGACTTTTTGCTCAAAGATGCCGGATGAGGATTGAACCGATAACCTTCACCATAAATCGATTCGATATGATCCTTGTGACTTCCCAACTTTTTACGAATGCTTCTAATGTGGGAATCCACTACTCTATCGGTTACAAAAGTATCCACGCCCCAAACCGAGTTGAGTATTTTTTCCCGGGTTAACACGCGATCCGGGTGCCGAACAAAATAGGAAAGGAGTTTGAATTCGAGGGCAGAAAAAAGAACCTGTTTTTCTTCGATGAACACTCGGTGTCCAATAAAGTCGATACGAAGTCCAGGAACCTCGAACGAAGATAGGTTTTCTCTTCGAGCTTGGCTTTGCCTCAATCTCACTTTAACTCGGGCTTTGAGCTCTCCTGTTTCAAATGGCTTTTCCAGGAAATCCTCAGCACCCAAGTCAAATCCCATCACTTTGCTGTGTGTGTCGTTACGAGAAGATAAGAAAATGATTGGCACTTGAGCCGTTTCTTTGTTGTTTTTGAGTAAATGGCAAACTTCAAATCCGTCCATTTCCCCCAATGAAATATCCAAAATAATCAAATCTGGTTTTAATTCTTGTGCCATCTCTACTCCTTGACGGCCATTATCGGAACACATCACTTTGTAATCGCCGGAAAGAGCGGTTTGTATTAAAAATTGAAAGTCTTTGTTGTCTTCAATTACTAAAATTTTATCCATAGCGTGTTTTACCCCTCAAAGTTCTTACTGATTATGTCGGAATTTTGTCTTTTTCTCTTAAGTTCATATTGAAGCTTGACTGCTCAGTTTCGTCACACGAAGCGTTATCATTTTAAAGAGGGCGGCGTGTAAACTTGATTTAAATCGTGGACAGTCTTTTCATTTCTTTACTAAAATGAGGACGGAGGGAAAGAGAATGGAATCACTCAAGTGGGGTCTACCGTCAAATGTACTGCCCCTTTTTCCCAAAAAGGCTCCCCATCTTTTTTATTTATGTAATGAGGAATCCCCCGAAGAGAAGTGGCTAGATTTTATACCGGAACACCCAGTTTGTTCTCTGAGTTCGGAAGAGCAACTGCGCAATGCCTTGATGGCAACCCGCCCTCAACTCCTGCTGATGAGAAGTGACTTAAACTGGACTGAGCCCCTTCCCCTGATTCGCGAACTTTCTAATCGTTATCAATGCCCGATTGTTTTGGTTTTAAACAAAAAAAAATCCAAAGCCCACGAATCATTGATTCGCCTTGCTTACCAAGCGGGTATTTTTGATCTGCTTTTTTTGCCTTTGGGTCGGGACAACGTGAGAGAAACACTTGAAGTATTATTGAGGTGGTCAGCTCAAGCGTGATTTATTTTGAATGGGAAGTGATCATCGATAATTTTTTAAGTTCGGCTTCCAACTCACTTGCAGTAATCACTCCCTTGCGAATCAGCAACGAAGTCAGTGCAGTCACTTTACTTGTTTCCTGGGCGCTCATGCTGGTCTCATTCCCAGTTAAAGCTCGTGCTCGCTCCATATTCGCTTTTTCACCGTAGAACGTAACTTCTACAGGAAAAATCTCAAGGCCTCGTCGATAAAATTTTAAGTACAGACTCTGAAGATCATCCAAAGGAAGAAAAGCAGGCTGAACTTTCATGTGAGTTAAAAATTCGATTTTTCGAACACAAGCCAAATCAGTAGGATCTGTCATTCCTAATAGCAGAACTTTTTGTCCGGATTCCTCAATCAAAGTCAACGGAAACACCTGAAGTTCTTTTGATTTTTCTTCGGAGATAAGATTTCTAATTTTTCCCAAACCTGGAATAGATTTCAGGGGAAATCTTCGAATCGATAAATGGTCCTCAAGAAGTTTTGCAATATTTTCATCCGAGCAAACTCCTTTGAACATCATTGCTGTAGCGAAATTAACTCCTGTCTCTGCACATAGTCGATCTAAATCAGATACTTGCGCAGGAGAAATAAGCTGTGCTGCAATCGCGATTTCTCGAATACCGGAAACTCCAGAAGACGCTTTTATCATGATTTTTTTTGACATAGCTCTTTTCTCCCCATTCGCTCAGCAACTCTCTTATTCTTCTAAATCTACCCGCTTAATGCGCGCTGAAATCTTCCGAGAAAAACCAAGCGGATTAGGCTCTTCAACTAATAAATTGAGCTCTTCCCATTCTAACTCAATTTTGTCCGAACGAGACGGTAATTTGATGCTTACGCTGTGTCCCAGCTGTGTTTGAACTCCCTCTCTAGAACAACAGGCGTCAAAATCAGTAAAAAGGATCTCAATCAGCTTATTTTCGGTTCGCCACAGCACTTGTTGGAGTTCTCCATTTTTTTCGGAAACTTGAAAGTTGATTAGTTCTTTATCGTTCCGGATTTTCCCTTCAAAGCTTCCCTCTTTTGATGTCCAATCTCCCGTTAATTGCGCTCTCCAAGCTGGAGGAAGAATACCCATCCACAGATTTTCTAATTCAGTCCATGAAAGATTGATTCCAAAAAACTTCCGAAAATAAGTTCGACCTTCTTTACCGGACTGGTAGGCCGTCTTTTCGGCATCATAGAAAGCAAGTGTTCCCAGGGAGTCTCCAATCAACCAATAATGAACACGGCCCATCGGATCACTCACTTCAAGCCTCGATTTGTTTTTGTCTTTAAGGAATCGTGCTTCTCCGGAAATTGCTCTCTGTCCTACTTCATACTTGAGTCGCATTTTTCCTCTGACAGACACCAATTCCTGTTGTCGCAATTCTTGTTTCTTCAAAAAATCTGATTGGGACAGTTGCAATGTTGTCTGCGTGTCTTTCACAGCAACCAGCCCTGAACAACTGATGATTTGCAATCCGAAACAAAACAGAAGCAAGCGGCTCATTTGAAACCTACATCAGCCAAAAAGGAATCGATCGAGTGGTTTACTTTATCTGGAAAGTCCATATGAGCATTGTGGCTGCCCCCAGAAATTTTAATCAGTTGTCCCATGGGAAGCAGCTCAGCTATTTCTTCTTGGAGAGCATAAGGAGTAATGTGGTCCTCTTCTCCCGCAAGTACCAAAGTAGGACATTCAATCCTCTTCAAAAGTGGCCGACCGTCAAATTGTGCATAATCTGAAATCAGCGAGTAAAAAATGGGGAATGGAGTTCGATTAACTCCATCCATGTAATTGAGAACATCTTGTTCTTCTGCTTTCGAAGCATTGAATCCCAAGCGAGAAGTCATGAGAAAACTCAATCGATTTCGCTCGGTAAATTTTTGCCATAAAAAAGACATAAGAGTCGGAGCTTGATTGTTGATCATTGTAGTTAATGAATGAACTCTGGACATCCGGTTCGAATGAAACATATTTTCAAACGGATTAGTCACCGATCCGCAAATAAACACAGCCGCTTTGATACGTTCCTGAAGTTTTGGAACAAATTTAGACAAAATAGAGACTCCCAAACTATGGCCCAGTACAACTGCTTCCTGAATCCTTAAATGATTGAAAAGATCCACGAGGTCATTTGCACACCAATCCAACGTCAAATGCTGGTCATTGAGGGGCCGAGACGAGTTATGATGGCCTCGATAATCAAAAGTGATGATTTGGTAGTTTTTAGCAAAATAAGCAATCTGGTGGCGCCAGTGGTCCCTCCGACAAGTTAAGCCGTAACAAAACACCAATGGCTTTCCTTCGCCTTGTACCTCGAAAAAAAGCGAAGTTCCGTCAGATGCCTTAAAAAGTCCTTGGGAGGTAGTCATTAAGTAATTGTATTTAATAATCTTTTGTATATCATCGTTTTTTTGTGAATGAGCTCAAAAAATTGTATTTTTTCGGCATTTAGGCTTCCCAAGCAGCGAAAAAAATGGTTAAAAGCTGACGCGAGGAATTATCCATGACTAAAACTGATGTATCAATTGCTCCTGCCACAGGAAAACTGGGGATTTTGCTTCCTGGAATGGGCGCTGTTTCAACCACTTTCATTGCCGGTATTGCAGCTGTAAATAAAGGCATAGCTGAGCCCATTGGCTCTCTGACGCAGATGGGGAGAATGCGCTTAGGTAAACGCAGCGAGAACCGCTCCGCGACCCTTAAAGAATTCGTTCCCTTAGCCGACCTCAAAAACGTCTGTTTTGGGGGCTGGGATATTTTCAGCGATAACGCATTTGAAGCTGCTTCCAAAGCTAAGGTTTTGGAGAATGAGTTACTTCAACAAGTAAAGCCTGAGTTATCTCAAGTAAAACCAATGCCCGCTGTTTTTGACCCCAACTACATCACTCAAATTACGGGTGAGTACGTAAAGAAGGGGCACACGAAAATGGATCTCGCTGAACAGCTTCGTGAGGACATTCGAAATTTCAAAAAGAACAATGGCTGTGATCGACTCGTCATGGTGTGGTGTGCAAGCACGGAACGCTACACTGAACCTGCTCCTTGCCATCAAACGATCCAAGCTTTTGAGCAAGGTCTTCGAGACAATGATCCTCTCATTGCTCCTAGCCAGATTTATACTTATGCTGCTTTGAAAGAAAGAGTTCCCTATGCCAATGGTTCTCCCAATCGAAGTGTAGAAATTCCAGCACTTCAAGAGTTGGCTAAAGAACTCAGAGTGGCGATTTGCGGTAGTGATTTCAAAACGGGTCAAACGTTTATGAAAACCCTACTTGCTCCGGGTCTGAAGTCTCGTCTGTTGGGACTTTCGGGTTGGTACTCGACGAACATTCTTGGAAACCGAGATGGTGAAGTTTTAGCGGATCCAGGATCCTTCAAAACCAAGGAAGTTTCTAAACTTTCAGTGCTTGAACAAATTCTTGAACCCGATACTTACCCATCGCTTTATGGGAAAGTTCATCACCAAGTTCAAATTAATTATTATCCACCTCGCGGCGACAACAAAGAGGGCTGGGATAACATCGATATTTTTGGCTGGTTGGGCTATCCAATGCAGATCAAAGTAAACTTCCTCTGCCGAGATAGCATTTTAGCAGCTCCTATTGTGTTGGACTTGGCTCTTTTCATGGATCTTGCTCAACGTTGTAATTTCTATGGAATTCAAGAGTGGTTGTCTTTCTATTTCAAGAGCCCCTTGGCAGCTCCGGGTCTTAAACCTGAACACGATCTGCAAGTGCAGCTATTGAAACTTCATAACACTCTCAGATTCTTGGGTGGCGAAGAGCTAATCAATCATTTGGGGCTTACGTACTACGGGATTGTAGAAGAGTAACCTAGGGTTCACACGGATACTGTGCTCCCTCATGGGATGACTCTACCAGTGGTTTAATGATTCTGCAGAGGGGATATCCGGTCTTTGTACTAGCTTGTTGAACTGTCTGTAAATCAAAGGGCTGGGAATCCCAGTAATGGGTAGCTACAGTTCCTTTCTTGGGGACAAACAAGAAATCGGGATGATTGTTTTGCAACCATTCACCTCCTGTTGCCATCCAAACCCCATCTTCGTTTGCCAACTCCAAATCATATAAATAAACGTCCCTTACTTTGAGATCGGTGCCCGGACTAGGTCCGTGTTCAGGAGGAGAAGTCTCAACTAAGTAAATCACGGATGCAATCACCCCTACTACTTTTTTAATGTGCTCATCGGGCCGATGATTGCGTCTCAACCTCGTTACCGGGTCCGAGGGGCCTTCCAAATGACTTCCTCGAGTAAGCGGCTTTTGGAAGCGATCCTTCTTTTTAAAGTGTTTATCGTAAACTACAGCTACTTTTTGCCAATCTTTACTTTGTTTCGACCTGTCGAATGGGTTGAAATAGGTAAACTCATATGCCACAACCGGCTGATTCCAAACTTGATAGTCGTAGGCATTGTCCATGATGAAAGATGCTTTTTCTTTCCCAACCAAATTTCCCAAAGCTAAATGGAAAGTTGCTGGATTCGTATCGAAACAATCTTGACTACTGATTCTTCCATTTGGAAACCTTTTAATCTTTTTTTGCTCACACCGACGGCCGATGAAATTAGAATCCCAACTACCATTTGCCCAAGCCAAAGTAATCATGGCTTTAATATCATTTGGATACCAGAGAACTGAGCTGTCTTTTGTTCCGGGAACAGTAACTGGCAGTTCAGGACGTTCTACCATGATAGAAGCAGGAGCCCAGCCGTGACAAAGCCCCATCCAGCCTTCAACTTCGCCCTCAGTAGACCGATACCAATCCCCCTCCTCTTTTTGTTCTTGAGTTAGAGAGAACTGTTCATCTTGAACAGTCAGATCATATTTCTCTGAAGGCGACCAATCCACCACCTGTGTGTTGAGTTCTTCGATTGGGTTCAGCAATAACTTGAGCCATTCCGACGGTTGAGCATAAGAAGTGATAGCTTCTCGATAACTGTTGAATGCTTGAGCTTGAGAATAGCGATAGGAAGTGAGTCCCCACACCATTGGCCAAAAATCATCGGACCAAAGTGGTCTGAGCGATTCCCCTCGAGTAGGAATGTCGCTCAAATCATAAGTAAGCTTATCAACCCAAGTGTCAGCGAGATCCGCAACTCGGTCTTCGTTTTCAACACTTGCCCAACTCTGAAACCCGGAACAGGAAAATCCGAGCCAAATACGTTTCAACACTTTCGTGCAGTACCAATTTCTATACTTCTCCGTTGCTTTGATTTGCGCTTGTTTCATCAGAGGATCTTGTTCGATGGGACCGTATTTTTTCAATTCAGGATGTGGAAAAACAGGCTCTCCACTTGCTGAATTGACTTTTTTTCCAATAAGCTCCAAAGCCTGTGGATGGTGAGGGAACTTGTATATTTGTTCGAGTCGATTCGTTACTTCGTGTTTTTCTAAAGAAGTAAGCTCAGTAATCGATTGAGCCCAAGAAACAATTGAAAATAAGAATTGGAAAGTCAGTAAATAACTCATCAGATTTGCTTTCTGACTTTCCCTTAACCAACTATTAGAATCAAAGAAAAACTTCAGTCAACAAAAGAGTTAATCATGTTCTACAGACGAGCAAATTGTTCCCAAGGATTTGCCCGATAAATTTGACTTAAAGCCACATAATGTTGCGCAAGCCATTTGAGTTGTTCAACTTCAAGATCACTTAAAGTACCAACGATTTTGGCCGGTCTCCCAAAGGCCTTACTCATTTTCGGTATCTTCATTCCTTGCGTTACCAAACTTCCCGCTCCTAACAAGACAAATTCCCCTAACTCTGCACCATCCAACACTGTGCTTCCCATGCCCACCATAGAAAAATCACCTATAGTACATGCGTGTAAAATACAGGAGTGACCCACGGTGACTGAATCCCCGATCAGCGTGGAATGAGATTGATAAGACTCGTGGATTAACGTGAGATCCTGAATATTGCTTCTCTTGCCTATCTGAATTTTATTCACATCGCCACGGAGAACACAATTAAACCAAACACTACTCTCCGCTCCGATACTGACGTCACCAATTAGCTTTGCGCCTGGAGCTACAAAAACAGAGGAATCAAGTTGGGGTTTACAAAAAAGATGAGGGAGATAGTGCTTGGATTTGTCTTTGGGTTCGGGGGGCATCGACATAGTAACCTCTTAGGTTAGAGCCTGTTGCTTCGGTGATTTCCACTACGATGGTTTTTCCAACACAGGCCTCTCCAGCATTAAATACATGGACCAGCTTCCCATGGGGATTTCGACCTGTATAATTTTTTGCTTTTTTATCCAAAGCCTCAACTAATACTTGCGTCGTCTTGCCAATCATCTGTTTGTTTTGGCGGTCTAAAATTTCATGAACTAACCGTTGAGCTTGCAACAATCGCTGTTCTTTAACAGGCTCAGGGACTTCTTCCCCGTAGGCGAAAGCTCGGGTCCCCGGTCTCGGTGAGTATTTGAAAAGATAAGCACCACCGAATTCTACCTGAGATAAAACTTTCAGTGTTTCCTCAAAATCTTTGTCTGTTTCTCCCGGAAAGCCGACGATAACATCCGTAGAAAGCGAAATATCAGGGCAATAATGCCTGAGCCTTTCAATTTTATAAAGATACTCATCACGAGTATATAAACGAGACATAGCTTTTAAAACAGAGTCGCTCCCCGCTTGGAAAGGCAAATGCAACGACGGACACAGTTTAGAAATGCTTCCGAATTGCGCTATGAGATCCTCTCCCAAATCCCTCGGATGGGAAGTGATATAGCGAATACGTTCCAATCCCTCTACTCTGTCGGCTTCTTCAACCAATTGGGATAGGTTTTCCGGGGTTCCTTTTCCATACGTGTTGATATTCTGCCCCAAAAACGTAATTTCTTTCGTCCCTTGAGCCACGAACTTTTTTACGTCATGAATAACTTCAGCAATGGGTCGGCTCTTTTCTCGTCCGCGCGTGAAGGGAACGATGCAATAAGTACAAAAATGATCGCACCCTTTCATAATGGTGAGAAATTCAACCGGCTTTGCGCGATAAACAATTGAAGGTTGGCTGTACGTCCGCTTTCGATCTGCATCAAATTGAACATCTAAAACTCGCTCACCCTTTTTAAGAACGGTTCCGACCAGATTTCCCACTCGATCAATGGCATCGGGTCCCATCACAATATCAAGGTGCGGAGCTTTTTGAAGAAGAGTTCGTCCCATCCGCTGGCCCACGCATCCAGTAATCCCCAAAACTTTTCCAGGATTGGTTTTTTTTAGCGCTTTGAGCTCTCCTAAAAGACTTAACACTTTATGTTCCGATTTATCGCGAATGCTACACGTATTGATTAAGACAACATCTGCTTTTCGAATATCTTTTTCTAGGGCATATCCCTGGTGGGCTAAGAGCCCAGACATTCGGTCCGAATCGTAAACATTCATCTGGCAACCAAATGTCTTGATATAGATAGATTTAGGAGATTCCTGCATTGGCCCGGATTCTAGTGGCGCAATGAGTCCAGAACAAGTATTTATTCAATGTATGAATTCCGAACGAGCCCCGTTCAACTTGGTTCTTTACGAGCCCGTCATCCCTCAAAATACCGGGTCCATTGCCCGACTGTGTGCGTGTACAGGAGCGGCCCTGCACTTGATTCACCCATTAGGTTTTCAAGTCGATGAAGCTTCTGTTCGAAGGGCTGGGCTAGATTATTGGCCTTTTGTAAAAGTGGTGAATCATGCGGATTGGGATGCTTTCATGAGAGCCGAAACCCCTGAAAATATATTCTTTTTTAGTAAGTGGGGGACAAAATCTTTTTGGAAGGAGTCGTTCCCCCCCCCTGTTTACTTGGTTTTTGGAAGCGAAACCAAAGGTCTTCCCGATTCCCTCAGAGAGCGTTTTCCTGGGTATTTTCTAAAAATCGCGATGAGAACCGACATCGTTAGAAGCTTGAACCTTGCCCAGGCTGCCGCCATCGTGCTTTATGAAGCGCTGCGTCAGTCTGACTTTTCTGCAGGAACGGAAGAAGGTTCGGGCGGAAGCTTTCCACAGTAGTAGGCAATGAGGCCCGATAAACTCTTCAAGTTGCGATAGGTATCTTTCAGCTCTACTTGATTGGCTAAATAACTTTCCCCTGAGCGAATCCATTCCCCATATTCGGTAGGACACTGGTCCGCGAGTTCTTCTTCTTGCAAAGCTCGTCGGGAATCTTCGGAAGATGCCCCACACTTTACCAAAGCCTCCCGACGTTGCTTTGCAATCTCTTTGATTTCACTTTCAGCTAAAGAAAGCTCTCGATATCGAGCCTCAGTTTTAGCTTTGACGGCACCATAAATCGAACAGTCGCCTCGAGACCTCAACACGCGAACGTGACGAAGCGTTGGCAAAAATCCAACTCCATCGCCTAAAGCAATTGAACTCGGCGCAAGCCCCCAAGCGACAAGCCCAATCACTCCAAGCCAGAGTGACTGCGTTTTTAAAGGAGTCCCCATTTTTCCCCCGTAACCGTCTGTGTGACTGAAGAGCAAAAAGATTGCCAATCCTGAACAGCCGCAAAGTCCTTATTCGACCGCCTAAGTTTTTTACAACTGATTGGATTAAAATCTCAACCAGCTAAAATTATTTTACTTTACCTGCATAGAACTTGGACACAGGTCTTTTTAACCAGCCGTATTCTCAAAGTGGGCCTCGAAACCATTGAGCAATTTGTCCGTTTCCTGGGAGGCCAGCATAAAAACTAGGCATCTTATGATAACCTTCCCCCATGCGGATAGTTTTGATTCTCTCTGCTGTCCTTTCTGTTTATCTTGAAGGGTCAGTTTGGATTTCGGGTTCATCTCACATTCATTTCTACGATCCTTTACAAGACAAGTTACAGAGCTATGAAGTTTCAGCTCAGCAATCAGTTTTGGAAAAAAATACGTGCAGCCTCTGGGTAACAAATCACAACTCACTCATTAAGTTTTCTCCGCTTTCAAACACGGTTCACAGCATTTTTTCCTCTGATCATTTGTTGGGCGAATTAGGGGTGGAAGGTTCTTTTATTACTTATGACTCCGAGACTTGGTTCATTCGTAACTCTGCTGGACAAATTAAGAGTTCCTTTCCTGCCCTGGCTACTTCCCCAGTGGAGCTTGAAGGCGATTGGGAAAATGGTTTTTGGACTTTGGATTACCAAGAAAAGCAAAAATCGATTGCTCTGGTTCACTTTAATGAAACTGGCAAACTGCTTTGGCGAAAAATCATTTCTGAGCACACCGATCTTTGGGGGGTGCCATCACTAAAAGTAGATTTACTAAATAAACTCATTTGGATCGGTTTTTCGGTAACTTCAACTGAACATGCCTACTCTCCGCGCTTGGAACTTTGGAGCACCCGTGGTGAAAGAATCGGTCTATCCCAATCAAAAAATCGAGGGCTTTTTTTGGGGGCTTGTAAAAAACCAGGAGGACAACTCATCATGGCAAGTGATCTCCCCCATAGCTCTTTTTCCGTTCCTTTGTTTTCTTTTTTAGACCTTTTTAGTTCCGACATGAATATCAAGAGACTGCACACGCTTGAGCAGAATTGGTTAGTTGCTTCGCTGGATTGCTCCGACACAGAAACCTGGATTTTACAAAAATCACTTTTTGGTGGACAAAATAGCCAACTAGTAGAATGGTCATCTTTCATGGGGGAAAAAATCCACCTTGATTTTCAAGAGCCAACCTGGAAAATTCATTTGTGCTCTGTACAATAAAAGTTAAAGAAAGGAATCGTCATGGCGAAGAACCGTAGAAAAACTGCTCGTAGAAAAGCGGCTCGAAAAAATAAACTCCGAAGGGGTCGACAACAACAACGACAAGATCCCAAATTAGCAAGACGACGTAAAAACAAGAAAAGAATGATCGTAAAAAAAATGCGCCGTAAGTAGTTGTTTTTTTTGATGTTACCTTGTGGGGGTGTGCTCAGGCACACCCCCTTTTTGTTGACCTTTCCGAATTCGATTTCATATTGGTAGTGTGGGGCTCGCTCTAAAAGAGCCACTATCAATTCAAGAGGGTATTAAGTCCTATGGAACCTTCAAAAACTTCGGTTGTTATCCCGGAAATCCTCCCTGTTTTGGCTGTTCGGAACACGGTTATTTTTCCAAATGCGGCTGTCCCTTTGGTAGTAGGGCGCAAAAAAAGTGTCGAAGCAGTTCGAGCCTCTAAACTTCATGGAGACATTGTTTTAGTCGTCAGCCAAAAAGACGGAGGTGTAGATGACCCCAAACCTACCGATCTTTTTCAGGTGGGGGTTGTGTGCCACATCTCTAAAAGTACCGAAGTCGAAAAAGACAATTTTCAGGTCATTGTTAACGGTTTATTTCGGTTCAAAGTTTCTAGCTATACCGAAGAAAAAGGCTTTATTTCTGCACAGGGCCAGCAACTAACTGAGATATCTTCTACTCTCTCTTCCAGATTGGAAACACTTTCTGAAGAAATCAAAGGTCTTGCCAAAGCAGTTTTGAAGCTCGCGGCAGTTCCCGGTTCTGATGGTCTAATTAAAATTTTGAATCAGATTCATGATCCCTCCCAAATCGCTGATTTAGCGAGCACTTTGCTCCATTTGCCTGTTCCTCAAAAACAAGAGCTTCTTGAGTTAATGGATGTAGAACAAAGGCTTCACAAATTATTAGAGCATTTAGTTCGAGAGAAAAATCGACTCGATATTCAAACTGAGATCCAGTCTAAGCTGGCTGAAAAAATGACCAAGGATCAAAGAGAACACATTCTCCGAGAGCAAATGAGAGCGATTAGCGAAGAATTAGGAGAAGACAAAGCTCCAGGGGAAGATTTTATGAAGAAAATCGAGGCTGCTTCTTTGCCTCCCGAAGTACTCAAAGTGGCTCGCGAGGAAGCTTCGAGGCTTTCTCAAGTGCCACGCTCTTCTCCTGAATATCAAGTCATCCGAACTTATTTGGAACTTCTCCTAGCCCTACCCTGGAATAAATCCTCGGGACTTTCCAGCGAGGCCCTTGATCTTTCGACGGCTAGTGAAATACTCGATAAAGACCATTATGGCCTGGAGAAAGTCAAAAACCGTATTCTACAATTTTTAGCCGTCACCAAATTAAAAAAGGATATGAAAGGTCCTATTCTCTGTTTGGCTGGTCCTCCCGGGGTCGGTAAAACCAGCATGGCTAAAAGTATTGCAACTGCGCTGGGAAGAAGCTTTGTCCGAATGAGCCTGGGTGGAGTACGGGACGAAGCTGAGATACGCGGACACAGACGTACTTATATTGGCTCCATGCCCGGACGTCTCATTCAGAGCATCAAACGAGCAGGGGTAAACGATCCCGTGATACTTCTTGATGAGATTGATAAAATCGGAATGGATTTTCGGGGAGATCCCTCGTCTGCCCTTTTAGAAGTTTTGGATCCGGAACAGAATCATACTTTCACCGATCATTATCTGGATGTTCCGTTTGATTTGTCTCGAGTATTTTTCATAACAACCGCTAATAGGCTCGATACGATTCCTCCAGCTCTTCGCGATCGCTTAGAAATTATCGAAATGTCGAGCTACACGAAAACTGAAAAGATACAGATTGCCTCTGACCATTTGGTTCCTAAAGTGCTATCCGAACACGGGATGGGGTCTCATCAATTGCTCATCCAGCCGGCAACCATCGATTCCTTAATCGAAGCTTACACTCGAGAAGCAGGGGTTCGGCAATTGACTCGAGAAATTGCTAATTTGGTTAGAGCATCAGCTACTGAAGTTATTAAATCGGAAACGGTTTTACCCATCTCGATTGCTCCGGATAAACTCGAAGACATTCTCGGACCTAGAAAATACTTTACTGAAACCACTATCGACCAAGGAAAACCTGGCGTAGTTACGGGACTTGCGTGGACTCCCGTAGGAGGAGAAATTCTCCATGTCGAAGTCACCAAAATGGAAGGCAAAGGAAACCTTATTCTTACTGGCCAACTCGGCGACGTTATGAAGGAGTCTGCCCAAATTGCAGTGAGTCTGTTGCGCAGCCAAGTAAAGAAAGCCCTACCGGTTCATTTTGATAAACTCGATTTTCATATCCATGTTCCCGCAGGGGCTATTCCAAAAGATGGACCTTCCGCTGGAGTGGCAATCTTTTTAGCTCTTTCTTCTTTAGTTCAAAACAAAGCAGTGGATACCAAGTTGGCTTGCAGTGGGGAAATTACGCTTCGGGGCTCGATTCTACCGGTAGGGGGAATTAAAGAAAAAGTTCTTGCTGCTCATCGAGCAGGTATCAAAACAGTCATCCTCCCTGAAAGGAATCAAGCCGATCTCAAAGATGTGGCTCGGGAAATAAAAGAACAACTTACGTTCCACTTTGTGAAGGATGTTCATGAGCTATTAACTTTGGCAGATCTCAAAGCTATTGCTCTGACTGGAGTTCCTGTCCCTGCTGTTGGAGCGGGTGCCCCGTCGGCTCATCCGCCGGTTGCCCACTAACGACTTCGGAGCCTGTTGATTCTTCGCCACGGTGCTGGGTGAGAATACATCAGAAACTCAATAATCCGGCTGGGTCTAAACAAACCCCTGTTCTGAAAAGTCAACTTCTCTAGCGCATCAGCAAGTGCTTTTCCACTTCCTAACTTAGCTGCTGCAAATCCATCCGCCATTCTTTCTCTAGACCGGCTGAATAACGTTTGCACCAATCCCAATGGAATCTGAAAAAGCGAAAAAGCCACAAAAAATATCAGTAAACCAAATGGCTGTTTTAAACTTGTTTCAAAAATAGAGAAAAGGTAATTCTGTGCAATCCAATTCAAAGCAAAAAAGGAGACATAGAGAAACAAAGATGACAAAATAATTCCTTTCCACAAATCGCCATTCACTTGGTGACCCAACTCGTGAGCAAATACAGCTTCCACTTCTTCGGGAGAAAACTTTTCATACAATGTATCTCCGATAAGAATTCTTTTCGTCTTACCCAAACCCACAAAAGCTGCGTTACCTTTTTCGGTCTTCTCCCCCATTCCCAGATGGTAAACCTCAGAAACAACAACTCCCACATCTTGGGATAATTTAAGCAATCGAGTCTTTAACTCTCCCGCTTCTAATGGCTTCAACTTGAAGAATAACGGAATGAGAACTACAGGAGCCAATTGCGCGAGCACCACTGAAAGTAGCACAAGAGCGGAACAGGCAATCCACCACCAAGAGTTTTCTCCAAAGTAAATGGACAAGTATAAAATCCCCAAAGCCACTACTCCCAAAATCGCTCCCACCAAATAACCTTTGATGCGATCTGAAAACCATGAAGAATAGCTTTGCTTTGATAGCTGATGGGATCTCTCGACCCAATGATGAGAAATTGAGAAGGGAAACGCTGCCAATTCCCAAATCGCTGCTAAAATCGCAAAGTAACAGATCCAAAGCAGAAACGGAGATAAATCCTTTGCAGCTAAATAAGATTCCAAGCGAACAAAACGATAAGAAACAAGAAACGATAAAAACAAAAAGAAGCTAATAATCTTCTGGCTCAAAGTGAGTATTCGGTGACTCCATAAGTAGGGCCGAATTTCACGATCGTGTTCGCTCCACGTTTCCGGGATCACTTTGGAATATTGTTCTTTCATGATTTTTCCTCACCTAATTCCGATAAGCTTCTAAAACATCAGCGGGCTTACCTAGCTGTTTCATTCGGCCCTGGTCCAACCACAGAATTCGATTACAAATGCTCCGCACCTGAGACAAGTTATGACTTACAAACAGAAATGAACGCCCTTGGCTCTGAGCCTGAGAAATTTTTTCAAAACATTTTTCTTCAAACTGAAAATCAGCCACTTCGAGCACTTCGTCCATTAGAGTGAAATCTGAATCGGAATGAAGTGCAACTGAAACAGCCAATCGGTATTGCATACCGTGGGAAATTTTTTTAACTGGGGTATCGATACACCTTTTTAGTTCGCTAAAATCCAGTATGGCATCCATCCGGTCATTTACTTCAAATTTTCGCATCCCCAAGAAAACGCCATTGAGTAAGGCGTTCTCTCTCACCGTCAGTTCAGGGTGAAATCCAGATCCCACTTCAAGGACGGAAGCTATTTTTCCTTCAATCAGAGCTTCTCCAGCACTCGGACCCGTCAGTCGCGACAGCAATCTTACCAAAGTAGATTTTCCAGCACCGTTAGAACCTACCACCCCCAACACTTCTCCCTTTGCGATCTCAAACGACAAATCTCGAAGAGCCCACAAAGTGCCAGGCTTAGGACCAGCTGACACAGCAAGCTCGTCATCCAGAAACTCTTTGGCCTGTTCACGACGACAGAGTTTATTCCATTTTTCATGAAACACTTCTTGAAGAGATACTCGTTTGCGGACAGAAACGGAATACCACTTCGAAAGTCCCCGAGCGATTACTCTATTTGGTGAATCAAATGGAATCGACACAATTCCTCTCCACTTTTTGGAAAAGCACTATTCCCGAAAACACTATCAGGAGCGTTTCCGCAAAAGAAACACTCCAAGCCGTAAAACTGAGGGTTCCCACTTGCAGCAGTCCTAGACGCATCCCCTCGATAATAGTAGTGAGAGGATTGAGTTCAATCAGCCAACGCCATTGATACGGAATGGCTGACAAAGGATACGATACGGGTGTTACATAAAGCCAAAGCGGAGATAATAAACTCCAAAGGTGATGAAAATCACGATAACGAACAGAAAGAGCTGAAATCCAGAGCCCCAAGCCAAAACTCAAAAAAATCATTTGTAGTAGAAACAGCGGAAACAATCCTATCATCGGCCCTGGACGAACCTGAGCCCCACTCATTATTAGACCGCAATAAATCGTCAGGATAATTCCCATTTGAAGCGCTACGGAAACCAGAGATGACAAGGAGTAAGAAAAAGGAAGAATCAGTCGCGGAAAGAATACTTTTTTAAAAAGACCGGAATTTGCAATCAAAGTCATGGAAGTGGAGTTTAATGTTTGAGACACGTAAGTCCATACAAGGAGTCCCGAAAGATAAAAGAGAACAGGAGGGACACCGTCAGTTGAAACGTTGAGCCCTTTTGAGAAAACCAACAGAAAAATTAAAGCGGTGACGAGGGGCTGAAACACAAACCAAAGGGGTCCCAGTAAGGTTTGCCGATACTTGGCCACCATGTCTCGTCGAACCCAAAGCCACAAAAGATCACGGTAGCGATAGAGGAGATCCCAATCGATAAGAGCTGAGGAAGAGTCGGGTTTTATTTGAGTAAGCACTCGTTTATGTTTTTGCTAGCAAATTGAGCGCTGAACCTGCCTTAAACCACTCAATTTGCTCAGGTGTCATCGAATGATTAAGCATTACTTTTTCTTCTTTTCCATTTGCATGATGCAATACCATCGTGACTTGCTTGCCCGGGCCGAGCTTCTGCAAATCAATCAAACTAAGATGATCGTCTTCTAGAACGCGATCATAGTCTACCGATTGGGCAAAAGTCAGAGGCAGAACTCCTTGTTTCTTGAGATTAGTCTCATGGATGCGGGCAAAACTCTTGGTGATCACAGCGGCTGCATTCAGATGCCGTGGCGACATCGCAGCGTGCTCACGCGAGCTTCCCTCACCATAGTTATCATCCCCAACCACAATCCAACGAATTCCTTTAGATTTATAATGTCGCGCAATGGCTGGGACTGATTGATGCTCTTCTTGAGTATCTAGATTTTTACCCTTCCCCGCTTCTTGAGTGAAAGCGTTGATAGCCCCAGTGAACATGTTGTCACTAATGTTGTCGAGATGTCCTCGAAATTTTAGCCACGGGCCTGCCGGAGAAATGTGGTCAGTAGTGCATTTGCCTTTAGCCTTCAAAAGCAATGGCAATTTCACAAAATCTTTTCCATCCCAAGGTTTGAACGCCTGAAGTAACTGAAGGCGATTGCTGGTTGGAGCCACCTTAACTTCCACTCGGGAGCCGTCCTCCGGCGGTTTCACATAACCAGAATCGGCAAATTGGAAGCCTTTTTCGGGCAACGGATTTACTTTTTTGGGAGCCTCTAATCGCATTTTTTTACCCGAAGGGGTTGTTAGTTCATCTCGCATGGGATTGAAGGAAAGTTTACCCCCCAGTGCAATTCCAATCACGGTTTCCGGGCTACCGATAAAACTCAGCGTTGAAGGATTCCCATCATTTCTAGCGGGAAAATTCCGATTAAAAGAACTTAGAATCGAATTGTTTTCGCCTTTCTTGATATCATCCCGCTTCCACTGTCCGATACAAGGTCCGCATGCATTTGCAAGCACGACTGCTCCAATCGCTTCTAAAGCCGCCATCTGACCATCCCTTTTAATGGTCTCGTACACTTGTTCAGAACCTGGTGATACTAAAAATGGAATAGGCATTTTCAGCCCAGCTTGAGCTGCTTGTTTAGCGAGATCCGCAGCTCGACTGATATCTTCATAAGAAGAATTAGTGCAGCTTCCAATCAAAGCAGCAGTTAATTGATCAGGCCAACCATTCTTTTTTACATCTTCTCCCAGTTGAGAAAGACTATGGGCAACATCAGGAGAATGCGGCCCTACTACTTGAGGCTCAAGTCGGGACAAATCAATTTCGATCACTTGGTCGAAATACTTTTCAGGGTTTTTCTCAACTTCAGGATCCGCCATCAGTAACGAAGCATGCTTGACAGCTAAATCAGCAAGATCAGAACGCCGAGTGGCTCTCAAATAATTTTCCTGTTCCTTATCAAAAGGGAAAAGTGAAGTGGTTGCTCCCAGTTCAGCCCCCATATTGGTAATCGTGGCTTTTCCAGTGCAACTAATTGAGCGGGCGCCGGAACCAAAATACTCAATAATTTTATTTGTTCCCCCCTTTACCGTGAGAACTCCGCAAAGATAGCAAATAATATCCTTAGGTGAAGTCCAACCTTTCATTTCACCTTTCAAATGAACCCCAATCAATTTGGGATTTTTCACTTCCCAGGGCAATCCGGCCATGACATCAACTGCGTCGGCCCCCCCCACTCCGCAGGCAATCATTCCTAAACCACCGGCATTGGGAGTGTGAGAGTCGGTTCCAATCATCATGCCGCCGGGAAAAGCATAATTTTCTAAAACAACTTGGTGAATAATTCCCGATCCAGGTTTCCAAAAACCTATCCCCGCTTTTTGAGAAGCTGTTAATAAGAAATCATAAACTTCCCGGTTTTCATCGAGGGCGGTCTTCATATCCGACCCTGCTCCTTGATTAGCCCGAATAAGATGATCGCAATGAACAGTAGTCGGGACTGCTGTCGTTTTTCGGCCTGCACTTAAATATTGCAAAAGCGCCATTTGAGCAGTGGCATCCTGCATGGCAACTCGATCCGGCCGAAGGGCCAAAATACTTTTTCCGGCTTCTAAATCTTGGGATTGGGGGTTGTCCAAGTGGCCAAACAAAACCTTCTCCGCAAAAGTTAGCGGGCGATTGAGGCGTTTTCGGACGACTTGAAGTTGCTCTTCCATTTTCTGGTAGAGTTTTGACACCATTTCTTTGGATGTTTCGATATTCGGCATAATCCCGGATTATAGACAAGAGAAGCTAGCGTTGTCAGGCCCTTTGTACTGGCTTAATCTTATCCACGATGCGTTCTTGGATACTACTAGCCCTTCTGTTTTTCAGTTCTTGGAGTCAGGGGAACTCACTCCAACTTCTGCCGGTTAAAAAGCCTCATTTGAAAATTAAAAAAACTGTCGAGATTAAAGAAAAACCCCAATCGAGCGACTGGGAGCGCCCTGTGGAGATTACTTCGCTGAGCCTACTCGCGCACACCGCGTCATTCCAGACTGATAGCTTTAACCAGCCTTTTCAGACTCTCGGAAGTCTATTTCTCTTGTCCATCCCGCTAACGCAGCTAGCCGAACGGGCTTGGATTCACGGAGAAATAGGAGTGGGGCTGACTTATTCAAAAATCACACTGACTCAACCCAGCACTTCTTTCAGTCACTTGGAGTTTCCGATCCCAGCCAGTCTCCGATTATTAGTCTCATTTTCACCAGTTGTTTTTGGCGAAGCTTTTGTGGGAGCCCTCTACCGCCCATTTTTCTACGATTCTCGAGACAGTGCTGATGGGGGTTTTCAGACTTTTCAAGAAAACAAATTTAAACCAGAATTTGGACTGGGTCTGGGAATCGCCCTCTCCCCCACCCTGAGGATTCGAACTCGAGGGAGTTTCTTTTTCTGGTCGGCAGGTGTGGAGCTTCTCCTTTAGAAAATTAGGTGTGACAGCGCCGGTCTTTGTGGCTAATTTATTGCGCAAAGTGATTTCAAAAAAGAGATAGAGAGTAGCACTATGATGAAATGTAAGTCTTTTCTAAGTTCATCGGTTGGACAGAAATTTCTAGTAGCCCTGACCGGCCTAGGGCTTTCTGGATTTGTTTTAACTCACATGCTGGGAAATTTACTCCTGTTCGTGGGTCCCAATGCGTACAACCTCTACGGACACAAACTCACCAGTACCCCGTTGATTTATGTCGCTGAAGTGGTTCTCGTTACTTTATTCGTTGTTCATGTGGGCCTCACCCTAAAGCTTCAGAAAGCCAATCGAGCGTCCCGGCCGATTGCTCCTAGCCAACTTCCCAACGTTTGTGTGAAACGAGCCAGTTTTGCCTCCCGGACGATGGCACTTTCTGGACTGATGATTCTCTCTTTTGCGATTCTTCATTTAGTTACATTCAAATTTGGCCCTTATTACGCTGTTACTGTAGATGGCGTTGAAATGAGGGACCTCTACAAGCTGGTACAGGAATCCTTTCAGAAGGAGTGGTACACAGGTTTTTATCTAGTTTGCATGGTGATTCTTTTCACTCACCTTTCTCATGGCTTTACTGCGGCTTTTCAAAGTTTGGGGCTCAGCAATACCCACAATACTTGGCTCAAGAGAATCGGCTTTGTTTTTGCCTTGGTCGTAGCGGGTGGTTTTTTTAGTCAGCCGCTTTACATGTACCTAGCACACCACTAAAGGGGACACGCAATGCTAGACTCAAAAATTCCATCGGGCTCCATTGAACAAAAATGGAAGAACAGAAAATTTGAAAGCAAATTAGTCAATCCTTCTAACCGAAGAAAACACACAGTAATTGTGGTTGGAACGGGTCTGGCTGGTGCTTCTGCAGCTGCCACTTTGGGTGAGCTGGGTTATAAAGTGAAAGTTTTTACCTTTCACGAAAGTCCCCGTCGCGCTCACTCTATCGCCGCACAAGGGGGCATCAACGCTGCCAAAAACTATCAGAATGATGGAGACTCTGTTTACCGACTTTTTTACGACACCATCAAAGGGGGCGACTTTAGAGCGCGAGAAGCTAATGTGTATCGCCTCGCCGAATTGTCGGTCAACATCATCGACCAGTGTGTGGCTCAAGGAGTCCCGTTTGCTCGAGAGTACGGCGGAACGCTCACCAATCGTTCTTTCGGTGGCACTCAAGTTTCCCGAACTTTCTATGCGAAAGGCCAGACCGGGCAGCAATTACTTTTGGGCGCCTACAGCTCTTTGATGAGACAATCCGGAGAAAAAAGCGTAGAAATTTTTCCCCGACAAGAAATGGTGGATGTCATCGTTATTGGCGGCAAAGCTAGAGGAATCGTAGCCCGTAACTTGGTTACTGGCGAACTTCAATCGCATCTTGCCGATGCAGTCGTTTTAGCAACCGGCGGCTATGGAAATGTATTTTTTCTTTCAACCAACGCCAAACAATCCAATGCCACAGCAGCTTGGCGAGCTCATAAGCGAGGAGCTTACTTCGCAAATCCATGCTTTACTCAAATCCATCCTACTTGCGTACCCGTTTCCGGCGATTATCAGTCCAAGTTAACTCTGATGTCTGAATCCCTTCGAAATGATGGTCGGGTTTGGGTTCCTATGAAAGTTGGCGATAAGCGTGCACCCAATGAAATTCCGGAATCCGAAAGAGACTATTTTCTGGAACGCATGTATCCCTCTTTCGGAAATCTAGTTCCTAGAGATATTGCGTCTCGTGCTGCCAAACGCATGTGCGACGAAGGCCGTGGTGTCGGAGCAACCGGCCTTTCCGTTTACATGGATTTTCGAGATGCGATTCAGCGGCTCGGGAATACGGTCGTTTCTGAAAAATATGGCAACCTTTTCCAAATGTACGAAAAAATTACCGATGAAAACCCGTACAAAGTACCCATGAGAATTTTTCCAGCCGTTCATTACACTATGGGTGGACTTTGGGTGGATTATAATTTGATGAGTACCATCCCAGGCCTCTTCGTTGCTGGCGAAGCGAATTTCTCTGATCACGGAGCTAATCGCCTTGGAGCTTCGGCGCTGATGCAAGGTTTGGCGGACGGATACTTTGTTGTTCCCTACAGCATCGCAAACTACCTTGGGGGAGAAAAACTTTCTGCAGTAAAACAGGAACAAGATGAAGTGAAATCAGCCATAGCAGATTCGCAGGAGCGCCTGAACGGGTTCATGAAAATAAAGGGTTCCCAGTCAGTCGATGAAATCCATCGTAAGCTGGGAAAAATCATGTGGGAGCACTGTGGGATGGCTCGAAATGAAAAAGGCCTTAATGATGCAATTAAACTGATCCAGAAACTCAAAGATGAGTTTTCTAACGATATCCGCATTCCGGGCGATACCCGATTGAATTCAGAACTTGAAAAAGCCAATCGCGTTGCCGATTTCCTAGAGCTGGGCGAGCTGATGTGTATCGACGCTTTAAACCGAAAGGAATCTTGCGGGGGGCATTTCCGGGAAGAAATGCAAACTCCGGAAGGAGAAGCACTTCGAGATGACCAAAACTTTTCTTATGTAGCAGCGTGGGAGCACACGGGAAAAACCCCCACACTTCATAAAGAAGCTCTTACTTTTGAGAATATTCACTTGGCGCAACGAAGTTACAAATAAGAGAGGCCGAAGATGAAATTAAATTTAAAAATTTGGAGACAGAAAAGCCCCAGTGAACAGGGCCAATTTAAAGACTACGTAGTCAATAACGCCAACGAGGACATGTCGTTTCTTGAGATGCTGGATTTCCTCAATATGGACCTAGTTCGCAAAGGAGAGGAAGCCGTTCAATTTGATCACGACTGTAGAGAAGGAATCTGTGGTTCTTGCTCTCTTATGATCAACGGAAGTCCCCATGGCCCCGAAACAGGAACAGCCACTTGTCAGCTCCACATACGAAAATTCAAGGATGGAGATACCATCGTTATTGAACCTTTTCGAGCTAAGGCTTTTCCGGTTTTGCGCGACCTCTGCGTCGATAGAACTGCTTTTGATCGGATTATGGCTGCTGGGGGATTTTGCTCGGTCAACACGGGCAATGCTCCAGAAGCAAATTCCATTCTCATTGGTAAAGAAGTGGCCGAAAACGCGATGGATTCAGCAGCCTGTATTGGGTGCGGGGCTTGCGTAGCTGCGTGCAAGAACGCGTCCGCCATGCTTTTTGTTTCAGCCAAAGTTTCACAGTTTGCACTGCTTCCCCAAGGTAAGCCTGAGCGGTCACGCCGAGTACGGCAGATGGTGGCTCAAATGGATAAGGAAATGTTTGGAAGTTGTTCTAATACCGGAGCTTGTGAAGCTGCATGTCCAAAAGAGATTAGCCTGGAGAATATGGCCCGATTAAATCGAGAAATGCTCAGAGCGTCTGTTACCGAGTAATCAGCAGAGACTTACTCGACAATTTCAAGAACTGAACGTTTTCGGAGTTTAGTAGAAGCGGCAGTCAGAATGATTCGCAGCGCCTTAGCAGTCTTGCCCTGCTTGCCAATGACTTTGCCAAGATCGCCTTGCCCTACGACCAATTCAAATACAGTAGTTTGTTCGCCGGCAATTTCTGACACTCTCACTTCGTCCGGAAGATCGACAAGTGCTTTCACCATCGTTTCAACAAGTTCTTTTAAGGTCGGTTCTGCTGCCATGGGTCGCTCCGCTTTTCGCTTGGACAAAAATTTATAACCTTTGAAAATTATAGATCATAATTTGAGAACTTGGCTATGTGATTTCCTTCACAATTCTTCTTTAAAAGAAATGCCGCGGCAAGACGATAAGTAGGTGATTTAATTGTGGAGGTCCATTGTGAGTGGTCAAGAACCATCGGAAAAGACGGTCATTATCAAACTAAAAACGGCGACCTCTGAAAAACCGAGCAATTTGGAACCTTTCCTGATTTCCATTTCTGGACGAGAAACAGGACATGCTATTCCCCTCAAGGGGAAACGACTGGTTATTGGGCGTGACGCCAGCTGTGATTTGGTCATTGATAGTCCCCACGTTTCAAGAATGCATGCCGAACTTTTTTGGAAGAACGCTGAGATTTTCATCAAAGACTTGGGCAGTACGAACGGAGTCTTCATTAACGGAAATAAAGTCAGTGAGATTTCTCTTCAATCGGGAGACAAAATCCTGATTGGAACACAAATGTATTTTAAATTTGTTTATCAGGATTCCACTGAACAGCAATTTCATCAAAGCATGTTCAACGCGGCAAATACGGACCCCCTCACTCAGCTTTATAATAAACGTTACTTTATAGATATCTTGGAAAAAGAGTTCAGTTTTTCCAGAAGAACCGGAATTCCACTCAGTCTACTGATGCTGGACGTTGATTTCTTCAAAAAGATCAACGATACACACGGACACGTCGCTGGCGATAAAGTATTGAAAACTTTTGGCCATATTCTGTGCCAGCAACTTCGTCTTGAAAATGTAGCGTGCCGTTTTGGGGGGGAAGAATTTGGCATTATTCTGCGAGGCGCGGACGGTCAGACGGCTTTACAAGTGGGTGAACGATTGAGAAAACTGGTTGAAGCGCAACAAATAGTTTTCAAGAACAAAGTCATTCACTTCACTGTGAGTATCGGGCTGGCTACTTTTGATGGAAAAAACTACAAGACTTCTGAAGAGCTCCTGCAACGCGCAGATGACTTGCTGTACAAAGCCAAGCAATCAGGCCGAAATAAAACCATGCCTGATGCAGCCTAAAAAGTTTCGATCAATTTTTTCAGGACAAACTCTTCCGCTCCCCTAATAGGCATTTCCAGAAAAGCACCGGCTGCTTTACTGTGTCCCCCTCCACGAACGGTTAGAGACCGAGCGAATCGAGCCACATCGAGTTGACCTTGGGAACGTAAAGAAATTTTTGCTTGATTATCACTCAATTCGAAAAGTAGTAGAGCCACTTCTACTCCATGAGTAAGAAACAAGTGATCAATAATTCCTTCCCGATCATCCGCAATCGCATCATATTTTTTCAACATATCCTGAGTTAGGACAGACCAAATAATTTTTCCATTTTGAGTTGTTTGGGCTTTCGTTAGAGTATCAGCCATGAGTTGTAAGCTGCTGAAGCTTCGCTCCAGCATTCCTCGCTCACCCACACGAGTAAAATCAAAACCAGTCCTAAGGAGTTGAGCAGCCAAGATCATCGCTTCTGGCGTCGTATTCGAGTGGCGAAAAAAACCAGTGTCAAAAACCAAACCCAAATAAATTTGCTGAGCAAAACAAGGTTCAATAGAAGTTTTAAAGACTTGGGTTTGGGACAGATGGTAAACAAGCTCAGTGGTAGCACACGCTAGTTTATCAACAATACGGATAGTATAAGGATAGTCACAGCTCACCGAATGGTGATCAATAAAAACTTTTGTGGCTACTTCATCAAACCAGGATTTTACTCTCCCTGCACGATCAATCCCACCATCTACCACAAAAGCAATATCAAAGTTTGGTCGATTATTTTTTTGAGAATAGGTTTCCGGAGTCAAAACCTGATCGGCATCCGGCAGAAACAAGTAACGGGGAGGAAGTGCCTCATCATTGACAACAAAAACCTGGGTTTGTGGAAAGCGCTGGAGAATCATCCGACGAAGAGCTAATTGTGCACCAATTGAATCCCCGTCAGCAGCGCCCGGTGCGGTAATTAGAACACGCTGAGCATTTTTGAGCGCTTTTTCTAAACGCTGAATCTCGAGACCGAACTGTGACATATCAACCATAGCAACCGGACACGGTACCACACCCTTTCAAAGACGGGCACACCATTCTTACCTCCCGATTCAAACGGCCCGAGAACAAACTATTATCTATTAATTTAAAGTACTTATGTATTACTCAGTGGGCTTGGTGTCTGTGGAGAACCTCGAAGGCCTTGGGTAGTTTTTTGCGGGTCGCAAAAAGATAAATCCATTTGGAACTTTCCCAGATTATCCAAACCACATACACAAGCGTTATTTCAGACCGGATATCTGACCAGATAAATTGAACCAGCCACAAAACAAATAACAGTGCAGCTTCTTGAATGGAAAAACTTAAATCTAAAAGAATCACTCCAGCTAAAAATGATTGAGCGAGTGTCAAAGCAAGTTCTGACTTATGAACAGAATCGAAAACAATGGGTTCAAATTTTCCTAAGGAAATGTTGAACACAATAGGAATCATAGCAGCTAGCATGGTCCACTGGTTGATATTGCTATTCACCATATTCATAAAAGCCATGGGAGCTTTGTTTTTTTGGCGAGCCCAATTGAACGCTGATAATTTCTCGGGAAACTCGGAAAGAAACGGAGACACCCACTGGATGAACACGAAAGTACTGATCCCAGCAGCAAGCGCCCACTTCTGAAGCGTATGAATAAAGGGATCGACTGAATAGTAAAGCGCAAATCCACCCACAAAAAACAATCCTATAGTGGCCAAAATTTGAGGACCTTTATTCAATTTAAGTATCATTTTTCCAATCCACGGGAGGTCGTTGGGATCTTCTACTTCATGATAAGGTAATTTAAAGAGCAGAACTAAATAAGTTGCGTATATAATTCCCAAGGCCACGGAATCCCAACAGCTCAGACTACCTTTGAAGTAAATAATTAAAAAATAAAGAATCGAAATAAACAAAAAGAGAACGCTGTAAGCATCCTCTGTTCCCAAGTCTATCTTTTTTATGAAAACCCTATTTCTCATTCCCTGAAAATAAAAGTGAGTGAAAAAAATCATAGGCCACCCAAGACCTACTAAAAGCCGTAAGCTACCGGTAAGGTTGGCAATCATTAAGCTTCGCTCTTGATGCCAAGCTAAAGAAGCTTCTACGGCAAATTCCGGAAGCGTTTGCAGCCAAGCTAAGATGCTGAGGGCCAAAGCTCGCGAGATAAAAGTTTCTGCCGTTTCTGCTGCCCACCCAATCACAAAGGACGCTACTAAAACCACAACTAAAGGCCAAATTTCAATGAGATGCTCCATGTGTTCTCCCCGTTGGCGCTAGACACAGTGACAATAATTGTCTCTTTTAACTCTTTATCTGGGGGGTTACCCCTTGAAATTGTTCCTATTATTGCCTGTTTAGAACCGTTTGTCTTCAAAGATTACGGCACTTAGCTTGCAAAAAATGGGAACCAGCCCAGGTACGGGATGGGAGATAGGTTTGCCGTTTAGGCTAAAAAATTGAAATGGAAACAAGACTTTTACCGGTAAAAAAGAAAGGCTTCCCATGTTCGGCGTGAAAGCTCTTTGGGAAAAATTATTCCAGCGAGAGCCGGTAGAAATTACCGAGAGAGCCCCCTCTTCCTCCTCAGATTCTCCTGACTCTGAGCGGATTTCTCGAGAAATCAAGGGAAGTATCTACACATTAATTGCCTTATTTGAGTTTATCTCTCTTACTTCTTATCTTCCTTTAGACAGTTTTAATCTATTTAGCGGACGCTTCGACCATATTAATAACCTTGCTGGACTGGTAGGCGCTGTCTTTTCGGAGCTTTTTCTCGGGACCCTAGGTCTAGTGGGTTACTCAGTGGTGTTGATTACCCTCGCAATGGCAGTTTGTGCTTTCAGAGGAGTATCCGTTCGAACTATTTCGCTTCAATTATTCGGAGCTGGATTTGCTACTTTCTTGGGGTCTTTGGCTTGCCATCTGTTTTTTGGAGATACTTCTCCAGAAGCAAGTCTCTTGCAAGGGGGTTGGATTGGTAGAAATCTGGGCGGATTTCTAGAAAACTATTTCAATACAACGGGAGCCCTTATTCTGGTTGGTGGCGGATTTTTGGTGACCTTGATCCTGACCACAAGGTTATCCGTTCTTTATTTTTGGAATCGGATATTTCCAGAAGACACTTCCGTAAGAACCAGTAAGCGGCCTCAAGTTGAGATAGATGAGCCCATTGAGACCGATGAGGAATTAGCGACGAACACACAAAAATCCGCTCCGAAATTAGCATTGGCCCCAGAAAAGCCAAAAAAGCCAGCGAGACGCTCAAGAAAGAAGAAAGAAGACACCGAATCTTCAGAAACTAGCGAGCTTTCCCAAGCGGAAACGCCGTCTGCTTCTTCAGAAGAAGGGGCTTCTGCACAAGCAGACTCTTCGGCTGAAGCACCTGGAGAAAAAATATTCACGTTTAGCGAAATGCTGCCTTTCAAAGGTGCTTATTCATTACCCTCCCCTAGGTTACTCAAAGGAGATTCCGGCAGCGTAAAAAAGATGTCTAAAGGGGAATTGAGAGAAAACATTCAGAAGCTTTGCGAACATTTACTTTCATTTCAAATTACTGGGGAAGTCGTAGAAGTTAGCCAAGGTCCGGTTCTTACTACGTATGAATTCAAACCAAGCGCTGGTGTTAAACTGAGTAAAATCGCTGGTCTCCAGGATGACTTGGGTATTGTTTTAGGAACACGAGAACTTCGAATTGTTGCCCCAATCCCCGGAAAAACGGTAGTGGGTATCGAAGTGCCCCGACCTCAAGCTGAGACGATTACTTTGAAAGAATTAGTGTCTGACAAAGGCTTCGAAGATAAAAAAATTCGGATACCAGTGGTTCTTGGAAAAGCAACTGACGGAACCCCAGTCTATGCTGACTTAGCATCAATGCCTCACTTGCTTGTAGCTGGACAAACAGGCTCCGGAAAATCCGTTTTTATTAATTCATTATTGATGAGTTTCTTATATCGAATGAGCCCTCATCAACTTCGCCTCATTTTAGTGGATCCCAAAATGCTAGAACTTAATGTCTTTGATGGGCTCCCTCACTTAATCACAAATGTTATTACGGACAATTCCATTGCCTTTAATGCCCTCAGTTGGGCCGTAATGGAAATGGAAAGACGATACGGCTTAATCGCAAAAACCGGATCCAAAAATCTTGATTCTTACAACGAAAAACAGAAACGCCCCGAAGACAAACTACCTTTCATTGTCATTGTAGTTGATGAACTTGCGGATGTAATGATGTCTGGAGGACAGGAAGTTGAAGTAGCCATTACTCGTTTAGCCCAAAAAGCACGAGCTGCTGGAATTCACTTAGTCATTGCCACCCAAAGACCCTCAACGGATGTAATCACTGGATTGATCAAAGCCAACATTCCTTCACGACTGGCTTTTAAAGTGCCTTCTGGCATTGACTCTCGAACAGTGCTGGATACTTCAGGAGCCGAAGAACTCATTGGACGCGGTGACTGCCTCATGACTCGACCCGCAGTTCCACTACAACGTATGCACGGAACTTTTGTGACTGAAGAAGAATTGAAAAAAGTAGTGAAGTACTGCATTAACGGCAAAGACTATTCCCAAAATTACATCGACTTCTCTGGAAAAAATCCGAACAAGAAAGATTGAAAATACTCTAATTCCAACGGGGCCCGTCAGTCGTATCATTTTTTCCAGCTGATTCATTCACAATCAAAGTGAATTGCTTTTTCAGCTTTTCTCGTTCTAAGTGACGACGATTTTGCCCACCACCACCGCCGCGGGGACGAATATATTTAAAGTAAAGATAAAGAGCGCCAATTCCCATTCCCCCAACGTGAGCAAAGTGAGCGACGTTATCCTGAGCACTTGCTTGAACTCCCGTAATCAGTTCGATAGCTGCCATGATCAGAACGAAATATTTTGCTTTAATGGGAAAAAGAAAAAAGACCAGCATGTAGCGTTCGCCAAAAAATACGCCATAAGCTGCCAAGATACCAAAAATCGCTCCGCTGGCCCCGATAATAGGCGTGTTCAAACGAGACACATCCAGAAAGGTTGCGTTGACCAAAAAGTTAAAAAGTCCCGCTCCAATTCCACATATGAAAAAATAAATCAAAAAATTCCGCCGACCCATTCGGGTCTCAATTTCGCTTCCAAAAAACCACAGGATTAACATGTTTAAAAGCAAGTGCAGAGGATGACCGTGCATGAAGATATAGGTCACGAATTGCCACAGCCAAAGATCTTGAACAATACGAGCTGGAACCAGTCCTAAAATTTCGGTTAAATAAAGACCCCCAGGTTTAAAGCCCAAACTGGTTAAAATAAAATCCGTAAAATACGCAACCACGCAGGTAACAATCAAACCTTTAGTTACTTGAGTCAGTTGTGGAACAGGGCTGAGTTGATCAAAACGTGCATTCATGAGTTTTCTATTTGCTCCAATTCAACAAGAATACCACCAAAGCTTTTGGGGTGAATAAAAAGCGCTTTGCCTCGAGCTGCTTTCCTGATTCCTGGCGGCAACACTTCTAGACCAGCATTTCTCAGCTCTTTTTCCCATTTTTCAATCCCTTCCACCTGAAAGGAAAGGTGATGAATACCACCATTAGGTTTTTTTTCTAAAAACTTACTGATGGGCGAATCTTCAGTTAACGGCTCTAACAATTCTATACAAAGTTTCTCCGAAGGAACGATGGGCACCATCGCCGCCCGAACCTTCTCACTGGGAACTTCATGAGTTTCTTTCACTCGCAAAGAAATTACAGTCAATTTCTCGCCAATGTCGGCAATATTGGGACAAGCAATAGCAATATGAGAGAGAGTTATGGACATGAGATAAAGAGTACCTAACAGAGATGAGAGTCTTCAACTCTTTTAATCAAAACCGCCGCTCGCTTTATTAGGTTGGAGCAACTCCTCGGTGGGCACCTTTCCTGCCCCTTGTCGTCGTTCAATCGCATCAAATTTTTCCCGGAGTTCGAGCAGCATTTTTTCTCTCTCTTTTTGATAACACTGCCGGAAAAGCCGAGCATCTTTATCGCGGTAGGAAGCACACTTTTGAAGCCACAAGTCACGTTGTTCGGAGTTGTAGTCTGGCTCAGGAGCGTATTCCCGACCTTTTCGAGAAATGCCCGGAGGAATAGGGGTCGTTTCCTCTTTTTTGGGAAGGAAAAAATCATTATCCAAAGCTTTCACATTTCCTGGACTAAGGGAAGTCGATCCTCCCCAAGCGCCAGGGAATGGTGCATATATGCTGGCCCCCGGTTTATTGCCGCTCCCAGCCCCAGAGTTTCCCCCGGGTTCCGAGCTCCCTTCCGCAAGTACCGTCCCTGCCGCCCCAAGGAAGGCCAAAAAAAATAAATATTTTTGAAGCATAATCATCCTTCGCGTTTTGGTTCAAGTTGTTTGCCAAAACGACTCTTCAATTTCGGTGGGGCATTTCTTACTATTTTACCTGAAGCGGCGAATCACCGCTACTGCGACTTGTTTGAGCCTAACTTGACTGGCTAATTTTTAGTCATTTTTTTGTCTATCTACTGGCATTCTTTGCATTCTGGCCCCACAATAGAAATTATATTGATCCCAGGAGAGCTATCCCATGAATCAATCTAATGAGAAACAACCCTTTAATCCTGTAGGTCTTTGCGGAATTGAGTTTATTGAATTTGCTTCTCCTTCTCCCCTCCCACTTGAAAAACTCTTCGTCAGTTTTGGTTTTGCGAAACTTAAACAGCATTCCTCTTTAAAAGTAGATTATTATCGCCAGCACGACATCCACTGGTTGTTGAACTATCAACCCAATAGTTTTGCCTCTCAATTTGCCCAACTGCACGGCCCTTCCATATGTTCTATGGGCTGGCGAGTAAAAAATGCAAAAGAAGCACTCAAAATTGCTTGTGAAAGAGGCGCTCGTGCATGTTCTCAATCCGACTATAGAGACAAACACGGGCATCCCGTACCAGCCATTTATGGGATTGGAGATAGCCTAATTTATTTCATAGACCATTTCAAAGAAGGCAAATGCTACGAGGAAATGGGCTTTGAGTCTGTAATTAAGGAAGAAGCTTCTTTTAAAACTAAAGGATTTGCCGTCATTGATCATTTAACGAACAACGTACCGAACGGCACCATGAGTCAGTGGGCCGATTTCTATAAGAATATTTTTGGTTTTACAGAAGTGCGATACTTCGACATCAAAGGAAAAAAAACGGGACTAACTTCCTTCGCTTTACGTTCTCCCGATGGAAGCTTTTGTATTCCTATTAATGAAGCCAGTGATGAGAAATCTCAAATCAATGAATATTTGGTCGAGTACAAAGGAGCTGGCATTCAACATGTGGCTCTTCTCACTCAAGACATTGTTCGGTCTTTACGAGAACTCAAAGCCGATAATGTCCAAATGTTAGAAGTAGAACCTGACTATTATCAAAAAGTTTTTAATCGGGTTCCCAATGTGACCGAAAACCATCAAACCCTGCAAGAGCTTGGAATATTGATCGATGGGGACGCAGAAGGCTATCTCCTGCAAATTTTTACTCAGAATCTCATTGGCCCTATCTTTTTTGAAATTATTCAACGCAAGAACCACCTTTCCTTTGGGGAAGGTAATTTTGGAGCTCTTTTTAGGTCGATTGAACGAGACCAAGAGAAAAGAGGGGTTCTTTAACCTTCCTCTCCTTCCCAAAAAGTCACCCATCTTGGCAAAAAGTGACGTTTTTTGGCAGTTTTTCACCTAAGACCAGCCTAAAAACCTATGAATTCCCATGGCATACAGGTTGCTGTGTTGGACTCTGTTGCGGTCTGGGCCACTTGTGCCTGAGTTGACCTCGATTTCAAGGAGCTAACCATGGGCCGTCGGAAAAAAACAACGGAAGCAGAATTAGAGAACACACAAACTACTTTGAGTATTGAAGATTCAAACCGAGTTGAATCAGAAGAAGCTGAACTGATCGCTGAAACTGAAGCCGAAGAATCCCTGGAAATTGATAACGAACATGAAACTGAAACTAAAAAAACTAGCTCCAAAAGAACCAAAAAAGAAATTTCTGAAATAGATGAAGTCACTGCCGCAGTCGATGCCGCTGAAGCTTCTCAAGAAGCTCCATCGGAACATCAGGAGGAAGTGTCTCCTAAGCGTAAACCACGAAAACCTCGCGCTAAAAAGACCGATGCTGAAACCGCTGCTCCTCCCATAGTTATTTCGACTGAATCAGTAAACAATATAGCTCCGGTAATTCCGACTGCTCTGCCTTCCCCCCAACTCGATGACACTTTAAAACAGTGGAACGCAATCAAACAACTTTCTGAATCAGTTGCATTACTTCTTGATAAGACTTCCCACTTAAAAAGTTCCAACGACTGTGAAATTAATACAGAACTCCTTCGTCCACAAACACCAAGCCAAAATCTCTTCATTTCTAAATTTGCAACTGCGGCTAGCATTGTGGCTATTTTGCTGTCTTTGGTGAGCCTATCTCTTTCTCAATCGGCACGACATGCGGTGCTAGGAGTCATGGATCCGATTCAACGATCTCAGTTCACAAACCACTCGAATTCAGCGCTGACTTACTCAGAATCAAAACGAATTAATAGGACAAACCAGTCTGAAAGCGCTAATTTTGAAAACTTACGGGAAGCGCCTACATCAAGCTCAAAGAAACTGATGGGAACAAAACGTAAGTAACTATCTCACTCAATAAAAGACTATTTCTTTTTTCCAATTGGCCCGAACTTCACCCACAAGATACAAGCTTCCAGTGACCAACAAGACATCATCGGGATTCATCTTCTGTAGCATTACTTGAACGGCCTTTTGAGGATCGGCCTCAAAACGAGCCAAAGTCTCATAATCTCCAGCATACTCCCCTCTAGCACGCGAACACTTCGTAAGAGTGATTTCTTTGCAAAACGGTTGAATCATTTTCAACATTTCTGACGCATTTTTGTCGGGGCTAAATCCACAAATGCAATAAAGCTCCTGGGCTTTCAATTCTTTGAGAACGTTAGTCAAAGTTTTCATCCCAGCCAAATTATGATCTCCCGAAAGAATAACTTTCGGATGTTCCGACACAATCTCGAAGCGACCAGGATGATTCAGCGAGCTGAATGTTTTTTTTAGAACAGTGGTATCAATTTCAGGGAAGTTTTCTTTTAGGAACAAGTAAACGAGAGCTGCATTTTTAAGCGCGCCAGAGCTGGGATTTCTCAAGAAAACTTCTTGTCCATCAAGTTCAACCCATTGTCCATTCCAGGACTTTTCTTTCACATGTTGAGCAACTTGGGTACTTTTGTGAACCGCTATTTTTCGCGGTTCGCAAAACTCTTGAAGCTGCTTTAGGAGCTCTGGTTGCTCAATTCCCGTTGTTACAGAAACCCTCTCCCGCAATATACCCATTTTCTCACTGAGAATTTTCTCTAAGCTATTACCGAGATAATCCATGTGATCCCAATCAATATTGGTAATCACTGTTCCCAAGGGATTCGTAACATTCGTCGCATCCAATCTTCCCCCCAACCCAACTTCAATCACTGCAAAGTCAGGAGAATTCTGAGCACAATCTAAAAAGAAAACGAGAGTAAGAAACTCAAAGTAGCTCAATTGGTGTTTTTCTGCGAACGGCCAAGCCGCCTCACAGAGCTTATCGAAGCGCTCTAAAGACCAAGGGACCAATTGTTCAAGAAATCTTTCGGTAAGCAGTTGAAGATGCGGCGAAAGATATGTCGCTACTCGGTAGCCCTGTAACTGAAGAGCTCGGCTCACTAATAGCGTAGTAGTTCCCTTACCATTCGTGCCCGCAATCACGATAGACTTGAGTCCTGCTTGCGGATTTCCCGCGTCTTTTAATGCTTCTTGAAAACGGTCCAAGGAATAATGGATACGTTTTTCTCCTCCTAATTTCTCTAATTTTGTTCTCCAGGAACCTGTCATCTTTTAACTAAACCCCGTGTACACAATCGATACAGTTCGAGTCTTTTAATTTCAAGCACTTGCACAAACCGTCTAAAAAACTTTCGGCGAAGTTAGTCGAGTGTAAACGAGCAGACCACTTGTAAATAAGTATGCAAGCGCCTGAAATTACAATGTTTTCTTTCAGCATCCACTCGTTGGTTTTTGGCAGACCAGTTGCATTCTCTCAGAATCATAACGGGGTAATAACTTGTTTAACCTAACTAGGGGGAAGCCGTGACAATCGCATCTAACATTTATAATTTTTCGGACTACCGAGACTTTCTTAAAGATCGATACAGACAACTTAAGGAAGCAGATCCAGTATTTTCCTTTAGAAACTTCTCTAAAGCTGCGGGCTTTGGTTCACCCAACTACTTGAAGTTGGTAATGGACGGTAAACGAAATTTGAGCGCAGATGCCATCGGTAAATTCGCCAAAGGACTTCGATTAGATAACCATGAAACAGAATTTTTCCGTTACATGGTAGACCATAATCAATGTGAACACCTCCCTCGTAAAAAAGTCTATGAAGCTAAACTGATGTACTTACGAGAACTGTTCAAAGTAAAAACTTTGATTCCAGAACTCTATGATTATTATCACCAGTGGTATCACTCAGCTATTCGTGAAATGGTCAAAAAAGGCCGCATCAAGAATGAAGCTGCAACTATCGCTCAAAGCTTAGTACCTGCAATTTCTGAAGAAGAAGCAAAAGGATCAATTTCGCTTCTTTTAAAATTAAAGTTCATCAGCTGCACAGGAGAGTGGCTAGAAGCAGTAGAAACAGCCGAAATAGACACTCAAACAGCAGCGATGGGCCAAAAAATTCATTACGAACAAATGGCTGAACTGGCTGCACAGTCACTCTATACTCAAGGTCCAGAAACACAAGACTTTGAAAGTATGACTCTGACTTTGCCGATGGATAAAGTTGCTGAAGTTCGTCGCCAAATTCAAGAGCTCCTCTTAGGGGTAGCTAGCAATCAAACTCATAACCCCACTGATTCTGTTTATCAGTTGAACATCCAATTCTTTGCGATGACTCGGCCAGTGGAAACAGGAACAACCAAGCAGAAAGAAGGGGAAGAAGCAGCTTAATAGTTTAACTCCAAACTCCTAAAGCCTCTGAGGATGGTAGAGTGATTTCACTCTCCGAACTCAGAGGTTTTTTTTAGAAGACACTTAAAGTATCGGGAGAAGCAGCCGTAGTTTGGGCCCCTAAAAAGGGTCCTATTTGATACAAGCGGGCAGTAGTGGGTGACTTCCTCTTTTTTCTTTTGCTAAGGACCACCCGCTGAAGTGAAGACTTGTTTCGCAAATGATAATTTCTAGCTTCTTTGATGGGCCGAACAGCACCCACACAAAATCCACATTGAGAAACTATGATAAATAAACCCATAAATCCAAACACTGAGCTCAAATCATTCTCCCAGTTTTTTATATTTTTACTGATCGTTTGAAACGAAGAACCTTTACATACTTTTGATATCGAAGAGCCGTTTCTCAATGGCTTCGATTGCTTTTTTACGAAGGTCGTATTGGCAAACAAGACGGAATAAAGTCGCGATATCTTCGTCGCGGCAGAGCTCTTTGACTGACAATTTTTCTGATTTTTTTGATTGGATAGAAACTACGTTTTTTTGTTCGACTGAAGTTACGTTTTCTAACATTAACACCCCCAACAAAAAGTTAATGAAACAGACCGTAAACCCAAATTTTCCCGAAACCCAATTGACTAGGTGCGTTATGATGCCACAACTTGTTTTGGATAGCAATAACTTTTTTATAAGTTATTGTTTTTATTGACTTTAAATCTTGTTCGGGCTAGAAACAAAATCAGCATCTAACCAGTCGAAATTACTATGAAACATCCTGTATTTGAAAAACTAAGAATCTTTGCTCCCGGCCCGACTCCAGTACCAGAAGCCGTTCTGTTAGAAATGGGAAAGCCCACCCTCCATCACCGCACCAAAGAGTTTATAGCCATCCTAGAACGCGTTCGAAAAGGCCTTCAATTCGTTTTTCAAACCTCTCAACCCACCTATGTTTTTGCAGCTTCGGGCAGTGGGGCTATGGAAGCCACCGTAGTAAACTGTTTGGCTCAACAAGATGAAGTCCTCGTGATTGATGCGGGCAAATTTGGAGAACGTTGGACTAAGCTTGCTACCGCTTACGGCTTAAAACCTCATGTGGTTAAAGTAGAATGGGGGAAAGCCGTGGATCCTTCCGAAGTTGAAAAAGTGCTCAAAGCAAACCCCAATACCAAAGCAGTGCTTTTCCAAGCTTCTGAAACCTCAACAGGGGTCTTTCATCCGGTAAAAGAGATTGCGGCTGTGGTCAAAAAGCACAGTGACGCGCTTATCGTAGTGGATGCGATTACTGCTTTGGGTGTTTGCAATCTTCCCATGGATGAATGGGGACTCGACGCCGTAGTGAGCGGCAGTCAAAAAGCTTTTATGCTACCTCCAGGTCTGGCTTTCCTTGCTCTTTCTCCCAAAGCTCAAGAGAGCAGGAAACGCGCTAACATTCCTAATTTTTATTTCAGTCTGAAAGCAGAAGACAAAGCTGCCCTGAATGGAGAAACTGCCTGGACTCCGGCAGTGAGTTTGATTTGCGGATTAGACCTTGTCCTCAAACACATGCAAGTTGCTGGTCTGAGCAAGATATTCGATTACCATCAGCGCTTAGCTAACGCCACACGCAAGGGAGTCGAAGCAATGGGACTCGAGCTTTTTGCAAAATCTGATGCTGGCGATTCCGTTACCTCGGTATGGGTTCCCCCTACAATTCCAGACGGAAAAAAAATTGTTTCTCATTTGAGAGACCAGTTTGGAATTACCATTGCGGGTGGCCAAGATCAGTACAAGGGAAAGATTTTCCGCTTAGCTCATTTGGGGTGGTTTGATGAACTGGACATGCTCTCAGTACTGGGCGCGCTCGAAATTACCCTAACCAAATTAGGACACAAATTGGAACTCGGGAAGGGCGTGGGAAGAGCAGCCCAATCATTTTTAGAGGATTAAATCAATGGCATCTCCACTCAAAGTCGTTATTGCCGATGGTTTAGCTGAGGAAGGGATTGTTGCTCTTAAAAAGCTTTCACAAATAACCCTTGAAACACACTCTGCTTTGGATCGTGCAGCGCTAAAAGAACAAATAAATAACATTGATATTCTCATAGTCCGTTCCCGCACCAAAATCGATAAGGACTTACTTCAACATGCTGACCAACTAAAAATAGTCCTACGCGCCGGAATCGGGTTAGATAACGTTGATGTACCCGCCGCAACCGATAAAGGCATTATTGTAATGAATGCCCCTACTGGAAATATTGTGACTACAGCGGAACATGCTTTAGCGCTCCTCTTTGCAGTTACCCGAAACATTCCACAAGCAGACTCTTCATTACGTGCTGGAAAATGGGAAAAGAAACTGTTTCAAGGAAATGAGCTGAGAGGAAAAACACTGGGTCTTTTAGGACTGGGTAATATCGGCAAAGTGGTGGCTTCGCGAGCTCAAGGCATTGAAATGAAAGTCTGTGCTCACGATCCCTACATTAGTGCTGAATCCGCCGCAAAATTGAATATCGAGCTCAAATCATTTGATGAACTCTTAGAAATCTCTGATTACCTCAGCATTCACGTTCCCCTCACTTCTTCCACCAAACATTTGATCAATGAAAAAGCTTTCAAGAAAATGAAAAAGGGAGCGTATCTTATTAACTGCGCTCGTGGCGGCATTGTCGATGAAAAAGCAATGCTTGATGCACTGGATGAAGGAATTCTTTCGGGAGCTGCTTTAGATGTTTTTGAGCAGGAACCTTTAGAAGCTAACTCCCCGCTCCTGAAACGTAATGATTTAGTGATGACCCCCCATTTAGGCGCAAGCACTGATGAAGCCCAAGTCCAAGTGGGCTTGGAATCTGCGGAACAAATTGCACTCTACGTAAAAGAAGGCGTTCTTAAGAATGCTGTGAATGTGCCTAGTATTTCTCTCGATCAACTCAGTGTCCTTAAGCCTCACCTTTTTCTAGCTGAGCGGCTGGGAGGTTTTTTAGCGCAAGTTTCCCAATTAAAAACGATTGATAAATTGCGAGTGCATTTCTCCGGTTCTGTAACTCAGTACAATCGAGAAGTGCTTACTTTGTCAGTGTTGAAGGGGTTTTTAAGTCCCCTGCTCTCAACGCCTGTTAATTTTGTAAATGCTAGAAAACTCCTGAAAGAAAGAGGTATTCGGGTAGAAGAATCTTTTGAAGCCGAATGCCGAGACTACAATAGCTTGATTGAAATATCTGTAGAAGGCGATCACAAAATGAAAGTAGCGGGGACTTTGTTTGGCAAAGAGGAACCACGAATCGTTCGCATTGACCATTTCAATATCGATGCGATTCCAGAAGGTCACCTTCTCTACACGCGAAATGTTGACCAGCCAGGTGTGATTGGTTCCCTAGGGACGGTTCTGGGTGGTCAAAGTATCAACATTGCAAGGATGCACTTAGGTCGAGATCCCAAAAAAAAGGAAGCGATAGCGCTAATCAATATCGACTCTGAACCGTCGGAGAAAACTTTAGAATTACTCAAAGCTATTAAGGGCATGTTAGTAGTCAGGCCCGTCTATTTATAAGGAATAAAAAATGCCACAAGCAGTCGTTATTATCGGTGTCCAATGGGGAGACGAAGGAAAAGGTAAAATTGTTGATTACTACTCTTCAGCAGCGGACGTTGTTGCTCGATTCCAAGGTGGGAACAATGCGGGCCACACTCTAGTTGTTGAAGGAAAACAGACGATTCTACATTTGATTCCGTCGGGGATCCTACACCCCCACACTCGATGTGCTATTGGCTCAGGAGTCGTAGTCGATCCTGAAAACTTGCTTAAAGAAGTTGAAGTCTTAAGAAAAGCAGGCGTTCCAGACTTAGAAAATAGAATTTGGTTGTCAGACCGTTCGCATCTCATTGTGGATTACCATAAACACTTAGATGCTGCTCGAGAAAACCGAAAGGGTGGAAAAATAGGAACTACTAAAAGAGGAATCGGTCCTGCTTACGAAGATCGAGCAGCACGTCGTGGACTTCGAGTATCTGATCTCTATCATGAAAAATTATTTGAAGAACGGCTCAAGAACAATCTTGAAGAGAAAAACTTTTTGCTGGAAAAATATTATGGAGTTCCACCAGTCAATATGGAACAGTTCCAAGCAAAGTATCGAGATATTGGCGCCAAATTAAAACCTTTTGTAAAAGACGTATCCCGTTTGATGGCCGAATCCATCTCTGCTGGAGAGAAAATTCTTTATGAAGGAGCTCAAGGAGTGCTTTTGGATATGGACTACGGAACTTATCCCTACGTGACTTCATCACACACTCTTCCCTCCCAAGCTGCTCTGGGGTTGGGCGCAAGAGTTCCGGTAGATACCCTGTTTGTTGGAGTGATTAAAGCTTATTCTACTCGAGTGGGCGAAGGACCTTTCCCCACTGAACTCTCCGATGCGATGGGGAACCGCTTACGAGAGACTGGTCATGAGTTTGGTGCAACTACTGGCAGACCTCGACGATGTGGATGGCTAGACTTAGTGGCAGTTAAATATGCCCTAAGAGTGTCTGGAATAAAAAATTTGGCCATTACCAAATCGGATGTTCTTTCTGGAATTGAACAATTAAAAGTCTGCACGGCTTATGAATTAGATGGAAAAATTATCGATACCTTTCCGGCTGATACCGACTCTCTTAATCGAGTAAAGCCGATTTATGAAACTTTGCCGGGCTGGAAGGAACCCCTTACGGAAGTGAGAAAATATGAAGAGCTTCCTTCAACTTTTAAGGATTATCTGAAGTTCATTGAGCAATTCACGAATAGTCGCATCAACTTGCTGTCGACGGGCGCCGGACGCGAGCAAGTGATTGATCTTCAAAAAGCGTTTTAATTAGGGAAAGAACCCGCGATAGAGCATAGCTTTGGAAAGGTGCTCCAGAGAGACTGCAATTGCGGAATGTCGCATATCCATTTTCTTGCTCAAGTGAAATTCATAGACTCTATTAAAAGCATGAGAGACTTTTTCCCATAGCTTGTTATTAACGTCTTTTTCACTCCAAAAGAAGTTTTGAAGCCCCTGAACCCACTCAAAGTAAGAAACAATCACTCCACCTGAGTTGGCCAAAATATCAGGGATCGTAAACACTCCTTTGGAAAACAAAATTTCATTGGCCTCAGAAGTTGTCGGTCCGTTAGCACCTTCTGCAAGGATCTTGCATTTGATCTTATCAGCATTTTTTTCCGTAATTTGTCCACTAAGAGCAGCGGGAATCAAAATATCCACATCTAACTCGAGCAGCTCATCGTTACTGACAAAATCACCGCCTGGGAATCCTTTTACCGTCCGGTGCTGGGCAATGTAAGTACGAAGCTCCTCTAAATTAACTCCTTTGGAATTATAAATTCCTCCAGAGACGTCACTTACAGCAACGATAGTGCAGCCTACATTGGCCAAAATCTTGGCGGAATAATAACCGACATTTCCAAACCCTTGGATGGCAACCCTCGTTTTGTCATTAAGGTCCAGTCGCAGTCGCTTTGCTGCTTCGATAATGTTGTAAACCACCCCACGCCCAGTAGCATCCACCCGCCCTAAGGAACCCCCAATTTCAATCGGTTTTCCAGTTACGACCCCAGGAACCACATGACCTACTTGCGAGCTATAAGTATCCATCAGCCAAGCCATGGTTTGAGCATCGGTACCAATGTCAGGAGCAGGAATATCTTTATCGGGCCCAATTAACATGAAAATTTCGGAAGTATAACGGCGAGTGAGTGCTTGTTTTTCGCGACGAGACATCTTATTGGGATCACAGCGGATCCCCCCCTTAGCCCCTCCTAAGGGTAACCCAACGAGAGAGTTTTTTAAGGTCATGAGCATCGCCAGAGCAGACGTCTCTGCCAAGTTCACGTCTACGTGATATCGAATTCCACCTTTGGCTGGTCCTAAAGTCGTATTGTGCTGGACTCGAAACCCATCAAACACTTGGATACTCCCGTCGTCCATGCGAACGGGAACAGATACATAAAGGACTCGTTTAGGCTTAGAGAGCCGGTTGTAGACATTGGGATCTAGTTGAATGGCTCGGCCCGCCTTCTCCATCACTTGAAGCACGGAAGTATAAAAAGGATGATTTTCCCATCCAACGATTACATCGTCGAATTCATAGGATCCTGACATCTGGCCTCCCAGAAATATCGTAACAAATAAGTTTACGAGGATAGCTGCGGCCCCCGCTTTCGTCTAGGGGTAAGCTGCCCTTTTTTTGATGATTATCCGTTTTGAACCTTTTGATCCCTGTAAATTTTGCGGAGCAGCAGTTTAATATTGGACTGTGCAGCCATGTTATTGGCAAGGCTTTGCAGTAATCTGAGGGTTTCATTACTCGGTAGTTCACTGGCCCGAGGCCGACGAATGGTTAATACCCCAATAACCTCGTTTTGGTACCGCACTGGAAACACCATCAAAGAGCCGATGGGAATACTTTTTACCGATTTACTAATATCTCGGGTGAGAGCACTTGAGCTTACATCGGGTATTAACACAAACTTTTCAGAGTAAATGACGTGTTGAATTTCTGGGTAGTTAGCCAGACGAACCGGGAAATCAAAAAACTTGGGGTCGTCACTGCTAGCTAATACCACTCCTGTCCCGGTTTCAGGCTCAGCAATAATAAGAGAAGTCCGATTTGAATCGGTAAGATCACTAACCTTTTTGAGCGCTTCGTGAAACACCTGATGCTCTCTGCCCCGCTCAATTCGACTGAGCATTTCACTTACTTCTACACTCAAGTTCACGAAGTTCCACTGGCTAGGATCAGAAAGCGGAATAGCCTCATACTGACTGATATCTACTGTTTTCTGGGGGCTCAAATGATACAAAATCCGGTTCAGCAACACTTCATTTTCAAAGGGTTCCGCCACGAAATCATGGGCCCCTGCTGCTATCGTATTCTGAATATTCACTTTATGAACCTGTCGAGATACTACGACGATTTTTATCTCCTTATTGAGTGACCTTTCTTTTACTTTCCGGATCAACTCAAAAGGGCCAATGCCGCCTAGTAAAAGATTAACTGTGCAAAGCTCAAACTGCTCCTCACTCACTTTTTCTAGAAATGCGGTAGGGTCAGTTGCTTCATAACTTACGATATTCTCTTTATTAAGCCATTGGCGAAGCGTTCCAAATTTAGCACAGGAAAAATCAGCAAAAATGATTTTCTTGTTGTTGGCTTCAGTTCGGTTATCCACAGAAGTTGGAGATTGCGCATTTTTCATAGCTTCCTCTTCTGATGCTTTTAAGCATCTTTCTCATGAACTTCTTTTCCATCAAAACTTAACAGCTTGTTTTGCGAGTTATACTTAGTCATTACATGAACTGGCCTACCCCACACCGCCTGAATATTTTTTAGGGTTTCTACCCCTTTGTCATATTCAAGATCTAAACCTTCGTGCTGATGAACCAGTAATAACTCACCTCGGTTTTGGTAATTTCCATCCTCAACGAGAATAACTGGTTGTCCAAAATTCGAAAGTGAGAAGAGCAACTGATTCTTCACTTTTTTCCAATCGCGATCGATAATCTCATATTGTCCGGTTCTTCTATTGAATCCATAGGTGAAGAGTTTCTGCTGCTCACAAAATTCCTCATTCATAAAACTGTCGATAAACGTAACATCATTATGCAGCTTCCGGACCTCAAATACTTTTTGTCGACCCAAACCCAGTTTTTGATCCCACTGCCTCTTTCGAGTTACATCGTCACACTCATCATATTCCTTTCCAAATCTTCCTTTGTTCCACCGGTCTTCAATATCCCTAAAGAGCTCAATGCCTAGCTTGTAGGGATTTAGCTGACCTGGTCGAGTGCTCACGGTGCCACTATGGTGGTCCGCGTAGTCAATTACTTCAGAGTCTTTCAACACATGTTGAGTCATTATGGTGGAGTGCCAATAGCTAGCCCAGCCTTCATTCATGATTTTGGTAGCCGCTTGGGGAGCAAAATAATACGCTTCTTCTCTAATAATGGATAAAATCTCTCTTTGCCAATTTTCTAGTGGCGCATAGTTAATCAAAAAAGCCAACACATCCCTTTCAGGCCTCAAGGGAAATTTTCTAGCTTTTTCCTGGCTCTCCCGTATTTTTTTCTCCTGTTCATCAATAAAAGACCGAGGATTTACGAAACTTTCTAAATAGTCTTTGGTCTCAAATCTTTTAACCCCACTTGCTGCTGCGCTAGTTGCAGGGCTTTGCAAGAGACTTGGACTCTGGGTGTTTGCTTGCTGCTGAAAAACTGAATACTGATCAATTAAGTTATCTATAGACAAGCAGCGATCAATAAAATCCTCAACTACTTCGACCCCTAACACATCTTGGTATTCTCGAATTTTTGTTGCATGGTTGGCCATTTCATCCAACATTTTACGGTTTGTCTTAGCGAACCACATATTGTTCTTGAAAAAGTCACAGTGCCCGTAAACATGGGCCATAACAAGCTTCTGATCGACGATCGCATTCCCAGTTTGCAAATAGGCGTAGCAAGGGTCGTTATTTATTACTAATTCATATATTTTCTGAAGACCGTAAGTATAGGTCTTGTTGAGATAGTCGTACTCCATCCCAAAACGCCAATGCGGATAGCGAGTCGGATACCCTCCGAGAGCCGCTACTTCGTTAATTTCGTCATAATCAACCAACTCAAATATGATATCGAAAGTATCCAAGCCATAGCCACGTGCTATTTCTCGGATTTCTTGATGGGCTTTATGCAATTCGGGTGGAAGAATATGCCTCATTTTCCCCTTCCGAGAAACTCCTTCAACGATCGATGAATCGCTTCTTTATTCTCGATCTTTGAAGTAATTAATTTTTCATCTTCTTTAAAGTGCTCCAGTAAATCCTTGATAAATTGACCGCTTCCATAGCGACTTTCCACTTGTCCGTAGCAAAACAGGTTTACTTTCGGTAGCACATCAGTTTTCAGGAGGTCCACACAAATTTTGGTGTCTTCCGCTGACCAGTTATCTCCGTCACTAAAGTGAAAAGCGTAAATGTTCCAGTCGTCAGGAGGATATTCTTTTTGAATCAACTCTAAGCAAGTCTTATAAGCTGAACTAATCAGAGTGCCTCCGCTCTCTCTCGTGTGGTAAAAAGTTCCTTGATCCACTTCTCTAGCTGTCGCATCGTGAATAATGTAACGAATGCTTATATCTTTGTATTGAGAACGGATCCAAGTATCTATCCAGAAAGATTCAGTTCGTACTATTTCTTTCTGTTCATCACCCATGCTACCCGAGACATCCATCATATAAATAATGACTGCGTTATTCTGGGGTTGAGTAATGTTTTTCCAGGAACGAAATCTAAAATCTCTCTTTATGGGTATGATGACAGGATTTTTAGGATCGTAGTGACCTGCGATAATTTGCCTTTTCAAAGCCTCACGGTATGTTCGTTTTAAGTGCCGGAGGCTGTTGGGCCCAATCTGACGGATTCCGGTATATTTATTTTTTTGCGATGAAAGACTCCCTTGCCCCTTTGGTGTAATTCTAGGAAGTTCAAGCTCCTGAGCAAGCATATCCGCCAACTCCTGAAGCGTGACTTCCACTTCGAGCGAATGCTCACCTTCACCGCTTCCCGCTTTCTGTGACCCTTCTTGACCATCATTTCCTAAGGGGGTACCGGCCGAACCATCACCTGAACCAACTCCACCCGCTTGCTTCTTTCCAAATCGGAAATGGGGAAGATCAATTTGGTGGACGGGAATGCTTACATAGTCCTTGCCTTGGCGACCAACGATTTCGCCTTGGGTTATATACTTCTTAAGATTCTGCTTAATCTTTCCCTTAACGATCTGCTTGAACCGCTGGTGATCCCGTTTAATTCCGGTAATCATAAGATGGACCACTCCTCATTGGACCTCGAGAGGTACCTTAAAATTGTCTATTTTCTCTTTACATCGCCTCTTGCAAAAATCGATGCTACGAAATTTAAGACATCCGTAGCGCTCACTTCGTCATACCCATAGTTTTTTATAAGTCTTGCTTTAACAATATCTATTTTGGCTTGCGTGTTCGCATCAACGACATTCGACACTAAACTTGTCAGTTTGATTGTGTCTTTTTGATCTTCAAACAATTTTAATTCCAGGGCTTTGTGAAGTCGTTCATTGGTTTTGTAATCGAACTGACGACCTTCGAGTGCCAAGGCCCCGATGTAATTCATGATCTCACGTCGGAAATCATCCTTGCGACTATCGGGGATATCTATTTTCTCTTCGACAGAACGCATGAGTCTCTCATCGGGCTCCTCATCTTGGCCAGTAAATTTGTTCTTTACTCGCTCTCTCTGAGTATAGGCCTTCACGTTATCGATATAGTTGCCACACAAACGAGCCATTGCTTCCTCATCTGCTGATATAGCCCGCTGCACTTCACTTTTAACAACATCTTCGTATTCCTGTCTCACTACTGCTAACAACTCACGATAGTGTTTGCGTTTGTCCTCAGACGAAATAAGAGAATGATGTCGTAGTCCCGATTCGAGTTCATTGAGGACCATAAAGGGATTCAATGAAGCAACAGCACCGTCTTTCGTGTTCACAAGTGCGTTGGAGATTTTATCCTGGATGTATCTTGGAGAAATCCCTTCCATTCCTTCTCTCACTGTCTCTTTTCTCAGCTCACGAACGTTGTCCTCGGTGAAGCCGGGAAGAGTCTTTCCATTGTATAGCTTGAGTTTCTGTAAGAGGGATAGATTATGTTTTTTGGGTGCCTCTAAGCGAGTCAGTACGGCCCACATGCTCGCCATTTCAAGTGTGTGTGGTGCAATACTCGCTTTAATTTTTCTTGGGTTGAAGTCCTTACGATAGATTCTGACTTCTTCAGCAAGTTTAGTGCAGTAAGGTATGTCAATTTTCACTGTACGATCTCGAAGTGCTTCCATGAATTCGTTGTTCTGCAACTTTCGATATTCAGGCTCGTTCGTGTGTCCAATAATCACTTCATCGATGTCCATCTGTGGGAATTTTTTGGGTTTAATTTTGTGTTCCTGCGAGGCCCCCAACAGATCATAGAGAAACGCCACATCTAATTTAAGCACTTCAATGAATTCCAAAATTCCCCGATTGGCGACGTTGAATTCACCATCAAAATTAAAAGCTCGAGGGTCCGAATCAGAGCCATATTCTGCGATTTTTCGGTAATTGATGTCTCCCGTAAGCTCTGTTGAGTCTTGATTCTTTTCATCTTTTGGCTGGAAGGTTCCAATACCAATTCGATTTTTTTCAGAAAGAATAAGACGAGTAACGATCACATGATCGACTACTTTAGTCCAATCACCACTATAGTGTTGCATCAGTCGATCGTAGATAAATTGCATTGGAGGAGATAAGTCTCCATCAATGACTACTCGATGCCCTTCTTTCCTTCCGCGATTTATTTCCTCTGCAAATTTCTTCCTAAATTCTTGTGGGATTAACTTAAGGGGATCCTCATTCATTGGACTACTGAATTCTTGTTGTCCATTCAGTACCTCTCGAGAGAGAGCTTCGTTCTCAATTCGAAATCGGAATGTGTACATGGCTCCTTCGTCGGTTTGTGCGTACCATTCCACTCCCTTTTTAAGCATTCGAGCGATGGTGCTTTTGGCACTTCCTACAGGACCATGAAGCAAAATAACCCGCTTTTCGGGGCCATAGGACTGGGAAGCTGCTTTTAGCGTGTTGACCAGCTTCTGGAGATGGACATCAATCCCAAACACCGCATCTTTTCCGTTTTCGATGGGATCCTTAAAGAAATTGTAGGAAGTTATCTTCTTTTTAAACTCGACGTATTCCTCTGTCCCGAAATGACTTATGCAATCGTAGAGTCGTTGAAAGGCATTTCGAGTTATTTCCGGACGTTCTTTTACCATTTCAATATATTGCTGAAAGGTACCTTCCCACTTAATTTTTTTATAGCGGTCTAGATCCTGTAAGCTACCGATAAAATTTTTGATATCCATCGCTGAAGAAGACATGGATGCTCCTTTTTTGGAATTCAGAATCCAATTTTGATTTTGAGTGGGAACTTTAAGAACAGGTACAAAAAGGTGCGAGACTCACCTTCTTATTTACTATTTTCACAGGATTGAAAAAAATAGTCAAACGCGCCTAGGCTTTTTGAAACTTAGCGTTAAGTCGTGCAATTTTAAGACCCCACTTTTGCGCTCGATTCAGTATGTCGTTTTCATCGCACAACATCATTTTCCTGTTTTTCATTAATATTTTTCCACCCACAAGGGTATGCAAAACATCAGCACCGGTTGCACTATAAACCAGATGGGAATAAGGGTCGTAGAGCGGAAAACAATGCGGTCCTTTGAGACTTACTGCAATGATGTCCGCTTCTTTTCCCATTTCTAATGAGCCGATTAATTTCTCCAAGTGAAGGGCTCGGGCTCCTTCAATCGTCAACATTTTGACGCTTTCAACGGCACTTAATTTCCCCACTCCGTATTTAAAGGCCTGAATTTTTGTTCCAGTGTCCACTTCTTGCAAAAGGTCTAAATTATTATTGCTAGCTGTGCTATCGGTACCAAACGATAAAACCGCCCCTTGAGCTCGCAACTCTACTACTGGGCAAATCCCATTTCCCAGCTTGAGATTACTTTCAGGATTAAAAACAATACCTACCTGGTTTCTCCCCAGGAGCTTTATGTCATCGTCGCTGAGTTCGACCGCATGCGCACAAATAACTTTTTGATCCCAAAGCCCAATAGACTCAAACCATTTCACTGGGCTCACGCCTCTTTGTTTGATGATCTCGTGGCACTCTTTCGGGGTTTCCGCTAAATGCGTATGAATCAACAAATCGTTTCTCTCAGCATAAGCTATCATTTCCTTCCACAAACTCTCTGAAAGCCCATAAATAGAATGTGGAGCTAACGCGCCCTGAACTCTGGGAAACTTGCTCACAGTTTTAAAAAACAAATCAAACTTCTTAAAAACCTCACTCGACTTTTCAACTCCGCTAATTTCAAGATGGGTTTGGCCACATATCGCCCTTATTCCCATTCGATGAGCAGCTTCTGCGGCTGCTTCTTCAAAATAATACATATCGTTGAAAGTAGTTGTTCCCGACCGGAGCATTTCCAAACAGGCCAATTCAGTTCCAAGGGCTACAAAATCTTTTTTTCCCAGAGCCCGCTCTAGAGGAAAAATGTGGTGATTGAGCCATTCATAAAGTGGAAGGTCATCTGCAATGCCCCTCAATAAGCTCATACCAGTGTGAGTATGGCCGTTGACTAGGCCAGGAAGGAGCAAACAGTTTGATGCATCAAGATTCTTGACGCCTGCTGGGGGTCGAAAACCTTTTTTGGAGGAAATTTCCTGAATTTTGCCCTGACCTATCTTAATTACTGCGTGCTCAACAATCCGAAGATTATCGTCCATCGTGAGAGCAGTTCCACCCCATACAATTAAATCCGTTCGAGTTTTCATCCTTTTAATTTTTCCGGAGTAAAAGCAAATGGGAAAAGTTGAGGAAACTTAAACTGCCGAAAATGAGTTCCCTGCGGATTTACTGACGTTACTGTGCAGTTGGGCCCAAACTCTTGAATAACTTGTAGACACATCCCACAAGGCAATACTGGCTCCGCTGAAGAAGCGACTAGAACCAAGTGCTGAATCTTCGCTCCCCCCTCGGAGACCATTTTTACAATAGCCGTTCTTTCTGCACACAAACCAGCTGGATACGACGCATTTTCAACATTACAGCCTGTGAATATTTTCCCTCGGCCATCTTGGAGTGCACACCCCACTAAATACTGGGAATAGGGAGCATAGGCTTTCTTCCGGGCCATCTTCGCTGCTTTCACTAGGCCTAGCGTCCTGGAATCAAGCTGTTTAATAGGCTGAATAGGATGTGACTTAAGTACGGACGACATGAACAAACTCCTTCACAAGGAACGCAAACGATTTTTGAACCTTCTTTGCTGTTTCGAGAACTTCAGCATGATCTAACGTTCCAGGAATAACCCCGGATGCTAAATTGGTAACACAAGAAACAGCGACTACTTTTTTACCCATATGCTTTAACGCAATAGCTTCGGGAATTGTGGACATTCCAATTACATCAGCGCCTACCATTTTAAGCATTTTCACTTCAGCTGGTGTTTCATAAGAAGGGCCATGGACCCCAGCATACACTCCCTCTCTCAGAGCGATGCCATTTTCTTGAGCTACTTTCTTCATCGACTCGCGCAAATGGGAATCGTAAACTTGCGTCATATCCGGAAATCGAGCTCCCAAAGTTTCTTCGTTAGCACCGATCAAAGGGTTGTCCCCCATACAGTTGATGTGATCTTTGATTAAGAGAAGGTCTCCAGGATTCATATCGGAGTGCACTCCGCCTGCAGCATTAGTTAACAAAAATGTTTCGGCACCACAAAGAGCAAGGACACGAAAAGGAAATACAACTTCGGCCATGCTATATCCCTCATAATAATGCAATCGCCCCTGCAAACAGCTAACCCTGATTTTACCCAAAGTTCCAATGACTAATCTCCCCGAGTGTCCAGGAACAGTCGCTTTTTTGAAGTGAGGGATTTCGTTAAAAGGAATTTCCACCTCAAGTTTCAAATCATCCAATAAACTTCCCAGCCCACTTCCTAAAACAATTAACATGCCAGGAAAATCAGGACATTTTCTCAGAATGTGGTGTTTTGCTTCTTCCAGTTTTTGCATCATGCAACTTTCTCCAAAAGAAAAGGATCTACTCGAGGCTTACGATCGTTCACTAACAAGATACTCTCGAAGGCATCTTTGACAGTTTTTTCAGAAAGACTGTCTCTTAGAATACAAGTGACTAACGTGTCTCCTTTTTCAATGCGATCTCCTACTTTTTTTTCAAACACAAACCCAACCCAAGGATCTATTGAGTCAGTGACCCCATTTCTTCCGCCTCCTATTTGATTTAACAATAGACCCACTTTCAAAGCTTCACACTGACTTAGATATCCCGCTTGTGAGGCCGTAATTAAAACTTTTTTGTAACCTATCGGTGGTCTTTTAAAGTTTTTGGTAAACTCATCCCACTGCCCCCCCTGACTTTCAAACATGTTCTGAAAATGAGCGCGAGCTCGACTGCTACTCAACTCTTCAGCACACTCCTTTCTGCAAGTTTCTATGGGGATTTGTCTTCGAGAAGAGAGGAAAACCATCTCAGCTGCCATTTCAAGAATCAGTTCTTTTAATCCTGGTTCCTGGTTCCCATGAAGAAAATCCCAGCATTCTTCTATTTCCAGGAAATTTCCGACATTCCTTCCAATGGGTTCGTCCATCCTAGTCAGATGCGCAACTGCATCGATGCGGTTGGCTTTTGCCACTGATACCAACGCCCGAGCAAGCGCCAAAGCCTGTTCACGGTCCTTCATAAATGCTCCAGAACCTACTTTTACATCAAACAAAAGACCATCCAGATTTTCCGATAATTTTTTGCTCATGATACTGGATACAATCAAGGGAATACTGTCGACTGTCGATGTAACATCCCGGAGTGCATAAATTCTGCGATCAGCAGGAGCAATTTCCTCTGTCTGTCCAATCATGAAAAATCCGTTTTTTTGAAGCAACTTCAAAGCGTCTGACAATTTTATTTTAGAAGAAAAACCACCAACAGATTCCAATTTATCTAAGGTTCCCCCGGTGTGCCCCAATCCACGTCCCGACACCATGGGAAGCTTCACTTTCCCTTTGCCGAATAATCTCTCCGTAACCGCAGCAACAATCGGCACAAGTAAAAGAGACGGCTTATCTCCCACTCCCCCTGTACTGTGCTTATCCACCCAAAAATCATTCCGATGAGACCGTTCAAAGGTAGTTCCAGATTTCCACATTAATTGCGTCCATTCCAACGTCTCGTTTACGGTCATTCCTTTGAAACAGACAGCCATCAACCAAGCAGCCATTTGATAATCTGTGACGGAGCCCTGCAGAAATGAATTAAGAAAAAAAGATAACTCTTCTGGGGAGTGCTCGCCGCCGTTTTTTTTCTTGGATATTATGTCTGTAGGTCGCATAGAAAACTTTTTCCAAGACCTGGCAGAAGCGGTGCAGACACTTTCAAACCGTCAAGCACAGTGGCACCTATGTCAGAAAATGATGAGCGATCGTCTAACCTTTGTCCAGGCACGCCGGGCGTGTAAGCAACGAGTGGGACATACTCTCGAGTATGGTCACTCCCCCTAAAAGTCGGGTCACAGCCATGATCAGCCGTTAATATGAGACAATCTTGTGGAGTGAGTTCTCCAATGAGTTTAGGATAAAACTCATCCATCTCCACCAGAGCTTTCGCGTATCCGATAGGATCTCTCCGATGGCCATACAACATGTCAAAGTCTACCAAATTCACAAAAATAAAAGCTTTTTCATTTTTAGTTTTCTGAAGAAAATCCAGAGTTGCTTTAAGACTATCCCGATTATTTCCCGTGTGACTTCCGCAACTAATCCCTCGGTGGGCAAAAATATCATCAATTTTGCCAACACTAACAACTTGAATGCCTGATTCGGTAAGCACATCTAAACAATTTTTTTCGGGAACCAAAGAATAGTCTCTTCGGTTTTCAGTTCTTTTAAATTCGCTCGGATTATCTCCTAAAAAAGGGCGAGCTATTACTCGGCCAATTTGGTAGGGAATTGTAATACTTCGTGCAATTTCGCAAATTTCATAAAGTCGCTGCAAACCAAAAGATTTTTCGTGAGCAGCAATCTGAAATACAGAATCAGCAGAAGTATAAAGAATCGGTTTTCCCGTCTTTAAGTGCTCTTCTCCCAACCGAGAAATGATCTCAGTCCCGCTGGCATGACAATTTCCCAACACACCGGGCAAACCAGCAGCTTCAACAAAACTCTTCACTAACTCTGGAGGAAAGCCCTGCGGAAAAACGGAAAAAGCTTTTTGGGTAACTACTCCAGCAATTTCCCAATGACCAGAAGTCGTATCTTTTCCGACACTCTTTTCTGCAAGTCGAGACACGAGAGCCAAAGGATTTTTGACTGGAGAAATCCCAGGAAAAGTCCCCAAATTACCCAATCCTAATTTTTCTAAATTTTTTAATTTCAACCCCCCAACCTTCTCAGCAACATGCGCCAAGGTATTGGAACCCTGATCCCCGTAAAACGAAGCGTCGGGTGCTTCACCCACTCCGAGACCATCAGCAACAAGACAAATAAATCTTTTAAATGTTTTCGGAGAAGCCATTTTAATAACCTCCGCTGGCTGCTGGAGCTCCTTTGACAATCGCGACTGAAGCAGAAGTTCCTAAACGGTTAGCCCCAGCCGTAATCATTTTGATGGCATCTTCGTAGGAGCGCACTCCCCCCGAAGCTTTTACTCCCATTTCTGCTCCAACAAGGTCACGCATCAATTGGACGTCCTCAACGGTGGCCCCGGCTTTTGAGAAGCCAGTTGAGGTTTTTACAAATGCAGCACCTGCTACTTTGGCAAGGGCACAAGCAATAGCCTTTTCCTCAAGAGAAAGTTCACTCGTTTCCAAAATTACTTTTACCGGGGCTTGGCCCGCTGCTTTTACTACTTGCTGGATATCATTGAGGACTCGATCATATTCGTGATTTTTGAGCCAAATCCGATTCAGGACCATATCAATTTCTTGAGCTCCTATTTTGATAGCAGATTGGGTCATTTCCACTTTCTCTTTCGTGGGGGCGGTACCAGCGGGAAAACAGATAACCGCAATCGGAAGCACGCTGGAACCTTTAAGAGCCGCTACCGCACAGGGAAGCCACTTCAACTCAACACAAACCGTCTTAAATTTATGTTCAATCGCCTCAGCGCAGACCTTTTTAATTTCGGCTTCGGTAGCCTCAGGACGCAATAACGTATGGTCAATAAATTGAGAAAGCCCTTGGGGGCTCAGTTGTTTAGGGTCAATGGCTTGATGCTTCATGAATAGATTCAATCAATTAAGGTGTGGGGCGTCAATCGGTAAGGCGTGAGAACCCCAAAATAAGCTAACCTGCCTTCTTTTTTAAAGAGGAGGGGCTTTCTAGACCGGTCGACTCATCCAGCTGGTCTCCATCGGGAGAAATATCTTTGGGAGTGGATGAAAAGAAGACTTGTTCTTCTCCATCGTCAGCTCCAAAAAGACTGGCTAGAGCCTCTTCCTCGGACGGCTCAGATGCCCCTTTATTTTGGGGCTTTTCCGCTAGGACAGGAGCTTGCATTACGGGAGGTGTGCTTACTTTGGGAGGCATCATCGGTGAAGCATTTAAAACGGGGGGTACGGGAGGTACTGTCAACTTAGGAGGAACTGGAGGTTTTACGGCTGAAGGCAAGGAAGGCCCGGGAATAGGAGGAGGGGGCATCACAGGAGGAACAGCCGACTTGGGAGGGGGCACTAGATTGGGTTTAGGTGGTATAGGTGCAGCGGAAACAGGTTTAGTCGTTGGGGCGCTATTAGTGTCTGTTCCCGTCTTTTTTAAATAGGGGGCAGCTTCTTCTTTGGTGACAATACCTTCGGCAACGAGATTTAAAAGACTTTGTTCCATCAAAATCATACCGTCTTTTTTACCCGTTTGAATAACACCTTCCATCTGGAAGACTTTGCCTTCCCGAATCATGTTAGAAATCGCACTGTTTACTACCATGATTTCATAAGCAGCTACTCGGCCTTGTCCGTCAGCTCGTTTGATTAGAGCTTGGCTAATTACTGCAAGAAGGGATTCAGCGATCATAGTTCTGATCATCGCTTGCTGTCCCTCGGGGAACGAATCAATCATACGGTCAATGGAAGCTGCAGCACCCCGAGTATGGAGTGTTCCAAATACCAAGTGGCCGGTCTCAGCAGCCGTAAGGGCTAATGAAATCGTTTCCAGATCTCGAAGCTCACCAATCAGAATGACATCGGGATCTTCTCTCAGGGCATATTTCAATGCATCTTGGAAAGTGTTGCATGAATGGCCGATGTCTCTTTGATTCACTAAACTTTTTTTGGATTGGTGGACAAACTCAATCGGATCTTCCACGGTCAGGATATGACCGGGGAAAGTAGTATTAATGTAGTCAATAATCGCTGCTAAAGTTGTCGACTTTCCGGAACCAGTAGGACCCGTTACTAGAATGAGACCTTTCGGCTTATCTGCTATTTTTCGAATAACCTCAGGAAGTCTCAAATCCTCCATGCTTGGAATTTTTACAGGGATGGTACGAAGAACCGCGGCAATCCCCTTACGATTCATGAAGACGTTCACACGAAACTGACCGATAGAAGGTACGTAATAACTTTTATCTAAATTTTTTTCTTTGAGAAGTTTTTCTCTTTCTTCCGGGCTCAAAATTTCGAAAACAATTTTTTTCACTTCGTCAGGCGAAGTGTGAGAATCTTGCAATCCTACCAAGTCTCCATCGATTCGAAACCGTACCGGTTCCTCTGCCGAAAAGTGAATATCGCTGGCTCGCTTCTCCATAGCAAAAGCAAGAATTTGGTCAATTTTTTTCATGACTCGCTCCACACCCTTAAAATCAAATGGGACAAAGGTATCTGTTCTCTCTCACTTATCGGCACAAAGAGAGAGTTCCGTTACCTTTCTCACGGCCACTTAATGCGACGCGACCAGACTGGAAATCCGCATGAATATTGAGAACATGCTAAACTAAGCTGTGTTTTCTACGATTCATTTTTTTCAGTCAGCACAAGAACTACCCGGACTTTTTGATTCTTTCTTCTCAGGAATTTTTCTCGTGCGGGGTTTGGCTATTTTTTTCCAAGTTGGATTGCTCTCGGCTTTCGCGCTTACCCTTTTTTCTTCTTATCGTTTTTCTCTTCAACCCAGTGGTGCATGGAAACGGTTAGCGAGCGGCGGCGCTTTCCTGACATTGGTTCTATCTGCGTTTTTGATTTTTCAACCTTGGGATGAACTTTTCATTTTCCTTCGGCATTCAAAACATCTGGCAGAAAACGGTATTTTTTCGTTCAACCGATTTGAAAAGAGCGAGGGGATTGTTGATTTCCTTCCCTTTTTTGTTTTGGGACTGCTCGCAAAACTAGGCCTGCCTCTGCTGGAGACCAATTTTGCGTTTGGAATCCTGGGCTCTTGGCTTTGCGTGACTGCAGCAAGACGTTTACTTATTGAACTCAAAGTGAAAGGTGCAGAAGTTTGGGCCTATCCCTTACTGGTTGTTTACCCTCCCCTTCTCTTAAACATGGGAAATGGTTTTACCGTTCTTTTATTTACTGCTTCTCTTTTATGGAGTTTGAACTTTCTTTTCTTTGACAGAAAACCAGTGGCGGGTTGGTTTCTATTGTCCTTAGTACCGCTAATTCGGATCGAAGGATTGTGGTTTACTCTACTTGTCTTAGTTTTCTCATTCAAAACGAATCGATTTCCCCCCAACAAATCTCTTCACGTACTGATTTCAATTGGTGTCTTTATTCCTGCTTTTTTTCTTACCCTCTGGAGATTACGGTACTTTGGTCATTATCTCCCTGTACCAGTCCGCTACAAATCAGCTATCGGTAATGGCTTTTACGCACTTATTGGCGCTCGAAATCTTTTTCTGGACCTCCTGGCCAGCCTTTCGGTCATATTTATCTGGCATTGGTTTATATTTCCGAAACAACGAGTTCAAAATAACGAGCAACTTAGGTTGGCATTCAAACTCTGGGGGCTGCTCCTCATTTTTTGTATGCCCTATTACTTTTCAGGAGGAGATTGGTTTCCTCCAGCTTGGGGAAGGTACTTATTTCCCTTTTCGTTTTTTGGATTTATTTTGTTTATCACTTTATTTGAAAGCTGCTCAACTGATGTCTTTAAGAGACAATCATACTTTCAGCTTTTAAATGCTGTTCTGTTAATCATTCTGACTTTACTTCCCTTTGGAAGCATCTCTAAATCCTTCGAAGTACTTTTTACACCAAAGAAAAGTTTGTCAGGACTCCATCAAAAAAAGACAGGTAAAAGCAATTTTCGACTTCAGCAACTCTCTCAGCTAGGAACCCATTTAAAGAATACTACTTCTCCAACTGCTCAAATTGCATCTTCTGAATTGGCTACCATTATGTATTTTGCCGAACGAGAAACCTTGGACTTATTGGGGGTTACCAATTCCGATATTGCTTCCTCACCGTTGCGTACTCCACCTAAACTTTTTTCCAAAGCCACTCGACGAAATGAACTTCCCTACTTAATTTTTAAGCGACTTAAACCTGAGTTAATTGCAGAAAAAAGACCGTCTATTGTTTATGCTTTTGATTTTCTGGTTACCGATCTCATCGAAAATAGGGAACTAGAAGAAATTAATGATTCGGATATTTTTTTGGCTCTTTCAAGATGGGAGCGCAGATTTCAAGGACTTAACGATGAACTTTTTGGTGGAATGACTGAGCTCAAACGAATCGGCTATGCTCCAGTAGTAGTCAAATATGGAGTTTCTTTTTACGCACTCTATTTCGTATCACCACAAGAAAAGGAAGATCACTTCCAGAGGATGAAGCAACATGGACTGATTGGCACTTTGATTAGGAATAATCGTCTTTAAGCGCCATTTTGAGAAATTGTTTTCTAAACAGAAATAAAACAGAACTGACGATGAGAATCGACTGAATAATACTACCCAAGTCGGTGGCATAAGACATGACTGGCATGAGAAATGCCATAAAAGCAAAATAAAAATAACCCTTCAAAAAATAATAGGACAATCGCTCAACCGCTGAAATAATGAGGCCCATCACGATTCCACAGATGTACATTCCCATATAACCGAAATTCATGTAAGCCTCCGCAAAGTAGTTAACAGCCACGGAGGTTTGGTTGTCATCATCACTGAGAAAACCGTAAGTTTTTCCAAATCGATTCCAAATATGTCTACTCGGTTTATCGCTCCATAAAAATCGAGGAATAAAGAGATACGGCAAACTTTCATAAGAAGCCCCGTTCCAGAAGGGCACATAAGAGGGTGTCCAACTCATCACTCGCTCAAGGGAGTCGTCACCTAATCGAGAAAAACCATGCAGAAGCGAATCACCTACGTCTCGTGTTCCCGAGCTTACAGCGTCTTCGTCAGTTTCCTCAATCGACTCTTCGATAAGAAACTTTTCATAAAGAAGAGTTCCCAGAACTTCAAAGCGCTCACTGTATTGCGCCGTTGGATTATTAAAAATAAATTGTCGAAAGGAAGATTTTACTGTCTGCACCGCTGATCCCAACACGGTAAGAATTGCAGGAATTAAGAGAAGTTTGTAATTGCGTCTCAAACATGCTGCAATAAATATATAACCAGCTAGATTACCCACCATAGTCAACATTCCCGTTTTAATAAAGTAGAGAACTGCTGACACGAATACCCCAATTCTGAGAAAGGAGCTTACTAATTCATTTTTTGGAGAATGAGAGCACATCAAAAGAACCAAGTCAGCGGCTACAGCTGCAAAATGGAAAATCAATGCCCAAGAAGGCAGATAATCAATAAAAAGTGGAACGCCAATCACGTAAAAGGAAACAACGGTCAGTTGCAAACGGCTTAAAGAGAGAAGTTGATACTTTTCTCGTTCAACAAAGGAGTAAAAAATAAACAGCCGAAAAAAATGATAGCTGGTTGCCATAATCAGCGTGCAAATAATCAACTCTTTTATAGAAGAAATTGCCTCAGGGAACAAATCATCTACTTTATAGATATTTTTCAACTGATTGTATTTGGGTATCGAATAACAAACAAAATGGTTAAAGAGGGTAAAAGTAATGAAATGATACTTTTGTTTACCAAATGCGATTAGAAACGGAGTTATCTGAATGAGCATCAACAGATAGAGGTAGTTTACTCCTCCACCATCGAACAAAATTTGGTGTAAAACGTAAGCAACACTGCCTGATAAAAACACAAAGACCACAAGGAAATAGACATTGAAAAACGTGGGATGAAAAAATTCTCTTCGTGCAGGTGCGTACACGCCTACTCCTTGGCTGTGTGTAGTGAGGAACTAATTTTCCTAACTTAGATATCGGTATTTTCTAGAAATAACTTTTGCTGCCAGCCCTCAAGAATAGACCAGTAGCGTCATCCTGCCCTGTATTTTTGAGGTACACTGGTTGAATAAAATTATGCCATCAGTTCAAAGGCTTCTCCTAATAATCGTTTTTATCCTTACCCTCAGTCTGGTCTTGATGAGTCAATTTACTTTTTTTAGGCACGATGATTGGCTCATGCTCGGAAATAGCGTAACTATTCTGCCCCAAGATTGGAGCTTTCTCTGGTCTCATGAACTCTATTTTTCACCAACGGAAAAAGGAATTTGGTTCTTTCGTCCATTATTTAAAGGAATGGTATGGTTAGGTTATCAAGCCTTTGGCTATCACCATTCCCTTTGGATGTTTTTTCAATGGTTTCTTATCCTAGCTAGTATTTTTATTGGAACCCGAACTTTTTACTCCCACCCCCAATCATTAAAAAAGGGATATGTATTTTCCTTACTTTCGGTAAGTTGCATCGCTTTCTATTTGCCTAGTTTAGTTTGGATGGGCGAAGGAATGATGAACATTCCTCAAGTCTTTCTGCTTTCCTTAGCAGTGTTCCTTTTTTTCCATTCGAATTTGTGGGCTCAAATCATGTCCCTTTTTTGTTTTTTACTCGCTTTGGGATTTAAAGAATCAAGTGCCTTTCTCCCTCTTTTTTTAATTGGGAAGCTTCTGGCAGAGAACACCTTCAACCGCAGATGGAAGTGGCTTATTCCCCATTTTGTATTAATGGGAGCATATCTTATATTTCGACTTGGCTTAGTGCCTATGAATCCGGGTTACATGCCTCAAATAAGCTTTTCCCATTTACTCAAACCCATTTTCTTTTTTGGGGCAGCTCTATGTTTGCCCTTGGTGGTTCTTTTGATTGATTCCTACAGTGGAAATGGAACTCTCTGGTACTTAAGCTTAAGGCGGTTCTGTTATTTCACTCCATTTATTAGTCTTTTAGTTGCGCCTCACTTGGGTCACGGTTTTTTTTCTCCGGGTTGGTTTTTTCTTCCTGGCTTTTTTACCCTCTGGTCACTGGTAATTTCGCTTGAGATTCCTCTGGTTGAACAGATATCTCAAAAGCGGCTTGTAGTGCTGGCATTATTTTTTTCGCTCCTCCCCGTACTCTGGAAAGCACATGAACTTCGATGGTGGGAATGGCGACAATCTCAACTGGCCGTTTACGATTGGGTCGAAAAATCCCCCAATTCGGTCACGGATATCTTGATTGAACAATGTAATTCATCTCAGAATTCATCGCTTACTTTTGAGCGTGTCGTTGGGGGACCAGAGCACATTGAACATCTTTGGAAGCTTAAACATCCCGGACTGGTCACAGTTCACTTGGTGCCATGCGATCAAACCTCACCTGATAAAGAGAAAACACCGAAGCACATTTCTGCTCGATGGAGCTTTCCAGATTTTATTACTAATTAATTTTCTTAAGTGTCAGATTGAGGATCGATTTCAACAAGCAAAGTTCCGGTTTCGACTGCTTGACCTTCTTTTACGCAAACATTCTTCACTCGGCCATCAACAAGGGCCTTTATTTCATTTTCCATTTTCATGGCTTCCATTACCATCAGCGAATCACCGGTAGCAACAGTGTTTCCGACAACGGTGGATATTTTGGTGATTTTTCCGGGCATTTTGGCGTAAACATTGTTCTCAACTTCTAGGTTCTGGCCCCGAAGCAAGCCGACGATTCTGCGATATTCGCTCTCGACAGAGAAGTTCAAATTCCCTTCCGGACGCCACACGGTATAATCAGTTTTATCACCGACAATATTCGCGTTAAAAACACCCTTTTCATGCAAAAGCGTGTAATCATTTCCATATGAAGATATGTCGACAAGTTGTTCAGGTTCATCACCGAACTTAACCCAATGCTGTTCATCGCGAGACTCTACTCGAACTTTGTACTCTTGCTCTTGATATCGGATGTAAAAAAGCATTATCGAAGAGCCTCCTCACGCCCCACTTGTTTCCAAAATGAATTCTCAGTGGCTTCTTTCCTTCTATCGCCACCTTTGTATTCTCGGCCATAAGCACAAACGGCAGCTGAGATTAGCGCCATTCTAAGGTCTTCAGGCGTTGGTTTGGCATCAACGTAGTGGAAATCCTCCCCAATCAAACGGGTAGTATAATTTCCAATCACAAATTTCGGGTTATTCAAAAGTTGGAGGTGCACCGGAATGTTTGTTTTTACACCATTCATGACGGTATCCATAAGAGCAGCTTTGCCGCGGTTAATAGCTTCCATTCGGTCGCGTCCCCAAACGGTCAATTTGGCAATCATGGAATCGTAGAACACCGGGATTTCATAGCCGCGGTAAAGATGAGAATCTACTCGAACCCCAATTCCCCCTGGAAAACTTACCCCAGTTACTTTTCCAGCTTGAGGTAAAAACTTTTCAGGATCTTCGGCGCAAATTCGAAACTCCATCGCATGTCCGTTTTGCTTTATATCATCTTGAGCAAACGATAACTTTTCACCAAATGCGACTCTCAACTGTTCTTTCACCAGATCTCTGCCAGTAGTCCACTCCGTAACTGGATGCTCAACCTGTAAACGAGTATTCATTTCCATGAAATAAAAATTTTGGTTCTCATCAACAAGCATCTCAATGGTTCCGGCATTTACGTAACCGATATCCTTAACGGCTCGTACTGCAGCCTCACATAATTTTTTTCTCGTATCTGGGCTAATAAACGGACTTGGACTTTCTTCGATTATTTTCTGATGTCGTCGTTGTACGGAGCACTCTCTTTCGAAAAGATGAACTGCGTTCCCATGGGAATCCGCAATCACTTGCACTTCGATGTGGTGAGGTGATGTTACATATTTTTCAAGGTATACACGCCCATCACCAAAAGCTTTTTGAGCCTCAGAAAAAGCCCGACGAAAAAGATTGATAAACTCACTTTCCGAGTTCACCACTCGCATTCCGCGACCACCACCACCCGCCAAAGCTTTAATCATGACGGGAAATCCGATTTCCTTGGCAGCTTTAAATGCCTCATTTTCGTCAGACAAACCCTCTTTAGTTCCTGGGACTAAAGGCAAATGCCCCAGTTTCGCCATGGTTTGTCTCGCCATGACTTTATCACCCATGGTAGCAATGGCTTCCGCGGAGGGACCCACAAAGACCAAACCCGCTTTGGCGACCGCCTTAGCAAACTCAGCTTTTTCGGAGAGAAAACCGTATCCCGGATGAATAGCATCAGCTTTTAGTGCTTTTGCAGCTTTAAGAACAGAGTCGATATCTAAGTAACTGTGAATAGAGGGACCTTCGCCCACACAATAAGCCCCATCGGATTTGGCCACGTGCAATGAGTAACGATCCGCTTTGGAATAAACAGCTAGCGGTGTGTGTCCCATTTCACGGCAAGCTCTCATCACTCTCAGAGCGATTTCACCGCGGTTAGCTACAAGAATTCTTCGTGGTTTCACAGGGGAATATTTCCGTGTTTTTTGGGAGGCATTCTATCCCGTTTGTTTTTAAGCATCTCTAAAGCTTGCGACAACTTTAAACGAGTTTGCTCAGGGAAAATGATTTCATCCACAAACCCTAACTCTGCAGCTTTATAAGGAGTTGCAAAAGTATCGGTGTATTCCTGAATCAGACGATTTTTTTCAGAAACTGCATCCGCCGATTTTTGAAGTTCGTTTCTGAAAACGATAGCTACAGCTCCTTCAGGACCCATGACAGCAATTTCTCCCGTGGGATAAGTGAAATTAATATCGGCACGTAGCTGTTTCGAAGCCATCACACAATAAGCTCCGCCATAAGCTTTTCTCGCAATCACTGTGATTTTGGGAACAGTGGCTTCAGAGTATGCATAGAGCAATTTAGCTCCGTGGCGAATAATCCCGCCGTACTCTTGCTCTGTTCCAGGCAAGAAACCAGGAACATCTACAAAGGTAATAATAGGAATGTTGAACGCATCACAGAATCTGACAAAGCGAGCAGCTTTGTCAGAAGCATTTACGTCTAAACATCCAGCTAAAACGGCTGGCTGATTGGCTACAATCCCAACGCTCTTACCCCCGAGACTTCCAAAACCTATTAGAAGGTTGGGCGCAAAATCCTTTTGAATTTCCAAGAAATAATTATCATCCAGAACCGCTTCAAGAACCTCTTTCATGTCATAAGCTTGTTTTGAGTTTTCTGGTATAAGAGTTCTCAATCTGGGTTCGGTTCTTTGAACGGGATCTGAAGTTTTGATTTTCGGGACTTCATCCACGTTATTAGATGGCAAATAAGTGAGGAGTTCTCGCACCAGTAAGAGACAGCTTTTCTCGTCATCGCTGGCCATGTGACAAACGCCGCTTTTAGTGGAGTGCGTGACTGCCCCTCCTAGCTCTTCCATGGTTACATCTTCGTGAGTCACAGTTTTGATAACATCAGGCCCTGTTAAGAACATGTAACTGGATTTCTTCACCATGAAGATAAAATCGGTGAGACCGGGACTGTAAACGGCACCTCCCGCACAAGGCCCCATAATTACTGAAATCTGAGGCACTACCCCAGAAGCTTGCGTGTTTCGATAAAAAATTTCAGCGTATCCAGCCAGCGACTCAACGCCTTCTTGAATACGAGCACCACCAGAATCGCAAAGCCCTATGACTGGCCGACCATTCTTCAGCGCGAGGTCTAAAACTTTACAAATCTTTTTAGCGTGAGTCGCCGAGAGAGACCCGCCAAAAACCGTGAAGTCTTGGGCAAAAACATAGACATGACGGCCGGAGACCGTCCCATAACCAGTAACTACCCCGTCTCCCAAGATCTGTTTTTCACCCATCCCAAAATCGGTACACCGGTGGGTAACGAACTTATCTAATTCGACAAAACTTCCTTCATCCAAAAAGAACTGAAGCCGCTCGCGGGCGGTCATTTTCCCTTTTTCATGTTGTTGTTGGACTCGCTCAAGGCCTCCGCCTAATTCGGCCTCAGCGTTTTGTTTTTGTAACTTTTGAAACTTTTGCTCCAGGTTCATAGGGGCAAAATCCTACACTGAGGCGGGGGGCTGTCAAGCAAAGGAAACAGTGAATAGCATTCACTTTTTTAAAGTTTATCTTTAAATGAGAACGTGCGCTGGTGCTCTTTGTCCAGTTTCTGAGCCCACTTGAGATAGAGTTCTTGGGCTCCCTGCTCGAAATTAGTGCTGAATAACTTCATCAAAACCGCAGGAGGGAGTTCTTTTTGTAAGAAAAGCGAGTAAATACCTTCCCCGAGGAGTTTTCCTAAGAGTTTTGCCACTTTGTGGATCAAGATTACGTCAACAAGAGAGGGGTTTGCCCACTTTAAAAAGTAGGGCAAAGGCGGGGTACCTCGCTTTCGAAAGTAATTCCTCTCGGCTAAAACATGCGTGTGGGCTAATTGAAGGGCTTTTGAGGTTGCAGATAAGTGCTTTTCGGGAGCATGGAAAGCAGCTTCAAAGTCTAAAGAGCCGTGGCACTTTCTTTTTGGATTGATAATTTTGGAACCGAAAAATCCGAGTGCTTCTACCCAAACAAAAGCATAAAAGTCCCTGCTGGGAACTTCAAAAACTCCCCGAAAACCACTTAACTTAGAGTGTATAAACTGGGCTGACAAACTAGCTACATGGTTTATTTTTAAATTTCCCAGATAGAATTTCTGCCCCCGGTAAAAGAACTGGCTTTGAAACTCTTTAAGACCTCTTGACAGAATTCTGATTTCTTGCGGCTGATAATCTCCAGTTTTCACCATTTTCTGTAAAAAGCCGAAATCATGCGGACCGAAAACCTCAAGGTTTCTATAATCCTCTTCAAAACTCTCTTTTAGCCCCAAAAACTTTTTCATGGCCTCAATCACGTCCATAATTTCTTGAGTATGGTCTAGAGGCTCCCCGAGCTCTGCTAATTGCTCTCGCCAGAGCATTTTTCTTTCTACCCCCTCACTGCTGGAAAGCACCTCTACCCACTTCAAGTGACTTTGAAGTTTGAGCCATGGGGGAGTATTGAGCACACAAAAAACCCCTTTTTTCAATTTCACCACTTCAGCTTGATGCTCCATTTTTTTCTTCACCATTTTCCAGTAAAGCCACTCGTGATTTTGGTGAATAACCAGGAGCTTTTTGGAAAGTTCCCGCGTCTCCATTTCCAACTTCAGAGCATGCGGGAGGTGATGCTTGGCCAGATGAAGGTCACCCATTAAGCAAAACACAACACCACTGGGCTCCTTTTGAGCCCAGTGAGCAATTACTTTAGCCGCAAATACATCCCGGTCTGCAAGACTTGACGGCTGCGAGGGGCTTAATCCCACTACGGGAATCCGAAATTCTTTCGCTAGTCTGAGAAGAGGCGCATAGTTCCCCCAACTGAACCCCCAATCACCAAAGGAAACGGCTCTCAAAAACTCCTCTTCCGTTATTTCTGAACGCAAGTATTGTTGAATCCGAAGGTTGTGTTTCGCTTTAAAAATTTCCATCGCTAAGTAGATGGGTTTTTTCTCTTTTTTGAGTTTTGGGATGATTTCTCGTAGAATTCGAATAAGGGTTCTTTGTGCTTGTGACAGGCTGTGGTAATCTCCGCACAAAATTATTTGGGACTTTTCAACCTCAGATAACAGCTCGGATTTATGGATGATTTTCTCATATTTTCTGAAGTCCCGTTGATAATCCAAGTAGTATTTTCTTAGCTGCGGTGGAAGGTTGCCGAAGTAGGCTTGAGTTGAACGATTGAACCGTTTAGTCAAGTACTTCTGGCAATTCAGTAAGCGCGAACGAGGGACCATAAAATCCTATGAATGCTAGAACAAGTTTCTTTAATAAGACTCCCTGGATCTTTATCGGCATTTTTCTTGTTTTTTCTTCACCACACCGCCTTATCGCTACCCCCGACCCAGCAGCAGCAGCTCAAGTGCCCCCTCTGACTTTTGAGACACTGTTAAAAAACACACTTTCAAATAACGGGATGATTCAGGAAAGTGCTCAGGATATCGAAGTGGCCAGGGCTCAACTGGATAGGGCTCGAGCAGCTTTTTGGCCCAAGGCTTCCGTTGGAATTTTGGGTGCTCCGATTTTTGAAGAAACGGGAGATGCCCTTCACTCTCAGTCCAATCTCAACAAATGGGGCCCATTTTTTAGAGGTTCAGTAGAGTTTGCACAGCCCCTTTACACTTTTGGCATGCTGGGAAACTATGAGAAGGCAGCCACCAGCCAAATCAGTGCTAAAACCGAACTGACTCAAGCAAAAGCCAACGAAGTACTCCTTCAAGCCAAAGAATTTTATTACGGTTATCTGATGGCATGCGAATTCCAAAAACTCTTGGAAGATTTATCGAGCTTTTTAAAAGAAGCTGTAGAGTCTGCGGAAGACTCCCTCAAAGACCCAGAAAAAAAGGGTACTGTAAAACCTCATGATCTTTATCAACTCAAAACTGCGCTCGATGATTTGGAGCAAAAAGCTCTTTACGCGGATGCCGCCAAGAAAACCGCCGAAAAGGCTCTTGGTTGGATATCGGGTCTTCAATTCACGCAAGTTACCAATAAGTCATTGGAAGCGGAAAAATATCAAAAGAAAACTTTGGAAGAGTATGTGCAGCTTGCCAAAGGAACACGGCCGGAACTTAAAGCTCTGCCTGCAGGGATCCAAGCTTATGAAGCACTTGCAGATGCAAAACAGGCTCAAGACTACCCGATTGTTTTTGTCGGTGGGTTTGGAGAATTAAACTGGTCGCCTGTACGAACTCGTCAAAACTCTCAGTTTGCTTTTGATCCTTTCAATCGCCCACAGGGAGGATTCGGGGTTGGGCTCAAATTTGATTTGGAATTCAAACGCCATACGGCGGAAGCTCAGGAACAAAGAGCCCAAGCAATGAAACTAAAAGCCACTCAAACCTATGCCGCTCCTGGTATTGAGCTGCAGGTTAAAAAATCTTTCTTTGAATTAGAACAGGCGGAGAAAGGATTAGAAGTCGCGAGTCGCCGAAAGGAAACAGCAAAAAAATGGTTCATCTCAAGCTCTATGGGATGGTCCATTGGAGTGACTCCAGCAAAAGACCTTTTGGAAGCTTTAGAAGGCCATGGAATGGCCAGAAAAAACTATATCGAGACTCTTTACTCGTTCAATTTAGCTCTCGCCAAACTGACCCAAGCAGTAGGAAAAGAAGTGACGGAACTTAGCTACTAGATTTTCTTTTCTTTGTTACGGTGATCAGGAATCCCGCTATCAAAACGACACCTATAAGCACAAAAATAGGCATTTTGGAAGGAGGCTCCGGTACAGGAGCTGGCGAATCAACTGTTTTCTTTTTTAATCGCTTCTCGATTTGACTCTTCAAGGCCCCACCCAACTCGTTGCCAGGAGTGGCCAAATCAGAATTCGGAGCATTAAACTTAAAATCAGCAACTGGTTTCAAAGATGCAACCATTCGCTCAAAAGCAGGAGTCAAGTCAGTGTATCGCTCATTCGATACAACATAAGTTACTAAAATAGCGAGAGGCTTCTGAACCGTGGCGACATACCGAGTCCAAAAACCCTGCAACTCAGAGTTTTGTTGAAGAGAATCAACCCAATTAAAACCATTGATGTTTCTTTTCCTGACAAAAGTAACCTTTGAATTGATGGGATTTCCTGAGTCATCGTTAATAGTTTTAGGTTGCCCTAGATAGGATTCATAGTTTTCGAGCGAATCCCATTCAGTGCTTGGCGCACCAAACACTAAAATCAGAGCTTCACTACGATCAGGTTCCGTAGGGCTTTGGCACAGATAAACGCCCTGAGACAGATCGCAATTCCATCCCGGGGGTTCTTCAAAACTGAGATAGGTCGTTTGTTTGCCGAGCCCAACAAAAGAGAAAGTTAACAAAGCAAAAAACAAAATTCTATTCATTACACCCCTCATCCTAGATTTATTTTACCATTTTATGTTTTGAGAATCTCATCAAAGTGATTTCGTAAAGATACAATGTCACTAAACAGTATCTCTTTTGAAGATTTGAGACTGGGAATGGAAGTTCCCGGAACATGTCGAATTAAAATTTTTTGGACTGCTTTGTCGACTTGAGGTGACTCACAAACACGACGATAGATCTGCAGATCCTCTTCTCCGCTGTCCCCAATCAAGTAAACCTTTTGTTTTTCGACTTGACTCAACACTTTACTCAAAACTCTAAATTTATGAGTAAACCGGCGATAGCCCAGCCACCTTGGAAATAGCGGACCTTCCGGAAATCGATTGTCGCGCAGAAACTTCAAGAGAAAGGGCGTTAACTGAAATGGGGTACTGGTGAGATATATGATTAAAGTTTCTGATAGATTTAGATTTTGATAAAGCTCTGGCATTCCCGCAATTGCCTCATATCGATAGTAGTTTCCCCTAAAAAGACTCCGAAGAATATTTTTAAATCCTGTTGACTGCCGGATGTTAGATTCTTTGATAGTGTCATCGATATCAGAAATAATAATATTTTTTATTTTGTCGTTGAGAAAAAAAACAGGAGCGCTGAGCACTTCGTACTCACCTAGCTGAATTGCGCCGAGAAATGTTTCCACTCCTTGCGGTGAAAGTCTCAACCATGCTGCTCGAGGTGCTTTTGAAGTTACTGACCAAGGAAGCTGTAATTGAATAAAGCCCCTAGTTCGAGTACTTCCTTCTACAGTTCGCACCGAATTGGGCTCGACTGAGAGTTGAAATCTTACTCGTTCGAATAACTCAAGATCGGGTAGTCCTTTCAAAATTCGGTAAAGAAGTCTTCGTGGTTTGAATCCCAGAACCTCTTCTTGGCTTCCATTATAAACAGCAGCTTGAACCAAAGTGAAGTTACGCGTCGCGAGAGACGGAAGACCTACAATCGATTTTTGAGGACGGTAAATATCCAAAATCTGCAAGACCTTAAAAAGCAACACTTCAAAGGTTTTGATTAAGCGAACAAACTTTTCCAACCACGGGGTTGAGGAATCTCACTCAGACGTATTCTGCGAAAATGGAACGGCTTGTTATCTTGTGACCGACTCATAGTGTGAAATCCTACATTTTTCTATCACATTTGCCGAACAGTCTTTAGGGGACATAGGCCCCAACTTATTTATATGAATACCCTCTTTGCCCATTTCTACTCGCATTTTAAGCTCATTCTGTGGGGTATTTTGGTTTCAATGCTCTTTATCGAACAAGCGATGGCTTTAGATGAGATTTTTGATACGTATAATTCTCCCCAATGTCTTGCTCAAGGCAATGCTTGTACTGCCTCAACTTCGGGTTTCGCCTCTCACTTTTACAATCCAGCCGCGCTTACCAAGTTTACAAAGAAGCACTGGGAAGCCAACTTGGTCGTTCTCGATGGCCAATTAAGTGCAGGCGCAACAGCCAATATGTTCAGTAGCCAGAGTTTAGGGACATACCGATTTTTAAATTTGGCAGGGCAAAACCCCGGGATTTACAATTATTTTAATTTTTCTACCCTTCCCTCAATTACTTTTCGAAATTTCAGCTTTGCCATTTTAGGTAGCTATCAGTTCGCTGCCCTTTCCGATGGAACTCTGATCGACTTAGATACTCGACAAGACATTGTGCCCACTGTCGGATTCTCGCGCAGTTTTGCTGGTAATCTTCTGAAGCTAGGCGTTTCGGGAAAAGCAATCCTCAGAAATCAAATGAAAGGTGCCTTTAGCCAAGCCGTTCTGGATTCAACCGATGACAAAAACTTTCCGCTTTTGTTTAAAGAAGGGGTTGGTCTAGGGGTCAACTCGGGCCTTCTCCTGACTTTGCCTCACCGTTTCTTACCCACTTTGGGAATATCCTGGCTAGATATGTTTGGAACTCGTTTTAGTCCTAGCCACTATTTAAACCCACAATCTAGCGGAACCCCTGAGTCTATTCCTCAAAGTTTTCATGCCGGATTTTCATTAAGCCCTGCTATTTCCCGAACTTGGAAAAGTACACTCTCCGTAGATTATCGGCACATTGAACTCTCAGCACTTTCATGGCGAAAACATCTTCATGTTGGATTGGAATTACAAAGTGAAAAGAGTTTGCTGTTCTGGCTGGGTCTTAATCAGCTCTACTTGACTGCGGGAATGGGTCTGCGCGTTCAGGGGGGTAATTTGGAAATGGGAACTTACGCCAAAGAAATCGGGACGGGAGATAAAACCGAATATGACCGTCGCTTCTTCTTTAGGTATACCATCAGTTTCTAATATGAAATTTCTTATAACTTTTCTTTTGCTGGGTTGGATAGGGACGACTGAAGCATCTTTATTAAGACAAGGTTATGAATTTCCTCGTGCCACAGGAATGGGAAATGCCTTCATTGCTTTGGCTGACGATGCCAATGCTATTTTTTACAATCCTGCAGCTCTTGCGAAAGTTAAAGGTGTCCATCTCCACTTGGTAGACGCCAATCTATCAGTTGATGGAATGGGAACTCTCGACCGAATTAAAAGGGCTATTTTCGATAGCGAATATGACAACCTCATTGATCCTAACAAACAGGTTTTGGGGTTTAATCTCAAGCCCACTTTTATAACTCCCTACTTTGGACTTGCTCTCTATAATCAAGCCTTTGGTTACTTTGATATCCAATCTCTCCAAGGCACGAATGTGGATATATTTTCGTACAACGACTTGGGTGTGGCAGTAGCATTCGGGATTCCCCTCAGTGAGTATTTTTCTTTCGGCATTGGATTGCGAGCTGTTCAACGAACTGGAGTTGATTTATTAACCACTCCAGAGGACCTCATCACCGATATAGGACTCTCGGCAGGAAATATCACGAGCAACATTTACGGAGCTTTAAAAAAATACATTGGCGTTGGATACGGTTTCCCCCTCTCTTTAGGAGGCATGATCACACTTCCACGAATTACCCAATCAGCCCCTCTTATTCGATTCGCTGTTCAAGTCGAGGATATCGGTACTACCACTTATACAAAAATAAGTGGAGCTAGTGCGCCCACCCCCACTCGAATGTCGTATAACTTTGGTTCTCTTCTTCAATACTCGCTCTCTAAGAACACCACATTAAATGTCACAATGGATCTCAAGCATCAGTTTGAGTCGCTGCCTTTCGTGAAAACCTTTCATTTGGGAACTGAATTGAGAAATAAATACTTTGGAATCAGAGGCGGGGTATATCACGGTTATCCTACGTTTGGTTTTAGCATCGAGTTTCCACCTCACACTCGCCTTCACTTTTCTTCGTATTCGATGGAGTTGGGTGATAAACTTTGGGAAAAAGAGCAACGCTGGTATCAAGTTCAGTTCGTGATCGGGTTCAATCCTCTTTAAGGAGCAGTTTTCATGGAGACTCATCCAAAATCCCGCGATACAAAAAAAATAAAAATGATTGATAGTCTTTGGCTTTTCATTACGGCAACTGCATTTCTAGGGCCTTTCGCTCTGCCTTTGCTTTGGCGAAATCCTCGCTATTCAAAAAAAACCAAAGTAAGTGCAAGTGTGTTCATTATTTTACTCACTCTGGGTTTGCTATATCTTATGTTCGTGGTTCTTGCAGATTTTGTGAAAGCGATCCAGGAAAACAGTCCTTAATACTTAATTCTCAAAAATAAGTATTTTTAAATAGTCACCTTCCTGAAATCCCACAGGATGATCATCTTCCGGTTGCAAGGTTTTAATCAGTTTTAAAGGCGGAGAAACAATCGGACAAACGGTCTCCTTGAATTTGGGTCGACTGATCCGAGAAGTACAGCAAGCAGCGACCAAAATCCCCCGGTCATTTAAATGTTTAAGGCTCAATGAATAAAGCTGTCGATAGGCACGCAGAGCCACGGGAACTTGCGCAACCTGACTGGTCATTTGAGGAGGATCTACAATAATTAAATCAAACTTTTCTTTTTCCGGAAGACTTTTTAGCCACTCGAAAACATCAGCTACAACCGGTCGATGCTTTTTGATATTTAAGACATGAACTTTTTGAGCGGTTTCCAAGGCACCTTTTGAAATATCGACATTCCAAATCTCTTTAGCCCCTGCAACTTCCGCGGCCAATCCAAGCGTTCCTGTGTAACTAAATAAGTTGAGTACTCTTTTGCCATGTAGTTTTTGGGAACTGATCCACTTTCGCAGGGCCCTCAAATCTAAGAAAGCACCGCTCTTCTGACCAGAACCGATTTCTACTGTCAGATTCATTTTTCCTTCTCGAAAACATACTTTTGCCGGAAGATGCCCTCGTAGAACTCTAAGATCCTGAACTTTTGTTTTGGAAGCTCTTTTGGTGGGAATTTTCCAAATGAGATTTTCAAGCTGCAGCTTTTCAACTATCAAGCTAGCTAAGTATCGCCCCAAGGAATCCACAGAAGCTGAATATGTTTGAAGCACTCCTGTTTTCCCATAAATATCAATGACCACTCCTGGAAAACCATCGTTTTCTCCATGAACTGCCCGAAAAGCATCTGTGTAATTTCTTAAATGGGCTCTTTTTTCTAAGATCTGATCTAATCTTTTTGAAAACCAATTATTTTCGGGCGGATTCTTTCCCTCTTTGAGTATACGAATAGCAATCAGCCCATCGGGATCATAAAGTCCATAGCCCCATGTCTGGTTGTTAGCATCAACAAGTCGAAGTAGTTGGCCTGCTTCAAACACTTCGATGGCCGAACTAACGTGGCTTCGGAAAATCCAGGGATGGCCACTTTTGCAAATAGTGAGAATGTCTTTATTCATCTGGTAGCGTTGAGCTACCCATGGTTTCGATTTCATAAAAAGGGCTGAGTGTACTGCTTATCAGCGACGTACTACTCTCCCCTGAAAGGTCGGCTTGGCTTGGCCTTTGTAACGCCCTTTGATTCGACTAATTTCAGCAATACGTTTTTCCGCTACTCGGTCAGCACAGCGATATTCGGGCAAATTTTCCTGGGCGGAGTGACCTAGGATGGCACCCATACAGTAATAAATATTCCGAATCATTCTGTTGGCGCGTCGTTCGTCATATCCCTCAAGTTCAATCGACACATTCATCAAGCCACCAGCGTTGATCGCATAATCAGGAGCGTACAAAATTTTTCTTTTAAATAACTCGTCACCACACTCGGGATTCGCAAGCTGGTTGTTGGCACTGCCTGCCACGATTTCACATTTTAATCGAGGGATTGTTTTTTCGTTAAGCACAGCTCCAAGGGCTGAAGGACAGAAAATATCCACGTCAAGATCGTATATTTCATCAGGAGAAACGACTGACACTTTTCCCGAATGAGCTTCGGCGATTTGCTCGCATCTTTTACGATCAATATCACAAATGAAAACTTTCATCCCATTTGCTGCAAAAAGATCAACCAGATGCCGGCCCACATTTCCCGTACCTTGAACAGCTACACTCAGACCTTTAAGTTCAGATTTTTTTAGCCGATGCTCAACGCAGGCTCGGATTCCTTCAAGAACTCCTTTAGCCGTCCAAGGAGACGGATCCCCAGAGCCTCCGTGAGTTTCAGCAACTCCGACTACATTGTTGGTCTCCATAAAAATGTATTCCATGTCGTTTACGTCGGTTCCCACGTCTTCAGCGGTAATGTAACGCCCTCCCAGACAGTCTACGAAGGAACCAAAACTTCTAAAAAGAGCTTCTGATTTATCTTTTTTGGGGTCTGCAATAATGACTGCTTTTCCGCCCCCCAAATTGAGACCGGCCACTGCAGCTTTGTAAGTCATGCCTTTCGACAACCTTAATACATCCTCAACGGCTTGTTCGGTGGAATCGTACTTCCACATCCGACATCCGCCTAAAGCAGGACCCAACTGAGTGTTGTGAATGGCTACGATAGATTTGAGTCCACTGACGGGGTCTGTGAAAAAACAAACCTGTTCATGTTCACCTTGAAAAATGGTTTCCACATTTGCCATCTCGGACCTCCGAAAAACGCCTACTCTACCAACTGGAGGGGCTCTGCATCAAGTTGAGTATCAACTTTGTTTTCATTTTGACGCGTAACGTTACCCAAAATAGGGGGTAAGCCAGCTGGTTTTCTTGAGTTCTGAGAGGGCCTTCACTAAGCTCTGCTCGTGAAAAAAAAACACCTTTACACTGCATCTGATCTTCCCCAAGAGCCTTTAAATGAACCGGGTCAATTTCCTTTCACTCGGGGTATTCACCCATCCATGTACACGCAAAAAGTATGGACCATGCGCCAGTACGCTGGCTTTGGCGACGCTGCGAGCTCGAACGCTCGTTATCGTTATTTGTTATCCCAGGGAATTACGGGGCTTAGCATTGCTTTCGATTTACCCACCCAAATGGGGTACGACTCCGATCATGAGCTTGCGCAAGGCGAAGTAGGCAGAGTTGGAGTTGCGATCAGCTCCCTCGAAGACATGGAAATCGTTCTTCATAAAATTCAACTGGATCAAGTCAGCACGTCTATGACGATAAACGCGACAGCAGGAATTCTTCTAGCTTTTTATTTAGCGGTAGCAGAAAAGAATGGAGTCGAAAAAACAAAACTGCGCGGAACAATCCAAAATGACATTTTAAAAGAGTATATTGCTCGTGGAACCTATATTTTTCCTCCCAAACCTAGTCTCAAATTAACTACGGATATTTTTGAGTTCTGTAAAACTCATGTCCCGGAATGGAACACTATTTCGATCAGCGGATATCACATTCGGGAAGCAGGAAGTACTGCAATTCAGGAAATTGCCTTTACATTGGCTGACGGTCTTACTTACGTAGAAGCAGCTTTGAATCGCGGACTCTCTATTGATGAATTTGCGCCTCGGCTTTCATTCTTTTTCAATGTACATAATGACTTTATCGAGGAGATCTCCAAGTTTAGAGCAGCCCGGAAATTGTGGGCTAAGCTGATAAAGGAACGCTATCAGCCTAAAAATCCCAAATCCCTACTTCTTCGATTCCATGCCCAAACTGCTGGAAGCACTCTAATCCCAGTTCAAGTGGACACTAACGTAGTTCGAGTAACCCTACAGTGCCTAGCCGCTGCTTTGGGAGGAGCTCAATCCATTCATACCAATTCACGCGATGAAGCACTTGGTCTCCCCACCGAAGAAGCTGCAACTTTAGCTTTGAGAACTCAGCAAGTGATTGCTATGGAAAGTGGTATTTCCCAAATTGTTGACCCGTTCGGTGGAAGTTACGCGATTGAATCTCTGACAGAACAGCTTGAGAAAGAAGCGAGTCAGCTTATCGACAAAATCGAGTCAAAAGGTGGCGTAACAACCTGTATTGAACAGCAGTTTCAACAGAACTTGATTCAGCAAGCTGCATACGATTACCAAATGGATATTGAAAACAAAAAGAGAATTGTGGTGGGGCTCAATTCTTTCACTGAAGGATCCACAACCCCCACTCCCATTCTCAAAATCGATCCTAAAGTTGAGAAAGAACAAAAAGTCAGATTAACTAAATTCAAACAGAACCGCTGCTCAAAAGCAGTAAATGATGCCCGACAAACTATTTTGAAAGCTGCAAAAGAAGATTTGAATTTGATGCCTGCGATTTTTGCCGCAGTAAAATCGTCGGTGACTCTGGGCGAGATTGTTCACACTTTAGAAAGTGTTTACGGTCGGTATCGCCCTTAATTAGAACAATGAACCCTCAGTGAGTTGGGAAAATCCTTTTCGCAACAAAAATAAAGCCGCACCACCCACTACTAAAGTAGTGAGCAAAATATCTCCCAATGCGGATAAACGACTCGATTGATAAATACCTATTTTAGAAATTCCATATGCCATAGCTCCCAACAATACCAAAGCACCAGTCCAGGCAATTCCAAACTTTATTACTGGTCGAAAAGAAATTTCAGAGGAATATTTCTTAACGTGATGCTTGAGCAAAACTCCCAAAAAAATACTGTAACAGGCAATTCCTAGCGAACCCGAAATAGCCAATCCTCGAACTCCCCATTTCTGTGAAAGAACAAAATACAAAGGAACAAATACAATTGTCAGAAGGGTACCGAACAGGGAGGGAAGCCAGGTCGTCTGGGTAGCATAAAAACCGCGGGACAATAGAATCTGCATAATCCAAAACACTAATCCTAAGCCCATCAGCTGAAGTAGCTGAGCAGTTTCCATCAGATCGCTCTGGCTGAGTTTGCCTCCGCCGTAAATAAAATGGGTAATGGGTAAAGCATGAGTAAATAAAAGAAGAGCTGCCAAAGGGCCCAGTGCCCATATTTTTTGAATCTCTTGTACAAGCGTTTTTCCAAAATTTTTATACTGTTGCTGTGCCCACAATCTCGACAAATGGGGATAACTAGCTATCCCAGCCGCTTGCCCAATTACAGCAATCGGGATTCTCAATTCAGTTCTTGCATAGCTCAACCTGCTCACGGCTCCCTCGCCCAAGTAACTGGCTAGATATTTAGAAATCCATTCATCAGCAACTACCAGAGAAAACGCGAACATGATAGGAACACTCATCCAAAGATATTTTTTGAATGCGTGAAGTGTTTCCGATTCCAATTTGAATGACGGCAGTATGGAATATCCAAGTTTATGAAGTCCCCACCACTGTAAAAACCCATAGCCTAAAATGGCCCCGACAAGAACTCCCAAACTGAAAGCAGCAACTCCTAATTGGGAGTAAAAAGAAACCCCAAATAAAATGATGCATAAATTATAAAGAATGGGAGCTACAGCGGAATAAACAAATTTCCCATGAGTTTGTTGGACCCCATTGGCTAATCCTCCCCAAAAAAAGAAGAATTGAGCGGGGACAATAATTCGAAGAAGAAGCGCAAGAGAATTAAGCTGTTCTGTGGAGAAACCCGGCGCAACCCATTTTGCTAAGGTATCGGATTGTAACTGACAAAACAAAATAAGTACGAGCATCAAAAAACATAAATAAGTAGAAATAGTCCGATAAATTTTTTTGCCGATTTCCGCTTTCTCACTTCCAACATAAGCTGATAAAACGGGAATCAGCGAAACATTCAGTGCCCCAGCCGCCATTAAATAGTTTAAAAAATCAGGAACTGTAAACGAGGCTAAATAGACGTCTGAAACTCCACTCGCTCCTACTGTTTGCGCCAGAATCCACTCGCGCAAAAAACCTAGAATTCGCGATAAAAAAATACTCGCCACTAACATTAGACTGGCTGTCTTGATATTTTTTTTGATGTCTTGAGTCAAATGTCTACGTGCACCAAAGATGAAACCGAAAAAGTTTTGTAAAAACTCAGTTAAGTTCCTATTTTAGCTGTCGTAGGATTCGGTTCGAAACAAAAAAACAGTGACGCGGCCAGACAAGCTTTTCCTGAGTGAATCTCTCGCCTTAATTTACCGAAAAGAATTCTGATGAAATATAAGTCACATCCAGCTCCTCAACTCGTTGTGATAGAAGGAAACGAGAAGGGGAAAGTGTTTACTTTAAAACATGGCACTTTGATTTTGGGACGCTCCAAATCCGACCTTGTCATCGCCGACCCTCGGATTTCTCGTGAACATGTAAAGCTGGAATTTAACGAAGAAAACGGAAAACTCTTTTTCACCGATCTCAATAGCTTAAACGGCACACAACTCAATGGAACCACTGTGGCTCACGGTGAACTGAAAGACGGAGATAAGCTTCAGGTCGGAAATACGGTTGTAGATTGTCAGATGGCGCTCTTGCCAGAGTCCACGGAAGAATTACGAAAAGAACCGGTTCTCAAAACTCAAGAAGCAGAAGTTTTTTCTTCGCAAGCTCCTGCTTCAGACAAGCCCACTCAACTCGGAGAAAAACCCGTTGAGCCTAATCAAACTACCGCATTTCCGGTCCCTAAAGCTAGGCCACATCTCCGGCTTGCTTCTCGCACAGCCGTTTTATCGCTACTTTTTTTGGTTATGCTAGTTCTCTTCTGGGGCAAAGACCAAAACTCCAGCAAGTCGCGTGATCTTTCTACAGCAAATTTAGATTCTGACATTACTCAGATTCGCCAAATGCTCAGTAAAGGGGAAAATAATCAGGCTCTACAAAAAGCACTAGGCCTATCTGTTCAAAATCCAAGGCACTCAGAGCTTGAAGAAGTGGTGGGCGATATTTATGTTTCCATACAGAAGTTGGAAGCTGCTATAGGAAGTTACAAAGCCTCTATTGAACACGGTTCTCAATCTAGATTAGTCCACTTTAAATTAACAAAAGCTTATCTCAAAGTGGGGCTAGTGGTGCCTGCCCAAGAGGAAATAAGATCCATCGACGATCTGATTAGAAAGAATTCATCAGACAAGGACCTCTTTATTGAATTTGCCAATCTGCTGCTCACTTATCCAGAGCTAAATCAATCACCAGAGAGAGCTGAAATTATTGCAAGAGCTTTACAAAAAGAAATTGCTCCCAAAAGCACTATCGGCTATCGATTAGAAGCATCTTCACTAATTAATCAGAAAAAAATGGAAGAGGCTGTTTCTGTTTATGAAAAGGCTTTGATATTAGTGCCGAATGATCAGGACACTCTGGAAAATCTAACTTTAGCTAAGTTAAATCTTCAGGATTTAAAAGGAGCGATGGAAGTCATCGACGTTTGGCTTAAAGCCAATCCACATGAAGCCAAAGCCCTTCTAGCCGCGGCATACTTAAAATTCTACGAGCGTGATTATTTAGGTGCCATTCCTCATCTACAGGAGGTACTTACTCTTCTCTCAAAGGAGCCCACTGCCCCTAAAAGACTAGAAGCTCTTCATTTGATGGGCCTTGTATTTTGGGAACAAGGTCAAAGAACTGAAGCCGAATCTTACCTTTTAGATGCTTGCAAACTCGGATTTGAACAAAGTTGCCGACATCAATTGATACTCACGAGAGAGAAGCCAGTTAATACAGACGAACCCAAACCCCATTAAGCAGTGATCGTTAAATTGAAACGGCGTTAACCATCAAATCAGCCATAATCGGTAAATGATCGGATAATACAGCCCACTTTTTTCCCTGGAGACAGGATGCTGATTTCATAGTGGCATGTCGAAAATAAATTCTATCTAGCTGTAAAATGGGAAGACGACTGGGAAAAGTTCTCGCATGATTATTTTTTAAACTAACGAAAGCTTCATCTACTTTTAGCCGTTTGGTCAGCTCATGAGTGACCCGTTGTCTCCAATCATTAAAGTCCCCAGCAATTAAAAGAGGACAAGAGGGATCAATCGTTTTTTCAACATAATTCACTAATTCTTCGGTTTGCTTTCTTCTCTCGAATTGAAATAGTCCCAAGTGAGCATTCAGGGCATGAACAACGAAATCACTTTTGTTTTTTTCTCCAGGGATGTGAATGACCCCATGGAGAACCCCCCTTTTTTTTAGTTTTCCGATAGTAATATCTTTCAAAGTAAAACCTGAAATCGGATAACGACTCATAATGGCGTTGCCATGATGGTGCATGCTGAAAATCACATTTTTTTGATAAGCGAAATGGGGCCACATTTCATCCGCTAACCCCTCTAACTGATGAGCAACTTTTTCTGGCCAGAGCCGACTGCTTTTTTCTAAGGAACTCCCAGCAACTTCTTGCAAAAAAACAATATCAGGCTGCAGGGATTGAAGTGCTTCTTTGAGGATTGTAAGACTTAAACGATTTCTTCTTACTGTTATTCCTTGATGAATATTGTAAGACAAAACTCTCAGGGAGAACTTTTTCATTCTTTTTTATCTTACTGTCCGAAACTCCATTGAAACAAGCTGCAATAAAAAAGGCCCATTCTTTTTCAGGAAATGGGCCTTTAAGACTCTTTTTTGTATCATCCGCCTGTGTTGCAGTTCACCATACCACCCGAGCAATCACAGTTTAGCTTTTTGATGTCCTCTGCGGAAAGTCCACGGTCTTTATAAAGTTTGTTTAGAGCTGCCTCTCCGGCTTCCTGCGCTTGAGCTAAACTTTTTCCCTTGCCGAGAGTTTGATTAAACGCTGTAGCAAAGACACTAGCTTGAGTTGCTCTACCTTCGAGCATAATTTTCCCTGTCTCAGGATCGTTTTTGAAAGCATTCAGGACTTGCTCCATTTCTACTTTTAAAGAGTCCGGATTTTGGCGGAAAGCTACCAGCATGTTAGCAATAAAATCGGCTTCTTTGATCCCAGATGCTTTTAATGCTTCCTTTACTTGTTTATCATTCAGAACGGTTTTTACGAAATTTTGAATTTTTTCAAAAACCTCGGCATCTAAAACTTTTGTGGAGCCCAACTCTTGTTGTTTCATGAGAAGCGCGATTGCCTGTTCAATTTTGGAACGAGTCGCTTCGTCGACTTTAATCCCATTTGCCTCAAGCTCATTAGTCACTGTTTTCATCAGCTCAACGACTTTAGTGGAATGAGCATCTCCGGCTGCCGCGACTTGTTTTAATCGTTCGACTTCGCCCTTAAGGCCATCAGGGAAGGATACTTCTCTCTCTTTGGCTTTTTGCTGATAATCCACTGGGATTTTTCCAAAAAGAGAATCCACTGGACGGTTCTTGGTGCCTTGAGAGCTTGAGGGAGCTGATGACGCGTGGGGGGTCTTTTCAGGTGAAGCAGCTTTTGGTTTTACTGCTGGGGCAGGAGCAACAGTTTTAGGAGCATGCGCTTTAGGAGTTTTGCTTTTCGTGTTCACTCCGGCAGAAAACGCCAAAGAAGGAAGCACTACGCAAACAACTAAAGATCGACTGAAAAGAGTTCTAACCATGATTGGGGCCCTTTTTGATTGAGTTTGAAAAAGTATTTAATCATTTTACCCAATCACTTCTCAAATTTCTTTACCTTTCTACTCGTCCCTTCGCTCCAGCCCATTCATAACTGTTTTCGAGAGGGGGCTTAAACTTTAGACAGTTGTTTACGGTTTGGGTTTCCGTATTGCACACGCTGCGACACCCTTTTAAGCCGTTAAAGCCAACGATTTAAATACTTGTTTTTATTGTACTTTTCATCATCAAAAATGGGGGGATCGGCACAGTTGATGCAGCTTAGGTAGGAGGAACTTTAAACCGAAAAATGAAAAAGGGGATCAGTCACGATTATGCGTTGCGTCTATCTGATAAAACATGATGTTCTGAGAAAGCTCATTCTCGCTCTTGTTTTTGTCAGTATGGCCCCTTCTTTTGTTGCTGTCGCCGATTCCACTCACGATTCCTCGACAGATAAGACTCAAAAAAGACGGCCCCGAATTGCTCCCTACTGTGAGAAGCGAACCAATAAAAAAAATGTTCTCGATGTACTTTTTAATAATTCAACCGGTAATACGGTAAACTTCAATCAACTGTTTCCAAACTCAGAAGACCAGGAATTTCCCTTAGGACGTTCGCCGGAAAGCAAAGATAGAAAATCTCTTGCGCCTTTTAATCCTCAGACGACTCTCAGCTTTTTTGAACAACTTATCCGATGCGAATCCCCCTCACTTTATAAACTCTCGGTTCTTGAGTCGCTACAGGAGACTTGCAGTGAACAAAACTCTAGTATTGGGGTGCAAAATCAGAAAATTGTTTGCGAACTCGTCCAAGCTTTTGGCGTGCTGAATGCCCTACCTGCTGATTTCAATTTGTCTCTTGCAGATCAAGTTCAACAATTTATGAAAATGGGCTCAATCGAAGCAGAGCCCCTGAGTTCGATCCTGAAAAACATAGATAAGATTCGAAGTGAAAATACAAGCAGTACCGATTTGGAACTTCTCAGAGCCTTGCTTTTTGGAAAAATGTTCGGCGGGTTCATGGGTGCAATCGACTTTTTTGTAGGGCCCGATGTTGCAGAAGCACTGAGACAACGATTTCTTTTGGGACCTCCCTCTGCTGCCGACAAAAACTCAGCTTCCTTCCTCCCCAGCAACTCGAAATATTTCCTAAACCAGAATCCTCCTCCGCATAAGGACAACCCAGCTATTCAGGAATGGATGAAAGGGTTATCGAATCTGCTCAACCAAAGAGAACAGTCTCCTGAAAAAGCGACCCAAGCTTTTTCCCAGCTTAAAAGTGCGATTGGGAAACTGGACTCTTTGTCACCTCAAGAGCACGCTCAGTTCAGACGATGGGCCCTTGAAAGACTGGTTGAAACACAATCAGGACAAATAAGCAGCTCGTCTTCAGCTCCTCATCAAAACGTCTTCAGCTCGCTACAGCATTCATTAATCAACACTTTAAAACGACTCGACACTATTTCCTCAGATTCTGGCGATGAACAAGTAAATTCAGGCTACCCAGCATTGCTTATGGAAGAATCCAAGCTTAATCACGCTCTTTCCCCATCTGAAAAAAAAGAATTGGACGAATTAGAATACTTTTTTAAAAACAGCCACAAATCTTCCCTGAACTCAATGAGCCGAATTGCTCTCATGAGTTTAACTGAACAACAACGGCACTTCCTTTTAGAGCTCACCAAGCACCCCTCTGCTTCTCAAGATACTCATTTGAAATTTTGGCTCACTGAGCCGAATCCGAAATGGATTTCCCAAGCCCAGCAACTGCTGTCCGACAAAGATAGTTCTTCAAGGTATTTAGCTAATTTGAGTGAACGCTTTTCTGAAGAGGTCTTGGGTCACCCACTGCCTATAACCAGCAAGATTAGATTACTAGCGCTCGATCACGATTCACGAGAAAAACTTAATCGATTGATGGGCATTTTAAAGAAGGATGACCCAAACACTCACAGCTTAATGGAACGCCTGCTCAAGAACGGATCTGCATCAGAAATTGAAGCGGCTTCTCAACTCTACGACTCTGCTTTCCATCAGTATTCGACTCATTTCAAACAGAGTAGATTACGAGAAAGGTTTATTTCCGACCTTGTTAGTAATGGGAAATTGACTGGAGAAAGCGAGAGAGAGCTGGACTTGTTAATACAAGACATTGCTCAAAGCGAGTCCAATGGGAAAACGTCTTCCGAACTAAAACAGCAATTCTTAGAGCGCCTCAAAGAAGAAGCTTCGTTTAAAAAGAAGCATGGGGGGGCACTCAGGGATTTTGCGGATACTCTAACCGGAAAGATTTCCAGCTCCTCCTCCCATACAACCAATGACTGGCGAGCAGCCCTGGTTCGAAAACCCCCTTCTGCGCTCTCTGAATCCGAAAAGAAAGCCCTTTCTCTTTTCAAGGAAAATGACCACCTTGCGGAGACTTTTAGAAAGACCCAGCAACGACTGTCTGAGGAGCTCCATCGCTGGTCACGTGCACTTGAACGAAGCACTTCGGAAACTGATCAACAAAAAGCAACTCAGAAAATACAGGAGCTGGGAAAAGTTGCAAAGGAAGAACAAGCTCGTTTCTTAAAGCTTATCCAAGAGAATGAGCTTATTGTGTCCTCACTAAAACAAAATCAGGATCTTCCTATTGTCGAACGCGCCTATGAGTTTATGGAACAGCATCAAGTTTCACCTGAGATGGCAGACATAGTTTTTTCTCAACTAAGCGAACTCATGGGACGCAATCAAAGACGGGACCGTTTGTTTCAGGCGAGTATGGGTCAATCGTCCGGAGCATTCAAGCCTGCAACAGATGCAGCTAGAAACCTTTTCGCTCAGGAGGAACATTCCGTTCGGGAGCTTTATTCCAAAGCGGAAAATACACTGCCGGCTGGTTGGCTAGAAGCCCAAAACACTGCAAGCGAGCAAAAGAAACAGAGAGATTCAAAACGAAAACTCGTTTTTGACCAATTAGCCGAATTCGGAGTGAAAACACAAGCTGGTTCCGAACAACTAGATTTTTCTCAAGTTAACCTGGTAAACAAAAACCTCGATCGATTCAAATCCCTTTTGTCGGAATATAGAAAGACTGTGGGATCAAATGAACTCGATGCTCCAGATTTTTGGGATGTCTTTCAGGGCCAGTTAGAAACCCTCTACAGTGGCTCTGACCATTCGAATGTCTTTGCTTTTAACGAAAGCATGGCTATTCGCGCAAAAAGAATCCCCCTTTCTGATCAAAAGGAACCCTGGAATGAAGGAGGCCTCGATCGGGTTGAGTTTGAGTTCGTAGATGGAAAGCAGTTGTCTGCTGAACTGAAAGAAAAATCTGCTGCTCTTAAAACCAATCTAGACAGGCGCCTAAGTCTGATTAAATCTACGACAAGCACCATCAACGGTCTGAGTGTTGCCATGGAAGACGTTCCTCGAGCATTCATCAAATCGTGGACTGGGCTCGACATTTCCAAATATTACCAACCGTACGGCCTTGCCACACAACTTCACGGTATCGAATGGGGACCAGAGGGACCCACCACTTACACTCAAAGAATGCTTGAGCGAGACTTAAACCAGGAAATAAAGCTCATACAAGATTTAAGAAAACTTGGAAATCTTCCAGTTGATTATGTAGTTCCGGGACAAAAAACTGTAAAGATACCAGCTTATCAGTATGCAGATCTCATGGAGAACCGCGCAGTTCTTCTGGATCGATTTCACGGACAGGAATTGAATAGCTTACTTCGTGACCTGGATTACACGATAGCAGGAATGGAATTGGGTCAAGAAGCGGGGATTGCTGCAGGGGTAACCCTAGCGACTATGGGCATGGGTACGGCCATTTCGGGTACGGGACTCGCTTTAAAAATTGGAAGAGCAGCTTCACTTCTCAATTCGGCAGTCGGTGGAAGTCGATTAGCTCTGCAAGCTGCGGCAGTGGCTCAAAGAGCATCCCCTCTAGCGATGAGAACGCTTCAGTATGGTCGCGGACTCGGGACGATGAGTTTGCGAGGGGTAACGGGATACGCATCGGGGATAGGTCTTGCGAGCATAAAGGATTCAGCAGTCAGAAGCTGGGAAATGAACAGAGCCCTGCAAACTGACTGGAAAGGTGCTTTAGAAAAAGGAAACCCGATTCAATTTCCTCATTATTTAGATGAAAACGAAAATGGAATTCCAGATGGAGCAGAAGGAAAGTGGACCAGTCCAACGGATTTCATGCCTCGTCTGAGTGAGTTTGCAGAGGGAAGCTTTGAAACTGCAACTACGTTTGGAATGATGTCGCCCTTAAGTGCTGGATTTGAAAAAGTTCTACCAGCAGGACCCAGAATCCTCGGCATTCCTGTCAGTAAACTCGTCGCACCTGTGCTAGGCCTAAGTTCTGCCACCGTAGTCAAAGATCAAGTCATTAGTAATCATCTTCTTATGCGAGACCGAAATGGTGATGGAAAAGTTGATGAATCCGACCAAATCTCTTGGTCAGATACTGGTTGGCAAGCTTTAACCAACTTAGGCTATAGTGCTCCCCTAGACGAGCTAGGAATTGCGTTTTTAGCACAAAGCCGACTACCTCTTTTAAGAAATTTCCGTAATTTTTCACCTACCACGCAAGCTTCTATTGGTCGTCTCATTGGTTGGGAATTAAATCAGGAACTTTCAGGAGGCGTTGCTGTAGGACAATATTATTTAGGTCGAGATGCCCAACAAGATGCTGATGGTGATGGTAAACCAGATGGCGGCTTCGTCAGTATGACAGGTCAAAAAGCCAACAGTGCTTGGGATGCTTATTTTACTGGGCGATTTGAAAGTCTTTATCAGGACTATCTTGCAGGTTCTGGAGCTTTTCATAGAGCCCATGGTATTGGAATGGCTGCCGCCGCACTCAAAGATCCTAACTTTGGAAAAGCTTATTTGGATAAATTAAATGGGAATAATCGGTTCCAACAGCTCAGACAGGACTTTCTCTCTTCTATTTCGCTTTCTGATTTGAAAATTGATAGTTCAACTTTGGGAGTGGGACACCAACAACTTTTGAGAAATGCAGCATCTCAGGAGGGAATAGATGCTGATCAATTTGTTCTTTTGTTCTTCAACGGGCCAATCAAAGAAAACATAAAAGTGAATCTCTGCGTGACGCAGTATTGCATTTCAAAGGGTTAAGTAGATAATTTTTATGGCGCTGTTTTTTAGGAACATAAGTATCGTTGGGCTTCTTTTTTTTACGTCCTGTTTTTTCGATGGGAAAGATTCTTCCAGTTCCTTGAATCTTTTTTTTTCTCAGTCGAGGCACCTCGAATTGGAACCTTGCGGTTGCTCCTTAGGGCCCAAGGGTGGGGTGGTTCGGGAATTCAATTTTTTCCAATCAAATCGCACTCCCTTAAAGGAACCGTCTTTATATTTGGTAATGGGTCCCACTTTTAGTCCCGATGTGGGGAAAACCTTTCAACCGTCTCGAAAGCAATATCAAGTAAAGGCCGAATCTCTTGCAAAAGCTTTTAAAAGCAATCAAGTCAATTATGTGGGGGCCGCCACAGAAGATACCATTTGGGAAAAGGACTATTTGGAAGATCTAGCGAAAAAAGGGGGCTTCCAGTGGGTTAGCTCAAATCTTTATTCGACCCTCCATCAAAAATCCTACTTTTCAAAATATGCTTGGCTTGAAATCAATCAACAAAAAATTTTGATAACCAGTTTAGCAGCACCTCCATCATCGCTTTTCAGGAATGAGGTTAAAAATCTTCTTGTTCAAGATCCTGAAACATCGATTAAAGAAACGATTTCAGAGCTTTCTGAAAAACCTAGTTTAATTTTAATTTTAACTAATCTGGACCGAGATACACGATTGCGAGTTTCGCGATCGATATCTCTTCCCGTTCTTTTTCTAGGCTCTCAGGAAGAGGTGATTAAAGATTCGATTGAACAAGTATCGGGATCCGCCGTGCTCACTTCGATTAGTCAACGAGCAAAAGGGATACTAAAAGCTCGGATAGATTTAGTTAAAAACGGAACCCAATTTTTTGGAAAAAAGCTTGCGGAACAGACAGCGTACACGCTCTCTGTCTATGAAAGTACGTTAGCTTCTAACCAGCAGCTTCTTTCCCGGGATCCGTCACCTGAAGTAAGGAAATCAATCGAAGCGGAGAATCAGAGTCGATTGGAAACCCTCGAGATATTAAAAAAGGTCCCATTAAAACCCAGTAGGGAGACTTTTCGAATCGATGAAGTGGAAGGAACCTTGTTGGGTCCCGAATGGGACTTGCCCCAAAATATTCTCACTCCTGTCGTGGAAGATTCGAAAAAATAAGTTATTTCCTTTTTTATTCCCGTTTTAAAGGACTTCAGCTAAAACCTAACTGAATGAAGCACTTAAGCTTATTGCAAAGCGTTATTTTGATGGTGGCTCCTCTGGCAGTTCTTCTGCAAGGCTGTGGAAGCACTCAAGTAATAGAGTCACCTAAAACTGCCTATGTGGCTGAAACAGGAGCTGCCAAGACTCCGGCTGTTATTTGGACCAGTAGAGCTTTTGGTCAACCTTACGAGTATTTAGGGAGAGTAGAAGCTCGTAGTCTTACCTATGATGGAGCAATGGAACGCCTCATTGAGGGAGGAAAGCAACTTCGAGCTGATGCTCTCATCGATGTCCATTTTGAACAGATTGGCTTTTTATCCGATCTCCAAGCATTTGCCATAAAATATAAATGAGCCCCACTTCCAAAATTAAAAAAATAGCTTTGGTTACTGGCGGGGGTGATTGTCCGGGACTCAACTCGGCTATCCGCTCAGTTGTGCAAACAGCAGTATTGGAATACGGAATCCAGGTAATGGGAATTCCAAATGGATTTAAAGGAATTCTCGATAACCAGTTTGTTCCTTTGGATCTTTCCAACACCACAGGAATATTTTCTAAAGGAGGAACTATTTTAGGTTCCTCGAATGTGGATACTCCCTTTCGAGTTCCGGTCGTCAAAGACGGCAAGAAAGTCTATGAAGACCATTCCGATCGCTGCATGGACAATTTTAAAAATGCTGGGATCGATGCCTTAATCGTGATTGGGGGAGATGGTACCCAAACCATGGCTCACGGATTCGCCAAAAAGGGATTGAAAGTAGTGGGCATTCCAAAAACGATTGATAATGACTTGAATGGGACTGAATTAACTATTGGCTTCTTCACTGCCGTAAGCACAGCTGTAGAGGCTCTCGATAAACTTCATACCACGGCGGAATCCCATCACCGAGTGATGGTCGTAGAAGTCATGGGAAGAAATGCCGGATGGATTGCTTTATTTGCGGGCTTAGGGGGAGATGCTGATGTCATACTCATCCCTGAAATTCCCTTCGAACTGTCGAAAGTAGCAGCTTTTTTGAAAGATACGCACCACACACGAAAAAAATACTCAATTGTGGTAGTCGCCGAAGGAGCCAAACCTGTAGGCGGCGGAGTGACTGTACAACGTTTAGTGGAGGATTCTCCAGAACCTGTGCGTTTGGGTGGGATTGGACATCAAGTTGCTAATGAACTTGAAAAATTAACCGGAAGAGAGTGTCGTGCTATTGTATTGGGTCACCTTTTAAGAGGTGGTTCTCCAGTAGGATTTGATCGAATTTTGGCAAGCCGTTTTGGTGTCGCAGCTGTGAAAGCACTGGTAGACGGGCATTATGATTCAATGGTGGCCTATCGAAATGATACGGTAGAATTGGTTCCTTTAGAAACGGGAGCGGGCAAAAATCGCTTCATCATTCCAAACTCCCCTTTCCTATCAGGCGCTCGCCAACGCGGCATTCATTTCGGAGATAGTTAAATTAGCTTAATTAGCGTTTGCTGCTTCTTGTTCCCAGAATTTTTTGCCGGCTTCAGGTAATGTATCAATAGGATCAAAATATTCGTAGAGTTGATTGAGAGCTTCTGGATTGTCCCACTCAATGCTAGTGAGATAGTTCTTGGTCCATCTCGAAATTCCTTTTTCTTTATCGTAAGAATGAACTTGGTGTACCCATCTTTTTCCTACAAACGGCACATCACAAACTATTCTCGGTGTTGCAAATCCTGGCAGATAACCCATGATATCATGTTGTAACTGCTGCGCTTGGGCCACCGAGATTCTCCAGTGCTCAGAGTTCGGGATCATGTCACACATATAAAAGTAGTAAGGCAAAATATTTCCGTGGTCTTGCAGCCTAAAACACAAATCCAAAAGTGCTTTTTGTGAATCATTCACTCCGCGCAAGAGTACCCCTTGGTTCCGAACATCTCGGAAACCCATGTTCAAAAGTTTCCGTGCAGCTTTTGCCACCAAAGGAGTCACGGATTGAGCAGAATTAACGTGCGTATGAAGCGCTAAATTCACTCCTCTAGAAACTGCTTTTTTAGCGATTCTGTCCAACGCTTTCAGAACCTCATCTTGTAAAAAATGCTGAGGAATTCCCATCAACCCTTTGCTGGCTAGTCGAATATCTCGAATATTATCAATGTCCAATAAGCGCGATACAAATCCTTCCAAAGTTTCTGCTGGAAGATTTGCAATGTCTCCTCCCGACACAACTACGTCTCTTACTGAGGGAGTGCGCTGTAAGTATTCGAGGATAGCATCTAGCCGGTCTTTCTGACCGTGCTCGAATTTTCGCTTGGGAACCTGAGGAACACTGGTGCCGACCAAATCCATTCGAGTGCAATGACCGCAATATTGCGGACAAGTGGATAGAAGTTCCGCTAAAACTTTTGTTGGATATCGATGTGTCAGGCCCTCTACTACCCACATTTCTGCTTCATGAAGACTATCTCTTCCTGCTTTAGGATGACTTGCCCAAGTGCGATCACGTTCTGAAAAGAAAGGTAACATATAACGACGAACAGGATCTGTTTGGAGCTCCTTTTCGTTCATCGTATTGATCATTTGAGGTGGCACAAGTAAGGCCATGGTCGCACGCTCTTGTTGATCGCGCTGAATATCCAGAAGCATGTGATCGGTAATGAGGTCGCCAAAAACTTGTTTCAACTGTTGGGTATTTTTTACAAGATTTCTTTTTTGCCAAAGAGCGCTCTCCCACTCCTCTTGAGTCACATTCTTGTAACCTGGCAATCGTCGCCAATCAGGCTCTACAAAATCACGAGTAAATTGGTAAGGATAGGGCTGAACTTTGCCCGACTTAGCGACTTCTTTCTTAAATTCAATCTTTCCGGCCATAACGTTTCCTGTCAGATTATGGCCTAAGATAGCTTTTATCGACGAATTTTACAAATGATTGGAAATTAGGATGCTTTTCGAGGGTCGAGGGATTCCAGCTCGATTTTTTCATCGGCATTTTCTTTGTTTTTAAGGGCTTCAGCAACTTTCTGCTTGCGGCTTTTATGTGCCTCTTGCTGCTTATTATCCCATTTGCCAGGAACAATACCCTCCAGAACAAGCTGAAAGTCTTGTACATTGGAACAATGGAGAAGGGCTTCTTCTTCTGTGATCAGGTTTTTCTGAACCAGTTCCATTAAGCTCTGATCAAAAGTTTGCATACCAGCGTGTTTCCCTTCCTCAATAGCGCGGGGAAGGTCTTGCGTTCGAGTAGAGTCTGAAATCATTTCTTTAACCCGAGCATCACTAATCATGATTTCTAAAGCAACAATACGGCCCTTTCCATCTTTACGACGAATCAGACGTTGAGAAACAACGGCTAGCAGAGTTGCTGAAAGCTGATGACGAACCTGTTCAATCAAACTTGGATTTACCGCTCCCAAAATTCGATTAATGGTCTCCTTCGCATCCATCGTATGGAGAGTAGAAAGCACCAAATGTCCTGTTTCTGCCGCAGAAAGTGCCATCAACATCGTTTCTTCGTCTCGCATTTCCCCAACTAAAATAACGTCAGGATCTTGTCGAAGCGCATATTTCAACGCTTGTGAAAATCCGCCCGTATCCATTCCAACTTCACGCTGAGTAACGATGCTTTTTCTATCTTTAAAACTAAATTCAACGGGATCTTCAATCGTGATGATATGGCAAGAACGGTATCGAGCAATATGATCAATAATGGCTGCTAACGTAGTGGATTTTCCACTGCCTGTAGTCCCAGTGATGAGAATAAGCCCTCGCGGTAAACCGGCAAGCTCCTCAAGCACTGGAGGTAAATTTAATTCTTCAAAGTTTTTTATTTCAGCTGGAATGTGTCGGCACACCAAACGGGTATTAGATCGCTGTTGGCAAACATTGATGCGGTACCGACCGGCTTCAGAACACTCAAAACCCAGATCAACTTCCTGACCTTGTTCAAACTTGTCCACTTGCCAGGGATTCATGAGAGCAAGCGCCCATCCCCGCAATATTTCTTCTGTTAATCGAACCGGTTTTTCGGAACTGTCTGAACCCAGATAAAAAAGATTGCCGTTCACCCGAACAATAGGGGGAAGCCCTACTTTCAGGTGAACGTCAGAAGCTTTTTTTTCAGTCGCCTTTTTTAGGATTTCCTCGATGCCCTGGATCAGTTGGAGTTCTTCCGGCGACTTTGTCTTTGAGTTCGGGTTTTTCAACGGTTTCACTCTGAGTCTCTTCAGTAGAGGCTTGAGAAGAGAGCACTAAGCCCCCATCTTTCACTGCTTTTGCCTCGACTTGCTTTCTTATCTTATCGACAAACTCAGGATGTTCCTTGAGGAATTGCCTTGTATTATCACGGCCCTGGCCTAATTTCTCACCATTATAGGCAAACCAAGACCCGCTTTTTTCAACCACTCCATACTGACACCCCAGGTCAAGAATGTCCCCTTCACGAGAAATACCTTCTCCGAAGAGAATATCAAACTCTACTTCTCTGAAAGGAGGTGCCATTTTATTTTTCACTACTTTTACTCGAGTACGGCTCCCTAAAACATCGTCTCCGTTTTTAATAGCGGAAACTCTTCGAATATCCATTCGCAATGAAGCATAGAATTTCAAGGCGTTCCCACCTGTGGTGGTTTCAGGATTACCAAACATAACCCCAATTTTCATTCGAAGTTGGTTAATAAAAATAAGACTGGTTTTGGACTTACTGATACATCCAGTC
>RFNO01000039.1 GCA_009927165.1 Pseudomonadota bacterium
AATTAGTACTATGGAAAAATTGATTATCACTGCGGCTATTACGGGCGCCGAAGTAGACAAAACGAAATGTCCCGTTTTACCAATAACTCCTGAGGAGCAAGCCCTAGCTGCTAAAGAAGCCGTCGAAGCGGGTGCGTCAGTCATTCATTTACATGTTCGGGATAAAACCGGGAGGCCTTCACAAGAATCGAGCGATTTCAAAGCTGCTGTCGACGCCATCCGTAAAGCTTGCAAGGGCAATGAGCCCATCATTCAATTTTCCACTGGGGGAGCGGTTGGCGAAAAAATCGAGAAAAGAATTGCACCCTTAACTCTGAAACCAGAAATGGCCTCATTCAATTTAGGAACCATCAACTTCGGAGATGAGATTTTCGTAAACACATTTCCTGATATGCGAAAGTTAGCTGCTGCATTTAAGGATGAGAACGTTATTCCAGAATATGAAGTCTATGATGTTGGGCACTTGGACAATCTCAAGAAATTAATCCGAGAAGGCATAATTAAAAGCCCGTACCACTGCCAGTTTGTGCTGGGGGTTCCAGGAGCACTCAGTGGTAGTATTTCAACTTTAAATTTTTTGGTGGCTAATTTGCCTGAAAATTCCCATTGGGCTGTGGCGGGGATCGGAAAAGTGGAGTTGCCACTCGCAGTGCACGCCATTTTGATGGGTGGGCACGTTCGAGTGGGACTCGAAGACAATATTTATTACTCAAAAGGGATCGCAGCTAAAAGTAATGCACAACTTGTTGAGAGAATCGTCCGTATCGCGAATGAAGTTGAACGTCCAATCGCCACTATTGCAGATGCCCGAAAACTATTACTGGGAAAATGAAAGAGCTTTGGCTTCTTTTTCAAGAAGCTCGCAGGTCGGATTCAAATCTCCAGTGATACTGAATAAATCCAAAGAGTAAGCTAGCGGGTCGTTAGTGTGATGATGCGAGCCCTGTTCTGCGGCAGTAGTAAAGGAGAAAGGCGTCTGCTTCAAGGAGACAGATTTTCTGACAGATTCATTTTCGTTGTAAGCTAAAGGTAAGTAGTGACCTATCAAATTCTCTAAGCCGCTCACACCATCATTAAAATCCAATGAGTTTTTTGCAATACTAAGCGCCCACCGATCAAAGTCTAAGGGATGGTTTCGATAGAGCAGAATAAATCGTAGTTTTGCAATTCTCTCGATCTCTGCCTTTCGAAAGCCGAATCGGTCTGCATGAGGTTCGATAAATGCGTCGCCAACTTGATTAAGTCTACCGATCATTCGAAGCTTTCTTTGATAGTCCTTTTCCATCATTGTTTCAGTCTCGGATAAAACCGAATCGTAGTTTTGAGAGCTTTGGGCTCTAAGATCGGAAGGAATAAAAGCATCGATCCGTTGCGGACATCCAAGCATTGCTGCGGTCAGGGCAGGTCGATAACGTGAATGAGATTCGCTTGCGACTATTTTTTTTGCGATCCGGTCTCTATTTAAGAAGTTGAGAAGAATAGATAGAGCCGATCCTGGGCCGATTCCCCCGTTAGAGAGATAGTAGGTTTTGGTTCCAAAACTATCTTCAGTGGTCATATGGAAAGGACTCGGCAGAAATCGATATCGGGGATGATTTTTGTAGGTTTTTAAGAATGCCTCAAAGTCATTGTATTCCGTTGTTTTTGGGAGAATTCTGTCGTGAAGACTGCCATACGCCCCTGGCCAAAGACTATAGGCTTCCCAGTTAGGTTTGGGATCTGAACTGTGGCACCTGATACAGTCTTGTGGATTTACTTCAACTTTTGGTTTTGCTGTTTCGTTGAAATGGATACTGTAAAACGAAAATTCCGCTTTCCTCTCCTCATATTCAATCATCTCAATGGTTTCATAATGAGGGTCACTGGGTAATCCTGAGGCAGCAAATAAAAGTTTTGCATCTGGACCAAAAAAAATAATTCTGGGATGAGCGCGATCCGAGAGATGATTACTGTGGCTATCGTATTGAAGAACAAAGTAGCGTCGATAGGCCTCTGGTAGTTTAGCGATGATGCTTTCAACCGTCGGTGAACTTAAGGAAGAATCGGTATTAATCCAAGATAAGATTTCTGAAGCAGTAACTGTTGGCTTTTGACTGATAGCTGGAGGAACAGACGCTAGTAAGGACGTTCCAAAATATAAAAAAATAATGAGTTGCCACGACCATTTCATTTCAACGGGTACCTCAGTGAACAAGGCGGCACCATAGCATAAGTTGAGACGCCCAGCACCATCTATAAAGTTGCAATGTTACAGGAACTTAGGCCTTGGATGCTTCAACAAAACGAACTCGAACTTCCGAGAGTACATTTTCAATCAGCTTGGCTTCTTCTGCGGTAAGGTTGCCTTTAGTTTTTGCTTCTAAAATGGAAAGAATATCAATGTTCTGTTTAGCGAGCTCTAAGTTCTTATGGGTCTTTCCAGTTTGGGGATCTGGTGCCGCTCCTAAGTTGATGAGAGCACTGGTTGCAAATGAAAGGACCAGAGTAGAAAAGTCGAGTTGGTGTTGATTCTTCATACTCAAGTGCTCCTAGGGTTTTTCTACTGGGGCTTTTGCAGCATTGGTTGCTGCCACGAGATCTCTCACAGATTTAACCGGAGTTTCAGGCTTGGGGGCTGGCGCAGCTGCTTCTGAAGCTGCTTTGGGGGCTGCTGCCGTAGCTGTCGGAGCTGCAGCAGGAGCTGCTGCGGGTTTTGCTTTTGCTTTTGCTTGTGCCTGAGCCTCTAAATCTTTCAGTTTCTTTCTTCGAACCTGAAGTTCCGAATAATCCAGAGTCAGCACTACTGCTTTGTCTTCCTCAATCAACGGTAACTTATTTGAAATTTCTGGTTGGCTTCCAGTTCCTTTGTAAATGCTCTTTAAAGTTTTTGAGGTGATGGTTTTTGCCATAGTGAGTTCCTCAATGGTCTTGAACTCGACAGTCAGCAGAAATTTCTCTTTTGAATGTTCAATCAGATTTAAGAATCGTTCGGGAACTTTCACTATCTGGATAAAAGATTCGGTCAGCGGTTTATCAAACGTAACGGTAAAAATCCCCTCTTTTTGAACGCTATAGGGACTAGCAAACTTAAAAAGCAATCGATAAACCTGAACATTGAACTGACCGGGATCCCAGGTGACCCAAATATTCAACGATCCTCTTACGTCGCCAGGAGAAATTCCCATTCTGGGTTTCGCTTTGGTTCGTTTTCCTTCGACAAGGGCTGTAATGACGAAATACAGGGAAAAGAACAAACCCCCAGCAGCAAGTAAGGAAAGGATTAAACTGAGTGTGACCGACATGATTAACCTCTCTGAAAGTGCCTAGCTCGAAAAAACCTAGAAAGCTAATACTTTAAGCCAGTTCCGCATCAGATTTACCATTTGTGGCAAGGATTTGTCGAGGGGAAGTCCATCAGTGTAGAGGATTTCCTCTCAAATTATTTAAGATGAATAGAATTCCCGCAAAGAAGAAAAGAGCACCAATAACAAGGTTAAACCCGTTGTTGAACGGTTGGATACTGGCTTTGGGATCCTCAGTCCGAAGCTTCTTTACGCCCATAACGGTCTTGTAAATCACTGTGGGTCCCGCAAAAATCAGCCCAATTCCAATAAAAATCAAAGCAAAGTTTCCCCATTCCATGGGACCTTTCATAACTTACTCCCTTTGTTGTCCTGCGTCGCGACAGACTGGCCCCATTATGGCCTTTAAGCCGGTCGGAGAGCAAGGCCCAAGCGTGATAAAATGGTAGAATTAAACTTCATGAATTCGACTCTTTTCATCTTCGATACGCATCCCATCCAATATCGAGCCCCAGTTTTTAGAGCTTTGGCTAAGCGCTTACCGGGCTTAAAGGTATTTTTTTTCGACTCCGCTTTTGATGGAAAAAAGTGGTGGTTTCAAGAAGTCGATAAAATTCCCCGTCAGGATTTTGGTCTCCCGTTAGAGGAAGGTTACTCTCACTCCATTTTAGGGACACGAAAGATGGGGTTTTTTCAAAAGTGGGGTACTTTCAAAAAGATTCTGACTGCTGAGCGCCCAGAAGCCATCTTAATTTATGGTTACTATCAAGTTGAACATTGGATTTTGAGGATGCTTTCCAATCAACTCAATATTCCCCTCATTTTTGTGGGGGAAACGTTTGACTGGCGCGGTTCCTTTTTTAGAAAAATGATTAAAAAAGTTTTGATCAGTCGATTTTTTCAGAAAGTTAATGAGTTTATTTCTATAGGTAATAAGACTTTTCAGTACTATCAGTCTTGGGGCATTTCCCCAGTCCTAATAACGAAAGCAAACTATTGTACTGATCCTTCCGGGTTTCTTTTGGGAGAAAAAGAGGCACAATTTGCAAGGGAACAAATAAGGAAACAGCTCAACATTCCCCAAGATGACTTTGTCATGTTATTTGTAGGCCGACTGTTCGAAAGGAAAAGGCCACATGATCTTTTGCGAATTCATCAACTGTTAGATCGATTTAAAAAGGTCCACACACTAATTGTGGGAAATGGTGAACTGAGCGAAGAGCTAAAAAAGCAATCGCAAAATCTTTCTCGTGTTTATTTTCCGGGGTTTCAAAATCAAAAAGAGATTAAAAATTTTTACTATGCTGCCGATATTTTGGTGGTTCCATCCGAGTTTGAAACCTGGGGTTTAGTGGTAAATGAAGCTTTTGCGTGTGGTTTGCCAGCACTTGTAACTTCAACTTGTGGTTCTGCGGAAGATCTCGTTATTCCCAATGAAAATGGCGCTATCTTCCCCGTGGGCGACTGCAATTCGGCAAGTCAAACAATCGAAAGATTACTTGTGGAGCCAAATTTAGCGAGAGTTTGGGGAACTAACGCTCGAAAAAGAGTTTTAGAGAACTATACGCCCAGTCATTTCGCTGCCAGTATTATGACCGCTTTTCAAAAGGCTATTTCAAAATCAATTTAAGAATGGCTTTTCCGGATTCTGCCTGCATCGGCTGAATTTTACCGCCGTGAGTTTCGATGATCAATTTGGCGATAGCCAAAGATAATCCGAGATTCTGGTGATGGTGCATTTCCGGCGCTCCTGTTTCAAAAGGTTGGAACGCCTCTAGGGGTAAATGTTCGCCTTGCCAACGAATGTCTAGCGTCAATTTTTTATCTTCTTTAGCGCACTTCAAATCGATTTGAGTGCCGGAGTTCGCCCGTCCTATAACCGCAGAAAAAATTCTCGTCAGAGCCAAATCCATTTTTTCCCAATCAAAACTTTCTTCCAGAATTTCAGACTGTTCCAAGCTGAACGCAATGTTCTTGGGTTTGTATTGTGGCGCTAAGCTCAATGTCAGTTTCTGTAGTTCGGTCCCTAACGAAACACGAGAAAGCCGCAGTTTTCCAACAGATTCCAATCGAGTATAAGTTAAAACTTCACCAACAATGTCCGAAAATCTCTGAACCGCTCCAGAAAGGGCTTTTACTGATTTCTGCAAGTCACCACTCAGTTCAGATTGAGATTGAGAAAGCAAGGACATGAAAGAGTTCAGCACCGTCAGTGGGGTATTGAGCTCATGCGAAACCAGAGACAAAAATCTAGCTTTAGCCTTGTCCAGAAGAGTGAGTTCGGTAAGTGTTTCTTCCAGTTCCCGATTTGTCTTTTCTAGAGCCGTATTTTTTTCATCTACTTCTTTTCGCAAGGTAAACGCTTCGTTGGCCTGCCTGATTGTTAACTTCAGTTCTTCGGGATCCCAGGGCTTAGCAATATACCTATAGATATGTCCCCGATTGATGGCATCAATGACAGATTCGATGTCCGTGTAACCGGTTAAAAGAATTCTAGTGGATAAAGCACTCAGCTTTTTTACTTTTTCGAGGAGCTCCACTCCCGACATTCCTGGCATGCGTTGATCCGAAATGATGACATGGAAAACCCGTTCTTTTACCATTTTAAGGGCTTCCAGAGGTGATGTAGTGACCGCAACGTCATACTCGCCTCTCAGCAGCCGCTGGATGGCTTGAAGATTATCTTTTTCGTCATCGACAAGTAGTATGGGATCCATTTGAGTATGTTTTCGTTTGAAACTAGAATCATAGGGAATTCGGTTTAAGCTTTCAAGGAGAGGTATGAGTTTTATCGATACTGTACTGATAGAAAAACGTGCATTTCTGCCCAGTAAGCAATTTGCTGCAGAGGCCCACGTTGGAAATCCTTTAGAGTACGAGCCGCTCTGGAATCAATCGCAGAGAGACCCTGTTGCGTTTTGGGATGAAGCTGCAAGAAATATCACTTGGATTAACCGGTGGAAAAGAACCCTCTTATGGCAAGAGCCCTACGCAAAGTGGTTCGAAGGGGGAACTCTCAATGCCGCCTACAATTGTTTGGATAGGCATCTCAAGGAGGGTTTGGGTAAAAAAACGGCAATTATTTGGGAAGGTGAGGATGGTTCTCATCTTACCCTCAGTTATCAGGGGCTTTTCGAACAAGTCTGTCAGCTTGCTAATTTTCTTGAACGCAAATTAGGACTGAAAGCCGGAGACACAGCCGCTATTTACATGCCGATGGTTCCTGAGGCGGTAGTGGCCATGTTGGCTTGTGCCAGAATTGGGGTTACTCATAACGTGATTTTTGGCGGTTTTAGCGGTCATGCTATCCGAGACCGTGTTCAGGATTCGGAGTGCCGAATCATTTTCACTGCTGATGTGGGCTATCGTCGAGGCCAAGAAGTCGAGCTTTTAAAAACCGTAGATTCTGTTTTGTCGGAAATGCCGACAGTAGAAAATGTAATGGTTCTCAAAAGAAAATCTGAGACACATTTAAAAGAAAAGCAACACGATTGGAGATTAGTTTGTAATCAGGAAGCAAAAAAGCACGATGCTCGCCCCTTCGATTCTGAACATCCGCTTTTTTTACTTTATACAAGCGGGACCACTGGAAAACCCAAGGGAATTATCCATTCGACTGGGGGTTACCTTGTGGGGGTAACAACTACTGCTAAATGGATTTTTGATCTTAAATCTACCGATGTTTTCTGGTGTACAGCTGACATTGGCTGGATCACCGGTCATAGTTACGTTGTTTATGGGTTACTGTCGAATGCAGCTACTATTGTTATTTACGAAGGCGCCCCTTTTCATCCTCATCCTGGGCGCTACTGGGAGATCATAGAAAAACATCGAGTAACTATTCTTTATACCGCTCCAACGGCCATTCGTGCTTGCATGAGGGCGGGAAATGATCATCCCAAAAAACACAACCTCAATTCGCTTCGTTTGCTAGGTTCAGTGGGAGAGCCGATCAACCCTGAGGCATGGATGTGGTATCACACCGAAATTGGAAAAAGTAGATGCCCTATCGTAGATACTTGGTGGCAAACCGAAACGGGTTCCATTCTCATTGCGCCCCTACCTGGAGTAACCGCGACTAAACCGGGATCTGCCACTCGGCCCTTTCCCGGGATTGTAGCAGATATTGTAAATGATGAAGGACGTTCTTGTGCTCCCAATGAAGGAGGCTACTTAGTTATTCGAAACCCATGGCCATCTATGTTGCGCGGAATCTACAAAAATCCGGAGCGATTCAAAGAAAGCTACTGGAGTAAATTTCCGGGGATGTATTTTACCGGTGATGGTGCTCATCGAGATGAGAGAGGTTATTTCTGGATAAAGGGTAGAGTAGATGATGTCATTAACGTATCCGGGCATCGTTTGGGCACTATGGAAGTTGAGAGTGCTTTAGTGTCTCACCCAAAAGTTGCAGAAGCCGCAGTGGTAGGTCGCCCAGATCCTATAAAAGGGCAAGCTCTGGTTGCGTTTGTTACTCCTCGAGGAGAGGAGTCTGGATTAGACGTGAAGAAACTGACTCAGGAGTTAAAAGATCATGTTGCCAGAGAAATCGGGGCCATAGCTCGACCTGATGAAATTAAACTCACTCGAACACTTCCGAAAACAAGAAGCGGAAAAATCATGAGAAGGCTATTGAAGGAACTCGCTGAGGGCAAAGAACCAACAGGTGATACCACTACGCTAGAGAACTCAACACTCGTCGAAATTATCGGTGAATAAAGGTTACCGCTTAAGAGCGAGCTCCAATCGGCGAATGGCTTCGTGCAGTTGTTGATTAGGAACTGTTAGCGCCATTCTAAAAAATCCTTCACCTTCTTGTCCAAAGCCAATTCCTGGAGTTAATACTAATCCTTGTTCGGCAATGAGCCTTTTTACAAAGCTCATGGAAGATTCATTTCCAGGTACTTTTGCCCATACAAAAAAAGTGGCTCTGGGTTGCAAATACTCAATTCCCGATCGTCGAAGACCGTTCAAAACAATCTCTCGACGCTCTCGATAAACATTTCGAATTGGTTCGGCAAGCTCATCGGCGTTGTTTAATGCAAACTCGGCGGCTTTTTGCACTGCTAAAAGGGGCCCCGAATCGATGTTAGTTTTTACTCTCAAGAGTCCAGCAATGAGTGATGGGTTCCCCGCTGCAAATGCTATTCTCCACCCTGTCATGTTGAAAGTTTTGGAAAAAGAATGAAACTCAATAGCAACGTCCATTGCGCCGGGAATTTCAAGAATGCTGAGTGGCCTATCTTGGACGTCGTAGTACATTTCACTGTATGCGTTGTCTGCGACAAGAATAGTTCGGTGCTTCCGGGCTAGATCTACTATGTCGGTCATTACTTTTCTGGTGCAAACCGCCGACGTTGGGTTACAGGGAAAATTCAATAATAAGTACTTCGGTTGATGAACCAAAATGAGGTTTTCAAGTTCGTTGAGATCGGGTTGAAAATCATTTTCCCATCGGTGTGGAACAGCGATTGGAATACCTCCCGCTAGCTGAATCGCAGTAGAAAAGATGGGATATCCAGGCGAAGGGTATAAACACTTATCGCCGGGATTTACAAAGGCTAGGGGAAAATGAGCGATCCCTTCTTTGGAACCGATCAGAGCCAACACCTCATTTTCTGAATTTAAGGTGACCCCAAATCGATTTTTAAACCATCGTGAAACCGCATTCTTGAATTGAAGAGTGCCCTCATAAGGAGAATAAACATGGTTTTGGGGATCTGAAGCCGCCTTTTTTAGTTCCTCAATAATTTTCGTGGGCGTTGGTTGATCAGGGTCACCGATAGCCAAACTCAACAAGTTGACTCCCCGTTTTTGCGCCTCGGCTTTAATGGCATTTATTTCGCTGAAGATATAGGGGGGTAATTCTAGTAGCCTCTGAGAGTGTTGAAAAACGGTGCTCATCGTACCTCCACGTCTTGAAAAGAATAAAGCCCGGGTTTGGATTGCTGAGCGATATATCGAGCAGCAATTAAGGCCCCTTTTGCAAAAACTCTGCGATTATTTACGCGATGGATGAGCGTCAGTTCTTCGTCATCCGAAAAAAAAGAAACAGTGTGGGTTCCCTTTTCATCTCCCACTCTCGCTGATTGAACTTGGATATTGTTATTGCCCTTGGCTTCAAGGACTTTAAGAATCGTCTTTAGGGTCCCGCTTGGATCATCCTTTTTATTTTTGTGATGAATCTCTGAAGCAAGAATATCGTATTGGTACTTAGCTGCCAAAGACGAATGGTTTAGCATAGTGAGCAACATATTCATGCCGGGGCTTGTATTGGCAGTTAGTAAAATAGGTCTAGTCAGCGCATATTTCTGTATGATTTTTAGTTCTCTTTCATTGAAACCAGTTGTTCCAATCACCATAGCTTCGTTAGTGGCCTCGAGAAGATTGAGGGTAGCCTCTGGACGACTAAAATCTATCCAAACATGTACAGGTTCTCTTGGGGGCTCTTGTAAAGTACGAACTGGGATACCATCGATCGTTGAGATGGAGTGACTACGGGCAACCGCATCCGAAAACTCCAAAACATCAGCTTCTATGTTGAAACCAGCTGCAAGAAGCGCTGATATTTCCTGCCCCATACGGCCAGTAGCTCCACAAATTCCCACTTTGTAAATCAAGTGATCATCTCCAATGATTTTAGCTCCTGGTCTAAAATTGATTGGGTAGCTGGCCTTACGGGGACTAAGGGAAGCCGGAGACAGTTGGCTCCTCGACCCATTCTATTTAGGGCGTATTTTAAGGGAGCTGGATTTGTCTCTGAAAAAACAGCGCGAACGAGAGGCAAGAGCCGTTTTTGTAACAGGAAAGCTTCCTTAAAATTTCCACATTCCAGCAATTGCCCCATCTTTACAAATACAGCGGGGGCAATATTCGCCGTTGCTGAAATGATACCAGTGGCACCTAGAGCAGCTAAAGTAGCATAAGCATCATCATCTCCTGCGAGAAGAAACCTGTTGGGTTGAAAGCTCTGAGAAGTAAGCTCAAGCCACTGCGAATGGTTTCCAGTTGCCTCTTTTAATCCAATAATTTGGGGATGATTCCAAAGCTGAGCAACGGTATCTGGGAGTAAATTTACCCCAGTTCGTGAGGGAACATTGTAAAGCACTATGGGAATTGGCGTATGGTCGGCTAAGAAAAAATAATGAGCTAAAAGACCTTCTTGAGTGGGCTTGTTGTAATAGGGGGTTACCACCAATGCAGCACTGGCTCCTGAATCTCTTGCCTCCAGAATGGATTGAAGCACCGAAGCAGTTGAATTGCCACCACACCCAGCAATAACTAATTTGTTCAATTTCTGACCGCAACTTGTTGCAATTTCAATAAGCTTTTTACGTTCCTCAGACTTTAGGGTGGGACCTTCACCGGTGGTTCCACAAGGAACTAAGCCACTGACCCCTTGATCGATAAGATAATCGCAGTGGCGCCTAAAATTTTCATAGTCGACTGAACCATCTGAGTTGAAAAAAGTGACCGTAGCGACCCATACACCGTCAAGCTTCATAGGGTGGGCCACCTTTTTTGGCTGAACAGAAATTGCTTTTCAAAACTTGTCGGGATTTCGGGGACCGTAACCGGAAATACATAATGGGCAGGTCCTTGGAGAAGCAACATTTTAGAAACCGGACTAATATCGACAACCAACTCTCCTCCGGGAACATCCACTTCGATAGGAAGCGGTTGCATGTAGGTTTCGGAATAGATAATGGCAGCTGCAGCAGCTCCGGTCCCACAAGCAAGAGTTTCTCCTTCAACTCCTCGTTCAAAAGTGGTGGATCGGATCCGAGGTCCTACCAATCGTTGGAAAAACGTAACATTGGCTCCCTGTGGACCTACCGCAGGATGGCTTCTTAAATCTTTTCCAATTTGTACAATCGGGTAAGTGGAGAGATCTTTTACTTCAACTACTGCGTGCGGTACGCCTGTGTTAATTAAGCATGCTTCCACACTGTAGTTTTCACCCGCGATGATTTTTTGCTCAAATTCAAACTTGTCATAATGATGAGGTGTCAGGGTGACTTCGACCATATTGGGTGTTTCAAGAAGTCGTCCTTTGATAATTCCAGATTTTGTTTCAACTGTAATGGGTACATCATGGGGATAATAGTGATCTGCTAAGTAACGAACTACACAACGGGCAGCATTGCCACACATTTCGGCTTCACTTCCATCGGAATTATAGAAAGTCCATTTGGCATGGTTCTCCTCAGAACGGGAAAGAACTACTACTCCATCAGCACCCACACCGAAATTTCGATCGCAAAGCCAAGTAATCTCTCTTGGATAAAAGGGATTGGGTTCTCGGACCATTGAATCCAGGATCAGGAAATCGTTACCGCATCCTTGCATTTTTAAAAAACTGAATTCCATGGCTATTTTCCCTTGTCCTTCTGCGTGGGTGATGGCTCTTGTACGTAAGGCACTGGATTCCCTTTTACTCCGCAGCCCAGAACACTTATTAAAATCACTAAATAAAGAAATTTCGTGAGGTTACGCATGGAGCAACGTTCTACCATAGTGACCATCTGACTGCTAGCGTCATGCTGAGGGGGTCCAAGCAACATTTAAGTATTTGAAATTACCTGAATAATCTCGTCTATTCCTCGGTCTAAGTCCGGTTCTTCTATGGTCAGGGGAGGGGCAATTCGAATGACGTTATCGTGGGTCTCTTTGCAAAGAACTCCTCGAGTTGCCAATTTCTCACAATACTTTCTTGCCCCACCAGCCGAAGCAGTTAATTCAATTCCAATCAAAAGACCTTTGCCTCTGATTTCTTTTATTAGGGGTGATTTAATAGTCGACAGTTTTGACAAGGTCTTTTTTCCCATCTCAGCAGCGCGATCCGAAAGACGTTCTTCTCGTAACACTTGAAGTGCGGCTTTTCCCACTGCACAAGCTAAGGGGTTTCCTCCAAAAGTGGAGCCATGTTGGCCGGGCTTAATCACTTCCATGACATTTTTGGGGCCCACCACTGCAGAAATGGGTAGTAAGCCACCTCCGAGGGATTTTCCCAAAATCAGCAAATCAGGCTTAATGTTTTCGTGTTGATAACAGAAGTCTGCTCCTGTTCTCCCAAGGCCAGTTTGAATTTCGTCAACCATCAAAAGAATGCCGTGAGCATCGCAGAGCTTTCTCAAACTCTTCAAATAACCCTCTTGAGGTATGAGAATTCCGGCTTCTGCTTGAATGGGTTCTAGGAAAACGCCAACCGTGTTTGCATCAATGACTTTCTCGACGGCAGAAATGTCATCGAACGGAACTACCGTAAAACCCGGAGTGAAGGGACCAAAGCCATCTCGGTAACAGGGATCCGTAGAGAACGAAATGATAGTTACCGTGCGGCCATGGAAGTTGTTTTCCAAACAAATAATATTGGCTTTGTCAGGTTCGACCCGTTTTTTCTCATAGCCCCATTTTCTTGCAATCTTAATGGCTGTTTCGCAAGCTTCTGCGCCACTATTCATGGCCAAAACCATGTCCAATCCCACAAATCTAGCCAGTTCTTCAGAAAAATATCCAAATTCTTCGGCATAAAATGCTCGCGAACAAACAGCGAGTTTTTCCAATTGCGTCTTTAATGCGGTAACGATTCGAGGATGTTGATGCCCAAAGTTCAGGGCTGAGTAGCACGACAGAAAATCCAAGTATGATTTCCCATCCACATCTACCACGTTCGAACCAGAGCCCCGCTGCAGTACTAAGGGAAGGGGGTGATAGTTATGGGCACCGAAGGTTTCTACTTTTTCAATGAGGGAGTCTGTTAAGTTCATAATGGCGGGAATCTAGCACTACCTTTTTCAGATGACCATCCCCCCTTGATTTTTACCTCCAGCAATGTGAAAAGGGCGCATGGGTTTCTATTTAGAACTGGTTCCCCAGGAAAATAACACTAGGGAGTTTCGAGAGCTTCCTCCACCTTCCTCTTTCTGGGTTCTTTATTTGGTGGGTATTTTTGCTCTTTCTTGTATGGGAGCTGCCGCTTACGCGGTTCTTGGGGGATTGTTCTCTCAGGCGAGCCTTTTGGACGGGATCATTCTCGGGACCATAGCTGGTTTTCTGCTCCTTTTTGCTGCGGTCGGTTTCAAAATGTTGGCGCTAAGAAAGTTTATTCGATGGCCTGAAAATCGGCTGCAGGTGGGGTTTTTGATTTTTGGCCAACCCTGGATCTTGAAAAGTTTTGTCCGTAGAGAAATAGAGACCGTTGAAGTTGTTAATCACAAACCTGCGCCCAATCGAGCCCCGGATTTTCATGATGACCCCCAGTACTTTGTGAAGGGCCATTGGCGGCTTATTTTAGTTCTAAAAAACAAGAAAACATTTGTTTTAGACAAACATGTCGAGCGAGAAGCTATTCAACCCCTTTATAATTTAGTATCTTCTTGGTTTGCTGCAAGAGAGTAGCTTATTAGGGGGAGGTTTCATCCAAGCGGACATCATACGGATTGTTCACCCCAGGTTTGACTAAGAAAGTCCGCGTCTGATCGACTCCAAATACTTCGTTCAAGAATCTTATCCGGTGATTTTTATTAGCACGTATTTTTTCAATCTCAAAAGGTTTGCCGGGCTCTGCTTCCCCTAACAAGTCAGTTTCACTGTAAACTTTAACTCTTCGATCTACTGTTATTACCAAATTCCCCTTTTCAATTTTTCTTAAGTTTTTGAATACCATTTTAGTTTTTGCGGTAACAAAAATATTCTCTGCCACCGTTTCAAATTCCTCGCTTTGCAATGAGTAATTGAGCGAGGAATCACACGGAACCAAAGTGGTTCCGGGGGTCGTGATTTTTTCTGCGCCGTCAATGAGCACTTTGGCTCCCGGGGGATCCGTTTCAAAACGGAGTTCACAGTTTGTTGGAACAAGGCCAACTTCGGTTCCGGTGGACTGCTTCTTGGACTTTTCCTGAGTATTGCACTTTTTATTGATCTTAGGATTGCAATAACCCACGGTTCTAGGATCTTCTACGCTAACTTTAGTGGGAATTACCCCTTCTCCTGAAAACAGAACTATATAAAAATAAGTAGTGAGAGCAAAGAGGGCAAGTCCGGCTACAATACGCGCTCCAGGGAAAAAGGAATCCTCTTTGCTTGAGACAATATTTTGATTGTCTTCCGTCTCAGAAGCAGGGGTCTGATTATCAGTGGTAAAGTCCCAGGGTGCCCGTTGAGATTGGCTTCGACTGGAAGTGGGGTCGAGTTCCAGATGGACACTACTTCCATCTGTTTTTTCTTGTGATCCCCCTAATGTTTTCCTAAAAGTCCCGCTTTGGTCTGGTTTAAGAACTCTAGCAGGAGTTTTGGTAATTTCTTGGAGTCGAAACTTAGGCGACGAAAGTTCGTTCTTTACTACGTCAGCGGGGTCAAGCTGTTCGACAACTTTGGTTTTTTCCTGTGTTGGGGCTTGCGCCAATTCGTTATCGTTTGGTTTCAGTGTGGTTTTTGGTTCCGAAGGTTTGTGCTTTTCCCCCAAAGAAGACAACCGGTGCTGCGTTTTTGCTACTGTTGCCGGCTCGGTTTCTGATTTATCTGTTTTCAGGGATCTTGAACCCTTGGTTTTGGATTCACTCAAAGCAGCATCTGATTCGGAATCTAGGCTTTCATCTGAGCTGTTTTCATCATCAATAAAAGTTACGTGGCTGACCATGTCCTGTTCGGAATTGGTCATGGTTCCTTCGAGGGGCTCCTCAGATTCCTCGACCGAATAGGGTTCGGGATTCTGATTCGTATTTCCTTGAGAAAACAGAACCGACTGTTTCGAAAGTTGTTCGAAACGTTTTTTATCGTTTTCAATTTCCTCGCTAAAAAGACGTTGCATCATCGTCGAAACATCTTTTGATCCAAAAGACGGGTATTGTTTATTCAAAAATTCCTGTAGCTGTTTCTGTAAAGCCCCGGCCGATTGATAGCGATGCGAAATCTGCTTGGAAAGAGTCTTTAAAATAATTTTCTCAAGCTCAGGTGACACTTTGGGGTTAACTGTGGAGGGCTTGGGGATAACACAATCCTGAATGAGCTTTAGCGTCGCAAAATCGCTTTCCGCAGTAAATAATCTTTTCCCAGTAACAAGTTCCCACAAAATGATTCCGGTGGAAAAAATATCAGTGGCAGAAGTAACGTCTTGTCCTACGGCTTGCTCTGGGGACATGTATCCAAACTTTCCTTTAATAACCCCCGACTTAGTTTGCTCCAGCTTTCCAATTCCCTTAGCGATTCCAAAATCTACGATTTTTACCGCCCCCTCATAAGAAATCATAATGTTCTGAGGAGACATATCCCTGTGAATAATGTTTTGAGGTTGGCCAGTAATATCGTCTCTCTTGCTGTGAGCGTAGTCCAAGCCTTTACAAGTTTCGTTGATGATATAAAGACAGCACTCTAGGGGGAGAGTGAACTGTAGCTTCTTCAGTTTATTAACGACTTGACGGAGATTTTTTCCGTTCACAAACTCCATCACCAATAAGTACGTTTCCCCAAATTGAACAAAGTCTAAGGTCGGAACGATATTTGCGTGCTGTAGACTGCTCCCCATCCGAGCTTCGCTTTGGAACATGCGTTCGAATGTTTCATCTTCCATGTGATTGGGAAGAATTTTTTTGATGGCTAACCACTTTTCAAATCCACCGGCCCCCGTTGCTTTAGCACGATACACTTCGGCCATTCCGCCAGCAGCTAGTCTCTCGAGTAAGAGATACTTTCCCATTTTGTAGGGCTTAAAATCCACGTTTGGCCTTTCTTTGCCGATTATCTGAAATTGCAAACTTCCAGAATTGTTTTCGGAATTTTCCAGGAAAAAGTTCAATCGACGATCCCATTAGCGAGACGCTTAGCGTCACAGTTGTGACGGGTTACCTATGAAAAACCATCGATTCCCTTTGAATTCGACGTGACTCAGGATCAAACCACAAGTATAGTGCAGGAGATTTCTGCCTAGACCAAGCGTGTTATAAGTTTTGGGGGTAAGTTTATGGCCACAGTCAATCCACTTAAAAATGCTATTAATAGTTTGATGGGAATGTTTTCCAGCGATTTGGCGATCGATTTGGGAACCGCAAACACTTTAGTTTATGCAAAAAATCGAGGACTCATCATTGATGAACCTTCCGTTGTTGCAGTTCATAAAAATCCAAGGGGGGGGCCAAGTCGAGTTCTAGCAGTGGGTCGTGAAGCAAAAGAGATGCTTGGGAGAACCCCGGGCAGTATCGTGGCCATCCGTCCTATGAAAGATGGAGTGATTGCTGATTTTGAAGTCACTCAAAGCATGCTGAAGTATTTCATCACCAAATCTCAAGAACGAATTAGTCTGGTTCGTCCCAGAATTATTATTTGTGTGCCTTTTGGGATTACTCAAGTAGAACGACGAGCTGTTCGAGAGTCAGCTCAATCGGCTGGTGCCAGAGAAGTGTTTTTAATCGAAGAGCCAATGGCTGCAGCGATTGGTGCGGGATTACCAATTACAGAACCTTCCGGAAACATGATTGTTGACATCGGGGGAGGAACTACCGAAGTAGCGGTAATTTCATTGGGTGGAATCGTATACAGCCAATCGGTTCGTGTCGCCGGAGACAAGTTTGACGATGCCATCGTGAACTATATTAAAAGACAATATAATTTGTTGATTGGTGATCGCACTGCAGAACAGATCAAAATCGAAATCGGAAATGCTTTTCCCTTCGATGAAGTTCGCTACACCGAAGTCAAAGGTCGGGATCTCGTAGTTGGAAGCCCAAAAACTGTTACAGTTAGTAGCGATGAAATCCGTGAAGCATTAGTTGACCAAGTAAATATTGTCGTTGACGCAGTAAAACAAGCTCTTGAAAGAACTCCGCCTGAGTTGGCAGCAGATATTGTCGATAAAGGTATCGTGCTTGCGGGCGGTGGTTCCATGTTAGCAAACTTCGACATTCTCATTAGAGAACGAACGGGACTTCCCGTGATGTACGCGGAAGATCCATTGAAATGTGTCGTGATAGGTTCTGGCAAGGTCCTTGATCAATTAGACTTGCTTAAGTCCTTAACTATCGACTGACAAGTTATTCAGCGGGACCCCAGTCGGGACTTTTACATTCTTTTCCTTCAGGAGAAATACGCCTTTTAATGCCGCCATCAGCGGTTATTGTAAAAATTTGGTAATTTCCGCTTTCATTACTGGCGATAGCAAAATGGCGACCTGTCGGAGCCCACGTTGGATTTTCATGATTAATTTTCCTAGGAGCTTTGTCGCCAACTGTGAGTCTTTCTAAATTGTTTCCATCGGGCTCAATCATATAGATGTCAAAATTACCGTTAGGAGCTCGTTGGGCTGCAAAAATAATCTTATCTCCTTTGGGTGACCACGCCGGAGTTGCATTGTATTTGCCTGCATAGGTGATTTGCCGAGCTGTTTTAGTTTCAATGTCAGCAACATAGATCATAGGGTTTCCTGTCCTTGCGCTCGAAAAAACCAGTTCTCTGCCATTAGGGGCCCAGCTGGCTTCGACATCAAATAATAAATTTGGATTGGTTACTTGGGCCAATGTGCTTGTCAGTGATTTGAGCTGTAAATTGCGACTAAATGGCTCCGGTTCGCCAGAGCCCGCATTGTCGATAAAATAGAGTTCCGGCTTTCCAGAAAAACTCAAAGTTACTACCCCTCTTCCACCATTGGGGCTCCAAGCAGCACCACTATTCATTCCATCACGAAAAGATAATATGGTTCTCGCGCCGGTCGAAAGGTTATGCTTTTTTAAGACTGTTCCTCGTTTTCGGACGCCTTTAGAGATAAGAAATTCAAATTGGGTATAAGTAATGTGTGTTCCGTCATTCATCCAAGAGGGGCTTAGAGAAAGCGTGTTGTCGGCAGTTAATTGAATTAAATTGTTACCATCCGCATCTGCTATGTAGATTTCCTTGGGTGGAGATTTTCTTCTGTTTAAGTCGTGACAAACCATGAGAATCCGACTTTTGAATAAGCCCTTTTCTCCAGTTAAAGCACGTAAAATAGTTTCAGATACTTCATGAACGAGACGTCTCGCATTGATGGCAGAGGATTGATAGCTTTGGCCAAGTATACGTTTTTGTCCTGGAATATCGTAAAACTGAACATCTAAAGTCAGTTTTCCAGAGTCGACTCGGTAGCCCAACCGCAGAGCAAAAGTAGTTCCGAGAGCGGACCATTTGGAGTAGTCCATTTCTCCACCCGATTCCTTATCTGCTTGAATAGCCTTAGAATCCGGAATGAATTCAAATAAATTCATGAACTCCAGATCATCTAAGAATTGAGAACGAATTTGCGAAGCAAGGTTTGGATCTGTCGAGGAAGCATCACCTAAAGGGCGAATCTCACCCATCGATATTTTTGCCCGGCGAACACCTGCTCCCGTTACTGAAAGGTAAATCTCAGCGGGAGAAATTAAGGTGAATGTTAAAAAAATAAATAAAAATATTTTCATGCGTCTTCCTATGGTTTGAAGTTTATGGTGATTTCATCATTAAGCAAGTTTTTGTCCTCAGGAACTGGAAACGGTTGGGCATCATCGATTGCCTGAAGTACCGCTGAGTCATAGAGCAGGTCTCTTGATGGCTTAACAATCTTTCTCCATTTCACTCTTCCATTAGGTAAGAGCATGAGTTTTACTTCTGCTACGAGCCCATTTTTTTGCTGCCAGGAGAAAACATTAAATTGTTGTTTGATGCTTTCCGTGAGAACACCGATATATTTGTCTTTTGCATTTCCAATGGCGCCTGTAGAAGAGGTGCCTTGAGAAAGTATGTTTCCTTTGATTTTACCTCGTCCCGATTGTCCGGACTTGTTTTGTAAGCTTTTAAGGGCCTGTTCTCTTTTGGCCTCCTCCAGCGCTGACTTAAGAGCAGCCTCTTGCTCTTTTTTCCGATCTTGTTCGCGTTTTTTTTCCGACTCGCCATTTTTTTGAGCGGGCTTTTTTGAAGCCTTAGCCTCTTCCCTTATATCTGTATCAGTTTTACTTGTGTTTTTGGTTTCCTCTGTCTGTTGGGAAGGGTTGCTTACTTCTGGCAAAAGAGGGTTTAGTTTCTGATTGGCAAGTTCATCCGGCAATCCTACGACGTCCACTTGCACGAAACTTTGATACATGTTTTCAGAAAGTTTTTTTGAGGAGAATAAACTCGAAAGGCTCCCGGCTTTTATCGCGGATAGGGCTAGCACGGTTAACGCAGCTGCTACATGGAGGCCTAAAGATAAGACTAATGCTTTTCTAGGAATTCCAATGAACTCGTCTTTAAAGGTTTCCATAGCGATTCCGCTACTTGAGTGGTTTCGATTTTTCAGTTGCGTCTGTCACCAGACCAATCTTGTTAATGCCGGCATTTTTTACTGACGCCATTGCCGCAGCTACTGACCCATAAGGTAGAGAACTGTCCGCCCGTATCAGTATTTCCTGTTTTTCTCTTTTTTCAAATACTGATCGAATTTTCATTTCCAATTCATTTGAGGGAACTTCTGCTTTCCCTAAAAAAATATGATTGTCTTTAGTGAGTGTTAAAATTATGGGGTCTTCTCCCTGAGGCAGAGCCTTAGCTGAGGCTTTGGGAAGCTGAATTGGGATCCCAGACTCCATTAAAGGAGTTGCTACCATAAAAATAATCAGAAGAACTAACATAACATCAACAAACGGAGTGATATTTATTTCGGAAAGTGGAGCTGAATCGTCCGATTTCGAATTGAAACTTGCCATAGAAATTAATAGGAAAGAAAATTTCGCTTCACGATGTTGAGGAAGTCGCCGGCAAAGTTCTCCATTTGGATCTTTGAGTTTCGGATCTTGTTGTTGAAAAAGTTATAGCCGATGGAAGCGGGTATGGCAGCTACGAGCCCTACGGCAGTCGCAATTAATGCCTCCGCTATGCTGGGCGCTACTACTGCCAAGCTTGCTCCTCCCTGAGCCCCAATATTTTGAAAAGCTCCCATGATTCCCCAAACGGTTCCGAACAGCCCTATAAAAGGGGCCGTGCTTGCAGTGGTGGCTAAAAAAGTCATCGAGCTTTCCAATTTCAAAATCTCATTTCTGCTGGCCATGTTGAGTGAACGTTCCAAATTCTGGATAGTGGAAGCTGGAGGAACGAGCTGAGAGGTATCGGTAGCGCCTTCGTTTTTTTCCTTGCGTTGTTTCTGCCTTTCGAAAATCTTTTGGAGTTCCTTATAACCGGCTTGAAAGATTTTGGCTGTGGGTGCATGAGGATACTTTTTAGATTCACTGTAAATGTGGTCCATGCTGCGACCACTCCAAAATACTTCTAAGAATTCTTCAGAAAGAAAAGCGGAGCGACCGATGGTCTTCCATTTCGTCCAAATAATTGCCCAGCTCAAAACCGAAAATGAAACTAACAATAATAGCACCGCCAAAACGATGGGTCCCGATTGAAGGACCAAATCCATGGTATTAAAGGACCCTGAGGCCTCTTTAGTAACTTCAGCGAATGCAGGTTGAATCCAGAGCATGATTATTAATGATTTAAGCGAGATAAGATTGCGCAATCCTTTTTACGTAGTGTATGAGAGCGATTAAGTAGCGTCAAGGAGTCACGGTGAGTCAGAAAGAAAAAATCACGGTCATTGGTGCCGGCTTAGCGGGAAGTGAGGCGGCCTGGCAAATAGCAAAACGTGGAATTTCCGTGGATCTATTTGAGATGCGGCCCGTTAAAATGACTCCAGCTCATAAAAGCGGACATTTCAGCGAGTTGGTCTGTAGCAATAGTTTCGGAAGCGATGCCCCTCACAGTGCCTCTCGAATTTTAAAAGATGAATTGTTGGCTCTCGGTTCACTTACTTTACGTTTAGCTCGCGAGTTTTCGGTACCTGCGGGCGCTTCTCTTGCCGTTGACCGGGAACAGTTTTCTCAAGCAGTCACCGAAGAACTCAAAAAGTTACCCCAGGTCCAAATAAAAAATGAAGAACTCAAAGAAATTCCTCCGAAAGGTTTGGTCATTGTTGCAACGGGACCTCTGACTACGTCATCTCTAGCTCAGTCTCTTCAAAATTTTCTTGGGGGAGATTCCCTCTATTTCTACGATGCCATTTCGCCAATTGTATCCGCAGACAGTTTGGATTTTTCCAAAATGTTTTTTGGAAATCGTTACGACAAAGGTGAAACCGCCGATTTTTTAAATATCCCCCTTACCCAAGAGCAGTATGAGAGCTTAGTTCATGATCTATTGACGGGAGATGTCGTTTTGCCCCACGACTTTGAGGAGGAAAAGTATTTTGAGGGATGTATGCCCATTGAAGCTTTGGCGGCTCGTGGACCCCGAACCTTGGCATTCGGACCAATGAAACCTGTCGGTCTAGTTAATCCCCAAACAGGAAAAAGGGGATATGCCGTTATACAACTGCGAGCAGAAAATAAGCATAAAACTGCATTCAATCTTGTAGGTTTTCAAACTAAGCTACGTTACAAAGAGCAAGAGAGGATTTTTAGAAAGTTACCCGGTCTTGAAAACGCGGAATTTTTACGTCTGGGTTCCATGCATCGAAATACCTACATCGATTCCCCCCGGCACTTGCTCCCAACTCTTCAATTGAAGAGACAGAGTCGCATCTTTATTGCGGGACAACTGACTGGAACTGAGGGCTATCTTGAATCTTCGGCGGGGGGCTTAATTGCCGGGGTAAATGCTGCTCGCATCTTTGATGGAGCTAAGCCCCATGTTTTACCTTCTTCCACTATGTTGGGATCTCTGTTAGCTGCCATTACTGACGAGAATCGAAAACCTTTTCAACCCATGAATGTGAACATGGGAATTCTTCCGCCTTTGAGTGAACCTATTACCCGAGACAAAAAACTGAGAAATGAGCGTTATTCGAATCATTCAGGCCAAACGCTCAACGAGTGGTTGAGAGTTGGGAGTTGGGTAGAGCCTCGTCAGCGAGGCGGGTTGTAAGCTTTTGTGGTGAGAGCGTCCAGAGCCGGCGAACTTAATCCTCTTAGTTTGATTTTCGATGAAATGTTTTGAACTACTTTATTTTTTTCTTGTTGCGCTTGTTGAGCAGTTTGTGATGCTTCTAAATTTCTTAATAATGCTTGTTTGTCATAAATAATTTGAAGTTGAGCCAATTGATTAAGGGACACAATAATCGAGTCGACAATCTGTGAACTAAAAGAATCTGCTCCCGATTCTGAATCATTCAGGCGATTAGATGCCGATGTAAAATCTTTTAAAGCAGAAGAATCCTCTGTGACCGTAGGTAGTGATTTGTTGAATTGCTCTGTTAATGAGGAGATGTTCTTTTGAAAGTTGTTATTGATTTCCGTGAAACTAAAAGGTGACTGACTTTGGTTGGATGAACCGTTCGATGGGGTTCCAAAAGTGTTTGAAGGCGAAAAGCCGGTTGTACCGGTAGAGGAAGCCCCTTGGTTGAACAGGCCTCTGTCGGGTTGGTCTAATAAGCGCTTTCTTTCTTCTTGAGTGATTGGCCCATCAGAATAAGCAACCACGCTGACCAGAGCGATCACATAAATTATTAAGTGCTTGAGCATGCCCTAAGTAATGTGCAGGAAGTCTGCCAAGTTACCCGCCCCACTGAGACGAAAAACAATCATAAATACAAAGTCTTATGTGTGTGCACAGCCTGTGTACACTTCGAGAAACGATGATTCTTTAGACAGTTTCCTAAGCTATTAGACAGATTGAGAAATTCGCATGCGAACTTATGTTTAGGAACTTGGGCAAAAAGGTCGATAAGAAAGTGAGGATATCTATGCGCTCTCAAATATTTATTTTAGCGATGATTGCCTTAGCTTCTTTACCAGGCTGGGCTGAAAACAATAGTCTTGATGTTTTCAATGAGCTCAATGAAGATCCTTCGCTCTTACTGGACCCAAATCTCGCCATTTCTGTTGCAACCGTTCCAAAAAGTAACGTCGAATCTTCGACGGAACCAGCGGTCACACCTCTTATCGAAAAAAATCCGACTGATATTCCCTTAGAAAAAGTCACAGCAGAAAATACTCCCGTTTTTTTGCAAAAGCCCAAAGCCTTATCTGGTGCCCCTGCTTTCTTAAAATCAGGTAGCAAGCCACCAGCGTTGCTGTCTTCCGATCAGAAATTCCCCTGGTTGTCAGTGCCGCTTCCTCCCATTGCACCGGCCGTATCCGTTGCTAAAGAAGGAGAGGAGCCGAAAGGGGAAAGACTTCCAGCTTCCAGTAGCTCGATAGGCCATGGCCCAGTCCCGAACACTACGGAACTCGTTGCTTTACCCGGAATTACTGATTTCGCAGTCATTTTGTCAGGCAATCAGTTTTTCCCTGCGAAAATCCGCTTACGGGGAGGGGCAAAGTCACGTCTTATTTTTACGACTACGGGAAGAAGACCTGCTGCCCTTGTATTTGAAAAATTACAAATCAATAGGTGGATTGCCGGAGAAAATGAAAAACCTGCTGAAGTGAGCTTAGCAAAAAAGTTTCAAGAGTATCGTGAACTCTCCAGCTCTCGAGTAACTGAAATAAATTTCGACGCAAACCCTGGCACCTATCAATTTTACGATGCTTTGAGTGGTGCTTCGGGTGAATTAACGGTTGATTAAGAGGACGCACACGCATGTCAGTTTTTGCCACATCGGTTCAGGTTTTTCTAGGTCCAGTTCTCCCATACCTCAAAGATGACTCTGTTTCAGAAATCATGATCAACGGGCCTTCGCATATTTTTATCGAGCGTGCTGGCCATGTTGAACGCATTGATGCCAAATTTGATGATGAACAGGCCTTGATGGCTGCAGTGAGGAATATTTCTCAATTTGTTGGGAGACCCATTTCCGAAGAAACGCCTTTTCTGGATGCGCGACTTCCCGATGGTTCCCGAATACATGCAGTAGTGCCTCCAGTTGCTAAAAATGGAACAACAGTTTGTATTCGAAAATTCTCGAAAAAAAAATTGGAACTCAAGGACCTTATCGCGCGCTCCGCTTTAACAGCCGATGCAGCTCGGTTTTTAGATGTTTGTCTTTACTTGAAGAAAAACATCATTGTTTCTGGTGGAACCGGTTCTGGTAAAACCACCATGCTTAATATTTTGGCAAGTCGTTGCCAGCCGGAACAAAGAATTGTGGTGTTGGAGGACTCTTCGGAACTCCAAATACATAACCAACATGTTGTTTATTTCGAGGGCCGTCCAGCCAATGAGTATGGAAAAGGCACAGTTACCCTGAGGGATTTGGTGAAATCTTCCTTGAGACTTCGTCCTGACCGAGTGATTGTGGGCGAAGTTCGTGGTGGGGAAGCTCTGGATTTGATTAGCTCGATGAATACAGGACATTCGGGTTCAATGGGGACAGTACACTCCAATAATCCCAAAGAGTGCCTTACGCGTTTAGAGACTCTTGCGCTAATGACCGATTCGGAAGTGCCTGTTCAGGCAGTTCGGGCTCAAGTGGCTTCGGCAATTCAAATCGTACTACAGCTGTCTCGCTTACAAGACGGTTCCAGAAGGGTGACTCATATATCCGAATGTCTTGGCATGGATATTCATGGGAATTATCAAACATCTGATATCTATTTGTTTGAACAGTGGGGCAGGGACAAAGATGGAAAAATTCTTGGCGCCCTAAATCCAACCGGCATTATTCCGTCTTTCATGAGGGAGATCGAAGTAAATCAACTCCCGTTTCCAAAAGAAATGTTCCAGAAAAAAAGCGTCCCAAGCGGGCAAACACAGGCTGCTTAAACTAGGATATCAGCCACGCGCATCCTGAGAAGGCGATGAAACTCTATCAGTTCATCCAAAGTGGTTTGCGCCTCCGTATTCCAATTCCTTATCTGCAACAGGTTCTTGTCTTTTTCTCTGGTTTGGGAAATCAAACCGAAGTTTTCCATTAATTTGAAAGCATTGGTAAAATTTTGTGTCGAAATACATTCCGGCTTAAAAGAACCATTGGATTCCACTCGCAGGACTCCCTCCCGCACCGCTTTTTGAAGAAGACTCTTGCTTTCGTGGGAGCCTGCCCCTTCTGATTTCAAGACATCGAGTACTATCAGATAACTTTCGACAATATCTCGGGTTAGTCGAATAAATAACGATGAGTCCTGAAGTTCAAAAAAACGTTTCTGCATTCCAGCTTGGAACCGATCCTTATCGATGAGATCCCCATCTTTTCCATCGCAAAGAAAAATGAGATTGTCCCGTATTTCTTTTACAAACTGTTGAGTGGGGCTAAAGAAAAATTCAAACTTGAAAAGGTTTCTTAAAGTGAGAGCTTGTTTGATTACTTCAGCTTCAAATTCCGAGATAGCAGTCTTCTTATGAGCAAATGCCCGGCATACCGAGAGCAAAGTGATGCTAGGAATAATAAAACAATGGATTGAATTGTTTTTATAAAATGTCAGATTGATACGTTTTCGTGGATCTAACGAATAGGTTACTGGAATTCCTGGTTGGACCAACAGTGAGGAGTCGGCTTGGAGTCGCTTGATGAAAGTCTCAATTGCGCGTTTAAACTCTAGCTCGGAATCTCCAGCACTCAGCTCGCTCTCTGCCCAGCTAGCATATTGAGCTAACGTGTCTGCGCTCCTTAAGATATCCTCCAGTGAAAGAAAGGGCTTTTCATGGGAAAGAAAGATGCTAGATAAAATTGCTTTGGGTGTTATTGGAGTTGAATCATTGATGCATTTACAAATGTTGAAAGCCATTTTTTGCAACAGTAACGTGGGGTCTAATCCCTGATTGGTGCCCTCTTGGTATTCCTCTTTAATGGAAATGGAAGGAGCGAATCTTACGTAGATTTTGCCAATATTCCGCTTGAACAGTTTCCTCGACTGAATGAGGCCCTTGGCAGACTCCTTTTCTTTCTGGGCACCCGCTAATTCCTTTCCATAAGTACCTTCTTCCAGAACTTCGTCGTATGAAATAGAGATTGGAACCAAAGCGATATCATCAACCTGCTTGTCTTCGTAAGTCTGAGCCACCATTTTAAGAAGTCCGTAGGCCGGAGGTAGCATTTTCCCCGTACGGCTTCGAGTGCCTTCAATAAAAAACTTAATGTTGATGCGATTTTTGAGAAGCCATTCCACGTATTCCTGTAAGCAGACTGCATACAGCGGCTCGCCGCGAAAGGAGCGTCTGATAAAAAATGCCCCCCCCATGCGAAGAAAGGGTCCCACCGGCCAAAAGGATAAATTTACTCCCGCTGCGATATGGGGTGTGACGATATCCTCAACAAAAAGCACTCTGGGTACTACTAGGTAATCCAGGTGACTCCGGTGACAGGAAACAAACACAACAGCTTTTGTCTTCATTGTCTCACGAAGCTGTTGAATTTGGTTTGGGTCCACCACAATGTCTTCAAAAAGTTTCCCAAAAAGCCAAGTGAGTACCACGTACATCACTTCGACAAACCTAAACTTGTAGTTGGCAGCTATCTCGGTGAGATATTGATAAGCAAGTCCCATCACCTTTTTACGATCGAGATTTTTCTCTTTTGAAATCTGATCTACGGCTTTCAGTATTTCCGGGTCCTTCATTAAGCTCTCTTTAACTGAGTAGGGAGAGAAATACCTGGGACCAAGAACCACTCGCATTTCCTGATTTACTTCAACCAAAATTTTCCGACGCATCATTCTGGCCATTCGACTGGCATCCACGCCATCCAACTCATCGCTGGGTTCAGACAGGTCTTTAGTCCGCCATGAAATCGGCGCAAGTGAGCGAACTGTGCTGTCGGTTCGCTTTCTGGCCAGGTACCAAATTTTTCCAAAAAAGTTTGGTTTTGAGCTTAAGCCAAAAAAATATTCGGTAAGCTGTCGTGCTGCTCCTCGAACATGCTTTCTCCAGCAAATAAACAAGGGAACGAAGCAAAAAGAAACATGCTGGGAATCCTGCTGTTCGCGCAAATAAAGCTGGGCAATTAACTCTTCTGTTTCAGTGGGTGTAAAAAGCTGTTTCCTCTCTCCAGGAGGACAAAAAACAAGCCTTGGCCCTTCCTGAGAAGAAAGAAAAAGGTCAGAGTAGGTTCTCTTCCAAAAAACCACTTGCAGGAAATACAGCGGTTTTGCGAAGAGAAGTATTCGCTTTCGATTGGAAATAAGAATTGCTCCCAATCCTTGCTTCCGGCTCCAACTTGAAAGAATCAGCCATTCGATGATTCCGCCGTCGGTAAGCGCGAAAACAAGGCGGCCTTGCTGGTTGGGTTCACGAATCAGATCAATGGGAATATCAAAACTAAACCTAACAAAAATGAGATTTGAGATGGCCTGCCAAACCTTATCAATCCATTCGTAAAGTTTATTTAACATCGACGCTCAAGATTAAAAGTCTTTATTTTCCTTGCTTGGTGAGGAATTGATTGAGCTTGGCAACTCATGCAAGCTTTTGTCAGAAAATTGTGTTTGAAATTGAGTTTCCAGGTATTGCAACATTCTCGCGGGGCTCATGACAGATGCATTATATCTTTCTCTTGCTACTTGAGCATAGCGTTGTCTCTCTCGAGTCAAGTTTGTGTCGACGAGATTCCAATGATCGTCAATTAACCAAAATACGAAGTAAATATCTCGAATGCGATCATTGCTAAGAATCACATCTCCTTGGTAGTGAGCTACAATCCGGAAATCACCGGATGTGGTTTGTTTTACTTCCACCAAAGGTCTTGTCACTAATTTCAACTGAGGGAAGTCAGTTGAAATATGCTTCATTACGGTTTCAACAAAATAAAAGGAAAGGCGATTAAAGATATTTTGGATCCTTTGCGGGGTAGGGAGCAAATAGTAGCCATACGGATGGTTAAGGGCTGGAAAAGTTTTTTCAAAAAGTCTGATACGCTCAGTTGCTAATTCATAGTTTTTCATTGAGTTGAGAAGCAATTGAATATCAGCCAGAAGAAAATCAGCACTTTCTTTACTTTGAGTTTGTTGAAAAGCGAGAAACAGTGATGTTTCAGCTTGAGGATAAAGGGAGGGTTCTTGGAGAAAAAAACGGGCAGCTTCTCCTGGTTTTTTTACTTTTAAAAGCAAATCTCCCGCTTTCTGGTATTGATGGTCCTGTCGGTAGTTATCGATGAGAGCTCGAAGCGCCTCAACGCCTACTTCATCATTGGGGTTATGGGTAAGGAGGTCATTTAAAGCGATGATGGAAGGGGCTGGTTGAAGCAGTATTTCGCTAAGAGCTTTTGTCAGTTTTATTTTTCTTTCAGAAAGTACTTCCTCTTTAGTAGCTATTTTCGCAATCGGTTTGACAGCTTCGGGAGGTTTTCCCAAGAAAAGAAAAGCTAGGGAAATAAGCGAGAGAGCAACAAAAATCCCAACCATGAGAAGTGCGCGGCTCTTTATGGGGCCTTTTTTAACAATCTCAGTTACTGTTAATGGAGCACTATCGAATCGTCCCTCTTCTTTTGTAAATACCGGCTTTAAGTCAGAGCCCGGGATTGCAAAAGAAGCAAAGATGATATCTTCTTTGATGGGCGGTATTGCTTCCTCTGGCGCTGGAGAAGAATCTGGTGGAGGTATGTTTTCCATCTCAAATGAGCTGGGCGACAACTCACTAGAGCTGACTGGGGGCTGGGTTGTTAAAGGAGCATCTGACAGACCAGAGTGCTTACTTAAAAAACTTTGGAAGTCTTTGATGGATTCAATCGATTGCCAAGTAGCCTGGCCGTCCCACCAAATAAGGCTTTGAGTTGAAATTAAGCCTTTCTGAAGCTTGTCCGCGATATCCTGTCCAGAAAAAGGGCCTGATTGCTCTCCTTCTATGACCAGAAAATAGGATTGATTATCATTAGAATCCAGGAAGCTCATTTATTTAAGTATATCACTGAGCATTAATCATTTGCCGAAAGTTCACGCCCAAAAACCCGCCGGCGCGCAGCGTCTAATTGCTTGCGTCGGTATTCCTCGTGGTTGCTTTTCCCAAACACACTGTCTGCGTAGGCTTTTACATCCATAACCTGAACTTCGTACGGAAAAAATCCAAAATCATGAGTGGGGGGAGTGCTAGGAAAAAGCTCCTGAAGTAATTGCGAACCTCCGGGAATACTCTCGAAATGCGACTGAATAGCTTGATAGATTTTATTTTGGGGATTAGGGACCCGAACGAGCTCTCTGCAAGTGAATTGGATTGCTCGATAGTGTTCACTGGAATGAGGATTGAGTAAACTTCGTCCAAGTCTCTTTGTTCCAATTCGGCTTTCTAAACGAGCGATCATTTTTTTTACGTAAGGTTGAGTCTCAGTTGTTTTCTTCAAGTGTGTTGAAATCCGTTCCAATTCAAATTTTAAGCGTTGAATATCAATTAACCGATTTCTGGATCTAGCCGGCCGAATATTCGGTAAACTAATGATGTTCTTTTCGATAAGAAGAGTGACGGCTCGAAGGGCTTCCAGTTTGGTTTCAGTAACGAGGCGAATCCCGACTCGGTCGTAAATTTCCTCAACTACGCTCTCGGCTTTGTGAAGTAGTTTGATCATTTCACGAGACTTATCTTTTCGCTCCTTCTTCTTGAAAAATAAAAGCTTGATACCTTCTTCCCCTTCTACTCCTCGTCCCAACGAAGTGACGCCAGTATTAGGATCCACGTGGAGACATTTATCCAGCCTAGCCAAAACCTGGGTCTGCATTTGCTGGAAAAATTTATGTCGGGGGTCATAGTAAAGGTGAATAAGACCGTGCATGATTCGTAAGATTGCACAGCAAAAACGTTGTTCTACACTTCCCAACTCACCGGAGGCCATCAACAGAAGCCTACGGATGTCTTTGACCGCATCTCGGCTTCGTAAATGCTCGGGAACCCGGGGATACTCAGGATCCGTGAGGGTTTTTTCCAAAAACTGGACGGCTTCATCAAAGAAATCCCAAAGAATGGTGAGATCGCTCTTATTGGTGGGATCGAACCCATAGGCTAGAACAAACGAAGTGGCTTCCTCCATGGTTCTCAGTTTTAGACGCGGCACATCAAGAACTGATGTGCCATCGAGCGGAACTTTTAAAGTTGACCATGGAAAATCTAAATTTGGAATAGCCGTCATGACGGGGGAAAGATAACATAGGCTCCCCGTGACTCCAAACAGGGAGCTCAGTTATAAGAGGGGGGTCAGTTCAGGAGAGGTGGCTGAGTGGTTGAAAGCGGCGGTCTTGAAAACCGTTATACCCGCAAGGGTATCGGGGGTTCGAATCCCCCCCTCTCCGCCATTTTTTTAAATTCGTAGTGCCGTGACCGGCTTAAAACAGAAATAAAAGCAGAGTAAGGCTGCCATTTCTAGCAAGTGGTAAAGCGCATTGTGATCAAAGTAGTGAGGATCAATTCCGATCTTTCTTTGCTGAAAAATTGAAGCCACCAGAGTGGTCAGTCCCGCGATAACTCCCCACCGAGCTTGAGTGTTTGGATGCTTCCAATAGGATTTTGCGTTGGTAAAGATGAAAAGAGTTAGCGGAAGAAGATAAAAGATTACTGCCACCCAGAATCGGTGATCGATAAAAGATACATAGAAAATGAAAGCCAGCCAGAGGACCAATGAAATTTTTATAGAACCCGTTAAAAAATGCCAAAGACAGACTGCCGTTCCTCCGATACCGGCGAGAGTACAGATCCAAATCAAAAAACCGGACGCTGTAGAAGTTTTTAGTGGAAAAAAACCATGGTAAGTGCCACCCAAGAACGCCGAAATAGCAACGGATAAAAAAAATAAAAATGAAAAAAGCGCACCTTTGTTGTTTTTTGAAAGAACGGCAAAACAAAGGCATTCAGTGCCCACTAAATAATCAGTCAATACTACATCTAGGTCGAGAACAGTCACTTGAATCAAGATTCCTTATTGAGTTTATCTGCAAGCAGAGGTTCATCCGTGATTACGCCGAAAGGTTTTCTCTTCAAACAGTTTTTGATTTCGGCTTCACTTTCAGGAGTCCAAAGAAAAATGGGATAGCCTAACTGTTGTAAATGGGTGATCGTTTCTGTTGCTACTTCGTGATTCACACTTAACAAATCCGGCTTTATGAATTTTCGAATGGCCCGACGAAAGGTTTCGTTTCGAAGAAAGAAGGGCAAAGTAACTAAATCCCCGGCTTTGATTTCTTTAAGAAGTGCCGGATTCCAATTAGTGTCCATAAAAATAAAAACAGTTCTGATTTGAGGGTCGAGGCGCTTTAAACGATAGAGAACGAGTGGATTAAATGATGAAAAGAAAACTTGTTCATGGGCCTTATATTTTTGGACTAAAGCGACTGCTTTCTCTTCCATTCCCGTCGATGCAGCCCCAGGCACTTTTAGTTCGATCATAAGGATCCCTTTCCCTTGGGTTAAGTGAAGTGCCTCTTCAAAGGTTCCCGGGAAGCTATTCCTGAACCCCTTGCCAAATTTTTCAGCCAAATCGAGTTGCTTTAACTCCGCTAGCGTTTTTTCTTTCACTCGACCTGTTCCATTGGTAAGTCGGTCCACACTGAGATCGTGAAAAATGACTAATTCCCCGTCTTTGGTCTGCTGGCCGTCCATATCCACTCCGGCCATTTTGGCTTCCATGGCAAGGCGTATCCCATCCATGCTGTTGTCGGGTGCACCATTACCAAAACCCCGATGGGAAAAAATCAGTGTCGGATCACTATGGGAACCAGAAATCAAACCTCGATACGGAGGATCATAGAAGAAAAGATAGCCACCAATAACAAAAATCAGAGCGAGCATTACTAAAAGCCAATTGCGTAGTTTCATGGTTGGGCCACTTCTTTGTAGTGTTCATAAAAAAGACTTGTGAATGTTTCTTTAGGGTCCCACTTGAGTTTTGCTCGAAAAACAGCAGATGCTCTCGGGTACGCTCGACTCAATTGCTGTACAGTGGGATAAAGTTGATACGTGAGATAGTAAGATCCTTCATATTTGATCGCCGAATCCACTAATTTCTGTGTGGTGAGGCGTGCTTTTTCCTGTTCTGAATCGGAAAGACCGACATTACTCATTTGAATAATAGCAAAGCAATTCTCTTTGGGACAATAAGCAAGGTCCACTTCATCGTTTGCTTTTACGTATCGAATAGTAGAACTGATGACATTCATCCCACTCCCCAAAAGAATCTGCCGAAATTCCTCCATAAAAGGTACAAAGTGTCTGGTGGGAACATAATATTCTTGAATAATGTCCGTTTGTTTTTCCGAAAAATAATCCAGAAATTTAAGGGGAGTGGCAGGGGGGCGCATTGCGTTGTTTCTGGAAGTGATAACTGTTTTTCCTGGGCTAGACTCGAACCCTTTTTGCAGTTTCCATCTCAAGTTTTTTCCCCACTGAAATGTCCTTGAGAGATTAAAAAGGAATCGATCACGGGAAACATGCTCTTCTTGTCCCAACGGGATGACTTCCGCTGGAACACCTGCGTGCTTGTTCCATTGGGTCAATACAATTTCTTGCATAAAAGTGTCACTGGCAATGGAAGGGCGTGCTAACAGGAGCGAGACGTTAGGGTTTTTCTTGATATAGCTTTCAAATTCCGTGGGGAAGTCCCGATAATCGACAATCTTTGCAGTTCTTTCCAGTACATCGTTGTCAGTTACTTCCAAAGTGACGTCTACGATGACTCCAAATAAGCCATAGCCCCCAACAACCAGCCGAAATAGTTCAGGTTGGCTTTGGCGACTGACATCGAGAATATCCCCTTTGGCAGTCAGGAATCGAAAGGACCGAACTGTTTCAACTATAGAAGTTTTTTCCAAATCTCGCCCATGCGCATTGGCACTTAAAGTACCCCCCACAGTAAAAATATATGACGACTGCATGACCTTGATCGCAAGTCCCAAAGGGTTGAGAGCTTGTTGAATCTCGTCCCACGTGGCCCCACTCTCTACACGAATAGTTTTGTTTTTGGGATTAATTTCCAGAATCCGATTAAACGATCTCATGGCCAGCACGATGCTGCCCTTTGAGTAGACCTGGCCGCCTTGGCTGTGACGGCTCCCGGCAATTGAAATTTTCTTTCCGGACTTATTTGCTTCCCGTACGATTTGTTGGAGTTGTTCCGTGCTGGTTACACTTACCACTTGCTCGACAATCTGGGGATTTAGTCGAGAGACGTCAGTGAAAAAGTTATTTGTTCCATGATTCGAAAGGCTCTTTGGCGGAAGTGCGAAGGAGCCAATAAAAATAATTGATCCCAGGAAGAGGAAGAGGCTGGTTAGAAGGAGCAGCTTTTTAATTTGCATAAGGGATGATTATTTCACGAACAAAAAGACTGGAAAATCAAAATGTTTGTGACAAAAAGCAGCACTGAAATATAAAGTTATCCTATGAGCCAAATCAAACTTCTCAAACAAAAAACATTCTTTCCGCTATTCCTTACTCAGTTTTGTGGTGCTTTTAACGATAATTTTTTAAAAAATGCGTTTGTTATCCTAGTTACTTTTCACGGCCTTAAAGTGGCAGGGCTTCCTGAAGGGGTAATGGTTGCCGTTATTGGAGGCTGTTTTATTTTGCCCTTCTTCCTGTTTTCTGCTCAAGCAGGTATTCTTGCAGACCGTTGGGATAAGACCCGAGTCATTCGCTATGTAAAAGTCGCTGAAGTAGGGATTATGGGCGTAGCAGGGGCGGGATTGTTGACCCAATCCACTCTCCTTCTTTTGAGTTCTGTTTTTTTAATGGGAATTCACTCCACTGTTTTTGGACCGGTAAAGTTTAGTATTTTGCCCCAACATCTCAATGAAGACGAAATTGTCGGTGGTAATGCTTTGATCGAAGCGGGTACTTTTTTGGCAGTTCTCTTGGGAACTATCATGGGCGGAGTGATGATTGAACTCACCGATGGAGCCTTATGGGTTACCCTTGGATTGATTCTCGTTTCTGTTTTGGGATTGATATCAAGTTTTCAAATTCCCTCGGCACCCCCTTCGGGTTCCGGAATACCCATGACTTGGAACCCAGTTTCTCCGACCTGGGAAATATTGAAAAGCACTCGAAAAGTTCCCTCAGTTTTTAATTCTTTAATGGGACTCTCGTGGTTTTGGTTTTTAGGCGCAGCTTTTTTGACGTTGTTTCCCACCTACGCAAAAGAAACCCTCCATCAGGAACAGGGGGTTGTGACTCTGTTTTTATGCATATTTTCTATTGGAATCGCTGTGGGGTCACTTTTGTGCGAAAGGCTTTCCCGGCATCATCTTGAATTGGGCCTTGTTCCTTTCGGTTCAATTGGAATGAGTGTTTTCTGTGCCGATCTTTATTTTGCCGGAGGAGTTGATCCTTCGATGGGAGTTTCGGCTGGTGTTTGGGGTTTTATTCAATCCCCATTGGGCCTAAGAATAGGTCTCGACTTATTTGCATTTTCGGTTTTTGCAGGGTTCTTTGCAGTACCTTTAAATACTTTGATACAAATTCGGTCGGCCCCCAACGAGCGGTCAAGAGTAATTGCTGCAAATAATATCATCAATGCTTTATTCATGGTTTTAGCTGCTATATTTCTGGCGATTTGTGCCAAAGAAAACCTTTCGATACCAGTTATCTTTCTGAGCTTATCTCTGATGAACATTGTGGTTGCTGTTTATATTTATCTTCTCATCCCCGAATTTTTGCTCCGCTTTATTGTTTGGGGACTCGCCAACATTGTTTATCGCTTGAAAATAACCGGGAGAGAACACATTCCCAAAGAAGGTGCAGCGGTTCTGGTTTGCAACCATGTTTCTTTCGTTGACTGGATGATTGTAGCAGCTGCGATTAAACGGCCTGTCCGTTTTGTCATGGACCATCATTTTATGAAAGGATTTCTGATAAAGAGATTGATGACTCGAGCAAAAGTCATCCCCATTGCTCCAGGTTGGGAGAATCCCAGTGTTTTAGAGGAAGCTTTTAAAAGCATTGCCATGGAATTGGCTCAGGGTGAAATCATTTGTATTTTTCCTGAGGGAAAAATCACTAAAGATGGCACCATGAATCCCTTTAAACCCGGCATTGAACGGATAGTTCGGGAAACTCCGGTTCCCGTTATTCCCATGGCGATTTTAAATATGTGGGGGAGTTTCTTTAGTCGGGAAGGGGGTAAGGCGGTTTTCAAAGTACCCAAACGCTTTAGGTCTCGTGTGGGACTTGTTATTGAGAAACCCATTGCTCCAGAGTCGGTCACCGCTCAAGGATTGTTCGATAAAGTTAAAGCCTTGCAAGCCTGAAGAGGTTTAATGAGTCTTCTGGCTCAATCTGTTACTCGCCGCGTAAAACCGGATCTCAAAGCTGTTTTTTAGATGATTTATTTGAATGCAGTTCTCTCAGGTGATAAATAAGCGTTTTGCTGAACTTTCTCTT
>RFNO01000132.1 GCA_009927165.1 Pseudomonadota bacterium
AAGTACTTTCATGATCCGGGTATCTCTACTGCCATCCTCTTCAACTCATCGTAAATCAATTTTGCCGTCAGCAAGTTTCCTCGATTGGTCATGTGCCCTCCCGGAAAAAACAGAGTGTGATACTCGTTGGGATTCCCCTCAAACAAGGGTTTCAAATAAGCTGAACTTTCTATCGTGAGAACTTTTAGTTCAGACAGGCATGGCTTTATTCCTTGAGTGAGTTCCGAAAAGCGATACGCCTGATTACCAGCTTGATGATAATCCTGAATCAGGGCTACAAAGATAAAGCGATACTGCTCGGATAATTGCTTCAAATCTTTTAAAATAGAACAAGTGATATCAATTTTAGATCCCTTCGTTCGATAGGAGGATAAACCAAGTTCCGAATCAGGAGTCCCGTACCAATAAGGGTATGAAATAAGGCTAAAAATAATATGGAGGAACGCACTTTTTCCTAGAGTGTTTCGGATAGGATCAAGTTTGAGGGTTGGATTATAACCTTTGATATCTGGTAAGTGGAGATCCAGAGTTCCGTCTTCCAATAGCTGGAAGTAAGGCTTGGGCAGCGGATGCTGGCTCGTGGTAGACACTAGATGAGAGAGGGTAGTCTTGGAGATATTTAACGGAGTTATAGATAAAATGACTGCCCCCGGATCCAAACCTGTTTTGAGTAACCGACGCAGTCTCAAAAAAGATTGATCAAGGCCATATCGGTTAACGCCCGCATTAAGAACTGGATAACGAAGGAGCTGTTCCAGATGAAATGGCCAGGTCTCTTCGTCATTAACATCTCCCCCAAATGTAAAAGAATCTCCCAATGTGATAAGGGGTTTTTTTTCTGTAAGCAATCGTATCGAGTTAAGCTGAGGGTGTTTCCGAAAGCCAGCCTCATTAAACTTTCGGACAGTAAATTGCCACGGCTTTAATTGGGGGGCGTTTAGTTTGGGCTTAGTGCTTTTGTAATTTGGGGTAGGAGACCAACCTAAAATATCATCTGATTGATACTCGGGAGCCCTCTGAATAGAAAAATCTCGAAGAATAAAATTATCGGATGTGAAAAGGGACCGGTAAGCGACCCTGGAAATTATCTCCCCCAAAAAGAATGCAGGAAGTAAACCTAAAATAATAGTTTTGAATTTGTAAAAAATTGAGCCTTTTCATCAAATCACTCTACTAGTCTGTCGATCACTTGGAGTTCTGATTATAATGGCGCCTCACTGCCTTCAGCAATGCTTTTCAAGGACGAGAGATTGTTCGTGCTCGCTGAGCCCAAAGACGGTTGCTTGAAGGCCCTTTGAGGTTTTTGCGGCAAACAAACCTGTTCTCTGAGATTTAAAAAAGGCAACTCAAGTCAGTGCGCGGAGAAGTCTCCCGACTGATTAATCTGGTTCCAAATCTCTTGAGCCACAAATAAATTACCTTGATTAGTCATGTGGGAGGGGAGGAAAAAACTGCGATACTTCTCGGTGTTTTCGTAAAAGAGTTGTTTTAACTTAGGCTGCAAATCAACCAACAAGAGCCCCTGTTCTTTGCACCACGCCACAACCCTTTCTTGTGCTAAGTCCGTTTGATACTCAAAATTTCTTTGAAAGAAGTCCTGTCTTACTATCAGCAATTTAAAGCCCTTTTCTTTTGCAAGCTCAGAAATTTTTTTGATGATCACCTGAGAAACTTCGTCACTTTTATGGGGAGTGCGAAACTCTTTAGCTGTCTTTTTTTCGTCGTGCATATTCCACCACCATTTTGGGGCTATTTCTTTAAAAATACTATCGATAGCGAAGCTATACCCTAAAACCCTTCTCACTGGATCGAGACGATTATAGCTATACATATATTGTTGCTTGTAAACTAAAACATCGGGATAGTGAATCTGTTTGATTTTGAAATCTTCAATATCAAGAAAAGGCCTAGGGACAAATTCTCCGGTTAAATACTTGAAGCGGCCTTTAAGATGGGTTCTTTCGATGTTGAGTGGCGTTAGAGAAATAATGACAGCTTGGTTTAAAATTATTTTGGGTAATCAGTTCTTCGAACAAAAGGTAGGTTTGATCAAGCCCAAAGCCGACTACTCCGCCATTTAAAACAGTTGTTTTTGAAAAGTTTTGCAAATGACTGGGCCAGGTTTCATTGTCATTTACTTCAGCCCCAAAAGTGAATGAATCGCCCAAAGTGAGTATGGGCCCATAATCTTTTCGAAGTTTAATGCCATAGGTATTCGGACTGCTTCGAAAGCGCTCCGGAGTGGTAGAGACTTCAGAAAAGCGAATCTTGTAGCGATGATGAGGAAAAACAAAGTGATCTTATATGGTCTTATAATTTGATTTTAATCTGAATCCTAGTTGAGGGTCTTGTTCAGTCACCCCTCTTCCAACTCCTTTTTGCATCTCCAGATCAAATACATTTTCAAATGTGAAAAACCGCCTGTCTTTAACTCTTATCCCAATCTCAAGAAGCAGGAGGGCCACTAATCCCCCCAAAAAAATGGCAGAAACTTTTTTTAAAAAAGGTTTATATTGCCA
>RFNO01000115.1 GCA_009927165.1 Pseudomonadota bacterium
TCTCACAAGTCGGGGTATTGTAATGGGGTCCTAGCGCACAACACAGTTGATACCGGATCGTACTATTTGTTCTTGATGGAGGAAGCAACTGCAGGGTGGCACCCCTTCGGGACGTCTGGGTTAGTTCACAGAGTGTGATTCATTTTGACCTCAGGATATTCCCTTTCGTGTTTACCTCCGTGATAGGTACACTGCGAGCAAAGCGCCAGAGTCGTTCGGCCTTGTTCTTCCAAGGTTTTCCGATATTTTTTTAGTAGAGGACCTGCCCACACGGTCTCGATTCTTTGATGTCTGAGAGAGCCTACTTTTACCTCTGCGTAAAAATCCGCGCAACACAGTACTACATCTCCATTAGCCAAAACATTCATCATCGTCGAGGGGCGAAAACAGTTCTGATTTTTTTTATCGAAAACATTCTCAACTTTGATATTTCCTCCTCTCGATTCTACAAAAGAACCCTCTTTTTTCGGTCTTCTATCTAAAAGCACACATCTTGAAAATGCCTCCAGTTGAAATTTACGATATGAAATATCATCGTAGATACTCACACCCACTGAGTTAATTCCCGCATTAAATAACGCGTCAAGCTTCTGCGGAGTCAGAAGATCCCCATTTGTGAGAATGGACAAAAAACTGTTCGGAAGTTCTTTTCTGCTATAAGTGACAATTTCAAAAATTCGCCTATCCAAGAGGGGTTCATTTATCCGATACCATGATAAACGTCCCGAAAAATTAAAATCCTTCAGGTTCTGGACAATCCGTGTGATCAGATCCCAACTCATCCAATTTGTGCTTTCCTTTTTATTAAAAGTTCCGTGTTTACAGAACCAACACCTTCGATTGCACAAATTATGAGTTTCTATGGTAAGCGCTGGTGGCAGTGAAATTGTCTTACTGAATTTCATTTAGTTGGTGTTATCATTTTATTGTACTCAAACTCTTGAAATAATCATGGCCTTTCTTTTTCATAATCGTCAGAAAGTTAATGTTCGCAGCCTGCAGATACATGCAACTCAGGCTTGTAATTTAGCTTGTGATGGATGTACTTCATTCAGTCAATTTAAACTCAAAGGAATGCTTACTCCCCTAGCAGCTAAAGAGTGGTTTGATGCGTGGCGCAAGAGAATCCAACCTGAAAAAGTCTGTCTTCTTGGGGGGGAACCAACTATTAATCCTGATCTTTGTGAATTGCTTGAAATGATGGGGAAGAGTTTCCCATCTCCTCACACAAAACGACTCTTGACCACGAATGCCTTCTTTTTGGATAGACATCCCGATCTTCGGACAGTCTTAAGAAGGTTTAAGATCGAGATTCGAATCAGTATTCACTCAGATGAACCAGATTATCTAGAAAAAATCAAGATTGCGATAAGAGAAGTGGAGACTTGGAAAGGCGTAAGCAAGCTATTCACTAATAATTCAGGTAAACCGATCCCTGGTTTTAAGTTCAATGATGAAAAATGGACCCAAAGATATATTGTTAATAAAGACCACATTTTGCCTTTTGATGATAAAAACCCAAGAAAAAGCTGGGAAGTCTGTACCGCCAAAATGAATCTTCAACTCTTTGATAGCAAATTGTGGAAGTGTCCGATCATTACCTATTTAAGACTTGTATCTCCAGAAAAATTACCTAACTCAGTTTGGCAAAATTACCTAAAGTATAAACCTCTTGAGCCCACTTGCTCCGACGAAGAATTAAGAAGGTTTGTGAGCATAGAAGAGGAAGAAATTTGTGGGATGTGTCCTTCGACGACTATTTCGTTTGCCAAAGCTAATCCTTTTTGACACCAAAAAATTTTATTTTTTGCCAAAACAAGTGGTTTTTCGATGCCTTCTGTTCAATTTGCGAACGAGGAGTTTTTGGTCTCAGCGTGAACTCATCTGAATCTTCACTCCAGGCCTTCAAGTTTTGTTTTAGAAAATCCACGTGGTGAATTTGAGCTGATACCCACTTACCTGTAAAACCATCCGACTGTTCAGATATTAAAAATGCTATCATATTCCAGAGATTTTCAAATTCAGGAGAATTTAGAATATTGGTGCCCACCAAGTTACTTCGAGGAATTCGATGTGATCCCGGAGCTAGAATATTAATATCTATTGGCTCGTTACTCCATTCCAAGGAAAGAGTCTCTACTAACCGGATAAGTCCAGCTTTTGCTGCTGATGCTGAGCTAAAACCCGGGTGGCCTCTATCTGCTCCGCCACCAGAAAAGCAAATTATCTTTCTTCGGGGAATTGTGGGTGACCCTTTTAATAAGTTAAAAAGAACAGAGATGGGATAAAAAGACCCCTCAAGGCAGGTGCGTAAGGGTACTGCCCATGTTTCTAAGGGGATTGAAAGCGCGGGCCCCTTAGGTTCCATTTTTGCGGCCGCCAAAATTAAAACATCTAAGTGGTTCCAACCACACTTGCTTAGATCGGCTAATAAAATATTGTTTAATTCCTTGGGATTGGTTACGTCGCAAATAGAGTACCCGGAAAATAAAATATCACTGGGAGATGGGGCCACGCCCCACACATCGTGGCCCAGATTTAACAGGCTATAGCCCAAGCTTTTCCCAATTCGGCCTGAAGCTCCAGTTATTAAGATGCGCATTTCACCCTTCGATAATAGATCCTGATAAATCCCGCCATCAGGAAGGACCACAAAACAGCCCAAACAGTATGGATACTCAAGCGCCAACCAGAATCTCCTAAGAAAAGCCACACGGACAGACAGGCAAAAATCAAAATAGGTAAAGTGCCCTGCGGCCAACGGCCTAAAACCTGGATAGCCTGCCAATCAGATTCGTCTATGAGAAGTATGGAAAGAATCATCGAGAAAAAAGTATAGTCTGGGCCTCGAATAGTGAGTAACACGAAGAACCAGAAAACCAAATACCCTATGATCGCAAGAAACCTATTCAGTCTAAGCGATAAAATAATAGGTATGGCAAGCCCTTCGAAAGCAACTGATACAAAAATAGAAAGTGAAAAAAGGAATGTCGGGGGCTTAATGGGAAGCAAAAGTTTTTCAAATGCCCGCTCAATAACAAAAGCTCCGAAGCTTTCCTTCGGGTCAGGTAGCCAATAACTTGAATTGAGCTTGTGAACTGCAGCTGAAAAAAAAGATAGGAAAAAAATAAGCCGTATTCCAAAGATTATTTTCTCAGACTGACGGATTGAGTCCCTGAAAATAATATTACTGAGTAACTGGTACCATAGAATGCCCAATATCACTAGATAATGATTAACAACTCTGAAAGAAAACGTGAAGTAGTCGAGGAGTCCAAAAATACAAATCCAAAGCAAGACAAATCTACTCGGCTTTACTATCAATCCAATTGCCCCCATGAAAACGCCAGAAAAGACAACAAAGAAAAACTGGTGAGAAAAGAAATTGTGCCATCCGGGGACCAGCCAAAACCGTGAACTATATTGCGGAAGAAAAGTTTGATAAGTCTCTAGATGACTGATGTGAAATAAAAGGCCTAATCCCAGCAATCTATTGTAGTCGTATAATCTAGAAGAATAATTCATGAGGATGGTCTCTTCAGTTCGCCCCTCTCGTTGGCCGGAAACAGTTGAATTGGAATTAATAAGTGCCAATTTCTAAACTTGCTTTCTTTACAGGCATCTCCCTCAAAAAAGGGCTGCTCTCTAAAATCTGTTAAATAAATCTTTATTCTGATTTGTTGCGGACACAGATAATCTAGTATTAGTCGAAAAGTTTCCAGATTAATTGATTTAGTCTCCCGTAGGAAATCAATAAAGAAAAGTGACTTCTTGTCTAGCGACACCTGAGGTTGCACCTGGATTCCCTTAATGTCCAAATAAAATCCCCAATCAGTGAATGCCCACTGAGGAATAAAAAAGTGATTATTAATTTTTCTTTGGTAATCAATCTTCAAGCTGGAGTACATTGTCTGGCAGCCCTCGTAACGATATCCCAAATAGGGGAACATGTTGTGGGTCAGAAAGAAGAGCCCAAAGATAGTTGTCAGGAAAATCCAAGGTAGATCAAAGGAACTTGTCTTCATTTTACAAGCAATCTTTTGAATGTGATTTTATGATTTTAGATAGCTCCGCTGCCACAAAAAGATTTCCTTGGTTTGTCATGTGACCAAATGGAAAAAAAAGGCTCTCATAGACAGCTGGATCAGAAATAAAAAGGTTAGATAGCGACTCTCTCAAATCTAAAACCTGAATACCCAACCCCAAAGCACTGTCCCTCAGGGAGGTTAAAATCGGGCTGCTGTTATATTTAGCCCCAGAAAATGGAGCCTGATAATAATCCTGGATTAGCACCAGCAATTTAAAATTGTACTTCATTGATAAACTACGAATCTCTTTCAGAATCAACAAGGCGAGATTAGTCGGTTCGCTTTTAGATATACCGTCGGGATAAAGATCATTTCGCTGAGGCACACCATACCAAAAATTAAAGCTTACGCTTCTAAATATATAATGAGCTAAAAGAGAATGCCCTAATACTGAACGGATTCCCTTCAGTTGTAGTGCGGTTGATTTCCTGGTGATAGGTGTGTTTTCTAGCCGAAGCGTTTTAGACGAGTTATCCATTAAAAAATAGGGTCTCGCAGACTGGTCAAGGTAAAAATGAGAAATTTTTTTTGTTTCAGATACGCGAAGGATATTAGAAAGCGTTAAGCTAACAATAACAGTTTCTGGTCGAATCCTAGTCAACAGATCCTTCAGAAGGATGAGCATTTGATCTAAACCATATCTGGCGAAGCCAGCGTTAAGCACCTCTCTTCGATTAAGGGCCTGAAGGTGTGCTGGCCATGTTTCCTCATCATTAGTTTCGCTTCCTAAGGTAAAAGAATCTCCCAGTGCAACAATTGGTGAGCCCTGCAAAGTCATTTCCGGGCATCTAAAAGCCCAATGCTTCCTAAACCCAGATGAATCAAAAGTCATGATTGTTTTTCGTTCAAAGGTGCCTAGGCTCGAGTTGGCTAGAAAGTTAACAGATGTCCGTAAATTTCTAGGAGCGGCCCATCCCAATTGCGAATGATCAATATGAGGGGTATGCCGATTCTGAGAATGGTATTCTTCTTCCAAAAAGTTTGAAGTGCTAAATAATTTTTTTGAAACTATTCGCAGAGAAAGTTCCCCTACGAAAACGGCGAATATTACCCCTAGTAGCAGGGCTTTAAGTTGTGGTTTCATCAACATTACTATCCGATAATTCTCATGTTACTCGAAAAAAGCCAAGACAAAGTTAAAGTCTGGTCACCAGGAGCATGCTCATTAAAAT
>RFNO01000018.1 GCA_009927165.1 Pseudomonadota bacterium
CTAAATAACTGAAATTAAATGGCTTTTTTTGAATTGACTCTCTAAAAGTGGCGTGGGGAATTTTTATTTTTTTCGTTTTCGCTGGCGGTTTTTTAAATAATCATCCAAAGCTTTTTGGGTAGAGAGCCAAATACGGCCCTCTTTATAGGCCTCTAACTTTCCTGAGCGCACTAAAAGATTAAGATATTTTTCCGAAAACGAACTGGATTGAGAAAGAACGGACAAGGGAACCCATTTATCTTTTTTATGGGTGCTGGTTTCCAGAGCCTTCAAATAAATATTCATCGAACGCTCAACCGCTTGAGCCACAAATTTTCCTAAATCCCCCGTACTGCCCTTATCTGCTTTCTCAAGAACACGGTAATATTTCTTCCGATCGTTTTTTAAGATAACTACTAACGGATAGCCTCTCTGCATGAGAAGAAGATTCATAAAAAGCCTTGCCGTTCGGCCATTCCCATCCGCAAAGGGATGGATAAACACCAGTTTATGATGGGCAATCGAAGCAAGCTCCACCGGGTGTAATTTTTTCGAATTCTTTCGAATCCACTGGATTAACTCATTCATTAACCTTGGAATCTCATAGGCAGGTGGTGGCTTGTGCTTTGATCCAGTAATCATCACATCCCCCTGCCGATACTTTCCAGCTTCGCCCCTCTCCATTTCTTTAATCACCAAGTGCTGGAGAGAGCGAATGAGCTTTTCACTAACGGTATGCTTTTTGTCTTTTTCCACTAGTTCAAACAAAAACCCCAGTGCCTCATGGTGATTTTTGGCTTCTAGATGGTCTTTGAGTGGCTTTCCCTTTACTGTAATGCCCTCTTGGATCACTAGGTAAGTTTCTTTGAGTGTTAACTGATTTCCTTCAATTGCGTTTGAATTAAAAGTCATTTCAAAAGCAAGTTGTTCTTTTAGCTTTTGAACGACAGAGCGAGATAAGGGACGCTTCTTATTTAAAAACTTCCGCTTCTCGTCGATTCGTTCAAGGACCGGTTTGGGTATCATGATTTATCTAATATGGTATACAGTATTTTAATTATCATACCATATTAATGAAACTGGCAACGACACAAAATCCATCCACTAGAATCTCTAAAGCTCGATAACCCCATATTCATAAAGAGCGTCATATAAAAAACCAGAAGAGCACCGAAACTTCTTCTTCACTCGTTTACCCGTTTTTTTATAAAATCCTGGTAGGGTGTT
>RFNO01000109.1 GCA_009927165.1 Pseudomonadota bacterium
TTTGGCGAAGGTTGGGAGGCCGCCCTACCAAAAGTAAAGCTCTACCGGGGGGCTAACCAACGAGCCGCTTTTTTTTATCTGATTGGATGACGCTATAATCAACACTTTGAGGGCTTTCTATCCGCTTTGATGCATTGAGAATTTCCATTCCTACTAAATTTCCCTTCTTATCGTAATCAATAATGATCCCCGGTTTATCTTCGTCACTTTCAAAAACATTTGTCTTTTTAAAAATGATTCTCAGCACGTCTACTTCGGGGTCGTAAATTACTTTCATCAGTCTTTCCTCCAATATTTTTTTATTTTACTCGTGCGATAAACTGTTACTACACTCCGGCTATCTTCATTCACAATCACACGAATTAAAAACCAACCCTGCCCTGCGACCCGAATTTTTGATTGGTAGGCTTTTAGCCCGCCATTTTCAATCACAATTTGCTCAGGCCTATCTAGCACCCACTTCACTCGCTCCCAAGAAATATCCCGACGGGCCATCTCTTCTTTAGCATGATGTGAGAGCGAGAAAGAAGTGCGCTTTTTAAGAGCCACAGCGTAGTGTATCGTTTTTAGTTAAAAAAAGCTTCGAGTGGGGGGGGCGCCCACCAAAAGTAATGCCGTACCGGAGGAGATGCGACGCGGCACAAAATTTCGGTGGGGATGCTGGAGATGCGGTGAGGCAAAACAATTTCGAAAAATTAAAAATTAAAAATTAAAAATCAAGTTTCAAGTTTCAAGTCTCAAGATTCAAGTTTCAAAGTCTCCGGGAAAAACAAAACCCCTCAAGGAAGGACACAACGGACGAAACGGAGGTCACCACCGAATGACCCATCTTCCTCCCACATGCGACCGTAGCTTTCATTTGTGCCCGACCAAGTATAAAAATCCATGCTGCAGCAAGGAGCGCTGGCCGATGCTGTCCAGGTCCAGCCCGAATGGCTTGGCACACCATTACTTCTCGCCCAAGTGGGCACAATACCATCCCCTGTAGGTGGCGAGCTTGACTGATTCATGCTCGTTTCAAACATGACAGGCAGTCTCATTCCCTTGTCAGCACAAGTCTTAATATTACCCTCATAGTAAGACTTGCTGATGCCACGGCCACTCCCAGAAACGTCATTAAAATTCAACCAGTCGGAAGTCTGGATCCCGTTACCCATAGC
>RFNO01000017.1 GCA_009927165.1 Pseudomonadota bacterium
GCTCTACGAACCCCTAACGAAACGACCGATTAGAGCAAATTTAACTGAGTTTCTGCTTTCCGGGTTAAAATATGTTTTTTATAGCGAACCAGGAAAACAATCTGTTGGGGTTCCGACCGCTCATTCGGCCCCTCTGCTCAAGAAATCGATCGTATCAGAAAAAGGAGACCAATATGTCTGGCCTTCTCAACTAGGGAAAGTGAAGGGGCTGGCTATTGAACCGCTACACCCTGGGGTGCCAAAAGCTTGTATTAAAGATAAGGAGCTTTACCATCTTTTAACGCTGTTAGATGCCCTGCGTGTGGGGCGTGCTAGGGAAAAAGAAATAGCCAAAAAAATTCTCGCAGAAAAACTGGGGACGCTATGAGCGCAAAATCTCACAATATACAGATGGTGGAAATTATCGCCTCGGGCTTTCGTGAACTCCTACCTGAAGTGGTCTTTATTGGTGGAGCAACTACTACTCTTTACCTCTCAGATGAAACCACGAAATATGAGTCCTCGGTGCGTCCCACTGATGATGTGGATTGCGTGATTGAAGTCGCAAGCCGCACCGAATATGCGAAACTGGAAAAGAAAATAAGATCTTTGGGATTTAAACATTCCACTTCCCCTGGGGCCCCTCTTTGTCGATGGACTTACTCCGGGGTCACAGTCGATATCATGCCAACCAATCCAGAAATTCTCGGATTTTCAAATAAATGGTACAAAAGCGGGATGGATGAGTCTATTCCCTTCACACTCCCATCAAAATTAAGCATCCGCATTTTTACGCTTCCCTATTTCCTAGCATCAAAACTAGAGGCATTCAAAGGACGGGGAAAAGGTGACATTCTTTTAAGCAGGGATTTTGAAGACATCATTACCCTAATAAATGCGAGAATCGATATTCGTACCGATTTATTTAATGCACCGGAAGAAATCAAAACCTATTTTCGCAGCGAGTTTCAATCGTTAGAAAAATCAGAAGATTTCCTCCAAGGGATATCGGCCCATCTTCCCCCAGAAAGAAAAAATGCAGAAGGTTCGAGACGAATCTTGGATATCCTTCGCAGTATCTGATCCCCCGGCTTCTTCGTACAGACCAACTTTTTGTATGGAAGCCTATTGCTGTGAGGCGAAGTGACTACCATAGGACTGGTAGCCTCTTTTTTTGCAGCACTCAGCTTTTCAACCAACTCTTCTGGAATAGAGTAGCTGTGGTACTCGTAAACTTAAATAAATTTGGATCCAAATGGCTAACCCAGACTTCTTATCCTCGGTGTGAGAAAGAAGCGCTTTCACTTGTGAAAAATTCAAGTGAGGGAGAAATCATGGCATCCGGAAGATGGTCTCTTCAACACAGACCGCTGCCAAGACATTGGTATCAAGAACGACTACGGCCTTTTCTTCCACTGCGGACCTCTCTCATTGCTTTGCCGACGGCTTTCTCAATCTTTGATGGATTGATAGCCGCTGTCTTCGCCCAAATCTTATCCAGGCTGTCCCAAACCTGCTTCTCTTCTTTGTCACGCGGCTTGCATGAATCTTTGATTGATAGCCTGATGGCCTCGGCCACCGTAACATTTCTGATATTTGCCATCTTCCGCAGAAGCAGCATGTCCTCATCGGACAGGTAAACTGTGGTTTTTCTTAACATAGAACACCTCATTGCTATATACGCCACCTATGCCACACATAACATACTTAAGTGTTC
>RFNO01000029.1 GCA_009927165.1 Pseudomonadota bacterium
TTATCGGAATAAGCGCCATTTGTCTTTAGCTTAGGATTGAAGTTTTGTGCGGTGTAGCTACCAAAAGTAAGGCCGTACCTGGGGGTAGTAGTACCTGGGGGTAAATCAGGGGGGCGTGAAATCCTGATTGTAAAGCGCTGCTCCAAAAGTGACCTTGATATCGTCGATGAATCCATGTAAGAAGGTGCCACTTATGGCGTGTTCGTCTGTAACCCCAAAGTTAAACTGGGCGCTCGTCCAGTTGAGCGAATTAAAGGCTTGGCTAGTGCCTTGGAGAACACCATTCACATAAACCCGTGTGCCGTTCCCATCCCGCGTCACAGCAATATGCTGCCATTTCTGGTAAGCTATACCTTCCGAAGGAGTAAGGTACATTAAGTTGCCTGGATCATAGTGTTGTCCAAACGTATACCGGTACGCCGAACCTGTCCATTCAGCTCGTAATAGCATCTCACCGCCACCACCACCCCCATTAGTGGGATTCGTACTAGATTCAAAAATTCCTCTAACTCCGCTACCCGAGCTAGTGGTGGGGAGATCCAACATATAAAGCCAAAATTCGACTGTGAAATCATTCGAGCCAATACTTTTTGAAGCGGTGGCTGCGATATAATCACCTGCTCCATCGAAAGCATACGAAAAACTGTGTTTTTTGACTTTGCTTGAAGAGCGAGTGGCATTGCCCATAAAACTGATAGCAGCTGGTGGTGAAGATTCGTCAGTTAAACCATCTCTTAGACGGACGAGGAAATCACTGTATGACGATGACCCAGAAGGAAGCACACACCTCACTGAGAAAGAGCCTCCGTATTCGAAGCCGTAGCCCTCGGACCCCGACCAAACCCAATAACACTTGTTGTTTCCGGGGCAGGCCGAGGCCGTCCAGGTCCAGCCCGACGAATGGCTTGGCACGCCGTTCGTGGTGCCGGCCCAAGTGGGGGTAGTAATACTGTCTGCGGTGGGGAGGTAGCTATACATCCAAGATGCATAGGTCATCGTCGTTTCATACATTACGGGTAGCCTCATTCCCTTATCCGCGCAAGTCTTGATATTGCCTTCGTAGTAAGAAGAGCTAGTTCCACGACCGGTAGCAGCTCGGACAAAATCTTGCAGCCAATCAGAAGCTTCGGTACCGCTTGTGCCAGCGGCATCGAGAGTTTGGGCAGT
>RFNO01000043.1 GCA_009927165.1 Pseudomonadota bacterium
TCGTTTGAAAGGGTTCGATAACTAAGCAGGGCTATCTTTGATTCGTTTTCCTGGGCTCCACTTTATCGTTTATAATGAATCATTTTATTATTGCGATGGGCCCGGGGTCCAGTGAAGCGCCCAATAATAATCCTAAAAGCCCTCCAGCTAATTTTCTTCCCGCATTTTTGTCAGCCCCGTTAAAAAGGAAGCAAGAATAGGTTTTCGCCACTTGAGGAGGGTTTTTCTTGTGGAAGTAAGCATCTCATATGCCTTTCTATAACCTGTGATTCTGTGAAATTGATTTCCTTAAGTTCAGGATGCTCTTCTAGAGCTAGTCCCATCCATCGTTAGGATTTGAAAGTAGAGTTCTCCCCCTGCGATAAATGAAATTCTTTCATATATTTGTTATGAAGCTAAACTACTTCAATCCCAGCCCGAAGGAGTGCTGACGTCCACTTCTTCTTATGGGAATGGTGCCTAATCCATTCTCTCCGGCGGTTCGCTTAAGGGCTTTTTGGCCGTCACATCCTAAGGGAGCGTTGATATTCTTATAAAGCGTTGGCCCCACTGTTCGTCGACTCTCGCGATCAGACCAATGGCTGCTTTTCCTTTACGATCCGGATTGGCATTTTATTTCTGGAGCGCATGCGTCTACCCTCTGGGGTACGAATGAGTTATCAATAAAGAAAATAACTTCAAAAGACCTTTGATGAAAACCATTCGAAAACACTTTGGGGAGGGAGAGGACATTCCCTGGAAAATATCAGCGTTTGGATGGGGCACTACACTTAGCACTCTATCGCCCAGAAAGTGTTTGAAGCCGTAAAAGCGAACCCCGTCAAATTTGATGAATGAGTCATTAAAGAAGGTGGCACTGCTTTGAGCGGAACGATTGAGGAAAAAACGGGGCTGAAATGGAAAACGGATACCAAAAAAATACCTCAGGCCATGGCGTTTCAGGGGCCGGGAATGGGAATGATGTGGAGAAAAAAGTATTTAGAAAATACTCAGCCTGGGAGTCTGGTACCCGAGCTCATTGATGATCGAATGGCTTATTTGATTTTGTATCATGAAAAAGGAAGTAATCCGAGAGGGCCGATATCACTCAAAGCCGTTGTTATTCCCAGAAAGCCCTTTGGCGAGTGGATCAGAGAGCAGCAGACTAAAGTGAAAGCGGAGAGATTTGCGAAGGGGTAAAAGCTCCCTACCAAAAGTAAAGCCGTACCTTTAGGGGATGACAGCCTTGACTGAATCAACAACGAATTTGGCATCGTTCATGGCCTTTTTGGCATCGTCCTCAGAGTAAAATTCGAGCGGGGTGAGATCCTCGGCTCCGTAGAAGGCAATTTCACGGTCCCGTCGAGCTGATTTAGAGATGAGGCAAAGTTTATCTAAATCCTTTTGAATATCTTTTGGTAAAAATGAGGCTTTCTCTTTGAGAATGGAGGAAACATCATGAATCCGGGGGAACTCGATGCCGTATTTTCTAAGTAGAGCTTTTAAAGCGAGCTCTACCACTTCTTGAGATTCACGGACTACGTCTGGCCAAGATTTTTGTTCATGAAGTGTTTTGAGGGCCAGGAGCCTTGCCCCACACCGTTTAATGTAGTCTGAAGCTAAATCGATGTTTTTCATGGTTAAGCTACCTTTGTTTCATGAACCCAGTAGTTTTGGCCGTGGGATCGTTCTCGTCTTAAAAGTCCATTCGCTATTGCCTGCCGTACTTTAAACAAATAGTGGCGGATTTTATAGTTGCGTTCAAACAAAATGATTCCATCGATTGAAACTTCTGCCCAAAGTCCTGTGAAAGCTTGTCTTAAGTCAGGTAACGCAACAATTGATGGCTCAACTAGTAACCCAGATGATTCATCCCACTTCCGATAGAGTTCTCGCTTAATCGAAAGCCCCTGTTTGAGAACCACCAGTATGTCGATGTCAGACCCCTCTCTTTGTTCTCCCCGAGCCCAAGAACCGAACAAAATAATCCCTTCTAAGTCATTTCCGTGGATTTGTGTTGCTTGAAAAAGAGCGTCGATCAGCGTGGATTGAAAAGAAGGGTGTTCTGCTCCCACTCCTGCCAGTAGGCGTTCCAAACAATATTGGTTTAGGGAAACTTTTTTGCCATTCGCCCACTTTTGCAGACAAGTGTGAAGCTTGGGGGAGATTCTTAAAACGAATTTTCCAGACGGCTTTTGCATAGTACTATTTAATGAAGATTATAGTATCATCCATGGAAAGGAAAGTAAAGAAATCGTGATTGCGTGAGGACCTCTTAGAGCCCCACGCTTCCTACCAAAAGTAAAGCCGTACCTTCTTTGTACCTTCTTTAAGACCAGAGCATTTGGAGAAACCGGTCCCAGGGGTAACACTCAATCCCGTCCACTTTTCGAATATCTTTTTCCAGTGACACTAGGAAATACTTCTTCATGAGTTTTTCTTCTCTTAAGGCTTTGAGCCCTCGTAAATCTTTTTCAGTGATTATCGACTTGCCCTTCACTTCGATTGCAATGTGTTCGTCCAGGATAAAATCCACTTCAAATCCGGAGGCAGATCGCCAAAACTGAAGGCTTTCTTTTTTTGTATAGTCCTTAAAGGCACACAGTTCATGAAACAAATAAGTTTCAAAGGCTTCACCAAAAAGGGGGGATTTCCCAGAAATGATTCCGCGAGTGGCCAGGGAA
>RFNO01000122.1 GCA_009927165.1 Pseudomonadota bacterium
GCGGAAGAATATGATAGCGAGTTTTTATATTTTGAAAAACGAAAAAGCGGCTCCTCCAGTATTTCTTGAGATGGATGGCCCGAGGAACTTTGGCCCAAGTCCAGGGCTCTAAATAGGAAAAAAGAGGGTTTGCAAAATCGAGATTTTGACAAGCTTGCGTTTCTCGATCAGTTTTACCGGGATAAAGAAAAGAGGGGTATTGTTTAACGGAGGTAATAAAATCTACCAGGTTTTCTCTTTGATAAAGCTCTTTTGCTAGGCGAGTTGTATACTTTGGGATTCCGCCTCTAAAGGGCCAAGAGGGACCTAACAGAGTGACTCTGGTACTGTTTTTACTTAGCATGACAATCCAACATGAAACACTATGACGATTAGTTTACTCATTCTCACCCACGATCGGCCCAAGGAACTTCTCAAATGTCTCAATTCGCTGAGGGCCGAGCAAGAAAATCTTTTGGAAATTATTATCTTAGATAACGGTTCTCAAGTCAGGCTCCAAGCTTCGGCCCTCTCAGAATTTCCAAAAATAAAAGTATTTCATTCCGAGAAAAATCTGGGGGTAGCTGCGGGGAGGAATTGGCTAGCGCAACGCGCTAAAGGTGAGTTGATTTGGTTTTTGGACGACGATGCTTGGGTAAAAACAAACCAGACTTGTGAATTTATAAGAGATTATTTTAAAAAACCGCAATTAGCTCTCGTGTCTTTCAACGTCCTGAATGCCTATAGCGGAGAAGAAGAAAAAAGGTGTATCCCTCACGTGCACAAAAACACCACTCAAGTTGATATGCTGGCAGCTTATTTTGTGGGGTGCTCTTTTGTCATGAGAAGACAGCTTTTCTTAGATTTTGGCGGATTTTGGGAGAATTTTGAATACTCCTGTGAAGAGCTCGACTTGAGTTACCGATTACTCAACCAGGATTATGACATCATTCGCTCTCACACTCTTCAAGTATTCCATGCGTATTCCTCCACCTCTGCTCGAAATCGGTCTTGGATTTATTTCAACGCACGAAATAGGCCTTGGGCCGCTCTTAGAAGTTTGCCTCTCAAATACCTTCCGTCGTATATTCTAGGCTGGTGGATCTACGCGGGGGCTATTGGTTTCAAGCAGAGTGAATTTAAATTGTTTTGCCGGGCAGTAACCGCTTCTCTGAAAGGATCTTTCTCTGCTTTAAAAACCCGTTCTGTCATTTCAGCCTCTTCCTGTGAAAAAGTAGGAAGCTTAGGGGGGCGTCTTTGGTATTAACGCCTTGGTTTTTTCCCAAAACCGGTTCAACCCATCCGTAGGGTTCAGCTCGCTTTGATAGTAGCGGTAGGCGTTGTCTGAAAAACGAGAATAATCAGAATCAATTTGTGAAATAGCAGAGCCGATATCAGTCCAATCAGCGAGTGCAATTCCAAATGAGTATTTCGACAGAGCTTCCTGCAGGCTGGGTAGAGGAGTTGTGATCACCGGTTTTTTTCGGTAGCAATAGTAAGCTATTTTTGTGGAGGCTTTCCCAATGTGAAAAAGGGTTTGATTCACCATCCAGGATGAAGACTGAGGAAAATAGGGAGCAAGGCCGAGATAGCTCTCATCTATTAAATCCACTAGACCCTTCTCATTTAGAAAATTAAAAGTGAAATGGAGCCCCTGATGGTCTTCAAGGAATCGAATCTTCTTCAGGAGTGTTGAAGGGGGTTTAAAATGTGTGTGTACTCTTAGGTAAAATCCGGTCGGGATCTTCGAAGCAACCTTGTCGATTATTTCCTCCAAGTTCCATTTTTCTAAGTTCCCACAATAAAGAATCATTTTCCCGTCTTTGTTAGGCGGGAAGTTTGAAAGATGGGGAAAGCGCTGTTCTGGTGCAACTGCAATGCAGTCAATCGGGGTGTTTCGGATATCGAGCTCTTTTGAGATTAAACCCTTTCTGTTTGTATCCTGACTTAAGACCAAAGATACAAAAGGTAAGCTAGCGGTTTCTTTGCGAGCCAGCGCCTTCTCATTAGCGGTTCTTAATTCAGTTCTAAATAAAATATGAAAAGATAAGTAAACCACTGGAACTTGATTGGGAATCTCCATGCGATTCAAAAGGCTTAACCCAGTGGCATCGCAGGTTACTATCAAAGAATAATGGCTGCGATGAATGAGGTTTTTCATCTGAAAAAAATGAATTACACTCCTCCAAATGGTTTTTAATTTCCAGGGGCGTCGAACACTTTGTTTGAGAGCTGAGGGAATGATTCGTCTCACCAACCATACCCACTCGGCAATTTCTTTTCCTTCGCCAAGACAATTGGCGCGGCTCGGGCAAACCAGATCAAACGAGAGGTTATCAGCCTGGCACCGCTCAACCAGAGAGACGCAACTAGGATTGGCATGCCAATAACCGTAGGGGTATAAAAATAGAATTTTTTTTTGAGCGCTCAGGTCCATTGGTCTAATTTGCTTAACAGTTGGTCATCGAAGTCTCTTTGGGAGCGTCGAAGCATTTCATGATTAAGATGGAGTCCGAGAGCTTTTTGAGGGGGCTGCCATAAGCTTTCAGAATGTGTGAGGAGTTCTGTTTCATCCCATCCCAATGCGCAAAACTCCCATGAGGGACGAATATAAGTAGTGAGACCAAATCGATGTACTCCTTGATTGAGAAGCTTCGGCCCGATCTGGCCCCATTCCAGATGGTCCGGTGAGATCTTCAGAGATTCTTCCCAACAATATTTCATAACTGAAGATTGGGGGGGAGTTTTGATGACACAGCTAGCGGTGATTCTATCTGTTTCTGTCGTGAGTGTTTCGCTTGCAAAAACATACGGGACTGAATCAAAATTCCACTCAGAAAGACAAAAAACATCCGTGTCTATCCACATTCCTCCCTTTTTAAAAAGAAGAGCATAACGAAATACATTAGAAAACGCGGAAAAACTTCCCTTTCCAGGCCCCTTTTTATAGGGAAAAATATTTTCTTTGGGAAGGATCTCGGCGGCATCTTTAAGAACAACGCCTTCGGGTACAGCATCTATCAAGTCATAGCAATAAAGCTCAAGCCGGGTGTGGTACTTGAGGAAGCTCTTTAAAGCCGCCGTGTGAAGGGGTTTTAATGACGAGCCTACCCATAGAGTCTGTAAAGCTGTAGCTGACATAAAGCTGATTTTATCCTACACTCATAGTCTTGATGAAAAAACTCATAATTCAAATACCCTGTTGGAACGAGTCAGAGACGGTTAGTGAGACGATTTTAGCGCTCCCGACAAGTGTAGAGGGGTTTGATTCGGTGGAGGTCTTAGTCATTGACGACGGCAGCAAAGACGAAACGGTCGCCGAAGCAAAGCGAGCCGGGGCTCATTACGTTCTTTCCTTAGCCGAGCATGAGGGACTGGCTTCGGCTTTTGAAACGGGAGTTCACTATGCTTTTGGTTTGGGCGCCTCGGTCGTCGTTAACACAGACGCCGATAATCAGTACTGCGCAGGCGATATCGACAAGTTGGTTCAACCGATTTTGAAGAAAGAGGCGGATTTAGTTATCGGGGATAGAAACGCTTCCAAACTGAGTTATTTACCCCTTTGGAAACAGCTTCTTTACGATTTAGCAGACCAAATTGTAAGTTTTTTAGTCGGACAAAAAATACCGGATCCCACGAGTGGATTTAGAGCGATGAGTCGAGCGCTCATTGGCGAATTAAAAATCTCAGACGAATACAGCTATACGATTGAAACTCTCATACAAACGCTTTTTTCAGGGAGAAAAGTAGTATTTGTTTCTGTGAGAACCAATCCCGTCCGCCGACCTTCGAGACTGATCAACAACATGGGATTCTATATTTTTAAAACGACTCGGGCTTTAGTAAAGTCTTATTTCCGATATGCAATAAAGCCAAAACTCCTCCCCAAATTCGACCTAACGAAAGCTGGCCTTGAAGAGCAAGCTTGAATTTGCCAGGGCCGCGACAAGGTCTAACGGCCATCCAGATTAAAATGGGATTTTTTAAAATAGAGTAAACATTCGGCCAAATAACTTTGCGAAAAATGGATTTTTTTCCTGATAAATAAAGTTCCATTTCCGCGTCAGAACGCCCCTGCCACCAGGCTCTTCTTCTAAAGTAGCCTTGGGTTAATCTCTCAGACCCGATCTGATGAAAAACCTTAATGGTGGGGTCATAAAAAAACCGAGCTCCCAGAGCTTCTAGTTTAAGTAAAGTTAGGGTTTCATCATTACTTCTCAAATTGCCGGTTTGTCGGTTGATACGTTCATCAAATCCCCCAGTTTTGTTTAA
>RFNO01000091.1 GCA_009927165.1 Pseudomonadota bacterium
AGTGGCCCAGAAGGCCGCCTTCGCCACCGGTATTCCTCCTAATATCTACGAATTTCACCTCTACACTAGGAATTCCACCTTCCCCTACCATCTTCGAGCTAACCAGTTTCGAATGCACTTCCTCGGTTGAGCCGAGGGATTTCACACCCGACTTAATTAGCCGCCTACACGCGCTTTACGCCCAATGATTCCGAACAACGCTTGCACCCTACGTATTACCGCGGCTGCTGGCACGTAGTTAGCCGGTGCTTCCTTTAAAGGTACCGTCACTCGTGATGGATGTTAGCCATCACGTCTTTCTTCCCTTCCGACAGGGCTTTACGATCCGAAGACCTTCGTCACCCACGCGGCGTCGCTGCGTCAGAGTTTCCTCCATTGCGCAATATTCCCTACTGCTGCCTCCCGTAGGAGTCTGGACCGTGTCTCAGTTCCAGTGTGGCTGATCAACCTCTCAGATCAGCTAACCGTCAAAGCCTTGGTAGGCCATTACCCTACCAACTAGCTGATGGTGCATAGGCTCATCCCCAGACAATAGCTTATAAATAGAGGCCACCTTTAACCCCTGTGACTTGTGTCACTGTGGTCTTATTCGGTATTAGCCCTCCTTTCGGAAGGTTATCCCCAGCCTGAGGGTAGATTACCTATGTATTACTCACCCGTTTGCCACTTTACTCACGAGTTGCCCCGCTTTCTCGTTCGACTTGCATGTATTAGGCACGCCGCCAGCGTTCGTTCTGAGCCAGGATCAAACTCTTCAGTTAAAGTTTTGATTCAGCGTAAAACGCTGATTTCATTAAACTTTCTGAAGTAGAATCCTTTTAAATAAAAAAGGACTCAACAAAATATTGATAAAGAGCCCATTACTTGGCGTCACTGCTATTCAGTTTTCAAAGATCAAAATCAACTAAAACTCAAGAGTGTGAATTTTAGTTAAACTCGCTGTTTATTGTCAACAGCTTTGTTGGAGATCTTTTAGCGGTTCAAAGGATTTTGAAGAACCTCGACCAGCTGAAACTTCAAAGATGCAAAACTCAATTCCAGTGAGGAGCAATTTAGCCACTCTTACAGACTTGGCAAGCGAGAAATGAAATAAATTTTAAATTTTTTGTCGATTTGAAATCGGGGGGCCCTGGGGGTTATGATGGGGGCCTATGAATTCTCAACATGTGATTGTCGGCGGCGGTCTTTCTGGGCTTCTCATGGCTCGAATACTCAAGGAAAAACAGATCCCCTTTATGGGACTTGAAAAATCAAGTCGGTTAGGGGGGCGGGCAGAGTGGGGACCTCATCGATTATTACAAGAAAATTCAATGGTTCGCTTTCGTGAAATGCTTCCGGAGATTGCTTGGGAGCTCACACAAGATGAAGTTCAAGAAAGAGTAAAAGGTGAGTTTCAGCCACTGAAAGACGATTATTTGGAAGCTGAACGCTTTTATTTAACTTCTTCTTTTTACTCAGCTCAGGTTCCTTTCGAGTCCCTGATTGAGAGAATGGCAGCTCCAATCTCTGAGTCCTTCCAATTGAATCGATCCGTAGTCAAAATTGATGGCACAACAAAAACCCTTTCACTTTCAGATGGGAGTGAAATTAAATTTGAAAAACTTTTTTGGTGTCTTGATTTGTCCTTACTCTTCAAACTTTGGCAGGGCGAATCTCTAGTGTCTCCCAAGACTGTAAAAAAATTATCAGACAGACCGGCAGGACTAAATTTAACTCTTGAGTTAGAGAGCGCGCTATTTCCCAGCAAAAACACCGTGGTTTTACCTTTTCGATATAAAGAATGGAAGCTTCGGGCTTTGGCTATTCCCGATGTCAATGCTGAGTCTCAACCTCATCGCCTGCACTGGATGCTTTTTTTACCTAAAGAAATTTTAGAAGATAAAGAAGAAGTTGCGAAATGCATCAGAACTTTGAAACGGGAATTACAAAAAGAATTCCCCGAGATCACAAAAAAAATCAAAAGTGAAAAAATTATTTATCTCCCTCTAATTTCGGGAGAAGGCTCCACTCAGTTGAGTTCGTTAGAGCTCACTCGGGGCGTGTACTACTTAGGTCCACAAATTTATCAGAAAGAAGAACAGGCTGACTTGAAAAACATCGACCTTTTATTAGCAAATGCCGAGAGCCTAAGACATCGGGAATTAACCATCTCTACATGAGATTCGCCAAGCTTCTTCTCCTAGCGCTGCTTCTGGTCTCTTGTGCGGGCCCAACTCACAAAAACTCGCCAAGCGAAGTCAAAATAGTCCTGGTTCACTCCAATGATATTCACGGGCGCTCTTGGCCTTTTACCAAGGGAGATGGGCAGCTTTATGGAGGATATGCGGCACAAGCCTCCATCATCAAAAAAATTCGGAACGAGGCCAATAAGGAAGGGGCCATTTTTTTTCTATTCTCATCGGGAGATGTAAATACAGGAGTTCCGGAATCGGATTTTTCTGAAGCCAAACCCGATTTTGAAGCAATGAAAGCTTTGGGTTACGATGCTATGGCCATCGGCAACCATGACCTCGATCACGGCCTTCCTCTGCTTCGAAAACAATTCACGTGGGCTGGTTTTCCATTTTTGGCTGCCAACCTAAAACGAAAAAAAGATTTAAGACCGGTTTTTCGTTCGAGAATTTTAATCAACAAACAAAACCTTCGATTCGGAGTCGTAGGAATTACAACCGATCAGCTCAAAAAACTAATTCTTCCCCAACACACTAAAGACTTGGAAGTTGAAGATGGAATTAGAGCCGCTCAGAAAGAGGTTGCCGAAGTTCGCCAAGAAGGTGCGGATGTTATCATTTTACTGAGTCATTTGGGATTGAGCGGGACAGGAACTAGCCAATACACCCAAATTGAGAACGATGATCGAAAACTCGCCAAGGAGATCCCACAAATTGATGTTATTTTGGGGGGACATTCCCATACTGAACTATTTGACGGTCTGAAAGTTGGAAACACTTTGATCGCACAAGCGGGATATAGAGGTGTTTACATTGGTAAAGTCGACCTTGTTTGGGATACCGAAAAGAGCAAAGTTGTATCCAGTCGGGCTCAACTGATTCCAGTTCTTCCTTCTGAAAGCGAAGATCCTCAGATTAAACAAATTGTTGACCCCTATAAAAAGCGTTTTGAAAAAGAACTTGGAGTTCCAATTTTTGAGACGCGAGTTCCGCTCATTGGACTCAGGATAGATAGCCCAACACCAGAACTCAGTTTGGGAAATTTTGTTTGTGATGCTCTGAAAGAAGAAACTGGCAGCGAAGTTGCCTTTTTTAACAGTGGTGGTATCCGCTCCAGTATTCCCAAGGGAATTGTACGGAAACGAGATGTCTTAGAAGCTTTTCCATTCCGAAACCAAGTGACCACTGGGATTTTGAAAGGTTCGGAAATTATAGACTTGTTAACGGATGGTTCACGGGAAGTAATGAGCGGGGGCGGAGTACTCCAAGTCTCGGGTCTTAACTATGAGGTTGTTAACGGAGCAGTGACTCATGTGGAGGTAAACGGAAAGCCCATCGAACCAAAAACTGACTACCTGTTCGCTACGAACAGTTTTGTAAGTGCAGGCGGGGACAAACTGAAAACAATGCTAAAAGCTCGCAAACTGAGAACTCTGTCGTTAAGTGTTGATGAAGCTTTAATCCGGTTTGGAAAGAAACAAAAGATTTCAGAAGCTACTACCGAAGGAAGAATTATTGTGAGAAATGAATCAGACTAGGATCCCAATAGGGAAACGGAATTTCCACTGTTTCGCTCGATGGCCAACTGATCTTAATGGCCGACAATGCGATTTCTTCTTTGCGACTGACCTTTAATTTGGAACCATAGAGTCGGTCCCCCACAATTGGACATTCTAAGTAGGCAAGTTGAGCTCGAATTTGATGAGTCCTTCCCGTATGTAAATCGATTTTTAGTTCATACAAATTTTTTTGTTCGACAACCTTAGGTAGACAACTCAGCACAGTTAACTCACAAGGCAACCACCCAGCTTTGGGTTCATGAGAAAGGACTCTCGGGCTGCGCTCGGAAGGTTCCATATAGTGAAGCATCTTTCCCGTTGGACACTCTTTTTCGACCCAAGCTGCGTAAGTTTTCTGAATTTTTCTCTCAGATAACCACTGATTGAACTGGGCTTGGAATTTTTTTGTTTTTGCGAACAGAAGAGCTCCAGAAACAGGCGTGTCGAGCCTCTGGGTTACAAACAATTCTAAATTGAGCGCTTTGCGAACTTGAGCAAGAGTATTTTCAATCGCATTGTCGACAGTCGCATGTGTGGGGATTCCGGCTGGCTTACGAACTACTACGTAATCGGGCCCTTCTTTCAGCAATACCGAATTCCAGGCAATGCGCTGAACAGGAAATCGCTTGGGATGCAAATGAAGCCTCAAATAAGCACTTTTCGGAAGGGAAACATCCGAAAATACTCGTTTTTTATTCAAATAAATGCTGCCCAATTCAATCAGTTCTGCGGATTTCTCCTGGGAGAGCTTAAAGTGTTCCTGCAGCACCTTTGAAACAGAAGTGGGGTGAGCAGCCACATAATGAAAAATCCGTTGTGCTGGAATAAGTGCCACGTTTGAAAGCTGCTCCTCGCTGTTCGCTACGTCAAATAAGATTCTTTAATTTCGAAACTTTTCGCCTATATCCTTGTTTTTCGTCCTTTTTATTTGCTTTAGTTAACGGCTGTGTTAACAGTTAGAACGCCTTTGAGGTTACCTTAGCAAGGGGCAAGCCGATGAGCGAAAAAGTCACTTCAGAAATTTCGATGGCTCCTAACTTGTTCGATTACTACGACTATCGAGATTTCTTACAAGATTTTTATCAGTTCCATAAAAAACGTAATGCTGCTTACAGCTATCGTTTGTTCGCACGAAAAGCCAAATTGGGATCTCCTAACTATTTGAAATTAGTAGTGGATGGCAAAAGACGCATTACGGACAGAACCCTTTATCAGTTTTCAAGAGGGTTGGGCCTTTCAAAAGACGAAGAAAAATACTTCAGAGAATTGGTCATGTACCAGGAGGTTTCAGATCCAGATAGCAAAGATCAACACCTCAAGGCACTTTTGAAATATCAAGAGAAGCAGAGAACTCCTACGCCTCTCACCGAGGCACGAGTAAAAGCCCTCACCGATTGGCATCATTTGGTCATTCGTGAGTTAGTGGCCACTCGCTCATTTAAAGAAGATACTCATTGGATTGTTAAACGACTGGGTGGGAAAATTACGGAAGCTCAGGCCCAAGAGAGCCTAGACCTCCTCATCAAACTGAAACTACTAAGAAGAAATTCCGAAGGCAAATTAGAGCAATGTGAAGCTTTATTAACTAGTTCAGGAGAGGTTCCTGGTCATCTTCTGCGCGGTCTTCATCGATTTTACTTACGCAAAGCCTTAGCCTCCATTTTTTCGGTAACTCCGGAAAAACGAGAAATGTCCGGCTTGCTTTTGGCCGTTCCAACTCATCGTCTCAAAGAAGTAAAAGAAGAGATAAAGGAGTTTCGAAAGAAGCTTAACAGAAAATATGGGATGGATAAGAATGCTGACGAAGTGTTCTTTACAGGTCTCTATCTGTTTCCAATCACTCAGAAAGCAGATTGATCGGGTCCCGCATCGAGCAGGACCCGGCTCAAAACGAGACTATTCTTTTACTACCCACACCTTTGTGTTTGCTACGACTTCATCAAACACGCGAATGGGCACAGTGTAGACGCCCAAAGCTTTGATGGGTTCTGAAAGCAGAATATCCTTTTTCTCAATTTGGAATCCTTCTGCAGCAAATGCCTTTTCGATGTCTTGTGTAGTAACAGCACCGAACAACTTATCTTGTTCCCCTACTTTTTTAGAGATAGAGCAAGAAGTTCTCTCGAGTTTTGCTTTTACTGCTTCGGCTTCCCTCTGTCGTTTTGTATGACGAGAATCGAGCATCGCTTTTTCGTGCTCAAACGCTTTTAAGTTATTGGCCGTTGCAGGAATAGCCAAAGCTCTTGGAATTAAAAAATTTCGAGCAAAGCCAGGAGCAACTTTAACAATACTCCCAACAGTTCCTAATTTAGGTACATCCTCTCTTAGAATGACTCTCATACTGCCTCCTCTAAAGGACGAGACTGTAACGCAACAGCTCGTCTATTTTTTAAAAAAATCAGTGGGCTCATCAGTCCGAGTCCCACCAACGCATAAAACCCAAAAACCATAAATAAAACGTAAGCTAAGCTTCGAATGCCTCTGTGATATCCCTTTTTATTAAAGAACAAAGACAAGGTAACGCTGCCTTGGATGAACAAAAATACAACTAGCAAGTTGACCACGCCCGCTATCCAATAACTTTGGGGTGCTGGAGCAAACCACTCAAGAGTCCACAACGCCACAGTTAACAGACTAGACCAAAGGGGCAAGCGTACTTCGCGAAGCTGATTGGCACAGTAGGCATCTTGATCGGATTGCCACCCCAAATGGGCAGCAAAACCAACGCTCATCCAAAACGACAATAAACTTGCGCCCAAGTAGTAAAAGGGACCCGAATAAAAAAGAGACCGTTTTAGTAGCTCCCAATCTAACTCAGGTACTTGAAGGCCGCTTTGTTGAGCTTGAGCAACCGCGAGACTAATCATGTGCTCCCAAGCAGCCATCAGATTTGTTTGCCCTGATGTTTTCGCGAAAACACCCAGGCCTAAAAAACCCAGAAACGCCGCTAGGAACATGGATCGAAAAGCGAGAAGCCAGAGGGGAACTTGGCGTTGAACACTGTCAGCAACAAATACCCCAAAGACAAATCCCATCAGAACCGCCGGCAGGGGAACTTCCAATAACAACAAAGCAACCACTGCACCAGCAATACTGACTACTTTTGGCCAAAACTCGGGAAGTCTTCGATGGACCCAAATGACAGCCAAAGGAGCCATCATAATGGATGAAAACCCGATGCCACAAAGAAGAGCATAAAGCGGTAATGAAAGGAGCGAAACTTGCTCCCCCTTGGCTTTATGATCTTGTTTGTCGTTTATGACTCTCATGCCTTAGACACCCACTCACGAATCAGACTTGCGCTGAAGTGTAAGCAAGCACAGCGATGTGACGTGCGCGTTTAATAGCAGTGGTCAACACTCTTTGGTGAAAAGCACAGCAACCCGAAATTCTTCGGGGTACAATTTTAAATCGCTCGGTCACAAAGTTGTTGAGAAGAAAACGGTCTTTGTAATCAATGACCGGACCTTCGCCACAAAATCGGCAGCCTTTTCGCCGCTGAAAACCACGACGCTCACCACCGCCTTGATCTTTGTCGCCTTTATCCTCAAATCTTCTTGTTTTCTCTTCCAAGGGTTCCTCCTATTTCTTTTGCCAAAACTTTGGTCTCGTTAATTTTTGTTCCTTGTCGATTGAGAAAAGCTCTACTCCAGAGCTCTCCTTTAACATCGACCCACATTCCAATTTTTAATTCTCTGCTCCACTTTTCTGCCATATCACCGGTCAGCACCACTTCGAAATAGCCCATGTTGGTGACCTCTAAGTGGCTCTGCTGAACTGCAACGATGAACTCAGAAATGGGTGTTCCCGCTGGAGCATAACGAAGCGGACTCACCCGACTCACCTTGCCCGATAAACAAACCTGGTTCATCTCGGTGAGGTGAGAACTCACGCTACTCCTAAGCTTCTGCTGGAGCTTGCTGCTGAGCTCGCTTTCGCTGTTCCTTAGCTTCGCGATTTTTTCTCATTTCTTCTTCAGCAAGACTCATTTGCTTTTTGATTTTGGAGTAATCGTAATCTGCTTCTACTTGCACAGTGATGAATCGAACGACTTGGCCCAAAATTTTGAAGTGGCGTTCGATTTCTTCCACTACCCCAGATTTTCCTTGATAAACCGCTACGGTATAGCGACCCATGGTTTCGTCATTAATTGGGTATGCTAACTGGGTCAGACCCCAATCATCGCGATGAAGCACTTTTCCACCAAACTTTTCGATGACGTGATCCACTTTTTGGTGGATAGCAGCAGCTTCTGAGTCGGGAAGACCAGACTTCAAAATGTAAACGGTTTCGTACGTATTAGAAGTGCGATAGGACATTTTCTGCTCCTTCTGGTCATGGACATTTAAGTCCCATGGCCTCAACGCTTAGTCTCTTTTGTAACTGCACAAACAACCAAGGTTAAAGCAAGGTTTCAATTAAGCAGCATGATCTATCAGGACTCTGGGGGGTTTACAACTCGAAACGCAGGGCGTCCTGAGGTTGCTCGTTTAATGGCGAAAAAAACTTCAAGGAATGAATGGCGCTGTCTAACACAGCATGGGCCACTGAAAATCCTAATAAATTCGATTGTTTGTTTTTGTCTAGCTGGCATCGGGCAACCGTGGTTCCTACGTTTTTTTCAAGTTGTGCTGATGAGATGGGTGGCGAAAGAAAACTAGAGCTTACAATCTGCCCACGAACATAACGAAACAGAAGAACTCCCGATGCCTCGGAAGGGCCATCCAGGAAAAGACAGCCCAACTCACTCTTACTCAACTGGTTTTGAATCTCTTCAAATCTTGAAATGATCCCATTCCAATCAGATTGAAAAGAACCGCAGGAAAACTCTAATTTGCACCTGTGATTTGAAGTCGCTCCTTGAAGCCGGTTCCAAGGAAAAGGCAAAAGGAATTTCCAGAGCGGGGTGACTGGATTGGGATCCCTTACCAGGGAACCAGTCTCATGTATCAATGTTACAACGGGAAGAGGTTGGTTTTCTATCCAGGATAACCTGTCGGCCATCGCTTTCGGTTCCAAAAGAGATTCGAGCTGACTTCCTGTAACCTGGAGAGCCCTCAACACAAGACCATCTACAATTTCACAAAACACAAATGGCCGGCTCTCAAAGCCAAGAAGATACACAACGGTTTGCTTGGCAGCGAGAGTTATTGGACTGGAAAATAATCTATTTAAGTAGATCATTTTTTTTCTCCACGCATCCCATTAAGTACGGTTAATGAGCGCAAAACGATCCCAAGATTTTTCTCCCAAGTCTGTGTCGGATAAACGAGAGTGCCGGCTCCCGTTCGAATTTTCCAAACTTCTTCCGTTCCGATAGCGCACTTCGCTTTTTGCAAAGGACTCGACCATGAAATCAAATTGAGATTTTCATCCCATTGGGGAAGTCCCAAGGGAAAAAAGAGGCCGGTCCCTTGCTCCAGGAGACTTTTGATTCCAGTTGCATGGTCAGCCCGCATAAACCTTTGAGCAAAAATGATGACATTGCGGGTGTCCGTTGAGAAGTTCCATTGACTCATTGCTTGGATTTTTTCCTGAGCCTGTAGGGCTTCTAGTTTTATTAATTCAGTGAATCGAAAATCCGGGATAGCGGTCGGAATCACTTGATCGAAGATCCTTAATGGGATCAGAACAGGCTGTTCCCCAAGGCTCTCCAATAACATGTCGTCGAAGACGACTTGAGGCTGTTTCATGTTAACTTTTTGACCAGCACTCATGGTAAAGACGCTGGTAAGCCCTCTTTGTTCCACTCTAGAAAAAATTTCGGACTCAACGTTTTTTAAAAAAAAGCTTCTTCCATTTTTAAAGTCCCAAGCAGCTACCCATGGTCTTTTATCAAATAAGGTTCTGATCCCCATTTTGCTACAGGTAGTATCAAAGTCCTTAAAGCACGTCTGATAAAGAGAGTTTAAGTTTCCAATCACTCCGTAGCGCTGACGGAAATAAACACTCAAGTGTTCCGTTTCTGCCAAATGGGAATCCAATTCAAGTGGTCCCCAGGAAAACCGTATTGAGTTAACCGGCCCCTGCGGCGAACAATAGAGACTAAGAATACCCAAAACCTCTTCCAAAAATTGTAAAAACCCATCCTTCACAGCGGGCTGCAGAAACGATGGCGCTCGTGTGGTCTCTAATGCTTCTATAGGCTCGCTTCCATGAATAACGGGAACTGGAGATCCCGGTAACCGTTCTCTTGTCCAAGTTGGAAATGAACGTTCATCACTGCTAAAACCCAACTGGATGTTGAGGGAACGTTTTTTTTGGTGGGCCAAAGTCAGCAGTTTTTCCAATCGAAGACGAGAATTTTTGGTGAAATCTCGGACGCCCTGAATTTGTTCGTGAGAACCCCACCAAATCGGAATGACTAGATTTCCAGAAGAGGAATCGCCATCTACAAAAAATTGCGACCAATCCGTGGAAGCCTGATTTGAGTAGTCGAGCACAACCAACTCCGGCTCTCCTTGAAGTAAAATGCTTTGTTGCCGTACTGAAGAACCTACAAATCCGTCACCGGATGAGACTTAGTATAGAATTGTCTGCCGTCAAACTCAAGATAGGTGAAATTTTGAACCCAGTCGCCCGTATTGATGTACCGACATTGTCGGCCCTGTACTACCGTAGAAACATCATCGGGAAGGTGAGTGTGCCCCATTATAACTACATCGGCTCCCTCGCGAAAAATTTTTTCCGCGGTTGCTCGATAGGTTTGTCGAATTTTACTCTCTAGTTCTGGGGATATCTGATTTTGCTGGTACTTTCTGCTCAGGCCCGACGTCCGCGCACCCAAATCGAAAATTAGTTTGGGTGGAATAGGCCGCAGCGCCCAATGAAGCAGATCTTGTCGTAAGAGTGTCCTCAGAACCCGGTATCCTTTTTCATTCGGATTTCCCAAGTCACCATGGGCCATATACACATTCTTTCCCCCTAACGACATTTCTAATTCGCTTGTGTGAACATTAATTCCCAATTCATCGGTAAAATAGGTACCCAAGCGAAAATCATGGTTGCCTTCAATATAATGCAACTCATGGCCCTGCTCGACCAAACGCTTTAAAACATCTGTTACCGGCTTAAAAGTATTGATGAGGTACGGTGTGGTTCCCGGCCACACATCAAATAAATCCCCCAAAATAAAAATCTGTTTGTGCTGAGAGGCAACCTCTTGAAAAAACCTCAATACAAGCTGAGTTTTCACGCCCGTACTATTTTGGAGGTGCACGTCTGAAAGAAAAATGGCGCTCACTCAGCTCTTTTAGCAATTTGTCTGAGAATGGCAAGAAATTGAGCTGGGTTTCGCTATTCAACGACGAAGCCGGGGATTTTTGGCACGATCTCGGGGCGATTCCGTGAGAGTCCTATGCTGGCGATTATTTTCGGCTTCTCCAATTTCCTTAACCTGGTTTTCCAGCTGAAAAAGCTGATCCAAACCGGTGTTACTTAAATTAGCTTCCGAACGATAATTTACCGATGTTTGGCTAGTTATGGGCCTTGCAGAAAAGGAACTCTGCTCAATCATAAAATACGCCGTAATGAACACTCCGGAAAAAATAAAAATGCTGTAGAGATATTGAAGCCGGTTTCTCATGAGTAACTTCGATGCCCTCAAGGCTGCCGCAAGAACGACAGTCTGATGATTAGGTATCAAATTACATGCCTTGGGCTAGGCGCCTAAGCCATTAAGATCACTGGGTTTTAGTAAGGGGCGTCTTTTCAATATTGAGCAGGTTCTGTTCACTTAATGGATGCGCAGATAGGGCCCGATGACAACTAGCTAGAGTTTCAGCGAAATTGTAATTGCCTCAGACGATGCCAATTCTTTGGTCAACTGGTAGAAAGGTGACGTGATTCAATCACCAGCAAAACTTAATTTAGGGCTACGAATTGTTGGTCGCCGCGAAGATGGGTACCATTTTTTAGAGAGCCTTTTCTGGCCAATTAACTTTTGTGACAGCTTAACTTTTTTTCCAAGCTCTCAACCGAAAGTCGAATGCTTTTGGGCTAAAGATGCTCCCTTTGGCGAGATTCAACTTTTTCAAAATAGAGAAAATTTAGTAGGAAAAATTTTTTCTCTACTCCCTCGCCAAACTAACCAAGCAGATTGGAATATTCATATTTCGAAAAGGATTCCCTTAGGAGGAGGTCTCGGGGGTTGTTCTTCAAACTGTGGAACTGCGCTTTCCTTTTTGGTTGCTAACCAATTGATGCAGAAAGAGGAAGCTGAAAATTTAGCGGTTCAGCTGGGTGCAGATGTACCCTTTTTCCTGCGGCCTCAACCCACTTGGGTCACTGGTATTGGTGAAAACCGGTGTGAATTAACTGTGGAGCCTCAGTTAAAAGAACGTTTATTTTTTTTGGTAGCCCTTTTTCCCTTTGCCTCTTCTACCCCAGATGTTTTTGAGCGATTCCGACACTCCAAGGCCCCATTTAGTCCATCCACACGCTTTGACACGGCAAGACCTCTCACTTTTGATTCGCTGAGCTCTTATCTCAAAAGTGCCAAAAACGATTTGGAAGCAGTAGTGAAACCTCTTTCGGAGCCCATCGCCAAAACCTTAGATATCTTGGGTTTAACGGATTGCCTCTACAGCGGTCTGTCTGGAACTGGGTCAACCTGTTTTGCGGTTTATTCGAGTTTAGAAAAAAGATTAAAAGCCTCTAAAGAAATAGAACAGAATTGCCGAAGATACTTTTGTAAGACCTTGTTTGCTGAAACTTTTTAAGCGTCGTGTGGAGCAGCTTTGATTTCTTCTTAAGGGGGCATCATGGATATCACAGAAGTGAAGGTTTTTCCGGTTAATGAGGAAAAACTAAAAGCCTACGTTACTGTCATTTTTGATAACTGTTTTGTCGTTCGCGATCTAAAGATAATCAACGGAAACACCGGACTTTTCGTAGCAATGCCTAGCAAGAAGAGAAAAGATGGCACTTTTCGCGATATCGCCCATCCGCTCAACAGTGAGCTTCGAACGCTCATAGAAAAGAAAGTACTTGCTGCTTACGAGGATGAACTCAAAAAAATGTCTTCGGCGGCTGCTGAAAGCATCAAAGCTCTTGGCCAACGCAAACGAGATTATGATGATGAAGGTCCCTAAAGGACCATTAACCCTGGATGTTGGTAAGGGTTTCGTGAGCACGAATGTGCTCTGCCATGAATTTAACTACCTGAACGATCCCCATACGAGATGTATCCACAACCACCGCATCAACCGCACACCGCAAAGGAGCATGTTTTCTGTTCGAATCCTGCTCATCTCGCTCTTGGTTTTGTTTTAAAATGTCTGATAGCTTTGTTTTTGCGCCGGCTTTCTGAAGTTGCTTAAATCTTCTCATCGCTCGGATTTTCGGATCGGCAGTTACATAGAATTTATAATCTGCTTTTGGAAATACGACCGTGCCAATATCTCTGCCTTCAAGCACCACTGGAAACTTTTTGCTCCAACTTCTGCCGAGGGCGCGCTGTCGACGCGTTAACGTATCTCTCACAGTTTTGTATCGACTTACGGACGAGGCTAAACTGCTGACTTTCGGTGTTCTTAGCTTTAAACCTAAGTCTTCCCCGTTTACCAATAAGTGGGCTCGATCGTGACTAGGGTCAAATTTGAGCGACCTAGCCGTGTGAGCAAAATCATCTTCTGTCTTGGCCCCTTCCTTAAGTCCAAAGTAGGCAACGCTTCGATACATGGCTCCTGTATCCAGCAGCATTCCTTTCAGCTCTTCCGCCAACATTCGACTAACAGTGGATTTTCCTGCTCCAGCCGGGCCATCAATCGCAATGATATAGCCCTTTTTATTTTTTTTCTTCTGCACGCTCAAGCTCCCACAACTTTGCCCACTTCAGAAAAACCGAATGAGCTGCCATCACTGAAATAAAAAAACCGCGATATCCATCAAGAAACCCAAGTTTTAAAACAAATGTTTCCAAGAACTTCAAGGGGGGTTTGCAAAGTAGTTTAATTAAGCTGAACCGATTGCCCCTTCGGCTCAAAGCCTGAGCTCCCAAGCTAGAGTAACGGTTGTTTCGCTCAACCTGGTCTGAAATTGAATCGAAAGAATAATGGATCAAATCAGATCGAAGCTGTGAAACAGGCCCCTCTACCTTTATAAACTCATGAATTTCCTCGTCCACCCATTGGGCTTTGTCTTTTTGAAAAAGGCGAATCAGTCGATTGGGATACCAACCTCCATGTCTGATCCATTGTCCAGAGTGAATAGTACGCCGAGGAACCAAAAAAGCGGTGTTCTGTGTGTTGGTAATAACACTCAAGATTTCCTGTTTTAGGTTGCTACTTACTTCTTCATCGGCATCGATGGATAAAATCCATTTTCCTTTGGCCAATGAGTTTGCAAAGTTTTTTTGGGCTGCATATCCCTCCCACTCACGAATCACGACTTGGGCAGAAAGCTTCCGGGCAATTTCGCACGTCTTATCCACACTTCCTGAATCGACCACTATGACTTCATCGCAGAAAGACAGACTCGACAAACATTGTTCGATTCGCTTTTCTTCGTTTCTGGTAATGACGACAGCTGACAACAACATACATCACCGTTCTTTTATAGAAATCAGTCGCCCTAAAAGCGAGCCGATTTTTACCTTTGCATCGAATTTCACTAAATATTTTTTTGAATCGTCACTCAACCACAAATAGAGGTCGCCAGTGGGTCGCAAAACATTGTTTAGTTTTACATCGACTTTGATTTTCCAACACTGAAATACTCCAGCCCCACTGGTCACAATTTCTCGAGCTAAAGGAAGCAACTCAACATTCAAATTCTGGCCGTTCTCATAAATCCAGAAAGACCGCTTCTGATTAATTTCGTAATCGAGTGCTCTAGCATAATAGATGGCACTAAACATATCTCTAGCCTGCGACTCAATACTATCCACTCGATCGATATCCTCATTTCCCCACTTCTCAGATATCCTTTTTGACCAATAGAAGGACTTCCCACGAGAGTGATCAAAAGCAACCCGTGTTTCTTTTTTTTGTGCACTCTCAAACATAGAAAGCAAAAACTTATAGGGGATGAAACCCGACTGATCGATAAAAGATTCTATAGTGTTATCGACGTGGTAAATCGCATCGACCATCTTTGAAGTCAGCACATTCCCCCAAAGATGATAAGTAGGTCTCCCTGCGATTAGGGGTCCTGGCCTAACTTCTAAAGTCCCTTTGCCAGCTGGTAAGGTTAACCAAGTTAAATCTACGACTAAACGCTCACCGATTTCAAAGGGTACTTTCTCAACCGGAACAATGGAAAAAGAGTTGTTGGGTTGATCTGCTTTAGTCGATTGTTTTTTTAATTGAGGCTTCGTCTTTTTTGCAGCGGAACCGCTGGGTTTTGTGGCCTCTTGCTGTACGACAGTTTTCTCGGTGGAATCCTGAGTATTATAAACCGGTGCAGCAATTTGGGGATCTGGCGGCAAATCAATGCCCGTCGATGTAGTAGCAACTTGGGGAGCCGAGCAGCCCTGCAATCCAATTAACACTAAACAGCTCGCTAAAATCGGCTTTAGGCTCCACCTCGGCTGACCGTTGTACGCTTTCCATCTTCGATGTAACCACAACCACTGTTCGGGGTGCTGCCGAATCTGCCTCTCCAAAATATCGTTGTAGAATTGGGTGAGCTGATAAAATCTAGTATTTCGGTCCGCTGACAAGTTGGGCATGTCCTTTACTTTCTCAATAAAAACCTGAATTACTCCTTGGTCATCTCGATAATTATAAGCGGTAAAAAGCGGGGCGCTTGTTTTTTCTGTTAGAAGGGCTAATCCTATCGCTGTCCCCGCGGGCCGGCCGAAAAACTTTACCGGGAGCCCTATTGGGGGGCCCATAAACTGGTCCAAAACAAACGTTGGGAATCGTTTTTGCTTTAATGAACGAAGAATATCGCTGGTGGTACCCGACTCATAAATAACTCGGCCGCCGAACCTGTCTCGAAACCACTCAAAAAATGTTTGAGCTAGCCGTGTCCTTTGCCTCTTAACAATCACGTCACACGGAATACCGTGAGCAGTTACTGATTGTATAGCAAACTCCCAGTTGCCCAGATGGCTCGTAAGAATGAAACCACTCTCTCCCGCGGCCATTTGTTGGTACAAAGGTTCACAATGAAGCTTGGTTTTTTGTCTAAAGTCCTCAGCAGTCCAAGAGACCGATTGGACCCACTCCAGAAGAATAAGCACGTTATGCGTATAGTTTTTTCGGGCCAGCTCCAGCAATTCTTGAGTGTTCAATTCGTTCCCAAGAGCGAGCGCGAGATTTTTTAACACTACTTCTCTTCTAAATCGCACAACAGAAAAGAGAAAAAATCCCAAAGCTTTGGAAACAAAAGAGACTACCCAGTAGGGCAACAAATTGAGCACACACGAAATCGGCAGGAAGGAAAGCCTTAACATGCTTTAGCCACCTGTTCCTCCAACGACTGCCAAAACAGTGGCGGCAATTCATATTCAATCTCCAGAACGAATAGTGGCATGTGAGCGCTTTTAAACTGTTCTTTCACTTTGGAGAAATCCTTTTCGGTGGTTACAAAACCTTGTACGTTTTTTCTCTTCCCCTCGTTTATCAATGCTTCAACCTCAGCCCACTCATAAGGGTGATGATCGGGATAGGAACGAAAGAGCTGCAGTGTTCTGTAACTTTTTAAATCCGTTTCAAAGCGATGAGGATTGGCGATTCCGCAGAAGGCACCCCACACCTTAAGGGATGGGTCCGGCAGAGCACCAGCTTCGTCGCAGATCTGCAAAACTTTTCTTCGTGCTATAAATAAGGGGGTTCCGGGTGCGAATGAGCGCAACACTAACTCCCATGCCTTAATCTTTTCCGCGTCTGGTTCGGCTGTTGTGACCACAGCAACCGACGCTCTTCTCAACGATTTGAGGGGCTCCCTTAGATTTCCCAAAGGTAGACAAGCGTCGGTGACAGGAGCTGCGTCGGATGGAATGACAACGACATCGACATCTCTGGCTATTTGTCGATGCTGGAATCCATCATCCAAAATAATTAGCCCGCAGTTTTTTTCAATGGGGTATTTCCGAAAAAGTTTTTTCCGGTTTCGCCCGATGTAAATCGAAGCTTTTGTTTTTTTAGCCAGCATCCAGGGTTCATCTCCAAAGAGATGGAATCCCCTAGGTTGGGTTAAATCAACTTCTGCACCTTGGTTTGAAAGGACGGAGCGATAACCACGACTTAATATGGCAGGCTTCCTGTGCTCAAAGTGTCTCGTAATTTGTGCTACTAGGGGTGTTTTTCCGGTTCCCCCCAAGTGGATATTACCCACTGAAATTGTCGGCAGCGAATACCGAGTAGGCTTTTTTAGTTGCACCGATAGCGTGGCCAGCATGGAGTAAACCCACGAAAGTGGAAGCAGTAAGATCCAAAAGAATTCTCGGACATGGTGGATCATATTATTAAAGTCGCTCAGTGACTACCCGAGCCGCCCTCGCACTGGCCCCTTTACCCCCCAGGATTTGTCGACAAGTGAGAAGCGACGAAACCATATTAAGTCGTGAAGGACCACTATTGATGAGGTGTTTTACTTCAGCGAAAATCTTTTCAGAAGTAGCATTTTCTTGAAAACATTCCTTCACCACTAGACGTTTCAAAAGAATGTTGGGCATTCCCAAAAACCCACGGTACTTGATCCAGTTTCTAAAGAGCCAAGCCGAAGATGAACTTACTTTGTAGAAAAGACAAAAGGGAGTTCCGATCAATGCAGTTTCTAAAGTAGCTGTTCCACTAGCCACGACAGCGACATCGGCCCAATCCAAAGTATCCCAGCTTTGGAGAGCGACTTGGGCAGGCTCTATGTTGAGTGCTTTCGTAATCATTTCTTTGCTTAACGTCGATGCAAGTGGAACCTTTATTTCGCATCCGGGATAAGTTTGTTTCAATTTAACAATTAATTTTCTAAGAACCGGAGCGTGATATCTTAGCTCACTCTTGCGACTTCCAGGAAGTATAGCGATTCTTGGAGTCTTCTGAATAACAGCTTGATCACGATATCTCTTCCTCGGTTCGATACGCTCCAAAAGCGGATGTCCGACAAATTCGACATCAATCCCTTCTTTTTCGTAAAAGTCTTTTTCGAATGGAAACACAACCAACATTTTGTCTACATACTGTTTTATCTTTTTAACTCTTCCTTTCCTCCAGGCCCAAACTTGCGGGGAAATGTAATAAACAACAGGCACGCCTAACTTTTTTAGATTTTTTGCAAGGCGGAGATTGAAATCGGGAAGGTCGAGAAGAACAGCAATATCTGGCCGATTCTTTTTAATGAAACTATTTACCTTCCGATAAGAAGTGATCACTTCTCGTGCTTTATCAAACCAGTCAAAGAAACCCACCACTGAGAGAGCCGAGGAAGGAACAACGATTTTCATCCCCTCTGAGGCAAGTTGTTTTCCGCCCACGCCAAAACACTCTAACGAGGGTAACCGGAGTTTTAATTCTCTTAATAGACCGGCGCCCGCAATATCTGATGAAGCCTCACCAGCAACTATTAATACTTTAATTGACATGGCCACCCCAAACTTTTGTCAAAAATTGCTTTTCTCGGGGTGAAAGCAAAATGTCCTGCTTTTGTTTTTCTCGAATTTTCTGCTTAATTGCTTCACAAATCTCTAAAGATCGAAGCCCATCTAAGCCACTCACTGTTGCTTTGGCCTGATTTCTTATTGAACAAACAAAAGCATCCAGCTGTGCTTTTAACGAATCGGTTAATTCTAGTGGAGTTTGTTTTTTTTCGACTTTTCCATTAGGGTGGCTCTTAGTTACCTGGCGAATATTCTGCAACAAATCAATAGAAACCGCAGCATCTTCGTAGAATAAATGGGTGGCCCGCTGTCGCTGCAAACCCGTCCAATTCGCTTTCAAATGAGCCACCGTTCCCGAAGCAAATTGTAGCCTGGCATGGGCCACATCAATTTCCGTTATTTTCAAAGAAAGCCCTTCTGCCGAAATGTGAACAGGCGGTTCTTTCATTAAAGCCAATACGAGATCGATGTCGTGAATCATGAGATCCGTTACCACGTCGAGTCCTGGTTCTCGACTAGGTGAATCCGAGCAGCGTTCAGTTCCAATCAATACCGGTTTTTCATTTAGAAACGGGGCAAGGGCTTCCCAAACTCGATATCTCTCTACGAAGCCAGTCTGAAGAACCAGTTTTTGGGCTGCGGCTAAACTGACAAGATCATGGGCTCGCTCCACAGAGTCACACATGGGTTTTTCCATCAACACATGGAGACCTGCCTCAAGCGCCAGCTTTCCCAGAGGGAAGTGCGTGGGCGTGGGGCTTGCTATTACTACTGCATCGGACTCTAAAAACAAGTCCTCGGGCTTAGAAAAACAGGGGATTGAAAACTGGTCAGAGATGTTTTTGCAGTGAACTTGGTTACTATCTAAAACACCGGCGATTTCCACTTGAGGATGTTCCAGCAGTTTCTGGAGATGGTAACTCCCCATTCTTCCTAATCCTACAAGGCCTATTCGGTTCAAGTCAGCCATAACTATCTTACAAACCCCATTTTGGATTTCTGAATAAAATCTACGAAGTGCTGGACTTCCGGAACTTGGCCCAACTCTGCCATCGATTTTTCAATGGCTTGTGAAATAGTAAGGTTTTGCATGTAAAAGATTTTGTAGAGGCTTTTTAGTTTCTGTAATGTTTCTTGTCCCGCTCCTTGGCGAGTTAACCCCACGGAGTTAATCCCCTGAACCTGAAACTCATTTCCTTTCCCACTCAAATAGGGCGGCAAGTCCTTACGAATGAGAGAGCCTCCGCCTACATAGCAAAATTTTCCAACCCTACAAAACTGGACAATTCCGGTCAGGCCACCAATGTTTGCATGGTCTTCAATAAGTACATGACCAGCCAGCTGAACCGCATTGCAAATAATGACGTGGGAACCCACATGGCAGTCGTGAGCCACGTGAGCATAAGCCATAAGATAACTATGATTACCTACGGTTGTTTTCCCGCCACCCGCAGGAGTTCCGCGGTGAATGGTTACATACTCTCTGAGGACCGAGTGGTCACCCACTTCAGTAAGGGTCTCCTCTTGTTTATACTTAAGGTGTTGGGGCTCTGTTCCTAATGCACAAAAAGGGGAAATCTTAACTGCTTTGCCCACACTCGTATTACTCCGAATAACAACATGCTCTTGAATCTCAGTGTCATCTCCAATACTGACTCCCTCCCCGATGATGGAGTATGCGCCCACTGTAACTCTCTTACCTAATTGCGCTTTCGGGTGAATAATTGCCGCCGGATGAATTCGAGTTTCGTGATTTAGGTCAGCCATTGAGCTTCTCCTCTAGCTTACGAACCCTTTTGAACAGTTCTGGAAGTTTTCTAGAAAAAGTAGCCACTCGAAGGGCTTCGGTAAGCGGAATAGCAGGATTGGAATAGTAAGTTTCATTTCCCTCAAGATCTCGAGTGACACCCGTTTGGCCACCCAAAACAGCTTTTTCGTGAATGGTAAGATGCCCTCCTACACCCACTTGGCCCCCCAGAATAACACCGTCTTTCAATATCGATGAACCCGCTAAACCAACCTGAGCACACAAAATACAGTTTTTCCCTACTCGACAATTGTGGCCAATATGAACCTGATCATCAATTTTGGTTCCTTGACCAATGTGAGTATCTCCCAAAGTGCTGCGATCAATCGTACACTTTGCTCCAATTCTCACATCATCATCAATTCGCACCCAACCCAGCTGGGGCATTTCCATATAACCATCGGGGTTTTCCAAAAAACCAAATCCTTCGGATCCCAAAACGCTTCCAGAAAAAATACGAACTCGATTACCTAACTGAACTCTCGTGAGTAAAACGACTTGCGGATGAATTTCACATTGGCTTCCCATAATCACATCGGGCCCAATATAAACTGAAGGATAGATTACGGTGCCGTCACCGATCACTACATTTTCACAAACAATACTGCCTGGACCGATAGTAACTCCAGTGCCGATCTTGGCAGACGGATGAACACTTGCTTGAGAGGAAATACCTTCCCAAGGATGTTTTGGAACCAAGCTTTTCGCAATTCTTGCAAACGCCTTTTTGGGTTCCTTCACGATTAAAAAAGTTGCTTCAGATTGGTTATCAACCCAATCTTGCTCCGAGAGAACTACTACTCCCTTTTTCAGCGTTTTAAGTAAGGGACTAAATTTAGCATGCGCGATAAAAGATAAAGAGCCGGGATGCGCTTCTTCTAAAGCAGAAAGAGTCGCTATTGGGCAGTTCGGATCCCCCACGAGGGTTGCCTCCAATAGCCTACCTAATTCACCGGCAGTCGTAGGAATACAAACGGATTGCATTGT
>RFNO01000129.1 GCA_009927165.1 Pseudomonadota bacterium
CCTTCAACAGATGAATCGCTAGACGAATCTGTTCCACAGCCACCGTTTTGACATGAGCTGCGGGTCCCGACTCCGCAACCTGCGCCCGTGCATGCTCTGGGGTCCTTAGGCAAAGGGCCGAAAGCATCGGGGGATTTTCGAAAGAGCTTCGCCCGTCGACCACCGAATGCCCACGCCGGGCTAACTAGCAAGAAAGCTAAAATGAGGACCTTAAGCCGACACATATTTAAATCCTTACGGAGTCAAAACTGCATCTTGCCGGCCAAATCGTTGGCCTCAGAAAATTGTGAAAACTGACTAAGGCTTGAGCGCCTTTTTCTGAAGGGTGCTAATTACTTAATTTCACAACGGTTTACCCGTATGAGAGGTGTAGACCCAGAATACAGCAACGTAAACACCTGTAATTATTAAGACAAGTCGAGCACAGCGTAACGCAGCACCACTTCCGCCTCACTCGACTGTAGAAAACTGATGGGGGCGGCGGGTTATGAACCCGAATCAGAACCCTCTATAATAGAGAGATATCTCTACGAGAGCCTCTTACCCCTTTCATTTAAAAACCTTGAGACATCCCATGAAAACTTTCTCTTCAACCAGCGTGCCGTTGTGGCTGTTCTGTCTTTCGACCCTTGTCTTTGTAGCTGGTCACTATTCTTTAGTTAATTTTTTCGGGGGCTGACTTTTCTCGTGATTATTTATTGTTTGGACTTTCCAGCGTTTCACTGGCCGGCCTTTACTTCTCTTTCTCTGCTCTTCTCATCCACTACTTACTCCGTTTCTTTAAAGGGCCTATTCGGTTGCCCCTGACTAGCGTTTTCTGGGGAATCAACTTTATGGGGAGTACTTACTTTTTTTGGGAACTCCTGTCTCAAGGGAAATTAGGACTGAGTCTTACTGAGGCTACTTACCTCTTGCCGGAAAGTTTTTTTAGCAAAGGAGTTTTGTACACCAAAATTCGCATGGAGGTGATGAAGACTCTTTTCTTTGCCCTTGTCATTGCCTCTGTAACGATGTCTGCGCTTTTCTGGTTTCGGAAAAAGAAACTCAAATCAACCAAACTCCTGAGGGTGCCCATGGCTCTCTTTGGAATTTTATTTTTGCTAAGCACGCTCATAAATGTCACAGAGCCTTGGCTGTGTAAGAAAACGGCTAGCGAACGTGCTTGCATAGCTTTAAGTCGAGTGGCCTTTCATCAAAAGACCACAAATCCGGCCATCCACCGTTGGAGCCGTATCATTCTTCCTGCAAAAATAGACCAAAAGACGGAGCAGCACCTTCTTCAGGGTGCCAAAGAAATAGTTGCAACAAAAAAGCCCAATCTTTTCCTCGTGGTGATCGACTCTCTGAGAGCTGATGTTCTGAACAGTCAAACCACCCCCCAGCTGCTCAGTCACTTTGCTTCCGAAGGTTCTTTCTCCTCTGTTTCGCCGAGTAACTGCACTCACTCGTCGTGGTATTCCATCTTCAGTGGGGCGCAACCCTACTTCTGGAGAAATCAAATGATTCAGCCTTCCGAGGAAGGCAGTCTTCCCATTCGGATGTTGAAGAACATGGGCTATAAAATACATCTGATTACCTCCCAGAGCCTGGATCCTTTCCGAAAGAAAGACAAAATATTTGGAGTAACTAGAGACTCCCTTACTTCCTATACGGGCCCAGATGAATTGGAGAGTGAAAAAGAGCGTATGTGGGCTTTGTCCGGACGGGCCGTCAAAAGCTTGATCCAATTACTGAACCAACCGGGCAATGACGCAGGCAACGCCTATGTCCTCGCCTTATTTGCCACTCACTGGCCCTACGCTCTCGGAGAAAATTTTGAGCCAAAGTTCACTCCCTATATGAAAGAGGTAACGGTTGAGGCCACGCTCGCCCCCGTGGAAAATCAACACACCCTCTTGAAAAATCGCTACTTGAATAGCCTATCTTTTGTTGATGATGCTCTCGGCCAGCTCTTTGATTTTCTCAAATCGAAAAACCAATGGGATCAGTCTGCTGTATTCGTTTTTGGGGACCATGGAGAGTCCTTTCAACCTGAAAAACCCATGGTCCATTGTTCATCTCTTGAATCTGACCAAGTAATGACCCGACTTTTGGTAAAACCGCCACAATCCCAGCATAAAAAACTGAGATCATCCAAGCGTCTGTACTCTTCATTGGATGTTTTTCCCACTGTTTTTGATCTGCTGGGAATCCGGGAGGAACACCTTGCTCAATTTGAGGGGCGCTCCCTAGTTGCTGAGGGGAATGATGATGACCGCCGGCCCGTTGTTTCTTTGAATGGAGGAAAATCAGTTTTTGGTGAGATGCGAATTTTTGACGGAGAATTATCTGGCTTTTTTGAATTAGATGGAGCCAGGGCCTTGGGACGTGATCTGCATGTCAAAGAAGCTCGACTTGTAACGGTCAAAAGAACAGGACAACCTCACCAAATGATCCGGGAAGAAGACTTGCGCAAAATGATTCGATATTTCGACGAACTGACTCACCCCAGAACTCAGCAAGAGACCGTGGCTCAAGTGGATCAATAAACCTATTTCAGAATTTCTTTTACTCGGCTGACAATCTTTTGGCTGGAGAAACCATACTTATCATATAACTCATGGGGCAGGCCTGATTCCCCATAAGTGTCTTGAACGCCCAAACGGAGAAGTTTTCCAGAAAACCCATTCTCAGCCAAAGATTCAGCTACTGCGGTTCCCAACCCGCCCACCACATTGTGGTCTTCAATAGTAACTATCAAACGGCAAGAATCGGAGAGCGTTTTTAAAAGAGCACCATCAATCGGTTTGATAGTGTGCATGTCCACAACCCAAGGCTGGTGACTGGCCAAGCCTTCAGCCGCTTTCAGTGCTTCTGAAACGGTGCTACCGGTACCAATCAAAGCGATGTCTTTGCCGGTTTTTAAAACAATGCCTTTCCCCATTTTAAAATCAGATTCCGAGGAGTGAAGATCAGGAAGCTTTTGACGAGTGAGTCGCAAGTAGACCGGTCCCGTGTGCTGAACTGCAAATCTTACCGCTGCGCGAGTTGTTTTATCATCACAGGGATTTAGGACTACCATTCCAGGGAGTCCACGCATGAGGTTTAAATCCTCAAGTCCCATTTGAGTATACCCATCTTCACCAGTTCCCAGGCCTGCGTGAGTTCCCACTAATTTCACATTGGCGCGCGAATACCCAACGGAAACACGAATCGTCTCGTATTTACCTGTTAAAAAGCAGCCAAAACTACAGCAGAATGGAACAAAACCTGAAAAAGATAATCCTGCAGCTGTGCCAATCATATTAGCTTCAGCAATTCCCATTTGAAAAAATCTTTCAGGAAAAGCCTTGGCGAATAAAGCACTTTTGGTGCTGACACTCAGGTCGGCATCAAGAACAACAACGGAGGAGTTTTCTGCACCTAGCTCTCGAACGACTTCTCCAAAAGAATCCCGTGTGGCTTTGGCACCCATTTATTTGCCACTCCTTCCCAGGTCACCCAGGGCTTTTTGTAGTTCATCGGGATTGGGCGCAACACCATGCCACCCAATTTGATTTTCCATGAAAGACACTCCCTTACCCTTCGTGGTTCTCGCAATAATGAGAGTGGGTCTCTCAATTTCAGCTCTTGCTTTTTCCAGGGCTGAAATAATCGCTGGAAATGAATGCCCGTCAATTTCCTGAACCGCCCAACGGAAAGCTTTCCACTTCTCTACAACAGGCTCCAAATCCATCACATCTTTTACGTGGCCATCAATCTGGCCATTATTACAGTCTACAATCGCTACTAAATTATTTAATTTAAACTTGGGAGCCGACATGGCCGTTTCCCAAACTTGTCCTTCTTGGGTTTCCCCGTCGCCCATCAAACAAAAAACTCGAGAATTTTTCTTTTGGAGTTTCAGCGCTAGGGCAATGCCCTGAGCAATCGACAGGCCTTGACCTAGCGATCCTGTAGAAGCTTCTACAAAAGGCAACAGAACTCGATCGGGATGTCCCTGAAGTTGGGAGTTAATTTTTCGAAGCGTTCCGAGTACCGAAGATTCTATAGCCCCTCGTTTCGCCAAAACCGCATAGAGCGCGGGCACTCCATGACCTTTGGAAAGCACAAATCGATCTCGATCCGCCCAAAGAGCATCTTGGGGATTCATGCGCATTTCATGAAAAAATAGAGTGGTTATGAGATCAATCGCTGATAGCGAGCCCCCGGGATGGCCGCTTTGAGCTTTTTCTAACATGACTAAAATATCTCGCCGACATTCGAGTGCTAAAGCTGCTAATTCGGTTGCGGACTTTCGTAAGGGAGCAAGATCAGACATCGGAATCTTATAGATCGGCCCATGGGAACGCGCAACTTTCTTTGGGGGCAAAACGCTCGAAATCTTGCGCGGTGAGTGTCTTTGGGCTAGGGTTCGCTTCGGCATGTCAGGCTTTTTTCTTTTTGCATCGATTTTGAGTTCGTCCCTTTTGGTCTTTACCATGTTTTTGGGGTACCAAGGGCAACCCACCCACTTGCTGTGGAGTTTGGCTGCTGTCTTCGTTTCTATCTCAGCGCACTGTTTAGTCTTCGGAATCTTTACTGGGGCGGGAAAAGATACGCGGGAACTGGTTCAGGATCTCAAACTCAATCCCGAGTTTGTTGGACAGACTAAGTCTTTTAGAAAAATAGCTTTCCCCCCAGCGCTTTACTCCATACTGCTCCTCTTATTAACGGCTATTTTTGGAGGGGCGCTTTCAACGAGCGCTTCGAAGGTTATGCCTTGGATTCATGGTTTATTGGCCTGGGTTTCTGTTGTTTACAACATGAAAACCTTTGTACTGGAATACCGCTGTATTCGAAAAAATGCCCTGATTTTGAGCCAAGTGAACCGAGAAGCCTCCCGAATGACTACCACCCATCCTGAGCTAAAAGCGGTTGAGGATTTCAGCTCATTCGAAACTGTCGATGGTCTAGGAGGTTATCAATGGGGAAGTCACGTTTTTGCACTCGGTAAATTTTTGTGTTTCTTAGGATGGAATACGTACCTGCCCTACATCTATATGCGTTTTGTGATGGGGATGATCCAACTGCCGTTTTGGCCTTTCTTAATGGTGGGAGTAATCCTATTTGCCGTTGGCTACAGTCTGAGGTGGCGCTACAGGAATTTCCGGCCGGGACTTGCTAACCATTCAGAGCGCGTTTCTGATCGGGGATAAGAGTTTGAATCCGCCTGAGCAAATTCTCCACTTTGCGATCCAGCTTTTTATTTGAACTGTGGGCTCTTCGATAGGCTAGAATAAACTCGAGCAACACTTCTTGGTCTTCAATAGTTTGAGTCAATTGATGTGACACTCGGATGATGGTGTCATAAGGCATGCGACCCAGCCATTCTTCGGGTAAGGCTCGCTGGTTTTTGACCAAGCCTCTAATCAGTGACGACATATCCAGCGTGTTGAGTCTGACATAGGTCGGGCCAAAATACCGAAATGCCAACTTCAATTCTTCATCAGTAAAGCGAGTCGGATGTTTAGCTAAGTGATTGACCAAGCGAGTTTTTAATAAGTCATTAAAAAAATTTATCCTCAAGAGTTCCATCCACCCAACGTAGGGCGCTTGAACGCGATCATATCCTGCTTCTCGGAGTCGACCCTGCAAAAAAGTGGTCCAATAAAGAAATTCACCTCGAGTTTGCAGAATGGAAGGCCACTTCTGTATCGATCTTAAAACAACAGCTAAAATACAACCAGCTAGAAAACCGCCCACATGGGCTAAGTGATCGACTCCATCGATAGATTTTGGCAAGAGTTGTCCGGCCGAGAGCAGAAGCTCTAATAAAATGACATCTAAAAAGAAAAACCAACTGGTCTTTAGAGCAATGCGGCCCTGTCTGCTGGGAAACCAAAAAAAATAAGTCGTCCTAAATCTAAAATTGTAAATGTAGTAAGTTCCCATCAGCGCGAACACTCCTGCGCTTGCCCCTAAGTGCGGAACAAATTCATTTTGTAATTGAGGAGATACGAGTGTGCTGAACAAGAGACCCAGCGTTCCACCTATTAAAAAAATAGAGAAAGTACAAGCAAAGGGAATAAAAGTTGTGCAGATTCGCACTCCAGCAACAACTCCAATGAGATTCAGCGCTAAGTGGGTGAAGCCACCATGAACGAAGTTGGAAAAAATGGCTCTTTCCAAATCCCAGCTTTTGGGTGAGATGGTTACTGACAAGAGGGGCCGCCTAGCCAAATAAACTTGCTCTGATTCGTTCTCTTCGAAAAGACCTGCTTCGCTTAAGGTGTGGTAGTTGTCTATGTATTGCTGGTCTGCAAGGACCGTAGGTTTCAAGAGAAAATAGGAGGTCAGTAATATAATGGCGACAACAATGGAAGCGCCCCAAGTGGGCCGATGAAAACGAGGCACTTCAGGAGAAGTTGGCACCAGGAGGATCATTTAGTCCCCCTCACTTTTTTCACAACACTATTAGAAAAGAGATCGTGTAAGCCCCGTCGGTCCGGTCGAATAAATAGCGTGAATAAGACCAACACATTCATTCCCACACTGGCAATCCCTCTAAATAGGCTAGCACGGTAAGTTAGTGGGTGGCCTGTCTGACAGTCGATTACACGAAGCCCAAGCAGCAATTTTCCCAGAGTGCCGCCGAAAAAAGATACAGACCAAGTTAAATACAGCACGAGAAAAGAAATTCGAATTGCGAGATCAATGACGGTCCATATTTGGGGATCGAATAAGTTCTGATGGTCGGGGGCTAAGCGAGGACCATGAACAACCAGCTGACGGACCAATTTTGTGAAGCCATGGGAAACCAGGTATACGAAAATGATGTCCAGCACGGAACTTGCGAGTCTTGTGGAAAGTGGAGCATTTTGACAATCTAGCCAATGCTCACGCTCGGCTTCCCAAAGTGCATTTCTGACTTCATGTCTGTCGGGACTTTTTGTTTGAGCTTCTTTCCCCATAACCCACCCTCACTTAAGCCGCTACTTTGTCGAAACTTCCAGAGGCTCGGATGCGGCCGATCAAGCTAAGAATTAAGGATCGGTCTTCTTCCAAATCCGACAGCCAACTACCCGACAAAATCAAATCTATGCTACAGGCAGATTTTTTTCGCTCATCCATGCAAAACAAAAGCGATGAGAGTGTAGCTGTGTCTGTCTGTGACAAATTCAAGTCTCCTTGAGAGCTAAGGAGGAGAACGAGAATAGCGCTTTGAGAAAGTGTTGTTTCAACTGAGTCCGGTTTGGAAAGGCTCGCTAAACTACGGAAACAATCCAAAAAACCTTTTTCGTAATACTTAACAGTGAGGCCGTTGGTATCGTGGCTCAAGAGCGGCTCAATGCTTCTTTTCCAATGTTCCGACAAAACAGGTTTTTGATTCTGAAGTACCACGCTTTCACGAATCACTTTGTTTTTATTAGGCCAAAATTGCTGCAGAGGGTTCAGAAGAGCTTGCGCCAGATTAGTTTCAATCGAAAGACAGATGTTCAAACCAATCATTTTTTCAATTTGTGACATTACTCCTTGGGACAAAACGGTTGCAGACTTCAGTTGCCGCAAGTGCCTTGCCGTTGATTCAAAAGGACATCGGAGGGACAGGCCTTCGATGGGTTTTTCCAAGTGGGTGCTTAAGGAATCGGGAGGGAAGTCAGTGCTCCCATTCAGTTCGAGATGATTGAGAATTAAGCAAATAAGAGAGTTAACTCTCTCAAAGCCGGGCGCATCAGAAGATTCTTTCGAGGTCGGGCAGTTTTGCAGTTCCATTTCGGAACAGATTGTTTGGAGGGTTTTACTTCTAAAATCACGAGCCTGTGAAAATGAATCTTTCACCAGCTCTTCTAGGAGTTCCCTAAACAAATTATCTTTCGAAAGATCCATTACTGCCTCGCTGAGTTTTGTCTTTGTAGTTGGGAAATAAGTTGGCGTTTGATTTGGTGAACCCAGTTTTTTGTTTCAGTCACCGAAAGTGAATGCTTTTTGCTCAACTGTTCTATGGTTGAGCCATTAAAGTAATCATTCAGAACCGATTGCGACTGAGCATCTAATGAGTTAATGGCGCTATCCAACTTGTTCCAAATACTTTGACTGGCTTCCTCAACAGTGATCCGTTCCAAGAGTTCCGAAACATCATTTTCCAGCTCTGTGCGTGCCCGTTTCATTGTTCCACTCCTCTTTAGCGTTGGGTCTGTGCTCTCGACTCATCGCGTAACAGTAGGCTTATCGTGTAACGCTAGGCGTTACTTAAGAGAAAGTTTTTTCTCTCGGGGGGCTGTGGTAATGTCGCAATAAAACGAGGGAAATAGATGCAGTCTCAGGTACTTAGTAAATGTGAACGTCTCTTCACAGTCTTAGTGTCCTTGTTTTTTCTTTCTGCATTGCTGGGTGGATGTGCCGGCAAAGAAGTAAACCGCGAAGATCCAGATGCCCTTTTTCAAGGGGCTGAGGAAGCCTTTAAGGATGAACACTACTTAGTTGCACTCGAAAAATATAGGGACATCAAAAATCGCTTTCCTTACAGTGCCAGAGCTGTGGATTCTGAACTCCGAATAGCAGACACCTATTTCGAACAAGAAAGCTATATCGAAGCCGAGAGTGCCTATGAAATTTTTAAAGAACTTCACCCGACTCATTCGAAGGGAGATTATGTTCAGTATCGAATAGGGCTGTCCTTCTTTAAACAAATTCCAGATGATTCTGCTCGTGATTTAAGCGCTGCCTACAAAGCGATTGAAGCTTTCGGTGTTCTTGAGCAAAAGTATTCTTCTTCGGAATATTTATCCAAGGCACGAGAGCACATTGTAGAGGCTCGAAAAAGACTGGCCGAGCACGAAAATTACGTCGCTAATTTCTATTATCAGAGACAGCACTATCTGTCCGCATCGTATCGGTATTCCGCTTTGCTTCAGGAATATGGGAATTTGGGATATGATGAAGAGGCGCTTTATCGTTTAGTGCAGAGCTATTACCATATCAAAATGTATGAAAATGCCGAAGATGCAGCGAGGCGTTTAATGAGCCAATTTCCGGCAACTAAGTACAAAGATGATGTGAAAACAGTTTTAGAGGCCATGAAGAAAAAGGGGTAAGCATTGTCAGCTACAATCCATTCCCAGGAACGCAACATAGAGTCTCTTATCAGAATGGCCCAAGAAGACTTTGCCAGAAGCAGTTTAAACTCAGCTGAAAAAATTCTCGAACAGGCTGTCCTGGTGAACAATCAGGCTCCCGAAGTTTTTCATTTGTTAGGAAATGTCTATACAAAAAAAGGCAAGTTCAAGAAGGCTATTTTGGCTTTTGAAAGGACACTTCTTCTGGATCCTTTTCACACGGAAGCTGCCATCGCACTAAGCAGTCTTTATAATGACATGGGGAAGTATACAGAAGGCGCTAGTATTTATTCGAAAACAAAAAAGCGACTCGAAAAGTTGCAGCCAGGATTTGATCCCCGTATCAACAAACAACTTGCGCAAAAGCACGCGGAATTGGGTGCGTTTTATATGCGCTATGAAAGATTTCGAGAGGCGTATCACGAATTTGCAAAGGCCCTTAATTTAGAGCCCGAAAATCTTCAATGCACGCTCCAGATGGCGAAGTGCCTATTTCGAATCGGTGACAAAGAAGGTGCTTTGACGTTGCTCCGAAAAACTTGCGAAGCCTATCCGAAATCTGTGGAACTTAAGATTCAGCTGGGAGTTTGCTACCATGCCCAGAAGAGACTTAAAGAGGCTCAAAGAGAGTGGCAGGAAGCCCAAGCGCTTGAGCCTGAAAACAAAATGGCTAACATGTATCTGAGCATGTTGGAACCTGACACAGGATCAGAAAGCGCTACCACCAACTAAGCAAAACATCTCTTGAATCTATTTGTTTCAATACTGTTCTTTTTTACCTCTTTGAATTGGGCTGGGGTTCGACTGGATCCTTCTCGTCCGCATTTAGATTCTTTGGACAGTCGTGGCCGTCTTGATTGGGCCGATTTTCAAGGTGACTTTATCCTTTCGCAATCCGCTGAAGTGACTGAAGTGCCTGCGCGAGAGGTTATAGAGCGACTTAAAGCACAACACAAAAAAACCCAGATTCCTTTTCGAACAATGTTTGGAAATAAACAGGGGGGGAATTCAATAGATGTGTCCGCTTTTTCACTTCCAACGGAAGTTGTTTCGGGGGACCAGCTTAAGGGGTTGTTGAGTTGCTCTGTGGAAAAGTGTTCCTTTAAGCTGCACACTGCGAGTGAAACTCTTCCGCTTACTCAATCGGCAAAACGAACGGACTTTCTCCGGGAAATCGTTGCACAACGGCTCAAAGCTTACTTGATCGAAAAACAGCTGAAAGGCTATGAGTCGAGAGCAGACAACATCCCGTATGTAAAAAAATATCTGCAGCTATCTGGCTTTCTAAAGACCAGATACCCCAAAACCTACCAATACTTTCAAAAAGCTTTTTGGGAGAATCGAAAAGGAGCTACAGGTCCTATTCAATCTTATGTTCGATCGGAAGTGATCAATATGGCCGGAGAAAAATCCCAGCCGATCTATCGACTAACGGAAAACATCGAGTTCAATGAAAACGGCTATCTGAACATCGAGATCCCGATTTACACAAATCATTTTTTTGATTCGTCCTTCAGGGTCTTCGAAGTCTTTGATTGGCCAGCCGATCGCCAAAAAGGAGTTTATGTTGTGACGGACATCATCGAAGTCGATGAATTGAAAAAAAGTGAACTCATTAAGAAGTTGTTTAAAAACAGAATGGAAGAAGCCGTCGAACAGTTCAGAAAATCGGAAATGAAGGAGCTGAGATAACATTGTCTTTCCTGTGCAGAACAATCCTGTTGGTTGCTTTGGTATTAGGGTCATCCGCGGGCTATGCCAAAACCAAAAAGTCAGTTTCCAAAAAGTCTCGAACTGCTAAACAGATAGTCGAAGTTCAAAAACCTAAGGAGAATAAAATCCCTCCGCCCGAGCCCCAGGTCCCTCTTTTTATTCTCGCGTCCCTGGGCATAGTAATTTCCGAACAGGTCGGAATTCTTAGTGGTGTTGGAATAGACACGGCTTTGTTGGGGAGCAAAAAATGGAGTTGGGGCTTGGATTTGAATTTCTCTTTGCTTTCCCAAGGGTACCTGTTTGCCCCCTTACTAGTTACTCGGTACCAAATTTTGGGAAACCAATATGGTGAGCCCGGGGCGACTCTAGGCATTTTTCTTGGGCCTAGCTTTTCAGGAGGAACACCACACTTTTCACCCACGTCACTGGCCGTCGGTGCTGAGGGGGCATGGCATCAAAAAGTTGCTGAATTTGTACTGTTTAAGCTTTTAGCCAGACCGCTATGGGTTGACAAGAAATTGGTCTTTCAGGGGGGCATCAGTTTGGCATTTTTGTTTAAGTAAGATCATGAAAACTCGTTGCCAAAAACCCCCTGCAGAACAAAGATAAGGCCTGACCACTCTTTAATTAGGAGGCTTATCTTGTTTAGCGCCGTAAAAGGACTCACTTTTGATGATGTTGTTTTAGTGCCAGGCTACAACGGAATAAAATCCCGACAGCTTGTGACTACTTCAGTGAGCCTCATGGGCAGGAATTTCTCAATTCCCCTCATTTCTTCTAACATGGACACTATTACAGAAGACGCCATGGCCAATGCGATTGGTGCTCTCGGTGGTATGGCAATTCTTCATCGATTCTTAAGCATTGAAGACAACGTTGCTCTTTTCAATCGAGTGCAAAAGAAAGATTCTACTGGAATTTCAATAGGAATCGGCGATGACGGTATTCGCCGAGCGGAAGCGCTTATTTCGGCGGGAGCAAGTATTATTTGTGTTGATGTGGCTCACGGTCATTCCAAAGAAGTCAATCGAACCATTAAGGGGCTTCGCGAAAAATATAAAAGCAATATTCTCATTATTGCAGGCAATGTTGCGACTTATGCAGGTGCGGATTATTTAGCGGCAGCTGGTGCCGATGCTATTAAGGTGGGTATTGGGTCGGGTTCTGTTTGTACCACTAGAGTCAAAACGGGATTTGGCGTTCCGCAATTAACGGCACTCCATGATTGTCGAAAAGTGGATAGGGTTCTGATTTCTGACGGCGGTATTCGTTATCCTTCAGATGCAGTGAAAGCCTTGGCCGCGGGAGCAGATTTTGTAATGTTGGGTGGAATGCTGTCTGGTACCGATGAAACTCCCGGTAAGATGCTGGAAGAAGAACGAGACGGTAAGAAAATTCGGTTCAAACGATTCCGAGGGATGGCATCTAAAGAAGCCCAAGATGATTTCATGGGTGGCATGGCCGAGTGGAAAACCGCCGAGGGAGTGGCCGTTGAGGTCCCAGCGCGGGGTCCCGTCAAAGAAGTGGTTCAAGACCTCATGGGTGGAATTCGCTCGGGAATGACTTACTGCGGGGCTCTTACGATCAAAGACCTGCAACGCAAGGCGCAATTCATGGAAGTTTCCACGGCGGGTCGTATTGAGGGAAGTCCCCACGCTATTGGTCGACTCACCCACTAAATTTAACGTCTCTGCTTGTCATAAATAGGGCGAGCTTAGAGGCTGAAAATGCATTAAAATTTGAATCATGCGTTTCATTTTATTGTGTTTTCTTGTCCTTTCGTTACCCCTGGTGCGCGCTAAAGCGGAAGCTCTGGGCGGCGGAAAAGGGGGTCCATTCGTTCAATACAACAACAAATCTCTTTCGAGTTTTGATAGCGCCATGTCGGGCAATCCCGTTGTGATTGGTGGTATCGGTTTTGGTTGGGCGAGCAAAACTTTTCGAGTCGGTGGAGGAGGCGGAGGCGGTTTTCTCTGGAGCGGAAACGAGTCGGCCCAATTCGGCATTGGTTACGGTGGGATCGTTGGCGAGTACATCATCTCGGAATGGTTAATGAGTCGCATGATGGTTGGCGGAGGAGGATATGCGGTTTCCAAAGTCATTTCGGAAACAGATACAACTGTACAAGTTCAGAAAATTGCTTCCGGTGGCTTCATTCTATTTCACCCACAAATTGTTGCTGATTTGAAAGTTGGTCAGTGGGCATCGTTAGGATTTTCTATTGGATATTTTTTACCCAATGTCGCTAAACTTCAAAGTCCTAGCTTTTCAGTTCAGCTAACCTTTGGTCGAATTTAACCGGGAAAGTATCGTGCACAACATTCAACCTGTTTTAGATCAGGAAACAGTCATTGCTGTTAATTTAGAAGGGCAACTTATTTCCAGATTGAAACAAGGGGCTCGAGCTTGCTCAGAAATTCTGTCTATTTCCGCTCACGGCGCCAAACTAAGAACTGAGGGTGCTGTGGGAATCGGAGAAAAGCTAACCCTCTCACTTTTCTATGAAGAGCAATTGAATCTTGCGTGTGTCGGTCGCAAGTACGAAGATTGGAAAAGTTCCAAGAAGACCGTTACAGTGGAGTTCGAAAAGCTGTCAGCTTCCGACAATCGAGCACTGAAACTGATTTTAGATTACTACGCCCAACTAAAAAAAGCCGGAGTGAATTTTTCCCCTTTGGAGTTCGAGGAGATTTCTCGGGCATGAGTAAACCCATCAGAATTTTGTTTTTTTCCTCTGGCATGGCCCCCGAGTACGGTGGAGCTTCCATTTCAGAAGCCTCCCTTTGCCAAGCTTTGGAAAACAAGGCCAAAGTCACTGTTGCTTGCCGAGAAGACAGATGGAATCGAAAATTTGTGAGAGGTTTTGGCATCAACAATATCTTGGAGTTTTCTCCCTCTGATTTTTTCAAATGTTGGCGAGACAAACAGCACCCCATTTGGTCCTGGTTTAATAACATCGATATTGTTCATTTAAACGGGCATTGGCGGTGGGAGTACTATTTTATTTCCAAGATCTGCAACCAACTTGCCATTCCTTACATTCTTCATCCCAGAGGAATGATGCTAGTGGATGGTCGAAAGCTGCCCTTGAAGAGGGCTTTTAACTTGCTGATTGGTAAAAAAATTGCTCAATCAGCTCGCCAACTGGTAGCTCTCAGCAAATTTGAAACTTTTCAACTGAAGCCCTACGATTTGTCAGTAAAAGCAATTTCAATCATTCCCAACGGTGTGTGTGGATCAGGAAATTCGGATGCTTATTCGAATTATCCCGTAATTTCGGATCATTTCTTATATTTTGGTAGATTAGAGCATCGAAAAAACCTGCTTTTCTTGTTGGAGAGTTTTGCTCGTTACCGCCAGCTGGGAGGAACCAAAAAGCTTCGCTTGAAAGGTCCCGTGGAGCATGGGTACGAGCAATTAGTACATCAAAAAATAACTGAGCTGCACTTAGGCCATCATGTATCACTTCTAGCTCCTAGTTATGGGGCGGATAAATGGAAGCATTTGGGACAGGCCATTGCCGTTGTTTACCCATGTTTGGATGAACCCTTTGGAAGAGTCCCGTTTGAAGCGTTGTTGGCAGGGAGCATTCCTATTGTTCCGACCGAGAGTGGGGGTGCTGAATATCTGGGGTCTCTTTTGCCGGAGTCTATTTATCCAACGGATCAAGTGGATGCGCTTGCTCAACGCTTGCTGTGGGCAGAAAAACTCGATCTCGATCAACGAAACCTCCTGCTTAAAGAAGCAAAGCTTTGGGTACAGACAAACCTAGATTGGAAGAAAGTATCTGAACGGGTGATTCAACTTTATCGAACGACTACTTCCAATGAGTCTGCTTCCCCACTTTTGGAAACTGACTTTGCATCTCCCCATCCTGCTCTATGAACAAGAAAGTTCAATGTCCTTGCTGTGGTGAGATGTGTGATTGGGAGGGAAACCCCTTTCGTCCTTTCTGCAAGAAACTTTGTAGAGACAAAGACTTGGGGAATTGGGCGACTGAAGGATACCGGTTGGAAGCCAATGAAGAAAACCCATCTGAACTAGACTTTTTGAAAAAAAAACCCCCTAACGACGAAAAATAAAAGTCTAAGCAGCTAGTTTTGAGTCTTCTGGAATGATGGCTTCGGGTCGATATTTTTTTGCAACTTGGATTGCGAACCCGGCTGTAGCCCACAAACAGAGAGCACCAAATACAAAAGAAGAAAAAGATCCTAACCCTTCAACTAAATAGGGTTGAATCCAGCAGGAAATAGGAGTGGCAGACATAAAAAGCATGCGCAAGCAGGCATTTACTCCTCCCATTCGAGATCTGGGAATGTGGGTTTGTCTCAAATAGAAAGTTCCCATCGAAAGTACAGAGCTCCCCATTTTGGAAATAGCTAAACTGATCCCCAATAGTATTGGTTCATCAAAGAAGAACAAAGAAGTGGTGGCAAAAATGCTCAGCCAGAGCCCTCCCCCAGCAAAAGTTTTCAGAAAACCCGCTTTTCGGTAAAGCGAACCCGACAAAACGAATCCCACAATTCCCAAACCTCCAAGTAGCGAAAGAATCATCCCGTACTGTTCGGGACTGAATTTTTTTAAAATAGTAAAGTAATGAGTTACGGTAGGATGGTTTGGATTAATTGAAGAGAGGTTCCACAAAAACATCATAGCTACGAAAGGTTTAAATATCGGAGAATTCCAAATAAAGCGGAAGCTCCCGGTAAAGTTAGAAGCAATATCTCCCAGAGTGATAGTTCTCCAATGTCCTTTGCTGTGTTCCTCTCCGAGAAGCTGGTTAAGATTTTTCATTTTTAAGACAAAATATAAAGTGGCGGAAAAGCTGATGATGTTGAGAATAATGCAACTATTTATTCCTGCCACGGTCATCATTATGCCTGCTAACAATGGCCCTACAATTTGAATAAAGCGTTGTGCAGAGAGAAACCAGGCATTTGCTTCGGACAAGTCACTACGTGAGACCAAAGAAGGAACCAGTTGGAAAGTAGCAACGGTTTCAAAAAAAATCATAAGGGTTTTGGCAGCAAAGACGGTAACCAGCATGGGCCAGAGTGCTTGAGCAGAGAAAAACTCGTACAGCAATAACAGAGCGAGGCAAATTACTTGTCCAACGTCCGAATAAAGGAGAATCTTTCGTTTATTGAAGTTATCTACGAGATACCCCGTGAAGGGTGCCATTAAGAAGAAGGGCAAATTAAGCGCAACCGTCGCAGCTGAAAGGGCAAAAACCGACCCTGTTTTTTGTGCCACGTAAACAGGGATAGCGATATCAAAAATATTACTCCCAAGTAGGGAAATGGTGCTTGCGGATAAAAAGTCCCGAAAGACTCGATTTTTCCTTAAAAGTGACGATTTTTTGGGGGAACTCATGGGCGTACTACACAAATCGGTAAATCTCAGAAATCTTTTTAATTTTAACGGTTTCAGGGCAGAGCTTCCCCTGTTTTATGGTGCGCCGCGGCGCGCATAATTCTGCGATTGG
>RFNO01000117.1 GCA_009927165.1 Pseudomonadota bacterium
CCAACCCTCCCAGGGGAGCATGTCTCAACAAAAGTGAACTCCGCGGCTATTGCGCTCTAGCTCATGCGAGCTCTGCGGCACTCTCAATTGCCCTTACGTCTCAATGAGCCATCAACTACTTGCACAAAAAGGATTGAGAACGGGAGAGCTGAGTAAATCTTTACCAGGCTGCGTAAGACACTACGCATTTTTGAATGTTAAGTCCTTTGTGTTAACGCCCAGTGTCCACTAATTAACTATCTGAAAATTAAATAAAAAACAGATTTGTTAGGGTTCTGTTAGGAAACGGTATCAAAATTGCTGCTCTAATGTCGCATGCTCAGCATTTTAACTTCAGCGACTACAACAGCAGATGCCCGATTGCTCAGACGAGAGGTTTTGAGCATCCATCGTTCTACTCCTCATTTTGGACGTAAGTTCTATCATTTAATGATGGGACTCATGTGCTTTAGCCTCTATGCGTTCGTATTGAATCGAGAAGAAGCTCTCCTCGCTTTGTTACTGATTGGAGGGAGTTTTATGATGGCCGATGTGCTGAGACTAAAATCCAGCACCATGAATACCTTAATCTTAAAATATTTTGGGAAAATCATGCGTCGGGAAGAGTTGAGAAGCATCTCGGGTAATTCTTTTTACATTTTGGGATTAATCGTGGTGGTGGCCCTTTTCTCAAAAACTATCGTACTTTTGAGTGTGCTGTTTTTAGCTGTGGGAGATCCTATTGCCGCGATTGTAGGAACCCAATGGGGGCGTCACAAAATCACAGCGAGGAAAAGTTTGGAAGGAGCCGTAGCTAATTTCTTAGCGTCTGGATTCGCCTCCTTTCTTTTAGGAATAACGTATTTAAAACTAGACCTTCACCACAGTCTTTTTTTGGCTTTATTAGGGGGAATGGTCAGTACGATAGTAGAGCTTATTCCAGCACCCATTGATGACAATTTTACAATCCCAGTAGGTTCCGCTCTATTACTCTCAGTTGTTTTCTACTTCATTCCGTTAGTAGCTTAAATTCCTTATTCATTGCGAAGATCCAGATTGCGGGTGCGGTCACACTCGCTTTCTAAGGCATGTTGAGTGCTAGGTGTTGAGTCTAATTGCTCAAAATATTTTTCCAGAGCCAGGGTTGTACTTTTAATGTCTTGGCTGCTGCCGTTACGCAACTCTACGAGAAGTGACCAAGCTCCATGTTTCCAATAAGCATAATCCTCAAAAGAGCCATCACAAGGATAGACGATTTCTGTCGAGGTTCCATACCGATAGCCATTGATCTCAGCAGCTTTTGATGTGATTTCAACGAATCGGTTATGATCTAAAGTGTGGTCGTTTTTGACAGCGATGCCCCAGGGATAAGTGAAAGTACCCACGAATCCATGAAGGGTAGCACTGCCCGTAAAAGGGCGTGAAGCGAGTAGCTCCATCGCAGCTTTAACACTCGCTAGTTTTCCTCCTGCAGCTGAAATGCAAGGGCCCGGGTAATCTCGGTTCGGATCCATGCCGTGTTCATGCCGATGATTCTCATTGTATCCAGAAATATTAAGCACAGGGACGATAGTCCACTCTGTATCCGAAAGTTGGCCTCGATAGAGCTCAGAGCTATCAAAGCGTTGTATTAACGAATTGAGAAAATCTAAAGAAAGGTCTGCTGCTGCCCCTTCGTTGCCATGGTGTGTTCCAACAATGAGGTGACCAATTTTATTTTTATCCATTTTCGATGGATGGGTACTGACGCGCATCGCGTAAATATCAACTCCATCATCATTTTTTCCAATAGAGTAGAGGGCGGTTGTGGAGGCATGTTCTTTCTGGATCGCCTGCATCTTTTCAACGATGACGGTGTAGCGGTCTTTTGCATTGGCAGCTTGATTGAAAAGAAAGCTCGTTAATCCGATGATAAATATGAATTGGCGCATAATGGCCCTCCCCACCGCAAATTATATCGGGTTTTAAATTGAAAAAGCGAGCAAGAATAAAAAAAATTTAGAAGGAGTTTTCTGAGAGGAAATACAGAATTTCTTTTCAAGGCTCCATCGCCCGACTATATTACTCCTTTTGAAGCAAGCAGAACCCTTAAACCCAATCTTCAGGAGACAAAAATGGCTACCAAAGTCAAAGAAAGCTACATCGTTCAGTCAAAAGTAAAAAGTCTGATCAAAAAGTCAAAAATGAAATGTTCATCAGATGTCATTGAAGCAGTGAATGTTTTGATTCACCATGCTGTGAATCGAGGTGTTGAGCGCGCTAAAGCAAATGGTCGCAAAACATTGCGAGCAGCTGATTTATAAAAGAGAGGCCGAGTGTCTTTGCTTCGGTGATAGGCACTCGGCTTTTTTTGGGTTTGAACACCTCCACTCAAATTCATTCACTTTCTTACCGGAATCGTCTAGCTGAAGATCGGGACGTTAAAAAAGTTTTTTCATTCTTAAATCGAGAATTAAGGACTCGATCAGGTTTTTCTATTGCTCAAGAGTATCCTTCAGTCTTTGGCGAATTTCCTGGAGGCGAATCACTTTTCATAGAAAAAAATGAAGAGATTGTTTCTCATGTCGGAATAGTTGTTCGAGAGTATCGTTTTGAAGAGATTCGATTTAAGGTAGGTTTGATTGGTTCGGTAGCTACTACTTTTTTGTGTCGCGGGGAAGGATTTGCCAGCATTCTGATTCGAGAAGCCGTTGCTCGGCTAAAAGCTTTAGGTTGTGTTTTGGCTGTACTCTGGTCGGACAAACCCGATTTTTACGCTCCTTTGGGATTTTTCAGAGGGGGCCAAGAAAATGATTACTTGTTTTCTGTGGATAGCGTTCCGTTAGTAGAAGAAATTGCACGTGAAGGGGTGTCAGAAAAAGAAGCCCATAAAATTTGGCGGTTATATCAAAAGCATCAAAGTCGACTCGATCGTTCATTAGAGGAAATGAAAGCCTTGCTGATGATCCCCAATGTCCGCCTATTCGTGACCCATAGAAATGAAGAGATCACTTCTTACTTGGCAGTTAATAAAGGTGCTGATTTCACAAACTATATTCATGAGTGGGGTGGAGAGCTCGCTTCAGTTCAAAAAAACATTGCCTTTTGCCAGCGAGAAATTTTTAAGGAAAAGAAACTTACTCTTATTTCGCCCTCTTATGTAGAGCACAGCGTTTTTTCTCCAATAGCGGAAAAGTCTTGGTTAGGAAGTCTGGGACTATTAAAGATTATTGACCGTCAAAAACTGATGGCTTGTTATCGAGAGTATCTAGTTCAAAACGGGATGTCGGCTTCTCATCAAGAATTACTTACGTTAGCTGATGCAGAGTATCTCCAAGTCATGTTTGGGAAAGAAAATAGTCGAGACCGTTCAGCGTTTCCGTTTTTTTTGTGGGGTTTTGATTCTATTTAATTTAGGCCCAGAAGTTAGCTTTCTTACTTCTTCGTTCCCATAATTGTCTAAAACGGTTTGGATACGCTCAGAAGATTCAGTAGACAGAAGTTTTTCAGGCAGGGCTTCGTAAAGCAGCCACGAAGTAATTTGCGCTCGCCCCTTGAAGTAAACCCACAATCTTTCACTTTGCTGGGGAGCAGGAAAAGCTGTGATAAAACCATTCAGGGAAGACAGCAGAGAGTGATGGCCTGCTGTGTTTTCGCAAGTTACTGTCGTGGATTGAGTTGTTCTAAAGTTGTTAATGGTAAAAGCACGTTCAAACGTATGTTGTATACCCGGAAAACTCAATCCAAACTTAGCAATGATTTGATTGTGAATCGTGGGAGATTGTCGTAAGTCCAGAATTTTGAGCAAGTACATACCGCCGGTCGGTTTTTGATTAATTCCTGTCAATGCCCAGTTTCGATACCCTTTGAGATCTCCTGCCACTTTGGAAAATACTTCTAAGGTTCCATTGATCGCAGCAAAGCCCTCGAGTTCAATGGTCTTCTTTCCCAAACGTCGTACAGTCCGTTTTAAATAGTCTCCATTTTTTTTTGAAAGCTCAGAATTTAGTTTTTGATAAATTTCAGTTTCAGAAGAGACCCAACTGGGTAAGCAGAACGATAAGGGGCCAAGGACAAAACCGAAAAATAGAATTATTTTTTGTATTTTCGAAGTGCCCACAAACTTGTTCCCAAAAGGTAAAAAGAGCTTACCAAGCAAATTATACCCCAAAGGGAAAATCCAAGGAAAAGAGGTTCCGTTTCTTTTTGCCAAAAAAGAATTCCAACTGTTAAGAGAGCTAAGCTCAAGCAGCTTAATATCCAAAAGTATGTAAATTTGAGAATCGCATGGGGAAGGAGCTCAGCATCACGATTTTTAATTTCAAAAACAAAATTATTTTGTGACCATTTTCTCAGGAAACGCTTCAGTAGCTTAGGAAACGTTTCTAGCGTATCTTGTAAGTCTCTTGCTAAGATGATGAGGTCTTTGGTGACCCGTTCTTTACTGTATCGTGAAGCTACTACTTCTTTCGCCAGCCGGTTGCCAAGCTGCAGAATATCGAAATTAGGGTCGAGCTTTTTAGCAAGACCATCAATGGTCATAATAGCTCTGAAGAGGAGCATTAACTCGCGGGGAACCTTTAAATTGTGTCGTGCGGCAATTCCCGTTGATTGCAAAAGAAGCTTTCCCACGTTTACATCACCTAGCGTAAGTCCTACGTAAGGAGATATGGTGTCCATTAAATCTTTTTGAAGAAGAGCTATGTTCGTGTCACCGGTTGGACTACAAAGAGTGACATATTCAGTTGCTAGCGTTTCGTAATCCTCGTCCATAATGGCAATAAACATGGAAATGATGCTGTCTTGAACTTTTCGGCTCAAACGACCAACGATCCCGAAATCGATGATTCCAATTCGGCCATCGGGAAGAACAAAGAGGTTTCCTGCATGAAGGTCACCGTGAAAAAGCCCGTTCCGCATGACCATTTGAAAAAAAGCATCAGCTCCAGTTTCAATTATTGATTGAGGATCAATGCCTTTGGAAAGAATTGCTTCTCTATCAGAAAATCGGATCCCTTCGAATTTTTCGAGAACCAGCAATCGTTGGGTAGAGTACTTAGAAAAAACTTCTGGAATAGCTACTTTCTGAGAGTGAGCGAGCTGTGATTTTATTTTGCGAATATTGTTGGCTTCAACTCTAAAATCTAATTCGAATAAAATGGTGTGGAAAAACTCCTCGACAAGACCTTCTGGATTAAAGGGTTTAGTTTCGGGGACATACTTCTCAAGAAGGTTGGCAAGCCCTCGTAAAATTGAAATATCCGTATGAAGAATTTTGTCAATACCAGGTCTTTGAATTTTGACGGCTACTTGTTCTCCGGTTTTTAAACGGGCTGAGTGTACTTGAGCGATACTGGCTGCAGCCAGAGGCTCCTCATCAAAACTGTCAAACAATGCGTTCAATGGAGCATTCAGCTCGTTTTCGACGACTTTTTTGATTTCGGAAAAAGGGATAGTAGAAACTTGATCTTGGAGCTTAGAAAACTCTTCTACAAAGTCTTCTGGAATTAAGTCAGGACGAGAAGCCATAAGCTGACCCAATTTAACAAATCCCGGACCCAGTTTTTCAAAGGCGATTCTCAACCGATGTGGCAATGGAAGATTCTTGTAAGTAGGATCCTCATTTTGAGACTCAGGGAGAAACCGAGTCAACTGCATTCGGCGCATGAAATCTGCGAAACCAGTACTGACTAAAATTTTTAATATCTCACGCAAGCGCCCAGCATTTTTAAATGCCTGACTGATTTGATTGGCAGTTGAGATAACTTTCATTTGGATTCAGGTAATTGCAAAAATGTTATTTCATTATCTTCGAGCGAAACATGAGCTACTTGAATTTCAAGTTTATCTCCAATGCTCAATGTTGTGTGCCCAGGCCGTCTTCTCATACAGCCTTTGCGTTCATCGTACTCGTAATAGCCCTGGAGAGATGCGATGGGTACGAAACCTTCAATAGCATGTTGGGTAATCTCGATAAAGAGACCTTTAGGGATAACTCCCGAGACCACTCCCTCAAACACTTGCCCCACTCTTTGAGACATAAACCAACACTGTTTGCGTCGAGTAATAAAACGTTCTGCTTCCATGGCTCGGCGCTCACGCTCTGATGTTAGTTCTCCCAGGCGAACCAAATCCAAAGCTTCTTTACTCTTATCGGCTGATTGAGCCTGAAGAATGAAACGCTTTAAGGAGCGGTGCACAATCAGGTCCGGATACCGTCGGATAGGGGAGGTAAAGTGAGTATAATCCTTCAGCGCAAGGCCAAAGTGTCCTTTGGGTTCGGGCTCGTAACGAGCTTGTTTCTGGGCCCGAAGAATTGCTTTGTGCAGAGTGCTAGCCCCTTTTTTTCCGGTGGTATGAGCTAAAATTTTCGAAAAAGCTTGGGGAGACACTTCTTTTAGCATGAGACTGAATCCCAAACTTTTCATCAATTGATTGAGTTCTTCAATGGCCTCAATTTCTGGGGTCTCATGAATTCGATACAAAGTAGGCACACTAAAATCTTTAAGAACCTTAGCTACGGCTGAGTTTGCGGAAACCATAAATTCCTCTATCAGTCGGTGAGATTCCCAGGAAGGGAAGGGATAGGCTTGGGAGGGCATCCCGTCTTTATCCAGTTCAAAACGGCACTCGGGAAGTTGAAAATCCAAAACTCCGCGGCTGAGCCGCTGGTTCTGAAGTTGCTGAAACAGTTCGCTGGCATTCGCTAAGGGCGCTCGACATTCTGGCGGCAAAGCATGGCTGTTGCCTTTAAACCATTCGTGTACTTGCGTATAAGTCAAGCGAGCGGCTGTTCGAATAATCCCCTCATAAAAAAAACTCTCCAGCATGATTCCATTGCGATCAAAACGTATTTCCGCAACGAGAACGAGTTTATCTGTTTTGGGATTTAAACTACACAGATCATTGGACAAGGATTCAGGAAGCATGGGGATGCAATAGCCAGGAAAATAAGTACTAGTGCTTCTTCTGAGGGCCTCTTGATCCAGACTGGTTGAGGGACGCACGAAAAAACTAACATCTGCAATAGCCACATAAAGTGTGAAAGCTTGTTGTCCGGTGGATTGCTCAACCAAAATGGCATCATCAAAATCTTTTGCATCTTCCCCATCGATCGTAACAAAAGGAAGGTGTCGTAAGTCTTTTCTCCCTTTGAAAGGTTGGCGATACTCAGCTTCAGCAGATTCTCTAAGTCGCTCAGCTTCTTTCAATACTTCCTGACTGAATTGCTCCTGAATATTGAATCGAGAGATAGTAATCAAATGATCATGTTTAGGCAGAAGCTCACTGCCTAGCACTTCTTTAATGGAGGCAGTTCCGGACGATCGATCATCAGGATACTTTCTGATTTGCGCAATAACCCAAGTATTGAGGTCTCCTTCATTGGCGTTTTCAAGAGAAACAAAATCACCCTCAGCGGTTTCCAGAAAGTATTTTTGTCGTGAGCCATGAACTTGTCCAAGCAATTTGGTACACGCTCGTTCGATAACTTTTACAATTTCAGCTTCACTTCGCGAGCCCTGATGATGAACTCGGTATTCAACGATATCGCCGTTCATCAAAGAACGAGCTTCGCGTGGGGACACATAAGTGTCTTCTTGTCCATTTTCAGGGGGGATAACAAAAGCAAAGCCGCGAGGATTTTTTTGGATCCGTCCCACCCAAGTTTTAGGCGAACGAAAGCGGGAGGGCTGAAATTTAGTGGGTCGAGAAGTCCGATTTTTTCCTCGGCGACGAGGGATGCTGGAGTTACGTTTTCTTTTTTTCACTCAACTAAAGTATGCCGGTTTGGAGGGTTAACGTAAATCAGAAAGGAGGTAAAAGCGATGCTGGGTTCGGTACTTGGGGGGGGCCCTGGGTAACTCCCAAAGTCGAAGGTGCCGGAACATTGGAGGTTCTGGGATCGAATTTGGGTTTTTCACTTGAGGGAGTTCGACCTGTTGTTGCCGGCGTATCTATTTCTCCAGCCGAACCCGCAGCAAAGTCGAGTTGGGGAGTCATTCTGGCTTGCGCTGGAAAACAAACAATATCATCGTTTGACTCGCTATGAAGATTAGGTTGAGCAGGAACTTTTAATCGGATGGCGTCAGAACCATTCCAAGCCTGAAAGCCCACTTTCGCAGAAATTTTTGATTTTGCAGGGAAACAAAAGATGTCTGATGGCTGTTTTGGTACAGACTTGCTTTTAGCTGCAGATGAATTCATCGAAGCAGAGGCTAGAGCTCGCTCAGCACTTGCTCCTTCCGATTGGGATCCTGTTTTGGAAGCTACCCTGTTTTCTAAAACACTACGAGAGGCCGCACGAGCGGAATCTTTTTTGAATACATCGATAGTTAGTCGAGTGGGGTTAGCTAACCAAAATGCATCGATTTCATGCTGCTTATTTTTTATCAGCGTTCGAATACTAAATCCATTCTTAGGAGATTCTGTATCAAATGCGAGAGGACCCATCATGGACTGTTTTTCAAGGTAACTTTCATTGATGCTACTTTCCGGAATAGCCCCTACTAAAGTGGCACCTGTAACAACCAAGGACAAATCTCTTCCCGATAATGAGGAGGCATTAGGCTTAACGACAACTTCTTTTGAAACGGTTGAACCTGAGAATTCGATTACCAAGCGTTCAAATCCTTCTTCCACATATTTTTGAAATCGGAACTTAGTAACACTGAGTTCGGTCTGTGCAAATGAACTCCAAGACATCCATGTGATAATTGCGGAAAGCGTGAGTTTGCTCATCATAATGAGATCCTTGTCTTAAATTGAGTTACAGTGGGCTTATCGGAACTTTGTGCTAAAATCTTAAAGATTCAAACCTTCTAGAAGAACGAGCTTGCGAATGAAAAAATCGTTATATATCGTGTGCTTACACGCCATCTTCTTTTGCCTAGTATGGGGATGTGCTAGCCAGGAAAACCGCAACCCAGTGGAAAGTCCGTCTCCCGTATTAGAACCTGCGGATGAAATCAGCGTGGTTTCTGAAAGCCCCCGCCCTTCCAATTTTGATGAGACGATGCAGCTGCTCAGCCAGTTAGGATACCAAGGAGTTGGGTTAGAGCACGAGGACGAAGCAACCCTGAAATTTATCATTTCGGTATTTTCCAACCCCAAAAGTCAAAACAGAAACATTCGATTTGTTTATACAGGACTCCAGTTGTCTTATGATCGTGAGCAATTTTCCCTGACTTTAGGTGAAAATAGCAGTCTGGCCCAGACGTTGAAGTTTATCGAAAAAAATATTCCTTTCAAAAAATAAGTGACTGAATCCAAGGAATAAATCTTTCAGAAGGTTTCTTAAAGCGCCGATAAAAAAGAAATGAACTTCCGTAGAACTTTCCGAACCCTAAAAGAATTGTTGGGATTTTTGCCATCGGGTTCTCAATCAGATTGGGTTCAGATTGACCGAGTGGATTCATTCAAGCCCACGATCGTGCTGGTGTCCGGTTTTGGTGCTACCCATCGAAATCTGGAAGCGGCTAAGAAGAGATTCAAAAAGGAGGGCTTTAATGTTTTTCTGCTTTCCCTTGAGTGGAACGATTTTTCTGATCTCGTGAAAGGTTTCTATCCTCTCTCCAAAAAGCTGAGTCAGCTCATTTTAAATTTAAGAAAAAAACCCAAAATGAGTAAAAGTCCTATTTTCATTGTGGCGCATTCGGCGGGGGGGCTTGTGGCGAGACATTACATTCAAATCCTTGGCGGGTCTCACTATGTGAGCGGTTTAATTACGTTGGGAACTCCTCACCAAGGAACTTGGTTTGCTTTACTCGGATTGATGACCCATCTTCTGTTGAAAGCTCGATGTCTTTTACAAATGTTGCCGACATCTTCATTTATTTCTGAAATTAACAAAAAAGAGATTCCCGATAATTTTCCTTTTATCAGTATTTATTCCAAAGATGACTTGCTTTGTCCGCCAAGCTCAGCAAGGCTTTCTCACCAAACCTATCAGGGACAAAAAGTGAAAAGCATTGAAATAGCTGGCATCAACCACGCTGGGTTTTTGCTCAATAAAGGGCTACACAAACAACTGGCTCAAGTCATGCGAAGCAATACAGAAGAATTAACCAACAATATCCTCGCCGCCATCCACTCCTAAAACATTACCAGAAATCCACCCGGCTTCGGCTCGAACCAAAAGTGCGATGCAGTCTGCCACTTCTTTGGGGGTAGTGAGCCTTTTATGTGGATTTTTCTGAAGTGCCATTTCAATCATGACGTCATTTCCAGGAATTTTTCTCAGTGCAGGCGTATCAGTCACGCCAGCCCTAACAGCATTTGCAGTTATTCCGAAAGGGGCCAGTTCAAGAGCCAGTTGCCGACAGTGAGATTCCAATGCAGATTTTGCAGCAGAAACGGGTCCATAAGTAGGCCAAACTCGAGTCCCCCCCGAAGAAGTCATCGCAAAAATTCTGCCACCCTTTGCCAGTAGGTTCTTTTTAAATAGGTCTTGGGCCCAGTACACTAAACTATTAGCCATCACATCCAGTGTCATTTCTAGAGCATCTTTGGACACGTGGTCTTTATCCTCTTTAGAGATGAAAGGTTTGAGACTTCCGAATGCAAGAGAGTGAACCAAACAATGAATTCCCTCAGGGGCCAAACGAGTGAGTTCCCCAATTACTTCAGTACGTTTATCTTTATCGGCTGCATTTGCGTTGAAAAACGCGGTTTCCACACCCTTCTTTTTAATCTGAGCAATAATTTCCTCAACATGAGGAAGTGTTCCTTTACGATCGAGGTGAACGCCGCAAATATTCATGCCCTCATCGGCAAGTCGAAGTGAAATTGATTCACCGAAGCCACTCGATGCTCCTAATACCAGTGCCCATTTACCTTTTACTTGAGAGAGTGCCATTACTAGATCCTTTAAGAGGGTTGCTCAGAGTGTTTATTCTCGTCGGGTATCTCCTGAGTATGAGATCCCTGTTTTTCCAAAAAGTCTTTTCGTTCTAAATTGATTTCCTTGAAGTCGGCATCTTTAAGAGTCCAAGCCAACGGAGCAAAGCTACTGGTTCCAGTAATTTCTCCTTTTGCTAATTTTCCGAAATCTAATCGACCTGCACTTACTTCTTGGTTGTCTTTCAATTCAAATAATTCGATCGATAGTGAAGGGGTTCGGGGGGGCTGCGTTTTGGGACCCAAATGCCGCGCAATTTGGACGTCTTGTAAACGGGTTAAAAATTTTTCCACCAAAGAAGTGTCTACTCGTTCACTATTGGCGGGGTCTGTAAAACCCCAAGCGATCCCATCTTTCTTAATTTCCACCGGAGCTTTATCAGAGCGAGTTATTTTAATCCGAACCACATTGAAACGATTAAAAGCAATGGGGTGAGGATCTCGCAGCTCATTAGCTGGCTTCAATAATTCTGTTAGAATAGCTTTGTCCACTTGATACACAAGCGCTTTGTCTTCTCGTTTGGCATAGGTTTTGTCCTTTAGGGTCGAGAGAAAGAGTACAAACTTTTGTTGCCCTTTTTCTGTCGTGAAAAAAAGCTTAATCACTGGTTGATGAAGACCAAAAGTTTTAAGAGAGTCCCCCGTCTCTGACTCCACAGAAGTAGCACGAAGCTCTGTTAGAGAACTGAGAACCTTTCCCCACTTGTTTGGGTCTACAGGAGTTCCCTCTCGAGCGAGAAACCACTTTCCAGAAGGCTCTTTGTTAACCAAAAAACTTCCTGTGGGGTTATGAATTTCGACATCTTTGATTTCGTCTTTTGTGAGCGGAAGAACTTTCTTGTTCCGGAGTTCGAATAGCGATTTCTCAAAAGTAGAATGGAGAGACCGGTTGACTTTGAAAACGGTATTTCGACGGGCTAATTTCACATAAGACCCCGACCCTACTTGAGTAGCATTGCCAATCAGAATGCTTTCAGATTGGTTTTCATCTTTTTTGGCAGTGATAGTTAAAGAGGGTTCGGCTAGGCCAAAAAGGCCAAGATCCTTGGGATTGTCTTCAATTTCCCGTTCAATTTGTGTGGAAGTAAGACTGGAGAGTAAAGAGCCCGGAACGCCGTTATCAGCATCATCATGGACGGGAGAAGTGATTGTCCAAGTAGAGCCGGTCTTGTGAAGCTGAAAGGTATCTCCCTTGCGATGGCTAATCCAGAGTTCTTGAATATCATCTTTGGAGAAAGGTACCAGCAGCTTAGCACGCTCTTCAGTTTTGGAATGTTCTTCTTTAAAGCGCTTTTCGTAAAACACGTACCAACCAGTAATAACGACCAAAGCGAGAAGAAGTATCAGCGTGGAGGATGAGCTTTTTTTCATGGGAGAGCTCTCAGTGAATGAAAGCCAGGAAAGTTAATCAACACCCAATTGATCAATATCAACTTCTGCAGATTTGCTGACGGAACCTACTGCAATTTCCCGAAGAGCGATCACTGCGGGTTTGTTGTGCGGATGATGAACGAGAGGCCTTGAGCCTTTAGCCAATTGTTTTACGCGTTTGGCAGCAATGTGAATCAATTCAAAACGATTGGGAATTTTGTCCAAGCAATCTTCTACAGTAATTCGAGCCACTGATAGTCTCCCTTTCTGGTTACGTTAGAGCGCATCCTATGGAAATGATTACAGAAGTCAACAGTTACCTTTTCCCATTCGGAAGAGAAGAGTACGCACAATCACATAAACCAATTCTAATCATTTCAGTAACTTAAACAAGTCGAAGAAGGGGTTAAACGTAAGGCTCTACGCACGCCCAGCACTTATTTAAGGTCTCATGACTAACCCGAAGGGATTTCTGGGGACTAAAACGCAACTGATGATCGGAATCAATCAGTACTTTAATTGCCTCAGATACAGCAGCTGAGTCGGTATAACTGTGAGGCTTTCTCAGGGAAGATTGTCTACAGAGATCGGCAGCCAAAGGGAGGAAAGTAGACCAATCATGGTTTCGCAGAGCTTTGATAGCTTTCTTCTTTTTCTCACCCCTTTGAAAAAGCGGATCATGGGAACGAAAATCCAAGAGCCTTCTTCTTTGGGTGATAACTATTTTCGTGATGAGCATGAGCGCCATGAACCCCTGAACGACAAGCAACCAAACATTCTTATAACCAGGTGAATAGGGGCTCCAAGACAACTCCTGAGGAATTGAAACTTGAGTCATGAGTGAAGCAGTGGGGGGTAATTCCAAATCGGGAATGATACGAAAACGAGATTTAGGAATCCCTTGGGCTACATATTTCTTGAGGAGAGGATCAAAAAAAAGAAAAGTACCTAAATCGAGTTCTGTGAGCGCCTCATTGTCAGTGGAAAGAGTCCATTCAAAAATCTTTGAACCCGAAGCTACAGTTCCTTCCATCATTGCGGTTTGGGACAAAATCGAAAGGTCTTTGGGGAGACGCAGGGGGATATTGTTTATTTCAGGGAAATTGCCTTCTCCAGTCAGTCTTAGTTTCAAAGAAAAAGGTTGAGACTTTCTAAAAGGTATTTCCGGTTTCTCCAGGCTGAGCTGGAATTTGCCAACAGCTCCAGAAAAATCACTTGCGCTAAAATCTTTCGGTAGCGGGGGGAGGGGGAGGATTTTCAAAACATCCGCTTCTGAATTGAGTGGTTGAGCTAAGCCGACATTACTGTCCTTAGCTAAAATACTCATAGGCTGAATAGAGGGTGAACGCATGTTAACAATCGGAAAGAGAGAATAGGAACCTACGACTCCGATTGAATGAGATTGAGGAGAATTCATTGGAAGCACCGGGATGCGTCCTTGTCTCAAAATCAGGTTTTCACTCCAAAAGCCACGAAACTCCGGAAACTTTACCACTTCAACTTCGATCAGTTGCTGTTCTACCGATTCTAAAACAAAATTGGCTATCACTTGCTCGCCACTGAAAATGGTTTGCTTAGAAAACTGCAATCGGAATCGAGGGCTGTCAGAGGCCAGCCCTATTGAAAAGGTCCAAAACAAACCTAAGAAAATGGCTTTCACCATGGTGTCCCCGTTTTGTTGCGGGATGGATTTTGCTGGCCTCTTAATCTTTTTAGGGTTTGTTTCTCCTCACTCGAAATCAAATCAAACAGTTTCTGTTTCTGTTCTTCTGTAAGTGGTTCTCCCTGGAACTGCTTGGGTCCTTTGGGATCATTGCCAGGATCGTCTTGCTTACCATCCGAGTTTCCACTTTGCTGTTGTTGAGATTGTGCTTTCTTCATAGCTTCCAGAATCTGTGCAGCCAAAGCCATGTTCTCCGAAATCATCGTGTTGGCTTGAGCATTGAAAGATTCGTCTGCGGCATTGGTTTTATAGGCTTTTTGATAGGATTCAAGCGCTTGCTCAGGGTCCCCCATTCTCAGAAAAGAATTACCAAGATTAAAAAGAGCTTGTTTTCTGGCATTAGGATTTTGAAGAACTAGCGAGCTTTCCTCGAAAAGTTCGACTGCTTTTTGAAAATCCTTCTTTTTAACTTGTTCTAGACCTTGATTGTAAGCTTCCGTGGCACGTATTTGGTCATCTTCTGCCCAAGCAACAAAAGAAAAGCTTCCAAAGAAGAAAAATAGAGCAATTGTTTTAATAGTGTAATGCCAACGGCCATAAGAAAACTCAATCGCAAAAAGAATGAGTGCAATCGCAAAGAGAATGGGAAAAAATTCACGTTCTAATTTAAATTGCGATGAGGTTCTACCGGCCGAGAGTGATTGATTAAGCTGCTGAGCCAATAATGGTATGTTTTCGTAGGTGCCAGAAAAATAAGATCCTCCTGTTTTAAGTGAAATTTCCCGTAACAAAGGAGCGTTAAGTTTGGTTTTGATAATACTTCCAGTTTGGGGATCCCTCATAGGAGCACTTGGAAAAGGAATAGTACTTCCGTCTGGGGTGCCAACGCCCACAGTAAAAATAGGGATATCTTTTTGTCGATATTGCGCAAGAGTTGCAGTGTCAAATTGACCATGCATTTCACCGTCCGAGATTAAAAGTACCCGAGGTGTACTCCAGGTTTCTAGTTTGTCCGATGATTGAGTTTCGATTCTTCGAATAGTTGTCATCAAATTGTTCAGTGTTTCATTGAAGTCTGTTCCTTGATGAGAGGTAAGACTAGGATCTACGGAAAGTAGTGAATCGGCGAGTGCGAATGTATCCGTGGTCAGCGGCAGTTGTAAAAAGCCTGAACTAGCGAAGGGAAACAAGGCTACTCTTGGTTTGGTCAATTGTTCCAATGTTTTTTCGAGCAACAATACTGAGAATTGCAATCGATTGGGCAAAGTGTCATCAGCTAGCATGCTGTTTGAGATGTCTAGCGCAACAAAGATATTAGCCGTGACGGGCTCAGGTTGACTGGTTCTCGTACCCCCTTGAGGGCGGCACAACCCAAAAATACAGAAGCCAAAAGCTAGAGTAGAAAGCAGAAAGCGGCGCCAGTGAAACCATTCGGGCCAACGGTATCTTCGCCAGAGAAGATAACAGACAAAGAAGACCCAGGGAATCATCCCCCAAAGCGCTTCAGGATTTAATAGGCGATAAGTGGTCATAAAAAATGATAGCGTCTCCCGGGCGCTTTATCTTCCGGAGCTTTCTTTGAAAACGAGTCTCCAGAAGCACATAACAAATAGCAAAAAGAAGTGTAGCGAGAGCAGCCGGGTAAAAAAAGAGTTCTTCAGTTTCCGAAAGGGCATGAACTTTGATTTTTGTTTTTTCTAGTTTATCAATCTCCTGAAGTATACGGGACAACATCCCCGTATCACGGGCCATATAGGATTTACCCCCAGTATTGTCAGCTATTTCCTTCAGAAGCTTCGGATTGAGATATGAGGGAACCTGAGCAACAACATGCAGTCTTTTGCCATTTCCATCAACCGCATAAATCGGAACTACAACGCGATCTTGCTGTCCAATCCCAATTGGATAAATACGAATCCCCTCTTGAGCTGCGAGTTTCGAAGCAGTAACAGGATTAATGGAGCCTACATTGCTATCGCCATCGGTCAAAAGAATAAGGACTTTGTTTTTCGATTGTGATTTTCGAAGTCTTGCGATTCCATTAGTGATCCCCAAGCCGATTGCTGTTCCCTGCTTAAGCTCTCTCAAGCGTACTTCCTCGACACGGCCAAGAAGAAATTCAAAGTCTCTCGTAAGTGGAGACATCATGATGGACTCGCCACCAAATGTGACCAGCCCTATCCTATCGTTGGGTCTCTGTGAGATGAATTGCCGAATCACTTGCTTAGCTGCAAGAATTCGAGAAGGGGAGAGGTCTTCGGCGTCCATGCTTTCAGAAACGTCCAGAACGAGCACAATATCGACCCCTTCAGTTGATTTTTTGACGAGGGTTTTGGTTCGGGTGGGACGTGCAATAACGACCACTAAAAGTCCTAGTGCCAACAGCTGTAATAGAAAGAGAACTCGAAACGCCCAACGTGTCCTGCGAATTGCGCTTTTGAGTTGCTCCCATGGCCCGGGCATTTTCGAAAGAAGAGGTTCTTTTTCTTTACGGGGTCGAAAAATAAAAAAGACTGCCAAAAGAGCAATGGGGATCAGGGCCCAAAGCAACTTGGGATAGAAAAAATGAGCACTCACAGAAGCTCCCTTTCAATTGTGTTCAAGAGCTCCTCTGCAAGAGCAGAGTGCGGAGTGTGCTGAAACTTCACTGCATCCGTTTTGAGCAGGGAAGCGTGGATTTCAGAAGTGTGATATCGAGGGTTGATGCGCTTTTTGAGCTCCTGAGTTGTGAGCGATGGAGAAGGTTGATGAGTTTTTCTTTCAAAGAAAACTTTAAGAGTATAAGTGATCTCGTCGATCAGTTCCGCTTGGTTTCGGCCTTCAAGTAATTGTTTGCGAAAGCGTTGAATTTCTTTTCTGAGCCATTGGCGATCGCTGGTTAGGTTGGGTAGGGTGAAACTCAAGGAAAGTTGTCTTAAGCGAGCCCATTGAATCTGTTTGAAAGACCATTGAATAATCCAAGCAGTCGCCAAAAGTCCCAGAACCCAATAAAGCCCAGTCAGCAATTTTCTCCAGGGGAGGGGAGAAACAAGTCTTGGGAACTCAGCTCGGATCTCCATGTCATTTTCACTACGTGTAGAAATGACTGAGACTGTCTTTGCAACTGTGGAAAAAGTATCGGAACTTGATTTGATTTGTAGAGGCGGTATCGTAAAGGTTCCTGGTTGGTAAGCTGTAAATTCATAGGTCCAAATGTGAGTGTTACTATCAACATGATAGTTACGCTCTAATAATTTTAGGTCAGGGTGGTCTACAACAAGGTCTTCAAAAAGTTGGGGAACGCTGCCATCTTTGGCCAGTGGAAGACGCACAGTAAGTGTCGTCGTTTCGCCTATTTTAATAGTGGGTTTGTCCAGTTCATAAGTAAAGGGAAGAGCTATATTACAGAGAATGGTAATAGCGCTGCCCAAAAAAATGAACCAATCTTTGAAGATAGTCATCTTGAACACTCAAAGGAAGAAAATCAGCTCGGCACTCCCTAGCTGTTTGTTCTAGTTGATTAGTAAAAGTTGAATAATATTGGGCCAAAGTTTTTCTGAAAAATAAGGATTCCGAATCCAGCAAATAAAAGTCCCCAGATTCTGGATCACAAATTTCAGTAACGCCCTTGCTTGATATAAGGCGTTCTGAGTCGTCATAACCCTGCAGTAAGATAAGCTCATGATGTCGGCCAAGCGGTGAAAGCTCTAGTGAAAATGAAGTCATCAGAAAGTCTGACAAGATAAGAACAAGGCACTTCTCCTTTAGAGCTTTCTGACAAAAAGAGAGAGCTGGACGAATATCACTGGGACGTTTATCAAGGTCGAGATTGAGTAGGAAGTTTATGGAAGTTAATACTTGCTCTTTACTTCGGCTGGGAGGGAAAAAACGTTTTACTTCTTGATCAAAAAACAGCAATCCCACATTGTGGTTGCATTTAAGTGCCCCCATTCCAAGCAAGGCAATGACTTCTGCGTACATATCTACTTTTCTCAAAGCTCCGGAACCAAAAAGCGATGAACCGCTTGCATCTACTAGCAAAATGACGGTGATTTCCCGTTCTTCCTCGTAGACTTTGAGGATGGGTTTTCCAGTTTTGGCTGTGGTCGTCCAGCTAATATGGCGAACATCATCGCCGGGCTCGTATTGCCTGAACTCCTTAAATTGCATACCTGTTCCGCGGAAGGGGCTTTCTGCAGTGCCTACATATGGTGAAGCCAACCGACGACGAGAAAAAAGATCGATTTGCTCGACAGCATGTAAAAGGGATGGCCTAAAGTGAAAATGTGCTTTCATGAAAAAATATCAATTTAGGGAACGGTTACGGTTTCCAAAAGCTGACCAATGACCCGGTCACTACCCAATCCTCTGGCTTCAGCATCAAAAGTGAGGATAAGACGATGGCGCAAAATTTCAGGTGCAACCGCTTTAATATCATCAGGTGTAACGAATGTCCTTCCCTCGAGAAACGCATTTGCCCTACTGGCTCGGTGAAGAAATAGGGTCGCTCGCGGAGAAGCACCGATTCGAATGGATTGACGGAGATCCTTAAGTTTTGTTAAGTCGGCCTCCTGAGAATCTAGAACGGTATCTGAGCGAGTGGCTAGTACCAAACGCAAAATATATTCTTCAATACGTTTATCCGAATAAACGAGTTCTAGCCGAGTTCTCATTCTCAGAATGTCCTCGGTAGAAATTACTTTTTGGACATGAGGAAGTTTTAAGCTGGCCATTCTTTCCATAATCCGCTTTTCTTCTTCTCTGGTTGGATATCCTACTTTGAGTTTGAACATGAAACGGTCTAGCTGGGCCTCGGGCAAAGTGTAAGTCCCCTCCTGTTCAATAGGATTTTGGGTGGCAAGCACTAAAAAGGGTTCTTGCAGGGGATAGGTGGAGTCTCCAATCGTAACTTGTTTTTCAGCCATAGCTTCCAGAAGGGCACTCTGAACTTTTGCTGGAGCTCGATTGATTTCATCGGCCAGAATTAGGTTTGAAAATAAAGGGCCCTTTTTGGGAACAAAGTCATGAGTGTCCTGACGATAAATAATGGTCCCAATCAGATCGCTGGGAAGAAGATCAGGGGTGAATTGAATCCGTTGAAATTTAGCATCCATAGCCGCAGCTAGGCTTTTTACTGCGAGCGTTTTTGCAAGACCGGGGAGGCCCTCCAGAAGCACATGGCCTTCAGTCAGTAAACCCAGCAGTAAACTGCGAGTCATATGTTCTTGCCCCACAATGACTTTACTCATTTCGGCGAGTACCACTTTTAGAGCTTTGGATTCGTGCTCTACTTGTTCCCGAAAAACGGCGGAATGGGCAGCCGATTCAACGATTTTTGTGCTTTCTGAATTTTGCATGGGGTAATCTCTAAGTTAGAGGTAAGATTCTTTCATTTTAACGAATGATCAGGAATTTCGATATGCCGATCGTAACTCTTTCTCCTTTGGAAAAAAGCCTCGAAGTCCCCCACGAAACTCTGCTATTTGATGCGGTGTGCAGGGCCGGATTGCCGATTGCGTCATCGTGCAGCGCTGTGGCTGTGTGCGGCAAATGCATCGTTCAGGTTCTCAGCGGTACCGGAAACCTTTCGGAAGTCTCGGAATACGAAAAAAAACTCTTAATTCGGGATCGAAGAAAACCCAATGAGAGAATTGCTTGTATGACCAAAGTTCAGGGCGACTGTAGGATCACCACCACTTATTGGTAATTTAATCGATCGCTTTTTGAAGAATATCGGCTGCTCGATTTGGGCCAATGGCTAAAAGAAACGCAGCCAACTTGGGACCATTTGGTTTTGCCACCAATACTTGATAGACATCTTTGAAAAATACTTTTCCTTCAATGCCATGATTTTTCATAATCTCCCAAGTTCTATTGGCGAGCATTTCCTCTGATTGAGTTGCTTTGCCTTCTCTTAGCGTCTGGACCAATTCTTTCATCGCTAATGGAAATTGAGATTTGTGTTTTGGAGCCGATTGAAGAGTAAAACGGAATTCCTCGGGTGCGTAAGTGGTAATCCATTTCCAGGCTCTTTTTGAGCGTGATAAAAAGCGTTTTTCATCTTCGTCATTGCGAATATCTTTTTGATAAAAAGCTTTTGTTTTTTGTAAATCGCCTTCCTGAATTTGTAATAAATTGCAAAGATGTCTGAAAGGAAATTGCACTGGCAAAGTCTGGTTCTCAGTGGAAGTATCGACGCGAGAGAATTCATAGATTCTCTTCTCGTAATTCACTTTTTTGTCCTCTCCTTTTTCCAAGCCAAAGGCAAACCGTTCACATCGATCAAAATCGTCATAGGCCTTCATAACATCTAAGTCGAAAGCAATCGAAAAATCGAGATTGGGCTTTCTGCTGGCAAATAGGTAACGAACTAATGCGGGCTCATAGATTTCTAAAGCTTCAGTTAGCGTGATGAGGTTTCCTGAAGAAGAGGAGAGCTTAGAGCCCACTCCTTTTGCGAGAACGAAGTCATACTGCACATAAAAAGGTGGTTCTCTTTTCCAGATTTCCCTAACGATTTCACAGCCCGTATCGTAGGATCCTCCTTGCGACGAATGGTCTTTTCCACCTGGTTCAAAATCGACTTGTTCTTTGGACCAGCGCATAGGCCAGTCTACTCTCCAAAGGAGTTTAACCCCTTCTTCTTTTCGAAAATCGATAGAGAATTCTTGCTTGCAAGCTTTGCAAAAGTATTTAACCAATGAAGTATCGTCGTGAGAGACCACTTCAGTAGTGTCGCGATCACACTGTTTACAGAAAATGCTGAGACAAGACCAATTCGACGGCAAATTTTCGGTACGAGACCGATTTAAAATGTCAGCAATTTTTTTCTGGTTTTTCAAGGCAACCGAAATCCCCTCAGCATATTGACCAGAACGGTATTGCTCATTTTGATAAATGAAGTGGGGCTGAATACCCAATTGGGCAATTTCTTTTTCAAAACGGGTTTCAAAATGTCTAGCATAAGAGGTCTCAGTTCCAAACGGGTCTGGTATCTTAGCTAAGGGCCGGCGAAGATTTTTTTCAATTAGTTCCGAATTTGGTAAATTTGCGGGAACTTTTCTAAGCGCATCGTAGTCATCCCAGCTGTAAATAAAACGAACCTTTTTTCCACGGTCCTTAAGAGCTCTGACGACGAAATCCACTGTGATGACTTCTCTGAAATTGCCGATGTGTACCACACCGCTTGGGGAGATTCCTGAAGCACAAACCAATACTTCTTTTTCAGGGTGCTTTGCCAATAAAGCTTCCGCAGCGTGATCGGCCCAATGAACAGTAGGGGTATCAGAACTGTCTGCGGATGGGGAAGATTTTTGCATTTTTTCTTTTTCCATAACGACCATCTATAACATTTTTCTTTTCTGAGATCATTCCCAATACATAATAAATGGCCTATAGTTGACCTATGAAACCTTGGGCCTGGCTTTTAATATTTGCAATGACAGTTGGGGCGTCAGTTTATCTCTGGAAAAAAGCACCCGGAACAAGCGTATCTCCGGTGGAAATGCCCCAAGGCCTTTCTAATGCACCCTTAGAACCCCCGGCGGTGGGTGCCCCCTCGTTGGAGACTAAGACTCAGCCAACGGCAAAAGAGGGAAGTCGCTTGCCTGTTCCGCGGCCCCCCACTCCTGAAGGCAACTCTCCAGAAGTGGTCCCGGTACCCCCTCCGCCTGAATTTAGGCTTTCGGACCCCATAGCATCACCGCCGAACATGTATCCGCCATCCGGTGACCCAGATCCTGATTTGGGATATCCCGGTTACGTGCCTCCTCCCGGTTATCCTCCGGGAAGTGCGCCACCCGAGGAGGGAGAATCTGGATTTGTTCCTCAACCGTTTGAGCCTCCTCCTCCCCTGGATGAGGAGTTCATTCCTCCGCCACCGCCTGAGCCACCGGGAGAATAAATCGTGAGCCTTTCATTTATCGCTTGGCGATTTATGCTTCGTGGGACCGAACGAGGCACTTTTAGTGCGATGACTCTTTTTGCTTGGTTAGCCATCGGAGTAGGGGTGGGTGCGATGAGTTCGCTCTTGTCGGTTATGTACGGATTTGAAGGAGCTCTCAGGGAAAAAGTACTCAACGCTTATCCCCATATTTTGGTGGGATCAAAAGATCCGAGTAAACCATTGGAACCGTCGGTTGATTTTGAGCGAATAGTTCGATCTTTGCCACAAGTACAGAAATGTTTCCCTTATGTTCAAAACGAAATGATTCTCCAAACTTCAAGAAGAGGGCTTGGGGCTGTTATTTGGGGGGTGCCTGGATCGGAACTTCCGAATCTAAAATTTAAAGTGCAGGAGGGAAATTGGCCTCAGGAAATGTCATCTTTGCCTCAAGCGATGTTGGGAAGCGAGCTGGGTGAACGACTGGGCTTAAGTACAAAGGATCAAATAAAAATTATTTCACCACTCGAAAAATCTGGGCCGCTGGGGATGGTTCCCCAAAGCGAGCTAGTGGAAGTGGCTGGTCTTTTTGCTTCCGGCCATTATGAGTTTGATGAACAATACGCTGTCATGCTCCTCGAGGATGTTCAGGAACTTCTGGGTTGGGGTAACGGACTCACGGGTTGGCAAGTGTGGGTAAATAGCCTTGAAGATACCGATCAAGTGCTTACTGAAATTAAAAAGCATCTACCCGAGGGGTGGGAAGCAAAAAGTTGGAAGACATTTAACTCAGCCCTTTTTCAATCATTGAAGTTAGAACAATATTCCATGTTCAGTATTTTGGTGTTTGCTATTTTGATTGCGGTAATGAACATTGTAATTACGCTTACTATGAATGTGAGTCATAAGCGAAAAAATATTGGTGTTCTCAGAGCGCTGGGAGCTACTCAATCCCAAATTCACAAGATATTCCTCTGTCAGGGCGCTTTTATGGGAGGAGTGGGGCTTACTCTGGGAGCCGTGCTGACGATTCTTTTTGTTGTTTATGTAAAATACTTTTCTGGCTATCAGCTACCAGAAATTTATTATGACCGAACCATTCCAATAGAAATTCGACCAGTCTCTATTTTTGCTATTTATGCAGTTGCTACTATTTTGATTTATCTCGCTACATTGTATCCAGCATCGCAAGCATCGAAGTTGAGTGCGATTGAAGCTATTCGCGAATAGTCTTGGCCTATTAAGCTCGAAAATGTTTCGGAGATAAGATTTTTAGGATTTTGTTTTGAAGCTGAAACATCTTTCTTTCGTCGGCCAAGCTTCGCTCGTGATCATAACCGAACAAGTGCAGCATGCCGTGAACGGTAAGTCTTTCAAGTTCTCGTCCGAGTGATTCTCCGTATTCCTTTGCTTGACGTTTTGCAATGGGAAGACAGATCACCAAATCCCCGATATCCAAAATTGGAATTTCCGGTGAATCTGCCTCAATTCGAGAAAAAGAAAGAACGTCTGTTGGCTTGTTTTTTCCTCGATAACCACGGTTCAATTTCCTTACGATTTCAGTCCCTACGATACTGACTGAAACCATAATCTTTTGTCCCCGCTTGATGGTTTTACGTGTCACTGTTTTTGGTAATTGAGAAAGAGTAGTTCGAATGGCTTTTCTAATCCGAGCTTGGAAAGAAGCCGGAAAAGAGGAGGGACAAGAAATACAAATCGTAAGAACCAATTTAACCCGCCTTTTTTGGGGGTTGAGGATTCCCGGATTTTTGAGGATCAGGTAATGGATCGATTAAATTTTTCTGTCCAGGATATTCAATTCGATGATGATAAAGTGCTGTAAGAGTTCTAGTAAATGTCTCTTCAATAAGCTTTAACTCGCGTTGAGTAAGATCACAATCCGTAAACTGCTCTTCGAGAAATCGCTTTTGGATAATACTGCTTACCATGGCTTGGACCTTAGCAGGCGTTGGGTCATTGATACTGCGAGTGGCTGCTTCGCAGGCATCTGCCATCATGACAATCCCTGCTTCTCGAGACTGAGGTTTGGGACCTGGATATCTAAAGTCCATTTCCTGGGGCTCAGGATGTTCCTGAGACTGGGTGCTGAGATATTTGGCTTTATTAAAAAAGTAATTTGCCAAAGTTGTCCCATGATGTTGCTCGATGATGTTGTTGATCGAATCCCCCAGATTATGTTCTTTGCCCAAGCGAACTCCATTCTTTACATGAGCAAACAATATTTTTGCAGACATGTGGGGCGTGAGATGATCGTGAGGATTGTTATGGGGAGATTGATTTTCAATGAAGTACAGAGGTTTCGTCATTTTTCCAATGTCGTGATAATAAGCCGATACTCTTGCGAGAAGAGGATTAGCTCCTATTTTGTCTGCAGCTAGTTCAGCCAAGCTCCCCACTATCACTGAGTGATGATAAGTCCCCGGTGCTTTCATCATCAAGTTGTGGAGCAAGGGGTGGTTGAAGTTTGAGAGTTCTAAAAGTTTCAGGCTGGTTGTGTAACCAAATGCAGACTCCAGCAAAGGAATGAGCAAGCCGGAGAGACCAACTGAAAACAAACCAGAAATAAACGACAAAGTAACGCAAATTAAAAGGTCAGACCAAATCGGATTTTTATATCCCAAAACATTAATCATGGTAAATGCGAGCACAATGAGTGCTCCAGTAGCGCCTGACAAAACTCCAGTTTTCAAAAGGTCGGATCGTTGACGGTAGGATTTGATGGACTCAATGGCTGTGGCATTGACCACCAGGGACCATAGAGCAAAGAAAAAGTGTTGGTCAAGCATGTAACCAATGATCATGCTAGTAGCAATTGCATAAGTATAAGCAGCAGTTTTTCCCATCAGCAAACTGATGATGATTCCCCCTGTGGAAACTGGAATTAGGTATTCCAAACCGTAGCCTTCAAGAAAGGTGGAAAACCGACTTTGTGCGAACAGATAGCCAAGTTTCAGTAAAGCGAGCGATCCCGTGATAGCCAACATGAAAAGCAATGAATCTTTGAAAGACAGTGACCAGAAGGTTTTGGGAGAGAAGTTCATGTTGAATAACAAATGAAGAAAGATAGCAAAAATGATGAAAGTGAGAAAAAAGCGTTTGAGCTGATTTTGTGGAGAGCTTAGATCTTGGAGAGCTCGAAGAAGTTCGAGACTTTGCTCAGTGATCCTTTCTCCTCGAGCCACAATGACTTGTCCTTCTTTTAAAGCTACCAACGACGGGCGACTACTGGCTAAAAAAGCGTCAATACGTTTTTGAGTGAGAGATGGGTTGTGAATCAAATTGGGCGGAATGATATCGGAAATCAATCGAGCGATGGGCACTGTCAATTGTTTAGACTGTTCTTTCAGTCGCTGGGGCGAAAGCTCAACTACTTTTCTTGCTTCGTCTAGACTTAAAATTTTTGTGAGGTCTTGAATAGGAAATTCATGAAAGTTGTGATTAGTTTCTCTGACAATAATGCCCGTTCCATAGTAAAGCGAGAAGAGCTCCATTTCAGAAATAAGTCTTTCTTTGAGGTTTGAAGCAATTCTTACAAAGATTTCCTCAGCTTCTTTGCTGAATTTGACTTGATGTAAAAAGATGAGATCCCGTGCCGAAATAGGTTGTCCGGTGATTTCTATAAGCCGTCGAGTGGTAATTTCCGAAGGAGCCTGTTTCCATGCACCACGATCATTTTTATAAAAGTCGGTACGTAAAGTTCTGAACGCCTGTTTCCATTTGTCGAGCCAGCCTTTGATGAGGGAATCGTCGTAGTCGAAGATCGGAGGTACTCTTTTCTGGAGAGCCTCTTTTTCTTGAGGAGATGCTTCTTTAGGTTCGATTTCTACTGTGAATGGCGCAACTAAAGTGACTTCGGCAAAGTCTCCCAGGCGGGGAAGTTCCGGCGGAATTTTTGCTTGATGGCTTCGTCCCAGAACAAAAGCGATACAAAAAGCGAAGATTACACAATAAAACAAACGCGCAAAAAATTGTCGGCGATGAGGTTTTCCTTCTTTAACGATGTCTGAGGTTTTTCCTTCATAGGCGCGCGCAAACTGTTCTACCAACAGGTGAACCAGCTCTCCCAACTTCTTCCATTTTTGCGCCAAAGTGTTCAATTAAGGAGTTACCTTTCCGTAACTCTTATCGGCTTATTCAGGGGGAAAAACGAGGGAAGGAAATGTGCGGAGAGTCATAAAAAAAGGCCCAACCCGAAGAAGTCTTCGAAATTGGGCCGGTTGCTATTGCTAGCAAATTTCCGCGCTAATTAGTGACCAGCGGGAGGAGCAACAGGAGCTGTTTCTGTTGTAGTTCCCATGTGCTCTTTTACAGCATCTTTTGCTGCGTCTACTTTTTCTTCAGCTTTTTTCATGGCTTTTTTAGCGCCTTTTTTCCATGTTTTTGCTGTTTTAGCAGCCGTTTGTTCAACAGCTGCAGCACCTTCTTTTACCGTTTCAGTGGTAGCTTCAGCAGCTTTTTCAACTTTATCCATTGCTTTTTCGGGGTGATCAGCAAGGGCAGGAACTGCAATGAGTCCCAAGGTTACTAGGATGTTTAACAGTGCTTTCATGAGTTTCTCCTTAAGAGTTTTAGTTTGAGTCTCAAACAACTGACAGAGTTTACAGTTAAGTAGTTGATATGGCAACGTTTGTATCATTCTTTTTCAAGACACTATCAGAGTGTCTCCTGGGGGATTGAAAGGTGAGTTCAAAAACAGCGACAACATTTTAGGTAATAAAAACAATGATTTAATATCGGTATCGAGAGGGTTGCAGCATTAATTATTTTGAATTAACATGCCGCAACATGCTAGAGGGGGGTAGGATTTGAGATTCTTAAGTCACGTTGTTTTTATCTTTTTGGTTTCGGGAGCGATAGCCGGAGCTGATACCGTGACTCTTGAAACCTACGGAGACTCGTTAACAGCCGGATTTCTCGCAAACACGTTATTGACGAATCCTCCTCCCATTTCTGAACTCAGTAAGACGTTGCAGAATCTTGCTTTTGCTTTTTTGCAAAAAGATCGAACTCTCTTAAAACAATTTGAATCTAACGAGAACGCTTGGCCCTATTTTTTTGCGAAGAATTTGGCGCGTGAGGGAATTGTTGTTTCTGAAGTAGTGAATTTAGCTATTTCAGGAAGCCGAAGTTCAGAAATTCCTCGCCAAGTAAAACAGCGAGGTGTTTCAAGCGCTCATACTTGGGCATTATTCTTTGTGGGACATAATGATCTTTGTCATGTCCCGGGAGATTCAACGGTATTAACTCAGCAATTTCAAGAGCACCTCAATGCTGCCATGGAGGAGTGGGAAAAAAATCACGAGGGCTCAAATGTATTTTTAATTCCTGCCGCCCCCATTTATGAGTTGTATCCAGTGCTGGATAACTACACTTGGTTTGAAAGTGAAAAAAAATCATTTAAGTGTCAGGATGCTTGGACCAAGTACTTTCCGTATTGTGCCCATTTTTTTCAGCGATACAAAAAAGGTGAGTTAGAAAGTTATCTGAAGCCTCGAACCCAAGCACTCAATTCATCTTTAGAGGAAATAGCTAAGAAGTGGGACAGCAAAAGTTCGGGCAAAAATACTTATCGATTCTTGGAAGCTCAATGGCCGTCTCCTTTGAGGCCCGAGCTTTTTGCGATGGATTGTTATCATATTGCAGCTCCTGGCCAGCAGATTTTCGCTGAAAACATTCTGGCTGCTATTCAGAAGCTTCTAAAAAGGTAAAAAGCTTAAGAAAAAACACTGTCTAGTTCCTCTTCAAACTATCAAAAACTTAGGCACTTTCTAAGTACTTGAAACTAATTAGTAATTCACTTTTGAACCGAGCGCATTTGGGCACACCCTTATTAAGGGCTGAGATAACAGTGCCTGGAAATCACTCAAACTGTTCTTGGCAGACTGATTGCAACTCACGGCCTTGAGCCGCTCTCCGTGTGGGGAGCTAACTCTGTAGACCTTCTGTTTAAAGAAGAGTCTCAGAGTTGTGTGCTCTGTTTATCGATGAGTGGAATTTGTTTTCGCGGAGTGGTCTGATGAAAAAGCAAGCGGTTCGTAATTCAGTTTTGGCAGCAGCGCTGGGTGTAGTGATGGTTATTCCCGTCCTTAGCTATGCTGAAAGTTTTGATGAGTACAATGCAAGCTTCAAAAAAGACTTGCCGAAAGTTGATGCTCTTTTAAAAGGCTCTGCTCCTGGGGCTTCATCGGAGAGTTTAAGAGAAACAGTCGCTTCCAATTTAGCACAAGCTGCTGAAGGCCTTGAGCTGGGGGGCGCACGAAAAGAATTGTTTGAAGAAGAAACCAAACTTCAAAAATGGCACGATAAAATTAAAAAGGCCAACGCTCTTGGGCCTGCTATGGACAGCTTTGTTAAGAAGGCAATCAGTGATCGCAGCTTGAAACTTGATAAAGCACAAGAATTGACTAGCCAGCTTTCGGCTTCAACTCCTTTTATTAATCCAGCTGATTTTGACGTTAGCTCCTTGGCAAATTCTTGCCAAAATGGGGTGGATTTTAGTCCTCTGCTCCAAATGGCTCAAAATTTTGGTACTGACAAAGTCGATTATTTGAGACGTAAGGCACAAGCTCTTCTCGAAGAGAAATCCGAAGACGCAAAAGCTCTAGAGAAAAAGAAAATTCTTGATTTGATTTCAAACTTGAAAGAATTGAATGCTAACAATGAAGCGCTTGATGCAGATGCGCTTAAGCCCGAAGAAGCAGCTAAATTAGATAGCATTCAAGCGATTGAGTCACGATTAGCAAAACTAAAGAAAGAAAAAAATCCTCAAGCTAAAGCACAGTTCAAACAAATCGAGTCTGATTTGGTGGGAAAATTCCAGAGCTTCACTGAGCAGTTATTTCAAATTCGAGACAATGACAAACGCGTCCAAATTTTAGGAGACGAGTTTGCTCGTGGAATTGAGCAACAACAACAATTCATGATGATGATTGCTCAACAAGCTACCAGCCGATTGGTTGAAAATTGCGTGCAAGAAACCGACGGAATTTTCCAGGAAATTGATAACACTCGAGCCTACTTATCTCCTATCGTAGGAAGTCGAGTAGCTGGTTTAGATGCCTTAGCTCAAGAAAGAAGAGCAAATAGCATGGGATTCATCCGAGGCGACGTGAACAGCGCATGCCCCGACGTGAGTACTACTTTACAAGGCACTATCGGAGGATTCTTTAACACTGATTTACCCAATCAGCTTCAAGCAGTTCGCAGTACCAAAAATCCAGCAAAAATGCTGACTGAAGCCATTGGAGTCATGGACTCTATCCGTAACATGCAAGCTCAGTTGGGACCTTCATTGCAACCCCTGATGGAAGGTTGCGATACTGCAAGCCGAATTCGAGAAAGTTTACGTCAGCGAGCCCAAAACTCTCAAAACAGAAACTCGGGCAACGCTTCGACAACAGGTTTGAACAATACGACACCAGGAGTTCCCCGAAATTCGGTGAACAACTTCCCTGGTTCACCCAATGGGTTTGGTACCATACCGACTCATACGTTCCGTCGATAGTTTAATTCCATCTCATAAACAGTTAGCCTGGGGGCACCAAAGCTCCCGGGCTAACGCTTTTTTAAAAGTCGTTCGTTTGACGACGCTGCCTCGGATTGGTAGCTTTAGAGCGAAATCAATGCGGGGGTACTACAGCGTGTCAGACATCGTTTCGCAGATTCAGAAAGTAAGCGTCATTGGCTCTGGGACTATGGGGAATGGAATTGCCCAGGTCGCCGCTACTGCCGGATATCAAGTTATCCTTTTTGATATTTCAGGGGAACAGCTTGAGAAAGCTCTCCAGACCATCAAAAAAAGTCTCATGAAGCTGGAAGAAAAGGGAAAGCTCAAAGAACCCACCAGTGATGTTTTTAAACGATTAAAATCCACCACTCAGTTTGCTGACTTAAAAAATAGCGATTTTGTCATTGAGGCGGCTACTGAGAACAGAGAAATCAAATTCAAATTATTTGCCGATCTGGATGCGCTGTTAACTCCAGGAGTTGTCATTGCTACCAATACTTCATCCATTTCAGTAACTGAAGTAGCCAGCAAGACCAAACGTCCTCATTTGATTGCTGGCATGCACTTCATGAATCCAGTTCCTCTAATGACACTCGTTGAGGGAATTCGAGGCTTAGCGACTGACGATTCTTGCTTTAAAGTCGTGAGACAAGTCGCTGAGAAAATGGGAAAAGTCTTTATTGAAGCTCAGGATTCCCCTGGGTTTGCCGTAAACCGTGTTTTAATGCCCATGATCAACGAAGCTTTTTTTGCTCTGCAAGAAAACTTGGCTTCGGCAAAAGACATCGATTCTGCCATGAAGTTGGGTTGTAATTTTCCGATGGGTCCTTTGGAATTAGCGGACTTTGTTGGATTGGACGTGTGTTTGTTTGTAATGGAAGTGTTGCATAGAGATTTGGGTGACTCAAAATATCGACCCGCTCCCTTGCTTCGGAAATATGTTGAGGCGGGGTGGAAGGGTCGAAAAACTAATAGGGGGGTCTATGTTTATTGAAGGAATTCCAGAGTTAAATGTAGATTCGGGGCTTGAGCAAGAAGAAATAGAAAAGCAAATCTCGGAATTTGAAAAAAAACAGTCCCCATTAATTGGTCTGCAAGCTTCCCTGGATAATTGGAAAAAAATCCAATCAGCGATTTGCGCTCTTCGCTCGGCAAATGTTTCAGCTCTGCTGGAACTGAGAAAGTCTAATGAAGCACTTGAGGATGATGAGCTGATTTATGTCTTTGGCATTTTGCGTGATTGGGATCAATTGTACATTCAAAATTTTTTGGAACTTTGTGGAGATTGGGTTCCACAAGAGTTTCAGGAGATTTTAAAAAACGAAGCAAAAATAGAATTAAAATGGGCAAAAGAGTGGCTGACTGCAGCCACCGATCAACGAATTACCAAGTATCCCACACTGCCATGGAGAAGTTTTACGCGTAAGATTGTAGGGGAAAATTATCAGTTTGCCGTGAAATTTTTAGAGTTAGCGGCTGCTCCGGCAACTCCCGAAAACTTAACTGCTATTCATGCCCACATCAAAAGCTTTGTAGAGAGCAAGAAAAAGGTTGTTTGTGTGTTTCCTAAGAAATGGAAACAGGGGGCAACAGAACACTAATGATTCGTGTCCTAGTAGCTAAACCAGGACTGGATGGTCATGATCGGGGTGCCAAGGTACTTGCGCATGCGCTGAGAGACGCTGGTATGGAAGTTATCTATACTGGGCTTCATCAAACTCCCCAAATGATTGTCAACACTGCCATACAAGAAGATGTTCAGGTTATTTGTGTGAGCATTCTTTCCGGAGCCCACCAGCGAGTATTTCCTGAAATTTTGACACTGTTAAAAGATAGAAAAGCCCAAGACATTCATGTTCTCGGAGGTGGGGTGATTCCAGATTCGGATGTCGTGGCTCTTAAAAAAATTGGCGTGAGAGAAGTGTTTACTGCCGCAAATTCTTTAAGTGAAATAGTAGCTTTTATTAAAAAGTTGCCTCTACCTCAGTAATCTCAAGTGTTTTTTTGTGTGTTTAAGCGATTTCGTTTTCGCTCTAAAGCACCTTGATAGCGTGCTTCTTCCTCTTTAGTTTTAGGCTTAAATGCTGGAACAGGTGTGGGATCTCCATTGTCATCCACAGCAACGTAAGTGAGATAGGCATGAGTAGCCTTCTTGGTAACGCCAGTGATGCTATTTTCTGCTTCCACCAAAACTTCCACTTCCATTGATGTTTTTCCCGAGTAAGTAACTCGGGCGCGTGTTAGCACGGTATTTCCTTTTTTTATTGGAACAATGAAATGCAAGTAGTCGATACTCACTGTTACTACAGGCCGTCGAGCAAACCGCATTGCTGCAATCGCGCCGGCCACGTCTATCCAACCCATTACGACGCCTCCAAAAATAGTACCAAGAGCATTGGTATGTTGAGGAAGAACGAGTTCTGTCATGAGTACGGAAAAACCATCTGCGTCAGTCGCGTTATGAGATTGGGTCATGGGTTTCCTTTTTGACGGTTTCTGTTTATCTGAAAGTTTTTAACAAATCGCGTATGCTCAGCGTAGGTTTTTGAAAATAGATGTGAGCCATTATTGTTACTAACAAAAAAAAGGTAGTCTGTTTGTGCCGGATTAAGAACTGCCTCAATGGCATCGCCCCCGGGGCTTGCAATGGGTCCAGGTGGAAGTGCTGGAATGGTGTAAGTATTATAGGGAGTCATTCGCTGGAGGTCAGCTTTAGTGAGATTCCCGTTGAAGTTATCGATACCATAAATAGTGGTGGGATCGCTTTGTAATCGCATGCCTTTTTTCAATCGATTTGAGAACACAGAAGCGATGAGCGGACGTTCCTGAGGGTTTCCCGTTTCTTTTTCGACAATTGAAGCAAGAGTCACTACGCGTTCTAGTGTCATCCCTGATTTCTGTATTTTGTCTTTAAAACGAGAATTAAGTTCCTGGAAAAACCGATTTACCATCTGCTCTAGAATTTTTTCCTCAGAATCCAGACGAGAAATTAAATAAGTGTCTGGGTACAAAAACCCTTCCAAGTGAGGAGCCTGAAGATGATACCTTTCAGCTGATTTCTGAGAGAGGGCTAAAGCAGCAAACTTTTTAGAATCACCCAGTTGCTGCTGACCGATCAAGTCGGCAATTTGTTTAATATTCCATCCTTCTGGGATGGTTAAGGGATGGGTTACGGGCTCTGAATAATAGAGTGTTTTTAGCGTGTGTAGGAGATTTGCACCCAATGAAAATTTAAATTCGCCTGCACGCACATTTTTATTTCCTCGTGTTACTCGCAGCAGGAGACGAAAAAGTAGGGGTCTTTGAACAATACCTTCTTGGTGCAACACGTCGGTTACTGCTCTTAACGATAACCCTTTAGGAATAAGAACATCTTTGGTTTTTCCCGATGGGGTTCCTTGAAGAAGGAGAAAAAAGAGAAGTATCCCCACGATGGGGATGAGAGCACCTCCTAAAAGGAGTACATTTCTGATAGAGCCTTTAGGTGAATCTATTCTTCGTCCCACGTTGATTCTTCCTTCTGATTTTTAAATCTCAGCCGGTCAAGATATCCTTGGAGGATAATACTCGCAGCAATTTGATCAATAACTTTTTTTCTGTTTTTTCTGGAAAAATCAGATTCAATAAGAGACCGTTCTGCTTGGACCGTAGTAAACCTTTCATCCCATTCCACGATCGGAACTGTGATGCCGTCTTGTAGCGCTGCGATATATTTTCGGATGTTCAGCGCATCCTTTCCTTCCTCCCCAAACTGATTTAACGGAAGACCAACGACCACTTCAGCGACTTCATGAGTTTCTACGAGGTTTTTGATTTTCTCTAACCATGGTTTAATTTGAGTTTCTTCAACAGTGATAAGAGGACTTGCTAGCAAACGGGTTTCATCGGAAAGAGCTACTCCTGTGCGTTTGGAGCCAATATCTAAGCTCATTATTCGAGTTCTCGATGTCATAAATCCCATCCAAGCAAATGTTTAGGAATCAGGAACTCTCCGGATTCTCTTCCGCTCGGCTCTAACGTACTGAGCGGATAAGTGCACTGATAACCAGCAAATGACCCCATGGGTCTCCCATTGCCACTTTTCTTTAATCCACTGATGGGCATCTTAAAACTGATTTGGGTAGTCGGCGTGTTCCAATGGACCATGCCCACTTTGGCTTCGCCCATAAACCGGTAGTATTTATCTTTAGATGCAGTGTAAATAGAGGCTATCAATCCAAATTTAGTTTGATTATTAATTTCTAGAGCCTCATCTAGGTCATTAAAAGTGTAGAAAGCAATGTTAGGCCCAAAAAACTCTGAGTTCTGAAACAAACTTTTCGGATCTGCGCGATTAACAAGGTAAATCGACGGAGAAACATAATAACCCTTCTGGGGTCTCTCGAGCGGTTTTCCCCGCATGATTTCCTCACAGCCTTCGCGAGTTGCGATCCCCTGGTATCTCAAATAATCTTCCACGGCCGTCTCACTTATCAGGGGTCCCATGAAAACTGTGTTTTCTCCTGCTTCTAGCCCATATCCGATCATGCATTTTTTGGATAGTCGGTGAAAGTCCTTCATAAAGCGATCAAAAATGCCTTTTTGAACTAAAACTCTACTGGTGGAAGTGTAACGTTGACCCGCAGTGAGATAGGAAGAAACGAGAATATCACTTAAAGCCATTTCGTAATAGCAATCATCTAAAACTATCGAAGCATTTTTCCCGCCACTTTGAATGAGCTGAATTTTCCAATAATCCATTAAAAGTTGTTTTTGGATGGCAACACTGGTTTCTGGAGTCCCGGTGAAAAAGACGCCGTCAATATCCGGATGCCCTGTTAAACGGCTAGCAATGGAACCATCACCTTGAATAAAGTTAAAACAACCCGCTGGTAGTCCTGATTCGTGAGCACACTCGGCAAGAGCTTGGCCCAAAGCAGGAGCATGTTTAGTTGTTTTGATGATGACCGTATTTCCGTTAAGAAGCGCAGGAATAAAATGATGATGAATTGATATTAGGGGAAGAACCGACTGAGAGACAATTGCAAGTACCCCCAGCGGAAAGTACCTGATAACACCGTCAACACCTGGAACAGCTTCGGGAACCGGTGTTTCTGCACTGGTTTGGCTTCCTAATTGTAAAAAATGGTCAATTAGGATTAGGCACTCGGCAACTTCTTGCTTGGACTCCCAAAGCGGCTTTCCCAATTCCAAAGAGTTTAAATAGGCTAGCTCTTCGCGTTTTGTAGCAACTACTTCTCGGTAACGTTGGATTGAGGTGTAGCGTTCCTGGAGAGAAAGTCGTTTCCAAACAGAAAAACCCCGTCTTGCAGAACTGATGGCTTCTACAACATGTGAGTTGGAAAAAGGAAATTCGATAGATTTTTGATCAAGGTTACCGGGATTTCGGCTAAAAATAGAACCATTAGATTCCTGGACTTTTACAAAGTGACCTCCGAAGTAATTTCCCCTGTATTGTCGGTCTTTCATGCAGAAACCCTTTTTTGATGATTAAGATTCCAGGGGAAGCGTATAGATATCTGCTCCCCCGTCTAATTCTAGCAGTTCCGAGGCCGTTTTGGGCAAAAGAACCTTACCCCGGAATAATTCAAATGGAGTCTGCAGACAACGAAACTCACCATTTTCAAAACGACTCGCAAGAGCTCGCACCGCCAACCGGCTTTTTAGTGTGTCTCTATGGAGATGGTATTTTTTAGTCTGATTTACTAAAGTGATTTTATCAGTGTCTGCCCAAAAGTGGGGGCCTCCATCGAAAGGATCAATGTGTTCTTTCCACTTAAATCCAATTTTCTCAAGCATGTGTTTAACAGGCTCAGTGTCTGGGCCCACTTTGCCAATAGCATCCCGCGCCTCCCCGGAAAGTAAAACAGTGTAAATGTCTCCGCGAGGAAACAGAGAAGTAATAAATTCTTTGTTTTTTCGAGAGAGCAGGTCCGCATCTTGATAAGACAAGTTTGTGAAACGACGTCCTAGCGCTTCCCATAGCAAACTTTCCCCATTTTCTGACAAAGGAGGCATCAATTCCGATAGCACTCGGTCTTTAAACCACCGTCTTTTCATTTTGATGAAAGCGAATCGCGAGAACGAAAGAATTCTACCCAATTTTAACTTGTGGCCACGATAGCTCGGGTCAATGACGAGGCCTCCAATTTCAGTGGGACCGTCCGACTCGAATTTCAGGCTAAGTACTTTGTGAATAAAACCGGCGTGAATAGTTTCACTGTATTTCTGCTTTTCTTTCAGTTCAAAATACATGTGGGGACTATCGGGACTACCATGGCGAGCAATAATCATTGAAGTACCGATGACTTTTCCATTGGATAAGTCTTCCATGACAAAAATGTATTCTCGGTCAAATTTGTCAGTGATGGTTCCTTTGAACGAGTCTACTGACTTTTTAATTTTTTCTTTCAGGAGGTCACGATTATTGGGCAAGTTGATGAAGTAAACCAATCCACTGAGCCGTTCGAGCTCATCAAGGTCTTGCTCTCTCACACTTCTTACTAGGAAATTAAATTCGGTCATAAAGTGCCTCCCTGAGTTTTGAGAAGGGTAGAGTAAAACTTAGTTGCTACCTCCATTTGCTTTAGCGAATTGTACTCATTGGGCCGGTGCGCATTTCCTACGCTGATGCCAGGACCAAAAACAATCGCACTGGCTCCATTCGCTTGATAAATAGCTGCTTCCGTCGATGTCGCTTTGGTTTTGAGTACCGGTTTTACACCGCATTGCTTGAGACTTTGTGACGCCAAGACCAGAAAACGACTGTTTTTTTGTCCTTTCAATGAAGCATCTGAAGTGACACCTGTTACTTTAGCGCCCAATTTGGTGATCTCATCGCGAATCTTTTTTTCCAATCGGCTTTGGTCCACGTCTGGGAGAGTGCGAACGTCAAACGTAAATTCAATCCGGTCGTGGAAGGAAGCTGCCATATTTAAACTAAGGCAAGTATAAGAAGGGGAAAAACGAGGATCCTTTCTTTGCTTAAATTGCCGCTTTAGTTCTTCTAAAAATTGTAAAAATGAAAAAATGAGCTTGGCCGTAGAATTTTGACCGGAAATCAGTGTTGCTTCGCAACTGTCCGGTATTTTGTTGAAGTTAGTTCCCGCTTGCAAAGAGACCACTCCATATCCTCGTTTGAAAATATCGGTTAGCCCTTTGAGAAGCGCATTGTCCCCGAGGTCTGGAGTGGAGCTGTGGGCTGATAACCCCCTCCATTTCTTTTGACTGGTGGGGATTCCTTTGCCCTCTGGTTTGCAGGGAATAGAAACGGTGAAAATCAGGTGTCCTTTGTGAGCGTAAATTAACTCAAGATTCGAGGGTTCACCCACTAACGCATATTTGGGTTTAATCTTTTTGGTTTTGAATAAATGCTGAACGCCTACAAGCCCGCGTTCTTCCCCGTAGGTTCCTATCAAAGCAAAAGGGCGCTTCCAGGGCCGAGCCAACCGACAAGCCCAAATCTTGCACAGAAAATCCAATTTCACATCGGCACTTCCCAAGCCGTAGATTCGATCTCTCACCCGAGTTGCCTTAAAGGGATCTCCACCCGTTTTGGTCCATTGCTCGGGAGATCCCGCATCAACCGTATCTAAGTGAGTGTTCAATGCGAGAAGGTCAGGAGTATCAAGATCATGGCTAAAAGCGATTAAGTTTTTGAAAATCACCCCATTTTCAGTAACTTTTTGTTCTTCAACTTTGAGTCCGGAGTCAGTCAGCAGCGGAACCAAAAAGCGCACGAGATCCTCGTTAGTTTGATAGGTCGTCGAATTAATGCGGATTGCTTTTTCAATCCAATCCATTGGAGGTAACTTCATGCGTGGTCCTGTAACAAGTGGGAGAAACACTAGCCTTGACGGGTCTTTGGTGTCAACGAGGACACCGTTTTAAAAAGCTTTCAAAACAGACTGTAAATGCTTGAAATAATTCAACAAAAAATGATATCGCTTGAGTTGCTGGAGTAACTCTGATAAAACCCTCGTGATTTTGTGACCCTTGAATTATCGCGGCTTTGAGGGCAAGGCCCGAAAATTCAGAGGTCAAACCCAAAGAGGTTTGTTCTGAGTTCGTTAATGCCTAAAGATTTAGCGAGTTTTCTCACCCCAGAACTGCTCCGGCAAATTGAGGAGCAGCTAAACCACCAGTTCAACCACAGAGACTTTTTGCTTGAAGCTCTTGTGCATTCCTCTTTTGGAAATGAAAAGGGCGCTGAAAAGGATAATGAGCGTTTAGAGTTTTTGGGAGATGCAGTTATTGGGCTGGTGATTGGAGAAGAGCTTTGGAGGCGATTTTCCAGCTCATCCGAAGGACTCTTATCGCGTTGGCGCAGTCAGTTGGTAAGTAGAAAGAGTTTAGCCGATTTAGCTGTTCAAGTGGGAATGGGTGATTGGGTTCTTTTGGGGCGAGGAGAAAAAAGAACTGGCGGGTCTGAAAAGCAGAGTATTTTGGCGGGGGTATTTGAAGCCGTAGTTGGTGCTTTGTACTTAGATGGTGGGCTTGAAAAAACACGAAGTTTTTTATTGAGAGTGTTTACGCAGTCTATTCAAAACATTTTTGTCGACGATGTTAGTTATCGAAAAGAATTGGACCAAAAAACGTTCCTCCAAGAAATTACACAATCAAAACATCGTTCTATTCCCCTTTACCGTGTAGTCGACGTATGGGGGCTCGAGCATGAAAAGAATTTCAAAGTCGAAATTGAAATTGAAGGAGTAGTTGTTGCGGCTGGTGAAGGCAGAAGCAAAAAAGAGGCGGAGCAGCGAGCTGCAAAAAAAGCCCTAGAAAGTTACGGTGTGTGATCTATGTCTGAAACAAAGAAAAAAAACATAAGTGGATTTATTGGGATTGTTGGGCCTACAAATTCAGGAAAATCTACCCTCTTGAATGCCTTAGTAGGGAGAAAAATTAGTATCGTTTCATCAAAAGTGCAAACAACTTATCGCGGTGTCAGTGGAATTCTTAACTCCGGTGATGGACAATTCGTTTTTACGGATACTCCTGGATATCAGCGTCATCCAGAACGAGTAGCGCAGCTGTTAAACCTGGTTGCTGACCAAAAAGCTTCTGGATGTGATGCCGTTCTGTGGGTTTTTGATGCATCTTCCATTCGAGTGTTTGATCAAATCCTCAAGCTAAAAGAAAAGATCAAAAATTTAAAACGACAAGACCTCTCTTTTTGTGTGTTAAACAAAGTTGATAAGATTGATAAACTAAAACTCCTCCCTCTGATTCAATCTGTGTGGGAATTGGGACTTTTTAAAGAAGTTGTCCCTGTGTCTGCAAAGAAGAGTAGTGGCGTAGATAGATTGGTAAATATTCTCAATCCGGTGCTCCCTGAAGGGGAAAAGTTCTATCCTGAAGATTCAATTAGCGATAGAAATACGGATTTTCACTTGAGTGAGTTCATTAGAGAAAAGATTTATCAAGCTACTCACCAGGAAGTTCCTTACTCCTCTTGGATTGAAATACAAAGATGGGCGACAACAGCAACTGAGCAACCAAAGTCCAAGGTTGAAACTATCCACGCTACAATTCATGTGGATTCAGACTCCCGAAAAGGAATCCTGATCGGGAAAAAGGGTGAAATGCTAAAGAAAATAGGCACGGAGGCCAGGAAAGATATCGAAATGTTTCTTGGAAAACATATCTGTTTAAAACTCCACGTGGATGTTCAGCCCAAGTGGAAAGAAGATGCACGGTTTTTAAATCGCTATTTGGAGCTTGAATAATGGAGTCAATTGTTCTCACAGGAAGACCTAACGTAGGAAAGTCCAGTCTGTATAACGCCTTGCTGGGCTACCGGAGAGCTATTGTTTTAGACATGCCTGGTACCACGATGGATTTGGTTCGTGAGAAATTGGAATGGGCTCCAGCTATGGTGATCGATAGCCAGGGTATTTTTGATGAGGGTGATACTCAGACTCTCCAAGAAATTATAAAAGCTGCTTCTATTTTTCTTTTTGTTGTCGATGCACAAGTAGGAGTAACCCCCTTTGACCGTTGGCTTGCTAGAGAAGTTCACATTGCCAAAAAGCCGACACTTTTAGTGATCAATAAGTGTGATGGTCATGGACGAAGCTATGAAGAGGAATTTTCAGAGCTTGGATTTTCTGAGAGTTTAGAAGTGTCGGCAGCACACCGTCGGGGAATTACGGATCTTAAATCATGGTGTCGTCGACAGTTAGGGGTGCCGGAGTTTTCTGAAGAGATCATTGAAGCAAGCGAAGATAACGAGGAAGAGAAGGCGCCAATCAAATTAGCGCTCATAGGCAGACCCAATTCCGGAAAATCAACTTTAATGAACAAGCTCTGTCGCCAAAGAGTGTCGAGAGTCAGTCCCATTGCGCACACGACTAGGGACCCCGTAAGCTTCGAGATTGAGTCAAGCAAGGGAAAAATCCGAATTGTCGATACTGCAGGCATCCGTCGTCCGCGAAGCCTAAAAGAATCTGTAGAGCAATTCTCTATTCATGCTTCTACACGTACGCTAAAAGAAGCTGATGTAGTGTTTTTGTTAATCAATTGTAGTGAAGCGATTACGGATCAAGATATGAGGCTGCTATCGTTGATCGAACGAGAAAAGAAGCCGACGGTAGTATTACTAAACTTTTGGGACCGACTTTCCGGTACTGAGAGAAGACACTTTGTTGAAAATTCAGATTTTGCAAACTATCTGAAAAATTTTAAAACAATACCGGTTAGCGGAAAGACCGGCTGGAATATTGATCGGTTAATGTCTCAGGTATATAAACTTCACGAACAATCTACAAAACGAGTAAAGACCTCAGACCTTAATCGCTTTGTAAAGGATGTGGTTAGTAAAAACCCGCCTCCAGCGGCCGGAAATGGAAATTTCAATATTTTGTATGCTAGCCAGGTTAAGAAAAGTCCTCCTACGTTTGTTTTCTTCATGAATCGCAAAGGGAATCTACCGGAAAGTTATCAACGGTATCTTGAAAATCAGATCAAAAGCAGACTTGGCTTCAAGAGCCAACCCGTAAGAATTTATTTCCGGGCTGGCGAGCGATAGCCCCAATAATGCTCGGCGTTTAATGCAGCTGCGTCCCGGCAAAAAGCGGCTGTGGATAAAATTTTGAAAATCTCGTCCTTTGTTTTGATAAGATAAAGCTACTCTTTTTCACTCCATGGACCAAACCACACACAAAAAGCAAGTTATCCGGCCCGAGCTGCTCCAATCGATCCAATCTCGTTGGGAACGAGCCCTTCCCGCCTTAAAGGAAAGAGGTCATGTTATTTTTATTAGCGACCGGTATCGATTTTGGGATGCACCCGGTTTTGTTCAGCAAAGTCTGGCGAGAGTCCTTGTTGAGAATGGAATACAAGTAACCTGGTTGGACGGAATGAGTTGGAAGCGTTCCTATCCGGCTATTCCTGAAAAATCCCCTCTTTTAATGGTGTCCCAATTGAAGTGCTTGCCGGGTAGAAGATGGCGATTCATCGAAGAAGCAAGCATAAGTTGGCAAGCCCATCAGATCAAATCGTTGTGCAGGAAAGAAAGGCCGATTATTTGGGTTCAAGGAAGTTTAGATGACAGAATTTCCGAACGATTAGATTCAGTAGATGTATTTTCAGTGTTTGATGATCCTTTATTAAATACTCCGGGTAATCCACTCTGCGAAAAAGCAAAGCTGATCGTGAGTCAAAATGCGTTTGCAGATAATATTTTCCATGAAAGGTATCCCCAAAAAGCCCATATTTTTTTACCACCGGTTGAATTGAGTGAGCGAGTTTTTGCGAAGTCAAAGCAAGAGATGCTTCTGCCTCCCGGTTTTCCCCAACAAGTCATGGGATATTTAGGGGCGTTTTTTCCTGAGGGTTTTGACTTTGAAATCCTTCGCTACTTGATTACTTCCCTACCTGCCTGGGGATTTTTAATGGTGGGAAGAACCAATGAGGAAGGGGAAAAAATCTTGTGGGAGCTCAAAAAGTTCCCTAATTTTTGCCACCATCCCTGGATTGCTAGAGAACAGCTGCCCAATGTTTGGAGCTTACTGGATGTAAATCTGATGCTGTATCGGCCCCACGCAACTAATTCAGGAGCTTTTCCTGTCAAACTTCTGGAAGCTCTTTATTTTGGTATTCCATCTGTGGCGACTAAAGTGCCCAAAACTTCAAGTTTAGAGGGGGTAATTCCTTTGAGTTCTTTTCCCGATCAAATAAAAGATTTGGCTTTAAGTGAATATAAATTCCCCAAAGATCGTTCGGCTACTTTTGAAAATTTATTTTATGAAATGCATCCGAAAATTCATTTAGCTAAAATCTCTGAATTAATCGGCTAAATGAATTTTACTTAACATCATTTTGATTCGGTCTTGATAAGTGTGATTGCCACGTTGAACTCGATCAAATCCTTTTGCAGCAATTTTCTTCCGCTCTCCCAGATGAGCTTTATAGTAAGTTACTTTATCTTTGAGCTCGTCCAAGGAATCAAAACAAACAATTTCCTTGTCCTCATCAAAGTAGCTTAAAATTTCTTCATTTCTCGGTGCAATTTGCAAAGTTCCACATGCCGGGATTTCAAAAGTCCGTTGTGTATGACGATCTTCTGCTTCCTCTCGTAAAAGACCAAGAGCGATTTCACTGTGACTTATTACGTCTGCAAAGTCGGGATGGTAAATTGCATGAGGAACAATATGGTCTCGATACTTTCGATAATTTCGATATTTTGTCCAGCGGTCGCCCCACACGTAGAGTTGTTCCCAACCAACAGCATTAAGAAATTTATCTCGTGAGCGATCATATGTTCCTACGAAAGTTACCTGAAATGATTTGCCTCCAAGTTTGCTTTCGTTTGCAGATAGAGGCCGATGTACTTGGGGCTCGAAAGCAGAGGGAATATAAAAAGATAGGGGTTGTCCTAACATTTTGTATCGTTGGAGATTTTGGGACTTGGTCGTGAATACGCAGTCGTAAAGTGAGAGAGTATCAAAAAAATCACTTGGCTTGAGAATGCCATCGGAAAAGTTATTGTCATGAGAATGATAAATCAGCTTAGGTGGGCAGGGTAAAGACCGCAATTCTTGGAGTAAGTCACTGGATAAAAAGTTTTCTGCCAAATTCAAAACCAGTTCAATGTTCAGTTCCTGACATTTGCGAAGCACGAACTCTGAACAAGCATCAATTTTTTTTTTTAGGGGATGGTGATTCCAACGGATCAAAAAAGATTCCCAAACATGCTCAGAAGCAAACATGCCTGGATCCCAACGAAATACTTCGTGTCCCAAAGCTTCGGCCGCATTTGCGTAAAAGGAAGAGCAAGCATTGGGGGAGAGGCTACCCAAATAGAGAATTCGCATAGAAAAATTATAGACGAATCTGGGGCCCGACCCTAATTGTGTTCGGTAACGGCCGTAGTTTGTTGCACCGTCTAACAAATTGACAGTTGTTTAGCGTGTGAACAAACGGGAGATTGAATTTTGAGCATGGCGGAAAAAGACTGTAAATACAAATACTTGAAATCAGGAGACTGAATGCCATTAGTCTACACAAGACGAGTGGCATTTCCTTGCAATTTGTAAAGTGCGGCTGAGGAAACTTGGCTAGGAGGCAGTCTCAGGAATGCTACAAAGATGGGTTCGGGACAACTAATTCGAAATTGCAAATCGGGAGACCATGAGTCGGGAGGAAACAGGTTTTAGTTTGAGAGAAGATTTACTCAGACTTGAGGCCATTAGGGGGAACTAAGATCCGGTGTGAACGAGGACTTGCTGGTGTGAAACCGGGTCCCATTTTTTCTAGAGCTGAAGGGGTTTCGCTCTAGGATAAACGGTCTGCTTAAAGACAGCAGGCACGGGGGTACTCAACAAGTATCTTCGTGGTACCACTACTCCTCTCTCGCCCGCCGCTTTCAATTGTGAAGGCGGCGAGGTTTTTTTAAGAAACGGTCCAAGGATGTGATTCCTTGGGCCGTTTTTTTCTCTTTATGAATATAGCCTCATAATTAACGCTCGGTGTGACTTTATCCGATAGGGGAATGGAGAAGGCTTAGAGCACTATGGATGAAGGAAAAAAAATAGGGTCCATTCCGTTTTCCGTGAAGAAACGAGCTGAAATGCAAGGGGGATTTGAGGAGATTCAGCAAGTAGCCTCTGGGGGGATGGCTATCGTTTTTAAGGCCAAACAGCCCAGTTTGGAAAGATTTGTAGCTGTTAAAAGTCTCAAATCCCATTTGTTAGCTAATCCTGAGATCAGAGAGCGATTTCGGAGAGAGGCCAAGGCTTTAGCTAGTGTTCTTCATCAAAATATTGCCCATGTGTATGATTTCAGTGAGTCTGAAGAAGAAGCCCTTATTTTCATGGAATATATTGATGGAATCGATTTGTCCCAAATTATCCAAAAAGTAGGAGCGCTTCCGGCTGAAGTTGCTGCGGCGATTCTTTTAGGGCTGGCTCGGGGAGTTTCCTATATCCACAATCGTCATTTGATTCATAGAGATATTAAACCCTCCAACATTCGGTTAACGGCTCGGGGCGAAGTGAAGCTGATGGATTTTGGAATTGTAATGGACACTGAGAGCCATTCGCTCACGAGACCTGGAATGATGGTCGGTTCTCCAAGTTATCTTTCCCCGGAACAAGTGATAGGAGATCCCCTGACGCCTCAATCCGACATTTTTCTTTTGGGAATCTGTTTGTACGAAATGTTGACGGGTACGCGGCCCTTTAAAGAAGAGGGTAACAAGACCGTGTTCCAGCGCATTCGAGAATGCGAGTATATTTCAGCTCAAGAGATGAACAGTGCTATTCCCCGTAAACTCAATCGAATCATAGAAAAATGTCTGGAGAAAGACCCTCGAGATCGATATGCCACTGCAAAGGAAGTCGTCCAAGAATTGGAGACTTTCCTAGGATTCATTAAAAGCAACCACACTCAGGATCTCATTTTGGGTTTTTTTGATGAGGAGTCTCTTCTGGTTCCCGCCATGTCTTATTCGGATGAGATAAAAGCGGCAGGTAGTTGGAAACAAACATTTTCCAGTAAAACCTGGTTGTTAATTCTTTTACTGGCTAGCCTCAGTTTGGCTATCGGATATGTTTGGGGTAGAAACGATTCGGTTCACGCTTTACCCTACAGTGCCAAGCCTCTGAAGTAATGATGGTTTTTCTATAAAATACAGCTACTTTTCTTAATTAGCAGATCTTTTCTTTGGTCCCTTTCAGTGCTACAAGGGGACCATGTTTTTTAAGTCAAAATCCAGCGCCCTTTCAGCGGAAGCCGTCTTGCAAAAGTTAAAATCGGTACAGGATCCAGATTTGAACCGAGACATTGTCAGTTTAGGATTTGTTAAGAATCTGAAAATCGAAGGAGCAAAAGTTTGTTTTCAGGTTGAACTGACAACTCCAGCGTGTCCGGTGAAGGACCAGCTCAAGCAGCAATGCGAAGAAGTCGTTATGTCCTTAGAAGGGGTATCTAAAGTGGAGGTTGAGATGACTGCTAACGTTCGTGGCACAGCACCCCAGTCAAACCGTATTGTTTTGCCTACTGTGAAAAATGTAATTGCAGTGGCTAGCGGAAAAGGCGGTGTGGGAAAAAGTACGGTGACCATCAATTTAAGTATGGCACTTGCGGCTGAGGGAGCCCGCGTCGGGTTACTCGATGCTGATATTTATGGTCCAAGCATTCCTCTGATGATGGGTACCACGAAGGAAAAACCTGAAAGTCGCGAGAAACGAGTTATCCCCATCGAGCGAGATGGAGTCAAAATGATGTCGATGGGGTATCTCATTCCTGAAGGCGAGCCCGTGGTTTGGCGTGGTCCGATGGTTCACGGAGCGTTAACTCAGTTTTTAAGTCAGGTTGAGTGGGGAGAATTAGATTACTTGTTGATTGATATGCCTCCGGGAACTGGCGATGCACAACTTACGATCAGCCAGAGTGCTCCCCTTGCGGGCGCAATTATTGTAACTACCCCGCAAGAAGTGAGTCTGATTGATGCTCGAAAGGGCCTCAAGATGTTTCAAAATGTAAAAGTACCTATTTTGGGGGTTGTGGAAAACATGTCTGGCTTTGTTTGTGGCCATTGTCATGAAGTGACTCATGTTTTTCGCAAAGGAGGCGGCGAAAAAATGGCAGCTGAAATGGGAGTTGCCGTTTTGGGAAGCATTCCTTTGGATCCTCAAATCGCCGAAACTTCCGATTTGGGGACTCCGATTGTAGTTTCTCATCCCAATACACAGGTGGCTCAATCGTATCGTTCCATTGCTCGTGAGATTGCTGCAAAATTATCAGTTTTAAGCTTAGGAGGAGTTTCATCGTTTAAACCCATCGAGATGGAATGGCAGTCATGAGTCTTTCACCCCTGGAACTTAAGCAGTTGGGACCGCAGCATTTGGGGATTATTTGGAATGATGGCCACAATTCCTTGTTCAATGTAAGGAATTTGAGGCTCAAGTGTCGATGCGCCAATTGTGTCGACGAGTGGACTCGAGAAAAACTTCTTGATGATAACTCAGTCCCACTTGATGTGAAGCCTCGCAAAATTGAATCAGTCGGTCGATATGCAATTAAAGTAGAGTGGAGTGATGGTCACGATGCGGGAATCTATACGTTTGAGCACTTAAGAGCTCAGTGTGAGTGCCCCTTATGCAAATCCCGATAACACTCGAAAACAAGCTCATTTACATAAAAAAAACGTCGGATCCTTTTGGAATGAATGTTCCTTTTGAAACGAGTTCCTACCGAGAGGATTTTGAACAGTCGATGAGCGGTGGTTTTTTCGATTTGTCAGATTGGGGCATAGTCGAAATCAAAGGACCCGATGCTCGTGATTTTCTCCAGAGAATGACCACCGTCGATTTTAAGAAAATCTCCTCCCACAAAGTAGTTCCTGGGGCGTTTTTGACGGGACGCGGGGGAGTAGTGGCTCTGGGAATGTTTAGAATGCTCAAGGATGAGCATTTTCTTTTTATCACAGGGCCTGGTCAAGAAAGTGCTTCTTTGGACCATATCGATCGGTTTCACTTCCAGGAAAAACTTGAAGCACAGACGGCGGGACAAGACTCTGTGGTCTTGGGCCTATGGGCAACGCCGGAGCAACTTGAGAAAAAGCTAGGTTGGAAGTTGGGAGCTGCCTTGGAAGTAACTCAATCAACATTGGATTCTGTTGGAGTGGAAACATGGATTGATAATCGCCGTCCTTTTCTAGTTTGGTGTCAGCTCCAAAGAAATAATGCACTCGCTTTCATTACCGCCCTTTCCAAAAAGGGTTTCGACCTGTTGGGTACCCATGTCTTTCATTTTTATCGTATTCAGGCGGGGATGCCTTGGATGGGTTGGGAAATCACCGATAAAGATCTCATTTTAGAAGCTAACTTAGAGGACCATGTCGCTCGAAATAAGGGCTGTTACCCAGGACAAGAGGTGGTAGAGAGAATTTTTACCTACGGACAAGTCAATCGAAAACTTTTTGTAGTAGAATTGAAAACGCAGGAAAGCAGGGATTATTTACGAAAACCAGTCCTTGTCGACGATGGTGATAAGCGAGTGGGAGAACTTGTTTCTGCAGTGGAGTTCCCGGAAGATTCTTCGAGAGCCATTGGACTTGCGTATATTCGAAAGGGCTATTGGAACTCTTCAACGGAATATGAAACTGCTGACAAAGACATGTTGAAAATTCAGTTGGGCCCTGAAAGGAATGACAATGCTTAAGGGGTTGTTCAGGTTTTTTTCTTCTGTAAAATTGGCAGTGTTTTCGTTGCTTTTGTTATCAGCGGTCCTGGCTTACGCCACGATGATGGGAAGCTTTTACGGCATGAGAGGCTCCCAAGTTGCAGTCTACCAAAGATGGTGGTTTGGGGGAGTCCTTTTTCTTCTCGGACTTAATGTTTTTTGTGCGGCAATGTCCCGCTATCCCTGGAAGTTGCGACAGGCTGGGTTTGTACTAACTCACCTCGGAATTATCATTATTTTAGTTGGAGCTTTCGTAACACAAAAATATGGAATCGATGGAAACCTTCAGGTTTCTGAAATGCAACAAAACCGCGAAGTAATGTTGAACGATCTCAAGTTAACCATTGTTAAGCAGGCGACGGATAGTGAGGAGTCTACCAAGAAGCAGGAAATTATTATTCCGGAAAGTCATGTGCCTCGGGAAGGGAAAATAGTTGAGATTGTTTTTAAAGACAAAAGTGAAAAGTCAGCGGGCACTTTAGTAGTCGAGAAGTTTATTCCTAGAGCCGTTCCAGAAAATCAAATGATCATGAGCCCAACAAAGGGATTGGGAACTCCTGCTCTAAAGATAGCGCTTTCGAATAACCGATTCAGAATTCAGGAATGGTTGAAAGCAGATCCCCAGGAAAAAAAAGCAGAGCTTAATTTGGGGCCGGCGATTGTTACTTTTCAGAAGTTGTGGACTCCCGAAGATGAAAAAAACTTTTGGTCTCAGAAACCCAAGAAGCCAGAAGCAGCAAAAGTAGCAGACAAAGGAACTCTTTTAGTGGACGTAGCTGGGCAGAGATTCGCGCTCAAAGTTTCAGATCTCATCAATCAATGGCGTCCGCTGGAAAAATCTGGGTTTGAGATACGAGTAGATAGGTATTTGCCTTATGCAGTCGTTGAGAATAACAAATTAATCAGTCGTTCAGCAGATCCCAGAAATCCAGCCACTGAAGTTTCGGTAAGAAAAGGAAAAGATTCTAACCAGACCGAGCGATTTATTCTGTTTGCCCTGATGCCCGAGCATAATACGCAGTACAAGCGTAAAGACGAAAGTAAACCTCGTTTCGAGGTCGCCCTTTCTTTAATGCCGCCTCAGCAGGAGCAAGAGTTGATGGGAGTGGGGCGATCACGGGGACGGTTGTACTTGGCTCAGAACAGTAGTGATAGCGAATTGTTCTATCGCAGTTTTGGTGCTTCCGGGGATTTGAACTCCGAAGGAAAAATCGCGCCTGGGAAAAAAGTGCCGACGGGTTGGATGAATATCGAACTTGAAGTGAAGGAGTGGTTACCGTTTTCGGTTCAAAAGGAAGAGCCAAGATCAGTGGAGAAATTGCAGGGAGCAGATGAGCCGTTTTTGACAGCGATAAAAGTCAAAGTGGACTCATATCCTTCGGTTTGGCTTTTAGAAGGAATGGGGAAAATGTTTTCTGTTGGGGGAAAAGATGTTGTTGTTCAATATCATCGAGACAGTTTAATGCTACCCTTCGATATTTATCTGGATAAGTTTACCATGGGGACTAACCCGGGAACTCAGCAGGCTGCTAGTTTCACAAGTAATGTCACCGTAAAAGACCCCAATCAGGATGAACAGAAAAAAGCAGTCATCTCTATGAATGAACCTCTGAAGTATGGGGGGTATTACTTCTATCAAGCTAGTTATCAGCTTACCCCGGGTGAACCTGCTGTGTCAGTACTAGCGGTAAACTTTGATCCCGGTAGGGTGTTAAAATACTTGGGGTCACTCATTATGACTTTAGGCATAAGCTTAATGTTTTATTTGAATCCGCATTACCTAAAGGTTTTTCTGGGTGGCCAAAAGGAGACGGCATGAACGCCAAATTATTAGTATTAGCTTTCTTATTAGCAGCTCAAGTCAGTTTCGGGCAGCTTCAAAAACGAGAGGGATTTCAGTGGGACATGATCGAGTCGCTTGCGATTCAGGATCGAGGACGGCTTAAGCCTTTCGACACTTTTGCACGAGAGAGTGTGCTTTATGTTACTGGTAAATCAAGCTGGAAAGGACTATCAGCGGTTGAAGTCGTTTGGGGGTGGTTACTTGCTTTTGAAGAAGAATATAAAGACGAATCTTTTATTCGAGTAGATTATAAGCCCCTTAAGGAAAAATTGGGTCTTGAGGTTAAAAATCAATTTTTTCGATTTGATGAAATAAGAGATTTGGAAACTCTTGATCAAGCAGTGAGACAAGCTAGCGATAAGCAAATGAGCAAGGAGCGCTTGAGTGAGCTTGATAAAAAAGCATTGGAACTCCAGAACAAAGTTAGCCTTGTCGAATCTGTTATCACTGCCACATCGTTAGCGCTATTACCCAATCCTAAAAATCAAGACGAAGCGTGGTTTACGCTTGCTGATTTTATCAATAAACGGGCTACCCCTTATGAAGTGGCGGCGCATGACAAGTTTGGATTAGTCCTCGAAGAGTGCAGTTTAGCTTTTAGAGGAAAAAAAGCCGATGAATGGAATCGCTGTGCCCCCACACTAAAAGTTATTCTTCGAGATGAGTTGGCGAAAGGGAATTACCCCAGTGCGGCTTCATTGAACCGTGAGATTCATTACAATCATTTTAGACCCTTTCGTTGGGCCTGGGTAGGATACACTCTTGCTTTGGTTGCCCTGATTCTGGGATTGGTGGGGGACAGGAAAGTTTTTAAGCAAACTGGAGTTGCCCTACTGTTTGTTAGTTTTGGCATACACACTTATGGTTTTGTTTTGCGATGTCTTATTTCGGGCAGACCTCCCGTAACCAATATGTATGAATCAGTGGTATGGGTGAGCTGGGGTTGTATACTTTTTGCTCTCATGATTTGGGGAGCTTATAAAAACATTATTATTCCAGCTGCTGCGCTGGTGTTTTCGATTGCCGGTTTGGTGCTAGCGGATAATCTTCCCTCGGTTCTCGATCCAGGAATTCATCCGTTGGTGCCAGTTTTGCGCAGTAATTTTTGGCTCACTATTCATGTGTTGTGCATTACTTTGAGTTATGCGGCATTTGCAGTCGCCACCTGCTTGGGAAATCTCAATTTGGGAATGTATATTTTTAAACCGCAGGAAGCTAAAGGCATTCAGCAAAACATCTTGTTCATGTATCGAGGAATGCAAATCGGAGTCATTCTTCTTGCTGCCGGAACTATTCTGGGTGGAGTTTGGGCGGATTATTCTTGGGGAAGATTTTGGGGATGGGATCCTAAAGAAGTTTGGGCTCTGATTGCTCTTCTCTTTTATATCGCCGTACTCCACGGTCGATTCACTGGGTGGTTAAAAGGGTTTGGCTTCGTAGCAACGACTGTGCTTTCATTTTTAGGAGTGGTGATGGCTTGGTACGGTGTTAACTTTGTGCTGGGAGTAGGGCTCCATTCCTATGGATTTGGATCGGGTGGGCTTAGCTATGTTCTCACCTATTTAGTGCTTCAAATTGCTTTTATAGGAATTTCTTACTATCGCTATGTAAAGGTTGGTAAACCAGGCAATAACTATGTGGCCCCTCGAACAGGGATTTAAGACACACTAATCCCCTAAAGACGCTTCATAAGGTTGAAGAGAGTCGCGTTCTGGTTCCACTGAGGGCTCAGAGGTCGCGACTTCATCGCGATAATCTTCTTTATCCTCTGGGAATAAAAGATTGGTTTGTTGTTCGCACAGGCCAGAGTGTTGTTCTCCGTTATTACCCACACAATCGTGGTAATAATTTTCAGCGTTATTGTAGTCCGAGCTAGGGGGCAGAACTACTTGAGTTCTGCCCAAATTAGCTGGAAGAAAGCATAAAGTGAATGCCGCCAAGATGCGAGTCAGGGTGTATTTCATCGTTGTAACTCCAAGTTGCCGTAAAGTAAGTCTGTCTATTGAGAGGAGAGAGCAAGAATCTCGCCAACATTGCTTGTGCCTAGTTTAAGCGGGGAGACCCCGCTTCTCTGTGTTGAGTCATTTCAGACTGTCAATCCAGTCGAGAGGACGATCGGAAAAATACAGTAATAACAATGGGTTGAGACAATTGGCTAAGCTGCTGTCAGCTGTATTCTCTTTGAACACTCCAGTCAGCCATTTAGACGGGCAAAAGAATTTGAGTATGAAAGGAAGCAAATTGAGTCAGAAGATGGCTGAGGGGAATAACCTGTTCTTGAGCAACCAAAAAACTATCCCATTGAGGCATTTTCATTTTTTCTGCCACACTCAAAATCATCCTCTGCTCAGTTCTTAAATGAAAAGATTGGAAAGATTGTCCAGAAATACAAGTCTGACAAACCGCTCCCCCTGAACTCAGATCAAAAACAGCAGAGTTGTCTAAATCCCCAGAACATCGAGCACACTTTTCAAGCTGTGGGCTCAACCCCAAAAAACTAAGCAATTTCAATTTAAAAACTAAAACAAGCAAATCCAATCGCTCAATATTAGTTTCTTTTTCAATGAGAGCGAGAGTTTGACCAAGAAGGCTATAAAGATTGGGCATTGGCGTTGGAACATCTGCTAATTTCTTTATCCATTGTACGGCTTTTCCCGCAATCATAACTTTTTCTAAGCTTTCACGAATCTGTGGAAAAGAATTGATAACAGTTAATTCAAGTAAATAAGGTCTGTCTTTAGGATCCCCTCTCAGAAAAATCTCATTGTGACAAAAAAGATCAAGCCCTCCGATATAGCGTTTTTTACTTTTTCTGGCAGATTTCGCAAGCGTCGAAATAACTCCCCATTTTTGTGTTAGAAAACGGATGTAACAATCAGCTTCACCAAACTTCTCAATTGAAAGAACGATAGCTTTAGAGGAATGAGTCATCAGTGTTTATTTCTCACAAAAAGTCATCGCATCTGAAAGAGAGGCAATAGAGTTTTTATCTAGCTGAGATGAAGGAAGTCTCTTGAAACGGAGATAAAAAAAGTATCCTAAACAATTAAAGAGAACATTATAGATCTGCATCAAAGTACAAAGTGTTCCCCCTTGCTCGGGTGATTGCACACCCATCCACTTAAAGAGAGTGTAAAAAGCAACTTGGCCTGTTCCAATTCCTCCCGGAAGCAGAGGAACAGCAGCAGCGGTTACTGAAATGGGAACAATTACAAAATATTGGACCAGACTTAGCCGAATCCCTAACAAACTTCCTTCCAGAAAATGAAAGTAATTAGCGCTGAGAATTGATAGTGCTGACAGAAACAGTGCTGCTAGTAATTGTTTAGGATGATTTTGATAAATAAAAGCGGCATCGAGTAGTTTTCCTAATCGTGCAGAGGATCGCAACTTTCGGTTGATTCGATTGAAAATATTACTCTTCCAAATGGGAGCATAGAAAAAAAGAGCTGAAAATAAAATGAACATGAATGAAAACGTCCAAATGGTGACTGCAAGAATTTGGAGTTGGGGTTTTCCCTGAAGCCAGTTAGAAAAAATGAGTAAAGTAAAAGCAGCATAAGCGATAATCACCGAAAGCCCCAACACTCTATCGAGAATCACGGTAAAAACTGCTTTGATTCGCTTGTTCGGTTCTTTGCCTGCAATATACCACGCTTTCATGAGATCGCCGCCAACTGATCCTGGCATGAAAGTATTAAAAAAATTACCAATCATGGTCAGTGAAAACAAATCCCTAAAGTTTAAGTAGAGCCCTTGTGCCTTAACTAAAATCAGCCATCGAGATGTGCATAGGAGAGAAGAAGTAGCAAGAAAAACAAAAGCCACGGCGAGATTTAGCGGGCTAAAGATAAGATGCTTTAACAAATCAAAGTCGATCATTTTGTCTCGAAGTACCCAAACAACTAGGGCTAAGCCCAAAACTGTTTTTATTAGAGTTTTTAGTTTTTGATTCGGCAATTTCATCGTTAATTTGACCTTATTTCTAATCATCTCAACGGGACGCTTCGTTGACTTAAAATCCGGCCCAGTCTAAAATTTTCCTTAGTGTCTCACAACATAAAAAACTTGAAAATTAGCCTTGTTTGAGCCTCAGAGAAGGGTCCCATCAGAATCGGAGTCAAAAACATGAGAATTTGCGTTTTAGGTACAGGATACGTGGGATTAGTAGCTGGAGCCTGTTTTTCTGACTCGGGTAATCATGTTGTTTGTGCTGATATTGATCAACAAAAAATCAGTAAACTCGAGCAGGGGGAAATTCCCATTTACGAGCCTGGCCTCGAGGAGCTAGTGATACGAAATCGAAAAGCAAAACGATTATCCTTCACTTCTGATTTGCCCACTGCCATCAGCAAAAGCCAAGTTATCTTTGTAGCTGTTGGAACTCCGACCACTGAGACGGGGGGACTCGACCTAAAATACGTGCTTGCGGCTACGAAAACTATTCGGGAGCACATCAAGTCAAACACCGTTGTGGTCCTGAAAAGCACTGTTCCGGTGGGAACTGCGGACAAAGTGAGAGAAGTTCTTAAAGGCGTTCCGCACCAAGTAGAAGTGGTGTCTAACCCCGAGTTTTTGAAAGAAGGCACCGCAGTAAATGATTTTTTTAAACCGGAAAGGGTAGTAGTAGGAGCACAATCAGAGTGGGCCAAGCAAGTTTTGGCTGATTTGTATGCGCCCTACGTTCGCTCCGGAAATCCTATTTTCTTCATGGATAATCGTTCTGCCGAGTTATCGAAATATGCCGCCAATTCATTTTTGGCGATGAAGATTTCTTTTATCAATGAAATGGCCAATCTATGTGAGCGAGTGGGCGGAAACATTCAGGACGTTCGGCGTGTTTTGGTAACTGATAGTCGAATCGGATCCAAATTTTTATATCCGGGATGCGGATATGGTGGTTCTTGTTTTCCGAAAGACGTTCAGGGGCTTATTCACTTAGGACAGGAATATGGCTTGTCTTTGGATCTTTTTAAAGCCGTGCATGCCATTAACGAAAAACAAAAATTAATTTTGCTTCAAAAAATAAAAAAGCACCTTGGTTCTGTTTTAGATGGGAAAACCGTGGCTGTTTGGGGTCTTTCTTTTAAGCCAGAAACGGATGATATGCGAGAAGCGCCTTCTGTGAGCCTTATCTCCGAACTCATTAAAATGGGATGTACAGTCAGGGCTTATGATCCAGTAGCCAATAGTGAAGCGAAACATTATTTCCAGGACAAAGTAACTTTGGTTGAGCAAGCCTATGATGCTATCAGAGGAGCTGATGTACTAGCCGTGCTGACTGAGTGGAATGAATTTCGGACTCCAGATTTTGAATTAATAAAGCGTGAACTGAAGAGCTCGGTAATCTTTGATGGAAGAAATCTTTACAACCGGCAAAGCCTAGAAAGCCAGGGCATTAAACACTACTGTATTGGACAACCGGACCCGATATGAAATTTCAGCTGCCTAAGGGACGATATTTAGTATCTGGAGGTGCAGGATTTATTGGCTCCCATCTTTCCGAAGTATTAATTGAAAATGGCTGCGAAGTAGTTGTGGTTGATAACTTCATCACGGGTCGTCCACAAAACATCAAGTCTTTGTTGGGAAGAAGAAGTTTTTCTCTTGTGGAACAGGACCTGGTTTCTCCTCTGAAAATTTCTGGTCAACTTGCCGGTATTTTTCATTTAGCTAGTCCAGCGAGCCCAGTTGATTATGCGAAGTTTCCCATCGAAACACTGCATGTGGGGGCAATAGGCAGTGATAATATTTTAAAGTTAGCACAAGAAAAAGATTGTCCAATTTTGGTTGCCTCAACCTCGGAAGTGTACGGCGATCCTCTCCAGCATCCGCAACAGGAAACCTATTGGGGTAATGTGAACCCAATCGGACCGAGAGGATGTTACGATGAATCTAAGCGTTACATGGAAGCCCTTACGATGGCGTATCGAAGAGTACACCACGTGAGAACCCGTATTGCTCGGATTTTTAATACCTATGGGCCTCGCATGAGACCCGATGACGGAAGGGTAGTTCCCAATTTTTGTAAGCAGGCTCTTGCGAATGAGCCGGTGACCGTCTTTGGCGATGGAATGCAGACTCGAAGCTTTTGTTTTGTAGATGATTTAGTTGGTGGGTTGGTTCAGTTGATGGGTTCCGATCATGCAGAGCCAATCAATTTGGGCAATCCCCAAGAAATGACGATTAATCAATTTGCTGAGAAAATTATTCGTTTCTGCAAAAGCCAGTCAAAAATTCAATATCTGCCTTTACCGCAAGATGATCCGAAGACACGTTGTCCTGATATTACGTTGGCCAAGAGCATCCTGCATTGGGAACCTAGAGTCGACTTGGATTTGGGCCTTGAAAAGACTGTCGAATATTTTCGAACTCATTAGCATTCAAGCCTAGTTCCTGCACCGTGTTTAAAAACAGACCGCACCGCAACACTGAAATAAAAAGTGTTTGCATTGTTACTACCCGTTCATCGATGTATACTTATCTTGTCCCTATCAAGTGTGCTTCCAAACTAATAATTTTCGGAAAAAAAATGGATAAGAGAAAATCACCCGGCAAGGGCGGAAAAGAACGTATTATTGATTTGAATTCTTATCGCAAGAATAAAAATGAAGAACGTCGTCGTGAATACGAGCGCGTGTTGTTCAATCGAGTCTTGGGGGTTTATAGCTTTGCAGAAAAAGGTTCTTTGACCCACGTAGAAGTTCTCGATATCAGTTTTTCCGGTTTGAGATTTAGAGAAGACCGTCCCGAAATGCCATTTAAGGCTAACCAAAAGATAGCTTTGCGTTTTTATTTTACTCCTCAAACGTATCTTCGCTTGGTTATGGAAGTTAAACGGGTTATTCCCTTTGATGAAAATGGGAGAGCGGGCTTAGAGTACGGGTGTGAAATAGACAAAGAAACCAAGTCGTACGAAGTCATTAATCAATTGGTAAATTTTATGTACAAGTATGCAGAAGTAGCTTGCCACGATAATCATCCACCTATGATCTGGTTCTAAACTAGCTATTCTTTCCCAGGCCAGGGAATCGAAGTGCCAAAACTGATGCCCTTGCAATAAGGGTAAAGAAACATTCCCAATCGCTGAAATTCATCGATCGATAATCCTTCCGCTGGCAAAGAGACTTCGACTGAAAAATCATCTCGAATAGGTAACTGAAGGACGCGCTTCTTTGAATTAGTTGTGATTCTGTCCTCGTTGGGAGGGGTAACGTTTTTCTGATGAATTTTTCTTTCCCAGCCAAAGGGATCAGAGCTCCAAGCACGGTAATCTTCGAGTGAGCAGCGGATTAAATCTTTTTTTTCCTCGCGAGTGAAACAACTTAAGCTCTGCTCTGAATGAGCTTCTCTAGCTAAAAGCGAATCGAGATTAGCCAACATGTAATCTACATGGTCCTCTTCCTCGAGAATATGTCTGAAAAAGCTCTGACATGCCGACACCTTTGATTCCACACTGGTAGCATCGATCATGGTTTCGCGAGAAGCAAATTGCAGAAATTTTATGACTTCTTCGGTGTCCCTGATCAGCGACATTTGCTTACCGCCGGGGATTACTTTCATTCTGCTTTTATTTCGACCCCTGCTCACGGCATACCTTTCTGACAAAGGTGCTGGACGAGTTCTTGAAAACCGCGTCCCCCAGCGCTCGGAGTTATGTATCGAGGATGTTGTTTCATGATTGGCAGGTACTTCTGAACATTCGCTACTCCAACACTGAGATCAAAAAAACCAAAAAGAGGTTCGTCGTTGGGAGAGTCGCCAGAATAAACTACCGTTTGCTGACTCGCGCCATATTCTTTGCCAAATTGATTCAAAAGATATTGGCAAGCGGTTAATTTGGTGTGTTTTCCAACCCAATAGTTGATATGAATCGAACTCAATTTTGCGGTCACTCGGCTGTCATGAGCGAGGAAGCTTAATATCCAGTTTACTTGTTCCTCTGATAAGCGCGGAGGCTCCTCCTGAAAATCAATAGCATAATCAAAAAGTCGGTAGGGCTGGTCAGTAGCCAGTTTTGCTTCAGGAATGTTTTGCTTAATATGATCAAAGCAATCCTGAAGAATCTTTTTTTGGCTTTGCAGGTCCGTATTCGAAGCCAAGCAGTGGGTACGCACGCGGTCCTTATCTCGCCACATTAGTCCAGCACCATTTTCAAAAATCATAGCGTCGAGGGGTACTAAGCGCATGATTGAATCAGCCCAGCCCGCTGGTCGTCCCGAAACAATAACTAACCAAAGTCCTTGTCGTTTCAATTGGTGGAGAGCTTCCAGCGTGTCCGGCAAAAGAAGAGATTCGTCAGTCAAAGTGTCATCAAGATCAGAAAAAACGCCTCGAACGGTGTGAGCAGGTAGTTTCGGCAAATTCATTGGTTGAGATTGCATATTAGCTTTTAGATAAGAGGTATTGTTTTAATTTTCTCGGGTAATCGGTAATGATGCCATCGACCCCTAGTTGCAGAGCACGATTCCAATCAGTTTCATCATTCAAAGTATAGGGATGAACTTCAATACCCAGGGCATGGCATTCTTTGACCATGTCTGATGTTAACCAAGAAAACTGGGGTGATGCAATGTTGGCTCCGAGATTCTTTGTCGTTGTACAAATATCAGAGGGGCTGGCGAATAAAGCAGAGAGACGCAGATGCGGAGCTAGGGTTTTCGCCCAACGCAGAGTTCGGAAGTCGAAGCTTTGGAGAACGGAACGTTCAATCATGCCATACTTTTTGAGGAGGTTTATTACAGAACCGGTAAAAGCTTTAGGGGGGAGTTCCAGCGTTTGTTTGGCCGGAATCATTTTGGTTTCAATGTTCAGATGAACGGTATTGTTTTGTGTTTGCTTTAACCAGACCAAAACTTCTTCGAGGGTAGGAATCGAAGAGTTGGGAACTGATTGTTGTTCTGGAAACTGAGGGTTGGGGACACTTCCACAATCGAAACTTTTAATTTGTTTTAAGGTCAGACTTCTGACAGGAATGATTTTCAGGAGGGGTTTTTTGTTGGAGTCCAAACACAAGTCTGCCGAAATGACCGGCTCATGAGATAAGACTGGAATTCCTTCTTTTGAGAGGGTGAGGTCAAGCTCCAAAAAAGTAATATCAGCATTTGCTGCCTCTGAAAGAGCAGCAATAGTGTTTTCGGGGTGTGTTCCCCTTGAGCCCCGATGTCCGTGTATGGAAAGCTGTAAATTATTGTGCTTGCTGTTGTGAACCAAGGTACTGGGGGAGGATTGGCATCCCACAGTGGTCCATAGGATAAAAGCTAAAGTAAGATAAAAACTCAAAGGAAGTCCTGCGAAGCAGAGGGTTTCGAAGTTTTAGATCGGAAGTGAGCTGAGTCTTTTAAGTCACTCGTGGAAGCTGCCACTCCAGAAAAAATCTGCTCAATAATTTGTCGTATAAACGTGTCTTTCTGAAAAGCAAAAAGGTGACCCCTTCCTGAAGAATCAAAGAGTTTGTGACACCCCAACAGAAGTCCCCACAGTAAAAAAACAGTTCGAAGCGCCTCATCTTCATCTTTAGCTTTAAAGAATGGGGAATCCTGAACAAAAGTTTTTAATCGGTCCAAACTGGAAAGGGTGACACTCATGAGCCGAGTCAGGGTAGTTGCCTGAATTTGTACTTCTTTCATGCCTTTGTAGGAATAAAGGAGCATATCGAAATATTCTCCATAGAGGCCGTAGAAAGCAAAGAACGATTCTGCCACTTCAACGAGTGAATCAGTAACTTGGGATCGATTTTTTGCTGATTTGGCTTTCTTAATGAGCGTTTCAAGGCGCTTGTCGTACTGTTCAGCTCCTTTCAGGGCCAGGGAAGCAAAAATATCCTCTTTCGATAAAAAATACCGATAAATCAACCCGACGCTGATTTCTGCTTCTTTGGCGACATCCTGAAGGGGGGTATTTAAAAAGCCTTTTCTTTCAAATATCTGGCGAGCAGCTTCAAGAATATCATTAGTCCGCTGACTTTTTTCGCGCGCTTTTCGTTCCTTGATTCCCATTTTTCCCTCGCTATGCCTAACCCAAATGTGATAAAGGGGCGCCTCAGTCTCGTACAGGACTGGGTTTCTGGCAAGTTCTCATGGGCGAAAAAAACCCAGAGAGTGAATGCCATTCAAAAATAAAATGGAATTCAGTAACAGCTTGAATTGACAGGACTTTCCATTTGTAAGATTCTATATGGGGCTGAGCGTTAATTAGGGGCAGCCGGTGGATGATGAAAATGAGCTAAGGGGAGATGATGGAAGATCAAATGGTTGAAAATACTCAAGCTAAAACGGCCACCCAGCCGACGACTGCCGAAAGCAAAGATATTTTTCAAAAGTGCGCTGCTTTTGAAGAAGCAAATCGTGTTCGCCAAATGGGCGTTTATCCCTATTTTCGCTCCATTGAAGAAACCCGTGGTAACGAAGTAGTCTGCCAGGGAAAAAACAAAATCATGATTGGCTCGAATAACTACTTGGGCTTGGCCCAAGACCGTCGAGTCATTGAAGCGGCTTGCGACGCGGCCAAAAAATACGGTTCTGGTTGTACTGGCTCGCGATTTTTAAATGGAAACATCCGCCTTCATGAACAACTGGAAGAGGAGCTTGCAAACTTTCTTCAGAAAGAAGCCGTTCTTCTTTTTTCGACTGGATTTTTCGCCAATCAGGGTGCTTTAGCGACTCTTCTAGAAGAAGGCGATGCCATACTTTGCGACCGCGAAAATCATGCGAGTATTTTGGATGGGTGTCGTCAATCCGCAGCTAAGACTATTCCTTTTGCGCACAACTCAGCAGATGCCCTTCGGAGAAGGCTTGCTCGCCTTCCTAATACAGCTGGCAAATTACTTATCGTAGATGGCGTGTTTAGTATGTCAGGAGATATTGTGGACCTTCCTGCGATGACAAAAGTCGCAAAAGAGTATGGTTGCCGCATTTACGTGGATGAGGCCCATGCTTTGGGAGTACTGGGCCCAAAAGGCGAAGGAACAGTTCATCATTTTGGAATGAACCAAGACGTTGATTTAGTGATGGGAACCTTCTCAAAGAGTCTCGGTTCGATGGGTGGGTTTGTAGCAGGCCCCGAATATGTGATTGATTATTTAAGACACAAAGCTCGATGTTTTATGTTTACTGCATCCCTGGCCCCAGCGGTTGCTGGAGGAGTTCTAAAGGCTTTGCAGATTCTGAGAAGTGAGCCGGAGTTGATGGAGCCGCTTTGGAAGAATACAAGAAAAATGCATGAAGGCTTTAAGAGTTTAGGATTTCGAATTGGTACCACTCAGACTCCGATTGTGCCTATTCTGATTGGTAGCGAAGTAAAAGCTTTTATGTTTGCGCAAAAGCTTTACGAAGCGGGTATTTTTGCAACTCCCGCTGTGTTCCCCGCCGTTAGGTATGGCGAAGCCATCATTCGCACAAGCTACATGTCAACTCACACCGACCAAGAACTCGATTATGTTCTGGAGACTTTTGGACGACTGGGTAAAGAGATGGGAATCTTTGACGACGAGGCCTATACGGGAGGCACAAAACGAAATGGTTACGATTTTAGCAGTGCAAACCAACAAGATGATGAAGTTGTTCGAGGAGCTACCCGAGAAACTTCATCAAACTAATCCTCATCTCGTTCCTCCTTTTCCGGGCAGTGTCGCTAAACTTCTAGGTCCGAAAGCTCCTTTTGCGAAGCGGGGTCGAGTTTCTCTTTTTATTGCTTACAAAAATGGTGAGCCAGCAGGGCGAATTGCGGCCATAGTGAATCGTGCTCACAATGAGTTTTATCAGGATCGAGTCGGATTTTTCGGGTTTTTTGATTTTATAAATGATGTCGAAGTAGCTAGTCTTTTATTGAAAACTGCAGAGGACGAGCTAAAAAAACAAGGGTTACACTCAGCTCGGGGACCTTACAATCCCAGTATCAACGATGAGTGTGGACTCCTGGTTGAGGGTTTTAATTCGCCTCCCATGGTCATGATGCCCTTTAATCCCGATTATTATCAGGCTATTTACGAAAAATTGGGACTCCAGTCAGTACGAAACCTCTATGCCTATTATTTGTCAGCCGATGTCCAGGTCCCGGAAAAAATAAATCGTGTTGTGGAAAGAGTAAAAAAACGAAGTGGAATCGTTTTTCGCAATCTGCGTCTCAAAGAGCTCAACGAGGAATTAAAGATCATACAAGAGTTATACAATAGTACCTTAAAACGCAATTGGGGGTTCGTGCCAGTGGGCTACGAGGAACTTCAATTTGCAAGTGCTGATTTAAAGCAGATTGTTCAACCAGAATTTGTGATGATTGCAGAAAAAGAAGGGACAGCGATTGGTTTCTCAATGCTTCTTCCCAACATTAATGAGTTTATGTTGAAGGCCAGAAAACATCGAGGCCTGATGCGTGTGCTGAGTTTTGTATGGTCATTAAAAACAAAGAGCACTAAAGAGGCAAGGCTGGCAGTGTTAGGGGTAAAGCCAGAGTTTGAAAACTTAGGAATTCCCGCCGTCTTTTATTTTGAAAGCATTCAAAGAGGAAGAAAAAAGTTGATCGGCGGGGAGTTGTCGTGGATCGAAGAAAGTAATCTACCAATGATGAGAAGCTTAGAGCTTATGGGGGCTTCCCGCTATAAAACTTATCGGATCTACGAGAAAACACTATGAAGATTTTGATCACAGGAGCTAGCGGATTTGTTGGGAGAAACCTGTTGTTACGTGTGGCCTCTGACCCGTCCTACAGCGAGATAATTATCCCCATTAGAAACCGAGATAAATTAAAGAAGCAAGGTTTAATGGATGGTCTTGATTTCAAAAGTTCAAGATTTCGAATTGTTGAGACAGCGGCCCCCCAATGGGAAAATCTCCAAGATGTGAAAGTAGACCATCTGATCCATTGTGCAGGTCTTCTTTTTGCGCGGGAAAAGAGAGAATTTTTAGAAACAAATGTAAATGGAACATTAAATTTGTTTAGAAATACAAGTTTTGAGCGAGCAATCGTTCTTTCTTCCCAAGCGGCGAGCGGGCCTTGTGAGCCAGGGCAAGTTGCTAAAACCGAACGTGATGGAAATGTGCCAGTAACCTGGTATGGGCGCTCCAAACTTGAAATGGAAAAGCGCCTCCAAAAAGAATTCGGGAATCGTAATTATGTGTGCTTGCGTCCGCCCATCATTTTGGGAGCGCGTGATTCAGCTACTTTACCATTATTTAAAATGGTTAAAGGGAGAATTTTATTTAAACCAGGATTGAAACTTAAATATTATAGCTATATTGCGGTGAATGACCTGGTTGATGCAATTCTAAAAACACTCAAGGCTCCGTTAAGCTACAGTGAACTCTCATTGAAAGAGTATTTTGTTGCCTGTGATGAAGTGATTACTGACGAGGCACTTATCACAACGGCTGCTTTAGCTGCGGATAAAAGGGGAGTGCTACTGAGAGTGCCCCAAACTCTTTTAAAGGGTATTGCTAAAGCAGTGGACGCAGTTCCATCGTGGCGAGAAGCAATTCCTTCGTTAAGTGGGGATCGAGCTCAGGAAATCTGGCCCGATCGGTGGGTAGTGTCTTCGCAGAAATTTGCAGAGCAATTCGCTTGGAAATCATCGCCTGATCTTCTTCAGACTCTGAAGGAAACTCATAACTGGTACAAAGAAACAGGCCAGATATAGCTTCTTTCTTTCAGTTTGTTAGAATAGAAAACATGTCACTTTTAGAAGAGATTTTAACTGGCCGCACCGACTCCCACACAGAAGTATTTTCGGGAGGGCATCGAGTTCACCAAAAAGTAGTTCAGCCTCTCACCAAATTAAAAAATGCCGCAGCTAAAGCAGGGTTCGACTTGGCTATTTGTAGCGGTTTTAGAAGTTTTGATCGGCAGTTGATGATTTGGAATGAGAAAGTGAGTGGAAAACGCCCAGTTCCGGATTCCCAGGGTAGGGGGGTGAACGTGTCGGAACAGCCGCCTCAGGTGCTGATTGATCTGATCCTTCGCTGGTCGGCTTTGCCTGGAGCTAGTCGGCATCATTGGGGAACAGATTTTGACGTGATTGATCAGTCTCGACTTCAACCCGGGCAGAATTTTCAGCTTATTCCCCAAGAGTTTGAAAAAGGAGCTCTCTTTGGTGACCTCCACGAATGGCTGGATACAAACATGGATATTTTTGGATTTTTTAGACCTTACGAAAGTGACCGTGGAGGGGTAAGTCCTGAGCGTTGGCATTTAAGTTATGCGCCTCTAGCAAGTGACTATTTAAGCAAACATACTTTGGGGCAACTGACGAAAGCTTTGAATACGAGTTCTATGCTCTTAAAAAAAGAAGTCCTGTTGCAGTTACCGGAAATTTGGAAAAGATTTGTTATCAATACTGATCCCCCAAGAATATAAGTATTGGACTATACAGGAAAAACACCAAAAATGCATGGTAACGCGGTGCCGCAAAATGTCTCTTGTTCCCGGTCTCCAAGATCCCTATAATGCCGCTCGAATCAAAAACATTTCCACAGGGGTTTTAAATTGTTGTTACGCGGAGATTTCTGGAAGCGGCCGGCCACTCTTAAACCTTATGTTTTAAAAATTAAAGATGGATTTTTATTGGGGCTCGCCCTGGCCCCTGAAAAGGGGGCTCCTTGCTCCAATTGTGTACGATTGTGGCTGAAGCAACGAAACATTGTGGCTCAACATTCCACTCTATCTGAGCTGACCATTCGCAGAGATTTAATTACCGAACTTCTAGCCGAAAACTCAGCCCACACCATTTACGAAATTTCTTTGGATGGTACCGCAATAAAAATGGAATCCCTGGTTTTTCCCCATCCGCAATGTACTTGTGATCGTGGAAATTATTTGCCGCCTGAAAGCCTTTCAAAAAATACCAATTACGCTTTTTCACCTCTTTACCAAATTTTTTGTACTAGATTCGGAACCCCCGATGGAAATCTGTGGCTCACTCGGGTAACCGGTGATTGTCCTTTGTCGGAACGACCATTGACGGTATTTGCAGTTGAAAAAGACAAGGAAGTTTCTCGAAAAAAAGCGGTAGATGAATGGATGAAAAAGGCAACATTAGCGGATCTTCCAAAGCGAATGAAACGCGGGGAGCTGATTGCTTCGGAAGTGCTTCAAACCGGGGATTTGGAACTGTTGAAGCCATCGTCGCAAAGAGAAGTTGAGACAGCGGCTATGGGCGCTGGAAAGGATAAAGAAGAGGCAACATTAAATGCACTGGTTGAGTTGGCTAAAGTAACTACTCTTCGCCGGTACTCCAATACTATGAAAAATCCGATGCTAGTGGTTGGAGCAAATAATTGGATTCGAAGTAAAGTACCTTTCTTTTTGTTGCAGCAGTATGATTTGCATCTGCTTTTTTACCCCAACAGTACTCAAGCATGGGTTGTTGGATTGGGGGCCTTTTCGCGACAACGAACAGATGAAAAACCCGTGTTTGTATTTGCGGCTCACACAGATGCTAAGCAGGCTTTAGAAGAGCTGTTTTTTAAGATTTTAGAAGCGTTGAAGCCCGAGGAACAAATAGCGGGCGACCCAGTTCTTAAGAGTGAGCGAGGAGGACCACACACGTCCAAACTGAATATGTGGTGGACTCATTGGATTTATCGGTGCCCCAAAATCGCTCTCAAGGATATCCTTCATTTAGAGCCCTATCCACGCAAACTTCAAAATTGGCGAGATTACTACAGAGACGGTCAAGATAAAGTATCAGTATTATCAGTCAACAGTCCCTACCTCCCAAGCCAGATTAGAACAATTGTGAAAGTCCAATCAGTGTTAAGAGACAATGTCAGTTCAGTGAGAAATATTAACGGAATCGGTACTTGGTCTGATTTTAGCGACGCTTTGGCCTGATAGTAAGAGAGGTTCGAGCTCATTACGGATAGCATCTGAGGAAAAGCACTCCACAGCGGTTTGCTTTGCTTTTCGTCCCAGTTCACTTAACAGCGTTCGATCATTGGTTAGAGATAAAAAAGTCTTCGCTAGCTCTTCGACATTATCGGGTTTAACTAATACACCATTTTCCCCAGTCCGAATGATATCTGTAGCTCCTCCACAATCATAGGCGACACTGGGCAAGCCACAGGCTCCTGCTTCAATGTAAACCATTCCGAAGCCTTCACCTTTCCATTTACCGCTCCAACATCCGAACCGAGATGGCATGACAAACAAGTCGTGATCTTGATAAATAGAGACAAGAGCTACTCTCGTTTCCACTTTGTCCAAAAAAGTAACCCAGTCCTGAAGACCATAATAAAAAACTAAGTGTTCAAGGCGTTCTTTGTCATTACCTGTTCCTTGAATGGTATAAAACGGCACAGATTCGGGATGGCTTTTCATGATCATCGCTAGTGCTTGAATAACGTGATCATGTCCCTTGTATTGTTCCGAAGCATCGAGACGTGAAACAGTCAAAATATTTAGTGGGCGGTTAGCAGCCTTTTGTCCGTTCCTAATGGGAATCTGATTAAAATCAGGAGAAAGACAGGGATGAACGACACTGATTCTTTCAGGTGAATACCCTCGGGCCTCTAGAATATTTCGGGTCCAGTTCGAAATAGAAATAATCTTATCGGATTTTCTGAGAGCCCAGCTATCTTGAGTTCGCATTCCTCCCCATACTTCTAGCCCATAAGCAATGGTCCAATAGGGGATACCGAGCGACTTCGAAAGGGCTAGGGCCATAGGAGCTAAAGAAACATGGCCAGCAATAATCAGACTGGTATTGTTTTTCTGTGCTGTCTGCTTTGCTTCAGAAAAAAGCCGAGGCGAAAAACGATTTTCCAGTTTTCGTAGAAAGCCACGACGTTTTTGTGGAACGCAGATGACTTTATACCGAGTGGGACTGCACGAGAAATCGGTCGATCGTTGAGGAACCATCGTAACCACACGGTTGGTTCCCAAGATGTCACTCGAAAGAGTGAGAAAATCATGAAGGTAATATTCAATGCCGCCGTAGGCTTCAAAGATGGACGATTGTTGAAGGCAAAGTACGTTCACTGAATAAGGGTAACGGGTTGATCGGGAAAGTTCCAATTAAAAAAGGGATTGAAAACTGGCTTTGACTTTGGTCTAGTGACGCTATGTTCGACGATATCAAGTATCCAGAGGTTGATCCCAATAAAAAGAGTGCTTCTCAGCTTTGGGAAGAGAGATATCAAAAAACCGGGTATCTTTATGGTAAAGAGCCTTCCGATTTTTTAAAAAGTTATGTCGGCTTCTTGTCAAAAGGCTTGGCGCTCGATGTAGCCATGGGGGAGGGACGCAATGCCGTTTACTTGGCGCAGCAAGGATTCAAGGTTGAGGGGCTTGATTGCTCGTCTCAGGCCATCGAAAAAGCAAAGGCGTTAGCTTTAGAAAAATCAGTTGCTCTTGAAGCCAAAGTCCAAAATCTAGATTTTTTTTTGATGCCACTGATGAAGTTTAACACGGTAGTGATGACGTACTACAAACCAGCGGTCCGGTTTTTTAGCGAAATTAAAAGAGGTTTGGCAGCAGGTGGAACAGTGCTTATTGAGGGGTACACGACAGAACACTACAAACTGAATAGTCAGAATCCACTGATCGATTTTGACCAGTGTTATAAGCCCAATGAACTCTTAGGGCTATTGAAGGATCTGCACATTATTTATTATAAAGAGATGGGAGAAGGGTCTTCTCATCTCGTCCAGGCAATTGCCAAAAAAATACACAAGTAATTACATTCCCATGCCGCCGTCTACAATCACGGTTTGTCCGGTAATGTAATTTGCTTTTGAAGAAGCTAAAAACACTACAGCACTAGCAATTTCTTCCGGCTTGCCCACTCGATTTAAGGGAATCTCTTTCAAAATTCCTTCTTTTTGTTCGGCTGTGAGCGCATCCGTCATATCCGTCTCAATATAGCCAGGAGCAACTGCATTGACTCGGATATTACGAGAAGCCAATTCTTTCGCCATCGACTTCGTAAGTCCGATGAGCCCTGCTTTAGCTGCGCAATACGCAGATTGCCCAGCATTTCCGGTAATGCCTACAATCGAACTCATATGAATGATCGAACCACGACGTTCTTTCATCATTCCGCGTATGACCGCTTGTGACGTGATAAAAGCCCCTCGCAAGTTCGTATTCATTACCCGATCCCAATCCTCGGTTGGAAAACGCATCATCAACCCATCGCAAGTTATGCCGGCATTGTTAACCAGAATTGAGATGAATTTTTTTTCTTTGATAAGCCCTTGAAGAGCTTCATGGGTTTCAGCTACGTTTCCCACATCAAACTTGATAGCTGAAGCTTTTCCTCCCAACGCACGAATCTCATCGCATACTTGCTGAGCAGCGGCTTCGTTAGACACGTAGTTCACGATAATTTCAGCTCCCTCTTTGGCTAGAGCAAGCGAGCAAGCTTTGCCAATACCCCGAGATCCACCCGTGACTAAAGCAATTTCATTAGCTAGCAGCATTTTGTGTCTCCTTTAAAAAACTTTCCAATTTTTGGAAGTCTTCAAGTGAATCGATGGAGAGAGTCGATGCCCCTTCAACAATTCTTTTTACTAATCCGCTAAGAACTCGGCTGGGACCCATTTCTATGTAAGTTTTGATTCCATGGCGTTCCAAAGTCTGAACACAGGAAGTCCAAAGAACTGGATGGTCAATTTGATCCTTAAGTATTGAGCTTACATTCCCCGTGTTTCGAAGTTTGGCATCGAGGTTGGAAACGATAGGAAATTGAGGATCGCTCCAGTTGATTTTTTCCAAAAAAGGCAAAAAAGCATTGGCCGTGTCAGCCATCAGCGGACAATGGAAGGGAGCGCTCACGTTCAAAGGAATTATTTTTCGCGCTTTCCAGTGGGGATTATCGGAGCCATTGGCTAACTTTGCAAATCGATCTACTCCCGCTGCATGTCCCGCAATCACTACTTGTGAAGGTGCATTAAAGTTTGCCGGCACGACCAAACAATCGTTTCCCGTGGAAGCAGCGTTACAGATATCTTTCACTTTATCGTCATCTAAACCGATTACAGCAGACATTTTCCCTTTGCCAGCTGGAACAGCAAATTGCATGAGTTCTCCCCGTTTTCTGACCAAGGTAACGGCATCAAATAGGGAAAGAGCTTGAGAGGAAACAAGAGCCGAATACTCACCCAAAGAATGGCCTGCTCCAGCAGCAGGGCGAAAGCCAAGAGTTTTATGGAGTACTTGATACCAAGCATACGAGGTTACCAAAATCGAGGGTTGGGCATTGGCAGTCAATTGAAGTTCCTCGGAAGGTCCCTGTAAGCTGAGCTTTAGAAGGTCTACCCTAATAGCGTCAGAAGCTTCCTCGAACAAAGTTTTGGTCCACGGAAAATGTTCGATAAGGATTTTTGACATTCCTGGATACTGAGATCCCTGACCAGGAAAAAGTACTCCAATGGGTTGTTTGTGTGCTGCCATAAATCTCCCTAAAGACGAATTAAACCACTAGCCCAGGTTACGCCTCCACCGAAAGTAGCCATAAGAATTAAGTCGCCCGGCTTAATAACTTTGGCTCTCCAAGCTTCATCTAAGCAGACGGGTAAAGTCGCTGCTGACGTGTTTCCATATTTATCTAAGTTGATCCAGGTTTTTTCTTTCGGAACTTTAAGGGTCTTCATGCACATATCGAGAATTCTCATGTTGGCTTGATGAAAGAAGAAATAATCTACATCTTCCGGAGTTAAGCCATGGTCACTGAGTACAGCGAGTGAAGCATCAATCATGTTTCTGACTGCCAGCTTAAACACTTCGGACCCTTGCATGTGTATCGAGTGCAGCTTGTGTTGATATTCCGGAAGGTAGTGAGGGTACTTGGACCCTCCATGGGGGATCTTTAAAATATCACCCTTGCTTCCATCTGAATAAAGCTTAGTGCCAAGAATTGAGTGGTTTGTTTCTGTGGTGCGGGTCAACAAAGCGGCGCCGGCACCATCACCGAACAGAACACAAGTCCCACGGTCCTGCCAGTTAATCAGTGTTGATAAGGTTTCCGCTCCAATAACCAGAGCAGTTTTAACCATTCCGGTTCGAATATACTGATCCGCAATAGAAAGTCCGTAAAGAAAACCAGAACATGCCGACTGTAAATCAAATGAGAAAGCTTTGGTGGCGCCTAAAGCGGCTTGAATTAAGTTAGCCGTGGTTGGCATCAAACTGTCGGGAGTTACCGTGCCTATGATGATGAGTTCGATTTGATCGGCCGGAATATTAGCCATTTCGATCGCATTGCGAGCTGCCTTTAAAGCCAACGTGGATGTGAATTCTCCTTTGGAATGATCAGCAATTCTTCGGGTTTGTATACCGGTTCTTGTTCGGATCCACTCATCTGAAGTCTCAACGAAATTTTCAAAGTCATGATTGGTCATGATCCGTTCTGGAAAAGCGGAACCAGTGCCGATGATTTTAGAAAAATAGTTCATAGTTAGGATTCCTTCGGAGATTTTTCCTGATTGGGCAGTGAACGTTCCAGTTGATATCGCAATTTATCGACAAGTTTACTTTGCCCAGCTTGGGCCGCTGCCAAAATACCGTTTTTAACAGCGAGATCATTTGATTTTCCATGCCCAATGAAAACGACCCCGTCGCTTCCCAAAAGGGGGGCTGCCCCATGCGCTTGATAATGGAACTGACTCTTGAAATTTTTGAGCACGTTTCGCATGAGCACCAGGGCCACGAGGCTCTTCACATCTTTTCGGATGGCCTTGCGAAACCACACCACCACCATGGCTGCGAATCCTTCAACAAGTTTGAGTGTCACATTGCCTACAAAACCATCGCAGACCACGAGGTCTACTTTGTGATTAAAAACATCATAGCCTTCAATATAACCAGTATAGTTTGGAAATTTAATGGAGAACAGGAGCTCGTGAGCTTGGCGAGTGGTTTCAGTTCCTTTGTGAGATTCAGAACCATTTGATAGAAGACCAACCTTCGGAGAAGGAAGCCCTTCGATGGTCTCTATATAAGTCCTGCCCATTTCAGCAAATTGAACTAGCTGCACAGGCTTACAATCAACGTTGGCTCCAGCATCCAACAAAAATACAAAGCCAGTATTAGTAGGGACTTTCACAATGATAGCAGGCCGTTCGATGTGGGGAAGGCGTCCTAATACGACCATCGATGCCGCCATGACTGCTCCACTATGTCCCATGGAAATAAAAGCATCTGCTTTTTTGTCTTTGGTAAGTTGGAGGCCTATGTGAATGCTTGAGCGAGTTTTTTTTCTGAGGGCTGTGGAGGCAGACTCGTCCATGCCGATGACTTCATCAGCGTTTACAATAGCAATTCGCTTTTCTACCTTTTTCAGGAGGTGCTTAAAGCGCCGTTTGTTGAGTTGAGACTTCAGTTCTGCTTCTTGTCCCACTAACAAAATAGATAGGTTAGGGGAGTGTTGAAGAGCGAGTAAGGCCCCTCTGACATTCACCTCAGAACCGTAATCTCCCCCCATGGCATCAAGCGCTACTGTGACGCCATTTGGTGCCAAGACCATGAAAAATCTTAGCTCTCAAAGGGAAGTACTAGTTTGCCTTTATAACGATTGCAGCTAGGGCAAACTCGGTGTGGTAAAGCGGGTTCTCCACACTCCGGACATTTAGCTAAAGAAATTTTCTTTAGGGCTAAGTGGGATCTTCTTTTTCCTTTTCGACTATGAGACGTACGTTTTTTTGGTACTGCCACGGTTTCCTCCGATTTAAAGAGTTAAATTTTTAAGGACTGAAAATGGGGTGAGTTTGGAGTTGTTAACGCAAACACACTCTCCATGATTCAGGTTTGTGCCACAGTGCTGGCAAATTCCTCTGCAACTCTCTTTACAAAAAGAATTGTAGGGAATGCTCAACACAAACTGTTCATGAATGATGGGTTTTAAGTCTATTTCGTGACCATCAAAATAAATAACGTCCAGTTCCTCAGATTCTGTACTGAGAACTTCAGTCGCTTTTTGTTTTTTGTCTGATGAAAGATGAACTAAAGCTAAATTAAAAGGGCCTGTAATAGGGAGAGTAAAAGATTCGGCACAGCGGGAACACTCTCGTTCCACACCGAAGTTTAAATTGCCTTGGAGATAGTAATCCGGCTCGTGCTTATGCAGGATCAAAGCCGCCTGAAAGCCACCTTTGAGTTGATATCCCTCCTGAGCGAGATCAGTTCCCATTTCTTTGAGCCAAGAATCATTCTGGCTGGAGAAGTTCAAAGGGTTTTCCCCATCTTTTAGCTGTGAAATCACTAACTTCATAAAGCCCTTCTAACTACCACAATTCATGAAAATGGAACAGGGAAATAGCCCTCAGGGTTTCCCCTGAAGGGAACAGACAGGGCAGGCTGGAAAAGCTAATAATAATCAGCCCTTAAGCAGCTTAAAGAATTCGGTTCGAGTTTCGTGGGTTTGGAAAACTCCTTTTAAGGAACTGGTTTGGGCAAAAGCATTCTGTTTCTCCACGCCCCTCATCATCATACACAGATGGCTAGCCTCAATCACGACCCCCACCCCTTGAGGTTTTAAGTGCTTCATGAGGCAGTCAGATATTTGGCTAGTGAGGCGTTCCTGGACTTGAAGTCTTCTAGCGAAGGCATCCACAATTCGAGGAATTTTTGAAAGCCCGATAATTTTGCCGTTGGGGATGTACCCTACGTGGCACTTTCCGAAAAAGGGAAGCAAGTGATGTTCACACATGCTGTAGAGCTCAATATCTTTAATAATAACCATCTCAGAGTAAGGAGCATCAAAGAGAGCCCCATTGATCAGGGCGTCTACATCCTTAGAGTACCCATGAGTGAGAAAATCAAAAGCCTTGAGAAATCGGTAGGGGGTTTTTTGTAAACCATCTCGATTGGGGTCTTCTCCGACTGACGTCAAAAGTTCCTTTAAATGTTCTAGTAATTGGGGATTGTGCTGCAGTTCACGAGTAGACATCAGGTATACGCTCCTTAAGTTTTAGACACTTGTGTAACAAAACTCGCTCGATTTCAACTTAATCTGAATTCCCCATGAGAGCAACTCTCACCCTTGGGCTTAGTAACCCTTTTTGTGACGTGGGTTTGTCTCAGGGGTGAAACTTTCTTTACAGGAGATTTCTAGTGAAAACACCGTGACTTAGAACTCGTTCCAAATCGAGAGTGCTTGGTTTCTAAGCATAATCTAGACAGAATGTTCGTAAGCAATACGCCCAGATTTAGTCGAATTCTCGCAGTCACTCAGTCTTGAACTACTAAAAAACTTTCATGGCACATCCCTTGCTCATGACTGCTCTGAGCGGGATCCTCTGCTCCCTGCGTGTGCATGGAGTGTGGTCCTGATACTTTTAAAGCGAGTTGTAGCGGAATGTTTGTTTTGTTCAAGGAGAAGCGGAAAATGAAATCGAATAAGAATAATCGTAAGGCTCGGTTCGGACGTCTAGGGGTTGTTTCCTTGATGGCTCTCAGCCTTTCCTCACAAAGTCTTTTCGCAGCAGGTATCGATCTGTGGTACCTCAGCGGACCCAATAAAGACAAAAAACTCGAAAGCATTTTAGATGCTGACAAGAAAGAAGCTGTTGAGTGGCTTACTAAACTTGAAGCAAGCAAGTTTGTTGAGAAGTTTTCAGCCAAACCGATTCAGTTTGTTGAAGCTTTACAAGAGGCTTTAAAGAAGAGCACTGAGAAAGAGTTTAAAGACAAGTTGAAAGATGCGTTTAAAGCTGTTGAAGCCAAGAATTTTGGTGGCGACAAACAAAAAGAAGCTTACTTCAACTTAATTGAAAGAGCTCTAGCAGCCAAAGCTGATGCCGAAGACTTCGAAGAAGTAGCTTTTGCTTCTGCTAAAGATAGAGAAGCTTTAAATATTACTGTCAACAAACCCGTTAAGACTTCTAAGACAGAAGTAGGGGAGCAAGACGATTCGGAATTCAAGGCTCTTTGCGACAGTCTGAAGAAGAAGCAAGAAGAGTTCGACCGTGTAGCTAAAGTAATGGAAGAGCTTAAGTTGCAGAATCAGAAAGATAAGCAAGAATCTAATCAGAAACTTGCTAACTTAGAAAATCTGTTGGCTGAAGCCAGCGCTCGTCAGAGCGAACAAGCTGAACAAGCCAGCCAGTTTGATCCTGCTGCCTTAGCACGCAATAATCAGCAGAAAGATGCTTCAGATGTGCTCAATGGTCTCTTAAGCAATTTAGTGGCAGATCAGAACAAGAAGAACGCTGAAGAAGAAGTGGCTCCTGCACAAAACAATAATCAGTTCCCCTTCTTCCCGCAAACTCCTCGATTTAACAATCAAGGAAATGCAGCTGCATTCAATCAGCCGATCCCACAGAACAACAACATGCTGCCTTACATGCAGATGTTTAACACCCCTGGTGTTCAAGTTCCTGTGACCTACGATTTAGGTGTCACCAGCGGTAAAGCTGAGTTAGGCGATGCTCAAGAGATTATCGGAGTGAATGAAATGCGTCAGTCAGTGGCTTCCTCCGTAAGCCCGATGGCAACGATTCAAGATCTAGTAGTTGCTAAATCTCGAGTAGCAGCTGATGTGAAGCGTACTCAAGTAGCTTTACAGAATGCTAAAGACAAGGCTGGTCAACTCGACGAAAAACTTGAAGAGCTTAAAGAAGGTGGTCGAGCAGCTCTGAGCTCATCCGTTAAACAACGATTGGCTCAACTAAAGCAAGCTGTTGATACCAAGCAGTCTTATCTCAATCAGCAAAGACAGATGATGCAGATGCTGTCTCCTGATCAGAGAGATCAGTTGAACAATCAGCTGATGATGGCTCAAATGGACTTGTCGAATGCTGAGCAACAGTACAATCAGTACAATGCTCAAGTAGAAGTAGCTATCGAGCAAGCAAATGGCCAAATCAAGGGCCTTGCTAAACAGCGAGATCAGTTGAATGCAGCTGCAAGCAAGTTGCAATCTCAGATGGCTAGCCTGAAAGAAGACGAAACTGCAGTGTCGCAGCTGATTAACAATCAGATGCAAGCTCAGATGCAAATGATGGGTGCTGGAGCAGGTACTCCTAACATCAATCGCATCCAGAACAGAGGAACCTCTGGTCGTAGAGCTGGGTTAGGCAATGTAGTTAACCCACAAGGTTTCGTACGACCTTCATTAGCAAAATAAAAAGCTTGCTTCGCCCCTGATAGGAGAAGCATTGGGTCTAAGGATCTAAAACAAGAGAGTAGAAGTGGAGTGGGGCTCTGCCGAAGTGGAGTGGATGTAGAGTAGCGCGGAGTAGGGCCATAGATCCTGACTGACTCAACCTATAAAGGGCGAAACGAACAACTCGCAAAGTAAGTGGCATCGGCCTCGATAGCAAATGGCTATCGAGGCCGATTTGTCTTTTAATCTTATAATATCGATACCTTATTAAGTCGTCTTATTTGCAGCAAATTGACTCTTCGCAGCAAAAAGAGCATAATAAAAGGGTACGGGTGCCCTCAGTTCCATGGAGGTGGATAATGAGGAAGGGTGGCCAAAATCGTACAGGTTATTTAGGCCCGGTAACACGGGAAGCGCCCGATATTTTTTTTCGACTCTGTCATCACTGTCTCTATCTAAACGAAGCCGACCAGGAAATTTCTCGATGTGCAAAATGCGAAGCTGAATTCCTTCCCGCAGAGGCAAACTCAAGTCACGGTTTTCAGGATCTGGATGAGGACTTGGAAGAGCTGGCAGGGGACCCCAATATCGTTACGCTAAAAGATGCGGATGATTCAGACGATGAGGAAATGCATGATTTCGAAGAAGGAAATCCTCCTCACAAGCGCCCCAAACTTGCTGGTCTCAATGTAAAATGGTGAAGGCTAGCCCTTAATAACCAAAATAGGCTTAAGACGGGCTACGGAATGGGCAATCCCGGCGCGAGCTGTAGATTGCACTACTGCTGAAACATCCTTATAAGCTTCCGACATTTCCGCTACCAGTGTGTTTTTCCCAGAGCTTTTTACAAAAATCCCGTGCTCTGCCAGTTGTTTTTCAACTGCTCGATCAGTACTTTTTTTCTTTGCTTGATGACGAGATAAAACACGGCCTGCTCCATGGCAGGCACTTCCAAACGATAGTTTCAATGAACCTTTGTTTCCACACAGAACATAACTACATCGTCCCATATCTCCGGGAATAATTACAGGTTGCCCCCAGGGCCGGAGATATTCTGGTAGCTCGGTGTGATGAGGGGGATAAGCACGAGTTGCCCCTTTACGATGAATGCAAAACTTTTTCATCGAGCCTTTCCATGTCATTTGTTCAATTTGAGCAATGTTGTGGCAAACGTCGTAGAGGAGAGTCAGCTCAGACTGTGGAAAATACTTTTTGAAAACTTCACGCGTCCAATGGGTAATACATTGTCTATTAGCGAAAGCAAAATTGGCGGCTGCCCGCATAGCTCCCAAGTATCGAATTCCCTCCGCTGAACCGATTGGAGCAGAGGCTAGTTCAGGATCTGAAAGCTGAATTCCATACTTTTCAGAGGCGCTGAGACAATCCTCAAGAGCATCTTGGCAGACTTGATATCCGAGACCTCGAGAGCCTGTATGAATCATTACGACGATTTGACCCTTAGAAAGCCCAAACGCTACTCCAGTTTTCTTGTCGAAAATTTGATCAACAAACTGAACCTCTAAAAAATGGTTTCCGGAACCCAAGTTTCCCAACTGGAAGTGCCCCCTTTCTAGTGCGCGAGGAGAAAGGAAATCTGGTCGAGCTTCAGTAAAAGCACCCGATTTTTCTATACTTTGAAGATCACCTGTTGTGCCCATTCCCATTCGCACTAATTCTTGCGCACCGTTGACGAGAATATTCTCAAATTGAAAAGGTGTGGGTTTTAAATCCTTTCGCTGCGAGCCCACGCCAGTGGGAATCGCATCAAAGAGATCCCCTAACAGTTGTTTTATCAATTTGTTGTCATTCAAGTTATTGTGTTCAAGATTGGTAGTGAGCAGACGAACGCCACAGTTGATGTCGTATCCAACTCCTCCCGGTGAAATGACCCCTGTATCAAGATCAAATGCTGCTACTCCACCAATGGGAAATCCATATCCTTGGTGAATATCAGGCATGGTAAGAACGGGATCAATCACTCCGGGTAGGGAAGCCACATGAATAGCCTGTTCAAAACTTTTGTCATCTGAAATAGCTTTAAGAATGTCAGCTGAGCCTACAAAATGAATCCCCGCAAGCATTTCACCAGTTTTTTCAAAGCGCCATATGTCAGGTGTAATTTCTTTGAGAACAAAATCTTTAATGGTTAGGGTGCTTGACACAAATTTGTTTATACATCCAGAAACACTTTGGCGTAAAAATTATTTTCTCCTTTTGGTAGAGTACCCATTTCTAATTGGTGATGAGTCACAGCTTTTACTTCAGAGACATGGCCGTGTCTTATGGGATCATAAGTCTCTCCGATCAACGTAGCTTTTATTGATTTTCCATCAAAACGAGTAAAGACAATTCGTTTCGGTAAGAACTTGTGACGTTCGAAAAGAAAAAGAACTTCATTAAGCCATTTGATCAAGAGACTTTCCTTTGAATCAGCCTCAACCAAAACATCATGTTTATCAATACTGTTGATTCGCTCCAATTTTACGGAAAGATCAGTTAAGGCCAAAGCAGAATCAATATAAAGACGCTCCAGTGAGGGGGCTTGCAAATGAAATCCCATATCAGCTTTATGGTCCAGCGATTGATAAGAAATGATTCTTTCGGGCATGAATGAAAGGTCTCCCAAAAAAAGTGTACGGAGCCTCGCTAAAAAAACAAGTGAATAATTGAGGCAAAATAAAACGGCCAGGAAACGATTGTTCCTGGCCGTTGAAGCTAGATTAAAATAGCTCTTGATTACAAGCTGCCGTCAGGCTTGCGAGCTATTTTGCGCTTATCGAGATTATATTTCTCTACTTTATTGATCAAACCAGCTCTGGAAATCCCGAGCTCTTTTGCTAAACGGGATTTGTTCCAGCCTGTCCTCTTAAGACCCTCTCGAATCATTTCTCTTTCGAGTTCTTCGAGAGCATCTCTCAGTTTCCCTTGAATCCGAACACCTTGAACCTTATTGCGTTCTCCAAAGTCTCGGATTCGGGCAGAGAGCATATCTACAGTGATTTTGCCTTCCGGTCCTGCCAGAACCGTGACGCGTTCCATTTCATTTTCAAGCTCTCGGATGTTACCGGGCCATGGGTAGTCGAAGATTTTTTCTAGGGCTCTTTTTGTGAGCACTTTCGCTTTGATATTTTTCTCTGCTGCACTTTTTGCAAGAAAGTGGTCACAAAGAATGGGAATATCTTCTTTTCGGTCTCTCAGCGGAGGCACGGTGATGTTGATCACGTTGATCCGATAGTAAAGGTCTTCTCGGAAAGTCCCTTTTTCTACCATGTCTTTGAGGTCTTTGTTGGTAGCAGCAATGATCCGCACATCAACTTTTCGGGGTTCAGTAGCACCCACTGGAATAAAAGTGCCTTCCTGTAGAACTCTCAGCAACTTCACTTGCATGGTGGGTGAAGTGTCCCCAATTTCATCTAGGAAGAAAGTTCCGCCATCTGAAACTTCGAAAAGGCCCTTTTTGTCTTTGATGGCTCCCGTAAATGAACCTTTTACGTGTCCAAACAACTCTGAATCCAATAAGTTGTCATTGAAAGCAGAGCAGTTTTGTGTAACAAAAACTTTTTCTTTTCTTAAGCTGTTATAGTGAATGGCTTTTGCAATTAGTTCTTTACCGGTTCCGTTCTCTCCTTGAATGAGGCAAGTACTTTCACTATTTTTAATTTTTTCTAACAGCCCATAGACATCTTGCATTGGTTTTGATTTTCCAATCATGTTGTCGTATTTGTAACGGATCCCAAGCTCTTTATTGAGCTCTTGAATCCGGTCGTCTCTCATGCTGATTTCTTTATGGAGAGTACTAATTTCTTTTGACACCAAGTCAGAGAGTTCGTTGAAGTAAGGAAGCTGATCTTTTTCAATCATCCGCATTTTGTTAACCGCTAGATCAATGTCCTGACTAGGTAAGTTGAACTGAGCCAGAGCTTTAGAGAGCTCTTTTTTCTGGGCGTCGGTCACGCCCTCATGAAAATACCCTATGCACAGCACTCCCCCCATAAATTCATTATCAATAACAATCGGGAACGAGGAAGTGACCATGTTGGGTAGGAAGGTACGGATCAGGTCTTTTTCCTGTGTTTTTCTCAGTTCGGAAACCGTTTCTCTTGCAAATTCTGAAAGAGCTTCGAAACCTTCATCTCGTTGGAGAAGAAGCGATATCACTTTGTTAGTGTATTCGTGTTTTTGCCCTTTTTCGATTAACTTTAGATTTCCTCGATCATCAGCGAAGAAAACATCAATTGAAAACCACTTACCGATTACTTCGCGAAGCTTACGAATGACATGTATATGCTCAAATTCATCCCAATTAATCATAAAGATCCTCCCAATCAAAAATTCATTATCTGCCCGGCAGCATTCTTGCTGGTTTGATCCTGTACTTCGTGTACTGTTTCTTGCGATGAGGGGCTAACTGTTCACTCTTTTAACGTCCAACTATTAACAGTGTACAGAGATTAACACGCGGTGTCAATGAGAGTGTGGATAAAAGCTGGTCAACAATTGTGCAGAAATTTTCACAATTATTTTTCGTACAAAATTTCAGAGAGATGCAACGCTGTATGTGGCAATTTCTTTTGCGCCAGTTCTTTAGGCGTGCCCATCGCCACTACACTTCCACCTGCGGGACCACCGTCTGGTCCTAGATCAATTAAGTAATCTGCAGCGCAAATAAGTTGCAAATTGTGTTCAATAATCACTACAGAGTGTCCAGCTTCCACAAGTCGTTTGAACACACCAATCAATTTAGAAATTTCATGGAAATGTAAGCCGGTAGTTGGCTCGTCCAAAATAAAAAGAGTGGCAGACCGAGCTCCTCCAGCCCCGCCCAACTCACGTGCAATTTTTAACCGCTGAGCTTCGCCGCCAGACAATGAAAAACCTGGTTGCCCTAACTGAAGATATCCTAATCCAACTTCTCTGAGTAACGCCAGTTTTGTTCTCAGCTGAGCGATACCAATGAAAAATTCGTAGGCCTCATCAACAGTCATTTTTAAAACATCATCTATATTTTTATTTCGATAACGAACAGCAAGAACATTTTTCTTAAACCGCTTTTCATCACATGCTTGGCAGGGAACCCACACATCTTCCATGAATACCATGTCAATTTTTACACGGCCCTCACCTTCACAAGTCTCGCAGCGCCCCGAAGCAACATTAAAGGAAAAGTGCCCAGGAGTAAGCCGTTTTTGTTTCGCTTCTGGTGTTTGCGAAAACAAACTTCGAACTTCGTCATATCCTTTGATAAAAGTAATGGGATTAGAACGTGAGGATTTTCCAATGGCGCTTTGATCAACTAACTCAACTGAAGTTAAGTGTTCAAAGCCACTTATTGAATCAAACTTCGCAATTTTTTCACTTTTCCCATGGAATATTTTTGCCAGGGCTTGGTACAGGGTATCGACAATCAGAGTGCTTTTTCCTGAACCGGATACTCCTGTGATAGCCACTAAAGAATTGAGCGGGATGCGTACATCTATGTTTTTTAAGTTGTTGCCACTGGCACCTTGAATGTCCAGCCATTCTGGACCCACTTTTGGCACCACTCGCAGAAGCGAGTCTCTGCACTCTTCACGCCAGTCGCGTACAGCTTTGGCAGTGTATCCTGGACTTTTATGAAAAGCCGCTCTGGAACCCTCAAACATAACGGTTCCCCCTTTGCTCCCGGACCCAGGGCCCATATCCACTATGTGTTCGCCCCATTCAACGACTTCAGGATCATGTTCAACAATGACTAAAGTGTTTCCTTGGTTTTTCAAATTTGAAAGCACTTCGAGAAGTTTCTTTGTGTCGCGGGGATGCAAGCCAATAGAAGGCTCATCGAGAACATAAAGGGTATCCGTAAGTCCCTGGCTTAATTGCGTTCCAAGAAGAATCCGTTGGTACTCTCCTCCAGAGAGCGTTCGTGTTTGTCGAGACAACGTGAGATATCCCAGACCTACGGTATCCAAGGTTTCGAGTCGTCTACAAATCTGTCGAAGAATGTCTTGGCAAATAATCTGTTGATTTTTGCTAAGTTCTAAATGTTTCACAAAAAGTAGCAGCTCAGAAATGGTCATGTCAAAAATTTGGGCCAAGTGTTTCCCTCCTACCCGAACGCTCAATGCTGAGGAATTCAGTCGACTTCCTTTGCAGTTTGGACATTCGAATGGAGAAACATACCGGCTAACAAATACGCGAATGCGCATTTTGTATTTCTCTTCGTTTAAGAGTTTGAATACGCCGCGCACTCCAATGAATTTTTTGTGCCCATCAAAAAGTTTTTTTCGGTTATCTGGACTCAAATCCTTGTAGGGAAGGTCAGCATCAATTCTTTCTGACTTAGCGAATTCCAAAAGTTTTTTTTGCCAGTGTCTTAAGCTGGGTTTGGTGAATGGATCAATAGCACCTTGGGCAAGACTTAAGCGAACATCCGGACAGACCAAGTCTTCATCTACTTCTAACGTATTTCCAAAGCCTTTACAGTTCTCACACGCCCCTAGGGGACTATTAAACGAAAATGAAATGGCTGTTTTTGGAGGGGTGACCATCTGACAGCTTGGGCATCGAGTGAGTGTAGTGAAAGACTTGTGACTCAGGTAGTTCCCATCTTTTTCTTGATACGTGAGGGCAAAACCCTTTCCAAAACCCATGGCAGTCTTCAGTGATTCGGTGAAACGTGTTTGAAGTTTCGGATCATTTGGATCAGTTAGTTTTAATCGATCGACAATAAAAACAACTTTATTTCCCAATCGTTTCTTTGAAGCAAGTAAACTTTCCAGTTGTAGGACTTGTTGTTTGTCGATAATCCTGGAGTATCCTGATTTCAGCATCTCCGAAAGAAATGATCGCGCAGAATCGGTATCTGGAGGCAGTACATGTTCGAAGGCAACCAGAATGTTCTGTTGTGGAAAAGTACCGCAGCATTTTTCAAGGAAGCATTGATAAGTCTCAGTCGACATCGGGACCGAACACTTGGAACAATACGGAGTTCCGATCTTTTCAAAAAGCAGTCGGAGGTAATCATTAATTTCGGTAGATGTTCCAACCGTGGCGCGAGAGTTTCTTACCGGATTAATTTGCTCGAGCGCGACGGTGGGGGGAATATTTGTGATTTTATCGGCCAGCGGAGCTTTGAATTTTTCCAAAAATTGGCGAGCATAAGTGGATAGCGACTGCATATAACGTCGTTGTCCTTCTGCATAGATTGTCTCAAATGCTAGCGAAGATTTTCCCGAGCCGCTCGGACCCGTGAAGATAATGGAATGGTGAAGGGGAAGGTCGAGGTTGACCTGTTTCAGATTGTTTTGCCTGACGCCTTTCAGTATTAAGTGTTCGATCTTCATATATTTGGGCATTCCCTAAAAAGGGGATCCTGATAAGATAGTGCTTTGTATTGAAGCAGACAATTTTAATATCATGGAAAAATCGAGTCGTTTTACTTTGGCCATACTGTTTGCCGTACTTGTTTTGGGGGGAGCGGGGGGAGCCCTTATTTTTGATACCCTCACGCAAGTGCCTGATTTTTCCAGTTTAAAGAAGCAAGTCAAAGTTCCTATTGAACTGTCCAATAAAGAGAAATCGTTCCGAATGATGGGCCCCAACGCTCCGGGGTGGGTACCGTTGACTCAGATCTCCAATGCTGTCATTGGCGCGGTTGTCTCCTCTGAGGATACGAGCTTTTTTAGTAATGAGGGAGTGGATTATCACGAGTTAAAAGAAGCTTTGAAAAAAGATCTCGAGGAAGGAAGATTTGCACGAGGTGCGAGCACTCTGACTCAGCAGGTCGTGAAAAATGTCTATTTAGGGCAAGAAAAGACTCTGTGGCGCAAATTTAAAGAGTTTTTTTGGGCCCAAAAAATGGCCAAAGTCATACAAAAAACCGATATTTTAGCTTTCTACCTCAATATGGCCGAGTGGGGACCTGGTCTTTATGGTATCCGAGATGCAGCCCATCACTATTTTAGTAGTTCACCTGCGGAAATTTCTCCCAAGCAAGCGGCTTTTTTGGCTCTCCTTCTCCCATCACCGAAAAAATATCATAGTTATTTTCAAAACAAGAAGCTAAGTCCATGGGCCCAAAGTCGCGTCGATAAGATATTAAAAGTCATGCTGAGCATGAAGTTTATCGATCAGTCGGAATATGAAAGAGCTCAAGTAGAATCTTTATGGGAAGTTTCTGACTCCTGGAACTGGTCTGAGCAAGAGTTACAGTTACAGCTACAGCCGCAAGAACAAAACTCTGCTTCCGAGACGCCCACTACTCCTTCAGTAAAGCCAGTAGAACCGTTAGTCCCCGAAGAAAATGTGGAAGACGCTCCTTCTTCCTCCCCCGAAGTTCAGCCCTAGAAAATCAAATAAGGTACCTCTTTTCATTGACTCAATGCTGGGTCCTTGAATACCGTTGATTTATGAAAACGATACTTACTGGTTTGCTTTTAGTGGTCCTTACATCCTGCAGTCATCAGCCGTTAAAATCCCAGGCGACTGCACACTCAAACGATCAATTTGATTTTCCTATCATCGATGCTCATGCTCATTTTCATTCGAAGGAACTCAATAACTATAACCAACCGGCATCTCAGATCTTAATGGAATATCAAGATGCGGGAGTTTCGGGAGCAGTGGTTCATTTGTCCGAATCAGAGAACTTTAAAGTAGAAGTAAATCGCTCGGGAAAAATAAAATGGAAAACATGCATGGGAATCCATCCGGGAGATTTGGTAGAAAAAGTTGAAAAGGGAATTCGAGCCGGTCGTTTCCAATGTATCAAAATTTACTTAGGATATGTTCCCAAGTGGGCAACCGATTCATTTTATCGGCCATTTTATCGATTAGCCGAGCGGTACAAGCTTCCCGTGGTGTTTCATACGGGGGATACTTATGACAAAAATGCTAAAGTTAAGTACGCCGATCCCTTACAGATCGATGAAGTAGCAGTGGAGTATCCAGGAGTTAATTTTGTAATAGCCCACCTAGGAAACCCTTGGTTTCAGTCAGCGGCAGAAGTTATTTACAAAAATGATAATGTTTTTGCAGACGTGTCTGCGTTGCTTTTGGGAGATGTTTCTGAAGAAACGCCTGAAAATCTCGAAGAGTTAGTTATAAAACCGATTAAATGGATCTATGCTTACGTTAACAATCCAAAAAAGTTTATGTTTGGAAGTGACTGGCCCCTGGTAAAAGTGAAGCCATACCTTGAGTTAATGAAGCTAACGATTCCTGAAAAAGACTGGAAAGGATTCTTTGGTGGAAACGCACAGCGTGTTTTTCGGTTTGAGGAAAAAAATAATTAGCGGACCGGTGACAGTAACAAAACTCGCCAGCTGCCAGTGCGGTCGGGAGCAGTCGTTAGAAAATAGTTTGCCCAATTAAAAAGTGCAGAAGTTTCGTCCTCGGTATCATCTCCGCTCGCATCCAACAAAATATCTCGAAGAAAGCTTTTCTTTTGGGAGTGAAGGTAACTTACAGGAGCGTTTGCGGGCAGTCCGGCTTGTTTTTTGGCTTCGGTTATCGCGTCATCTAATCCACCTAACTGATCGATTAATTTAGCTGCTTTTGCTTGGGAGCCCGTCATTACCCGGCCATCGGTCCAACGTTCAACTTCTTCGGTAGTCAATTTTCTTCGTTCTTTTACCTGAGCTTTAAACTCTTTATGAATATCCTGAATTAACGCTGTTAAGAAATCTCGTTCCTCTGGCGTCATGGCGCGATTTTCGGTGCCAGCATCTTTCAGCTTCCCAGCTTTTAGTGTTACTCGTTCGACTTTGGCCCATTCGTAAAGTTTATGAAGATTAACAAACTCCGAGATTACTCCAATACTCGCTGTGAGTGACCCGGGATTGGCAAAAATTATTCTGCTTCCCAAGGCTGCGTAATATCCTCCGCTGGCACCTACGGAGCCTATCGATGCGATAACGGGAAGTTGCTCATTAGCCTTTTTTAGGCTTTCGAAAAGTTCTTGAGAAGGCCCTACTAAACCGCCCGGCGAGTTTATTCGGACAACAATAGCTTTTATTGTTTTATCTTGAAGAAGTTCAGTCAGGCGGTGGGTAAAACCACTGCTCTTGTAGATAACTCCTTTGAGTTCCAAGACTGCAACACGGTCTTTCCCGCTGTGTGTCTCCGTGGCAAACCACGTCTTGGATATCACTGCGAGAGTGAGTGTGGCGAAAAAAAGAGTGAGGCACAGTAAAAGAGCTGTGCCCCAGAATCGCAATAACGACTGCATTAGTTATTGTCTTCGCCAGAATCAGTCGTTGCTTTTAATTGCTCAGCGAGAAGGTCTCCCAGAGTAGCTTTGGATCCCTGAGAACTTTGCTGAGAGTACTGCCGTAGATTTTCTCTCTCTTCAGCACGAGTAAGAGCTCGTACCGATAGAGAGAACTTGTGTTCTTTCATGTCTACTGCAGTAATCATGCACTCCAACTCTTGACCCTCTTTCATGTCTTTTAGTCGGTCCTTGGGTTTGCCGTCTCCTTCAAGCTCGGAAGCATGAAGAAGGCCTTCAACTCCAGGTTCGATTTCCACAAAGACCCCAAATTCAGCCAATTTGGTGACTTTGCCTTTCAGACGTGTACCGACTGGATATTTGTCGGCTGTGTTTTGCCAAGGGTCGTTGGAGAGCTGTTTAACTCCCAAACTGAACTTTTCAGCAGCTTTATCAATGGAAAGTACAAGGCAGTCTACTTCATCACCCTTCTTAAAGAGAGTGTTTGGATCCACTGCTTTTGCATCCCAGCTGAGATCGCTAACGTGAATGAGGCCGTCTACTCCTTCAGGTACGCCGACGAAAATCCCAAAGTCAGTGGTGTTTTTTACAACGCCCTTAAGCCGTGTTCCCACAGGATATTTTTCTGCAATAATATCCCAAGGATTCGGTTCAATTTGTTTCATCCCCATTGAAATACGTCGATTGCCAGTGTCGACATCAAGAACAATAGCTTCTACGATATCGCCTTCATTAACCAACTTAGACGGATGTTTCACTCGTTGGGTCCAAGACATTTCAGATACGTGGACTAATCCCTCCACTCCGGGCTCAAGTTCTACAAAGGCACCGTAGTCAGTTAAGCTGACTACATGGCCTTTAACTCGCATCCCTACTGTGTAACGGTCTTGTACTGTGTTCCAAGGATCTGGGAGGAGCTGTTTGTAGCCTAAGCTAACGCGTTCTTTTTCCTCATCGTACTTGAGAACTTTAACCTTAATTTTGTCTCCCACTTTGAAGAGCTCGGACGGATGTTTAATGCGTCCCCAACTCATGTCAGTGATGTGGAGAAGGCCATCTAAGCCACCCAAATCAATAAAAGCTCCGTACTCAGTGAGGTTTTTGATCAATCCTTCGACGACCATTCCTTCGGAAATTTGGGAGAGTGTCTGTTCTTTCATGCGAGCTCGTTCTTCCATCATGAGCAAGCGTCGAGAGAGAACAATATTGCCGCGTTTTTTGTTGAATTTAATGATTTTAAATTTGTAAGTTTTGCCCAGGTACTGATCCAGATTTTTGGTGGGGCGAATATCGATTTGCGAGCCAGGTAAAAAGGCTTTCACACCGATATCTACTGACAACCCGCCTTTGACTTTGGCAACGACGGTACCTTCTACCAGTTCGTCTTTCTCACAAGCTTCACTGATTTCATCCCATGCTCGTAAGACATCGGCTTTTTCCTTCGATAGAACTAGGCGGCCCTCGTCATCTTCAACTCGTTCGATATAAACGAGAACATGATCGCCTGGCTGAAGGCTGAGCTCACCTTTTGTATCAAGAAACTCTTGAGAGTTGATTTGTCCTTCGGACTTGTAGCCGATATCTACTGTGACAAAATCTTTGGAGGTTTTTACAACCGTACCTTCAACCACTTCGCCTTCTTGAAATTTAGGCCCTTTGGAAGTTTCATCAAGAAGTTGAGAAAATGTTTTACCGCCTTCTTGGAGTCTTTCTCCACTATCCTCTAAATCTTTATCTTCAGTAGGTAGTTGCGGTAATTCTTTTACGGCTAATTTTTTACGTTGAAACAAGAGTCCCTTTCCCTTCGGTTCCGGAGCTAATCCAGCTCTGTTTTTGGTTCTCGAACCTGCTTGTTCACCGACTCCAGGATTTTCCATAGACATTCGTTTTCACTCCGAAACTTATTTTCAACAGAAAGCGAGAGAGAATCTCTCTTTCTGGTCTTCTCACGAGTTAATAAAAATACCAACAATACAAGCTACTTAGCCCGATGCTGGGCGACATGTTCGTGAGCCATATCGCAAAAATAATTCCCCTCTTGTCCTATTCTTCGCGAGGACTGTCAATCCCCAATTTTGGAGAGTTTTATAAGGTATTTTCAGGGGTTACCGAATTCCTGACAGACCTCTTTTTAGAGTCCTATACCAGTTTTCCTTCTCATTAACCGAGACCAGTGCGACCAAAACTGGGCAGGTTAATTGCTACGCATTTTCGATGATGAAATTCAAAAACTCTTCGTTATGGTTTGAGATGGTATTAATGCTTCTGGGGCTTTCGGTGTTAGGGGCGTGTGATCGTTCTGAAAATATCGAGGAACCCTGTATTTTATTAAAAATGCCGCCCGCGTTGTACCAGGATCAGCAGCGTTGGTCAGATTTTGTGACCAAAATTGATGTTTTAGAATTGAGTATTCAAAAAGCTGATGAGGTTCTCTGGGCTCAGAGTTTTAAGCCAGGGAACTGGGAGCAGTTACCCATGAAGCAGTTCCCAGTTCTTGACCCTGCAGAGACCAATATACAATTTGTAGCAAAAGTTTGGGCCAAAAAAACTGACGGTACGCTTTGGGGGGTTCCAGTACTGTCGGGCAGTAGCGAACTTGTGCAAAAAGACAAATCTGATTACCTGGTTCCCAATCCCGTATTTTTGACTCTTCAAATCCCCTTGATAGATCTTGATCAATAATTAGAGAACTCCTCGTCGTTCCTGATCTCGTTCAATGGCTTGAAAAAGCGCATTGAAATTCCCTTCTCCGAACCCCCGATTTCCTTTGCGTTGAATAATTTCATAGAAAAAAGGACCAACTAAGTTTTGAGTAAATAACTGGAGAAGATATCCCGACGAATCGCCGTCCACGAGTATCGAAAGTGCACGCAGTTGTTCTCGGTCTTCCGTGACATTGTGAACCCTTTTTGACAGGTCTTCATAGTAAGTTAGGGGAGGTCCTTCGAGAAAAGCGATGTTCTCATTTCGCCAAGCGGGGACTGTTGTAAGGATGTTCTCAGTAAGCAAAGCAACATGTTGAATGCCGGGGCCATGGTTGATATCGAGGAATTCCTGAATCTGCGAAGTAGGGTTAGTGGGTTCATTTAAGGGAAGTTTGAGGGCATGTCCCGGACTTTCCATTACTTTAGACAAAAGGCCCGTGCGCTCGGTTTTTACGTCAAAAAAACGAGTTACTTCGAGCCCGAATATTTTCTGATACCAATCTGCCCAATCGTCTAGTTTTCCCTTTTCCACATTGGATGTGATGTGATCGATTTCTGTGATCCCAATTTCAGAGGGCTTTAGGATAACGGGAGACTCAAACCCCTCAGAAAGGAGAGTTCCTTCTCGAGAAACAAAAGTGTGAATGACATCGCCAAACGCTTTGATGGAAGCAGTCTCCAGCGATCCAAAATCCTTCTTAAACAGTTTAGGGGAGTCCACAGGGGTAGCTCCTCGATTGACTGTGATCTCAAAAGCAGCGTGGGCATTTTCGGTTCTTAACGCCACATTAAAAACCCCTTCGCCATGTGTGGACACAAAGCGCGCCACCGGATCCTGGGACTGAGTGCTGCAGCTTAAGACAATGACGGCACGTCCTTGAGCCATGGCGACAGAAGTTAGGCCCCTTTCCCGTATTTCTCGCATTCCCACTTTAGAGAAGCCCATCCGTCGATGGAGAGTTATAGCCGCTTCGAGATCAGCAACGGCAAACTCAATGAAATCAACGCCAGAGATACCTAGGGAAGAAAAAGTATTCATAGTGGGTCAGAGTTTTAGTAAAAGGAAAACGGTTGTCAAACTTAGGTTCTAATCTTTGTCTGGGGATGAAAGTAAATCCGGTCGTCGAGTAGAGGTGCGAAAAAGTGCTTGCTCTTTCCGCCACTGGGCTATTTTGGTGTGATCCCCTTGTAAGAGCACGGCGGGTACAGCCAACTCACGAAAGATTTGGGGACGAGTAAAGTGCGGATATTCTAAGAGTCGTTTGGAACCCTCTCGAAGAGAAAACGACTCGGTATGGTGGGCCTGCTCATTCCCCAACGTTCCTTCAACCTGCCGGCTCAGAGTGTCCACAAATGCTAATGCAGGAAGCTCGCCCCCAGTCAGAACAAAGTCTCCAAGGGAGATTTCGTTATCGACCCAATGATCAATAAAGCGTTGATCCACTCCTTCGTAGTGACCACAAATAAGAATAAGGTTGGGTTCAGCGTATTGGGTTGCAAACACTTCGACAGTATCTTGGGTAAGTGTCCGTCCAGCTGGGGAGAAATAAATCACTCGGCATTTTTCACGAGAAAAACACTTCCAAATGTGCTCAACGGCAGCGACGAGTACGTCAACCTTCAAGACCATTCCTCCGCCACCACCATAGGCAGAATCATCTACGGAGCGGTAGTTATCAATGGAGAAATCGCGAAGCTGATGGATAGAAAAATTTATAAGGGCTTTATCGACAGCTCTACCCAAAATACTGGTTTCCATCCAAGTGCGGATAACTTCCGGAAACAGGGTCACAAAATGAAAGTGGGGTTTGTTCATTCGAGGTCTTTTAAGTTTTGAAGCCAAATGATCCCAGCCGGTAAATCAACTGAGTAAATAAACCGTTTGATAGCTGGCACTGAAAACTCTCCCCGAGGGCCAGCAAATACCCAAGAAGATGCTTTGACACCGGCATGGAGAGGTGAGGATTCGTTGAGACTCACAAAGGTCCCAAGTTCTTTATTGGAGTCTTTTTCAAAAGCTTTTAGGCCGACGAGATCCGAAACATAGTATTCATTGTGGCTGGGGGGATTGAGCTCATCTCTTAATACATAAACCGCTTGGCCTACGAGCGCTTTTGCACTCTGCTCATTCGTTATATCAGCTAGCTCTAATTTCCATCCTTTGGGCATCCAATTTGCTGAACGAATTTCATGGGGATGGCTTTGGTCAGGTGATGCACCCAAATAAATTTGAGAAACGTATCCCAAAGCAGAACCTTTTCCTGAATCAGTACTGGCGACGACGGCTCCTTTATAGCCGTGTAGTTTAGAAATGTAGGCAATCTGAATGAGCTTCATAGGGGAAAGGGCTGGAACCTTTGCAAACCGCGATAGTTAAAACTATTCGAGGATTTCTAAAACTGAACGTTTACGAAGTTTAGTGGAGACAGCGCCTAATATTGTGCGCAGAGAGCGAGCAGTTCTGCCTTCTTTTCCGATGATTTTACCAAGATCTTCTTTGGCGACTTTCAGTTCGATTACTGTTGTTTGTTCCCCTTCAATTTCCGCAACATTGACTTGTTCAGGGAAATCAACAAGAGCCTTCGCCATAATTTCGACGAGGTTTCTTAGTTCTTCGGTTGGTTTTTCAGTATGTGTAACCATCGGTTACCTCCGAATTAAGCTTCAGAAGCCTTTGCTGCGCCTTCTTTTTTCTTAGAAGTCGGCTTTTTTGCAGCAGGAGCCTTCTTGGGCGCTGCTTTAGCTTCAACTCCCTCTGGAGTTGTGCTCTTCCATTCAGCCAATTTAGGCTTCAATGTGGTTCGCACTGAATCAGACATTTGAGCGCCTACGCTTAGCCAATACTCAAGTCGATTGCGTTCGATAGAGAGAGTGCTCTCTCCTTTTACCGGATTGTAATTACCGATGTGTTCAATAAACCGACCGTCTCGAGGGGCTCGATTATGTTGAACCACAATTCGATAAACGGGTCTTTTTTTACTTCCATGTCGTGAAAAACGTATCACTGTCGCCATTAAACTTTGCCTCCACTGGAGCGAACTCGCCCTCTATTCACCCCGACTCTTACCATAGTCCTCTGCGTTTGCCCATAGGCGATTTTGTAAGTCGGCTCATCATCTTACGTGCCTCCAGGAACTGCTTCATCAATCGGTTGATATCTTCAACTTGGGTCCCGCTTCCAGCTGCTATTCTGCGCCTTCGCGATCCATCCAACAGGTTATGGTCCATCCGCTCATTAAGAGTCATGGATTGGATAATAGCCTCGATTTTCCGAATTTCAGTGTCTGGAGGTGTAAGATTTTGAAATTGTTGCTTAAAACCGGTCATTCCCGGGAGAAATTTAAGAAGGTTTTCAAAACTTCCCATTTTCTTGATTTGCTGTAACTGAGAGTAAAAATCAGCCAAAGTGAAATCGTTTTTCTTAATCTTTTTAGTAATTTTAAGCGTTTCCACTTTGTCTAAAGTGGTCTCAGCCTTTTCAGCTAGGGAGAGAAGATCTCCCATGTCTAAGATTCGAGAAGCCACTCGGTCTGGGTGGAAAAGCTCAAAATCAGTCGGTTTTTCTCCGGTCCCCACGAATTTGATGGGGCATCCGGTAACCGCCCGTACCGATAAAGCGGCTCCGCCACGAGCATCGCCATCCATTTTCGTTAAAATAACCCCCGTTATAGGAAGTTTTTCTTGAAATGCTGTCGCAATTCTTACGGCATCTTGCCCGGTCATCGAATCGACAACCAACAGGATTTCTACTGGAGAAAACACGGCAGAGAGTTCCTGAATTTCTGTCATCATGTCTTCATCCACATGAAGACGACCAGCCGTATCTACTAAAAGAACTTCTGCATTTTGTTTGATTGCTTCTTCTTTGGCTAATACAGCTCGGGGTCGAGCTTCCATGACCGGACTTTCAAAAAGGTCATATTCAAGAGCTTTAATTTGAGTAGCCAGTTGTTCTAAGGCCGCAGGTCGATACACATCCACGGAAGCCACTAGCAAAGATTTTTTATGCACTTCTCGAATGTATTTAGCGAGTCTTACAGTAGTCGTAGTTTTACCAGAGCCCTGAAGGCCAACGATCATTATCACAGCTGGTGGTCTTACTCGAAAGTTGAGGGGGACTGCTTTGTCGCCCATGATTGAGGAAAGCTCTTCAAAAACAATCCGGACAAATTGCTGTTCCGGTGAGAGGCTTTTTTGGACTTCAGTACCAAGCGCTTTTTTTCTGACAGCATCGATGAAGTCTTTTGCAACTTTTACGTTAACATCTGCTTCTAGTAAGTTGGTTTTCAGTTGTCGGCAAACTTCGTCGACTACTTCTTCAGTTAAGCGAGCGTTCCCACTTACAGTTCGAAGAGATGCCAAAAGTTTTTTGGTTAGATTTTCAAACATAGAGTGTGAAAATAAACTTGTATTCAGAAAACGGCAAATACAAGAGCTGCAAGAATATAAAAGGCGCCCAACTTAACAGCTGGGCGCCCTTTAATTTGGGTTTGGGTTGAAACCACTTTGGTTATTTTGGGGGAACCAAAGTGGGTGCTTTCTTATCAAATCTGTAGGTGAAATCAATGGAAAATTATGCGTCGAGACAAAAGCGTTTAAGGCTTTGAAATTATTGTTATTAATTGGCTGTTACTGAAATGCCATCGATGAGTGCTGTCGGGCTCTCCCCGGAACTATCGACGACTTGGGTTTCTTGAGAAAGACTCAGAAAGCAGGGGCCCAAAGCTTCAAAAACATTTCCCGATACTAAAGTCTCTTTTACACAATGTTGAAACTCGCCATTTACCCACCATTCGCTTCCTTTAGCGACGCCTGAAAAATCCCCCGTAACGGGATCTGTCTGTCCGGAATAGCGATTGACCCAGAGTATTCCTTGAGGAGTTGTTTGTTGCGCCATGAGTGTATTGAGAGCTTGCGTGCCTCCTCTAAGGGAAAGATTATGAGAACCAACTGTAGGAGCGCTGGATGGCCCTCCTACCGCATGACCGTTTGATGACTGATGAAGTCCTTTAGCAGAATAGTGGTCGAGTAGAAAGGCAGTGAGCATTCCTTCTTTGATGAGAGCCAAATCTTGTGTGGGGGTTCCTTCACGATCAAACAAACCACAGCTCATTCGATCTGAGTTCCAAGCTGAATCTTCCAGAAACAGAAGAGGACTCAGGACTTTTGTGCCCAAATCATTTGTTTTCCAGCGGGAACTTCCTTCCAGCACTACTCGGCCGTTGAGATGATACACAACTGAGTCTATTAAAATGTCCAGTACAGCACGAGGAGAGAAGAGTACCAGTCCTTTATAGCTGGTCGCCGGTCCCGTTTTTAAATTTCTGAGTAATGAATCTCTAAAGCGGCGAGAACTAGAAACAATTTTGTCACCAATACCCATGGACTTTCGGGATATCTGAGAAAAGTAATCAAAGCTGGTGATATTGTCTTCTTCAGCTGCCATTCCCATTAAGGTCCAGTTGCAGTTCGTTTCCGATTCTAATTGGTGAGTGCCCTTGGAATTCGATACGGAATATAAGCCCCTTCCAACTTCTAAAGCACCTTCGTTAAGTCGAATTCTTTTATCCTTGAGAAACTCTTGAGACATCCACAAGGCCCAATCTTTCTGAGTCTGCAGTGAAATTCTGCTCAGCGACTCATCCCACATTTCCAAGCTATGATCTGTTTTTCCAGAAGAGACGGATTGGATGGAAAAATGTGGGTTCTCAGGGGAAAAGCCTGCGATTTCAACGGCTCGGGCAGCGATCTCCTTGAGTTCCTTTGCTTCCAAAGTATTGCAAGAAGCAAATCCTTGTTGCTGGCCTTTGAGAACCCTGATTCCCAACTGATAGCCATCGTCCGTTGAAGCTAAGTGAAAATCCTGTTTTTCTAAACTGATCTTACTTCTTTGGCCATAGGAACCACAAACTTCAGCGGAATCCGCTCCTTGTCTTAACGCTTCGGAAATGAGCTGAGATGCCGCGTTTTCTAAGAGATGACGTTCTTTGTGCAATATATCCATATTAGCTTTGGACTCCTCCGATAATAGCTCTGCAACGAATGTAAGGACCTCCAGCATCTACTTTAGCTGGCTGCCCCTTACCGCAGTAGCCAGCGCCCAGATCTAAATGGAATTCTCTTGAAACAGCATCTACCGAATTTAACACTGAGAATGCCTGTCCCGATATTGTGGCACCGCGAAAGAGTTTTGTTATTTTCCCTTTTTCAATTCTCATTACTTTTTGGGCTCCAAACATGAATTCACCCGTTGAATCAGCCTGGCCTCCCAGTGGACAATCGACCAGGTATCCATCCGCTGTGCTTTCGATGATTTCCTGTAGAGTTTGGTGTCCAGGTAAAATATAAGTGTTTCTCATCCTAATCAGCGGTTCGTCCTGATAAAGCCAAGCTCTTGCATTGCCGGTCGGCGCTACACCAAAAGCTGCAGCAGACTCGCGATTGTGCAAGTAAGAATTAAGGATTCCTTCTTTGATGATGGTTGTATTTTGGGTGGCGATCCCTTCATCGTCCACTAAAAGATCACCGCCTGCATGCGCTTGTTCTTTAACAATTCCTGAATCACATAAAGTGATAAGTGGGCTTGCTACTTGCGTTCCAATTTTCCCCTGAGCTACCGATCCTGAAAGGACAAAATCGGCTTCAACCGTATGGCCAATCGCTTCGTGAGAAAGCAACCCTACCATGGCCGGAGATAAAATCAGTGTAGAAAGACCTCCTGGAATTTTCGGAGCGCTCAGTAAATCGACGGCCAATTTAGCTGCTTTTTCTCCCATCTCTAGGAAGTTACTCTCGGCAAACAGGCACTCCCATGCCCCCGTACGACCGACAGTGTGTTGTCCTTCCGCGAATTCGCCGTGGTCTGCGGCGATCGCCGATACTCGAATTTCGTTTCTGGCCAATCTGGAAATAGCCCGAGCTCCATCCGTAGTTATAACAATTTTATTTTCAAATTGTTCATTATAGGCGCAAACTGCAGTTTGGATATTCTTAGACAATCGTCGCACGTTCTGTTCGGCACCAATTACAGCTTGCAGTTTCTTCTCGAGGGGCATCTGTTCTAATTCACTATAGCCGTCGAGAATGAATTCCCCTTGAGCAATTCCCACTGTAGGAAGTGTTTTAATGCTGGCCTTTTTCAACTGACTAATCGATTTGGCACAATCAATGGCTTGCCGTAATGCTTTCTCGATAGCTTGAGTGGAAGTATCAGAAGTAGATGAGAAACCCCATGCCCCATCTACCAAACAGCGAATACCAATTCCCGAAGTTATATTAGATTTGGCTTGTTTCACCAACCCACTTTGAACTTGAACGGACTGACTTTTTCTTCTGTGAAATCGAGCTTCCACCCAAACTGGGGATGTTGCTAAGATGTTTTCAATTCTAAGCGCTAAGTCCTTCATGAGCCGAAACCTCCAAAAAAAGAGTCGATATCCAAGTGTTCAGCAAGATGCTTAAAAGAGTTCCAGCAACAATCTCAATCGCAATTCCCAAACCCGAGTTGACAAAAAGGTTTAACCAGCGTGCATTACCACCAATTTGGTCTGCGGAACTGAAACTGAGATAAGACAAAAAGCTCAAAGCGAAACTAAAACTTGCTGAGACAAAACAAACTCCAAAATATTTGCCACTCAATACTTTTGATCTGAAAAAATAAACTGAAAGGGCTTGACCAGGATTTTTCAAAATTAAGAAGGGAATAAATAAGTAGAGTGAAAGCACATAGATTCCTGGCAATACTAGCGCCAAAGTCGCAGGTATCATGAGAAGTCCAAGAGCTAGTGATGTTAAAATCAGGGGTCTGATAGTTTCGCTAAGGGTTTTCCATATTTGACTAAAATCCGAAAATCGGGTGATTCCTTTCCAAAGAATCATGAAATTAAGAGCTGAACAAATGGCTGCTGTAATGGTGTAAAGTGGATACAGCACGAAAAATACCAGTTTCGGTGAATCCGATAATTCCGTGTCTGAAAACTTCTGAATAAGGGTAAGCATTCCCTCAGGAATTTGAACCAGAAACAAAAAAGGGAAAAAATGGCTGAGTCCTCGTCTGAAACTCGTTAGGTGGGACTTGAATCGATACGCCATGACAGATATTTCTCAATAGTGCTAAAAATAAGGTATCGATAAGTATAACATGTCCTACTCAGAACCAAAAAACAACCTTCATCCATACCTCGCCGAAAAGACCTCTGTCATTCACACTCGTGGTACTGAGAAAGAAATTGGAAGACAACACGTGGAACAATTGGGGCAAAAAGTCACTTTAGGAATGGCCCCGTTCTACCATCGGTTTTTCAAAAGAGCCCTTAATCCATCGGGATTGGGAACCTGGGAAGGAACCGGATTAAAGGTGATTTCCAAACTGATTGATCCTTTCTTGGTATGGAAACTCTCTGCACAGATACCCCCATCTTTTTTAGAGCGTATCCATGCGGTTGCTGAGGCGAGTCGGATCAAGCACGATGTGTTTTTAACAGCTCTTGTCCTTCCCGATTTGTTACCGATGCTTCAAGCTCAACTCATTCGCTTGAACCCCAATCGAGGTATTGATGTGACTGTCCCCCCCAAATTTGGTTGTTCCAGTTTTGTCGCTAAAGGAAAACATTTTCTTCATGGAAGAAATTTAGATTTTCCAGGAGTAGCCTACTGGGATCGCTTTCCGGTTCTCCAATTAGTTGAACCGAGGGTAGGGTATCGTTATCTGGGAATTACCACTGCGGGGGTGCCCTTAGCTGGAATTTCAGGAGTCAATGAGGCCCAGATATCAATATCTCTCCATCAGCATTATTCCTTACAAACTAATTGGAATGGAAATCTCCCCTTTATCATTTCTGAAAAAGTGCTGTCGGAGGCCAACTCGATTGAGCGCGCATTAGAAATTATTAAGGAAGCCAAAGTGTCTTCTGCTTGGGCTTTTATAGTCACTGATGGAAAAACTCGTGATGGTTTTGTATTTGAGAAGCATCCAAAAGGAGGGGGAGTACGTTGGCTGGCTGATAATGGCGATCTGTTGACCCATACTAATTTTTTTCAATCGCAGGAGTGCCGAGGTACTGATTATGCGACGACGGAGAGAATGAATTGGGATAATTTCTGGCGAAATGAAACTCTACAACGAAGAATTCGGCCCAAGTTAGCCGAGCTTACTCCGGAGTTGGCTGTTCAGTATTTGAGTGACCACTATGATGGATTCTGGCAAGAGGAAAAAGTGGTCAATCGAACAGTATCTCAAGTTTATAACATACAGAGTTACGTTCTAGATCCGGTTGAATTTAAACTACTTCTTGCCGAAGGGGATTGCCCTATTCACATGGGTGAATATCGTGAATATGATTTGGGAGAAATATTTTCTGGAAAGAAAGGGCAAACATCGCGCAACTTTCTTCCTTACCAGTTTCAGAGTAACGCTAAGGCAAGTGCAAAACGTGATTACATTCTCAGTTTTGTAGCGGCTTTTGATGATGATTTTGAGAAAGCGCTAGTAAGGTTGGAAAATAGTTTGGAACATAGTTTTTCCTCGGAAGCAGCGTTGGTAGCAGCTCTTATCAATGTTCGATTGCAAGGAAGTTTGGAAAAGTCTTTTCAATATCTTGATAGGGGAGCTATTGAAATTGAAAAAAAAGTAAGGGAAAAAAGCCTGGATTACTTTCCGCCCGAGTATTTTGAGGTATTACTTTATCAAGCGCGTTTGTGTGACTTGATGGGCAAGCGAGAGAAAGCGGTACGCATTTACCAACAAATAACCCACCATTCTTCTCTGAGCGACCGCAACATTCGTTCTCTGGCTCAAAAAGCCAGACCTTACAAAAAGAATAGGATCAATCGCATACTTATGCCCTATTCAAGCTATATTCCGTTCGATTAAATTATTTGGAGGGCTGAGTTGCAATGGCGATTTTTTCAGCTCCTGCATCCCGAGCTGCATCCATGATTTTTACTGCTTTACCAAGAAATATTGATTCATCACCACGGATGATCACTGTTTTTTCAGAAGAATTTGCCAGGGCCGCTTTAATGGATTCGGTTAATGCCGACTCATCAGCGGCTTGCTTATCCACTAAAATCTGTCCTTCCTTATTAATGCTAATATAAAGAGGGGTTCCAGTGGCATTTTTTGTGAGGGAACCCGATTTTGCCGAAGGTAACTTAACGTTTAAGCCCCCTTCCAACATTGCCGAGCTGGAAATCATAAAAATAATTAGCAGCACCAAAAAAATATCGGTCAGGGGAGTAATATTAATTTCAGCTACTATAGATTCATCGTCAGAATCAGAAATTTTAACAGCCATCGGGTCTTCCTTGGTTAAGAGTGGACCGGTTCCGACTTGTCATGAGCCAAATCAATCAGTTCATCTAAAGTGATCTTCATTCCACTAATCGTTTGATTAGCGGCTGTTATAAAAATGTTGTAAGTGATGAGCGCAACGATTGCTACTATCAATCCGGCGGCTGTGGCTATCAGCGCCTCTGAAATTCCTGCAGCCACCACGCTAAAACCCCCAGCACCCTTTTCTGCCATATCATGAAACGCCCGCACAATCCCAACGACTGTGCCCAACAGGCCAACAAACGGACTGGCACTACCAATGGTTCCTAGGATCCAGAGATTTTTTTTCATGTACCCCATCAATCGAAGTCGGCTTCGCTCCACGGTTCTTTCAGACAGGTCTCGGGATTTTTTTGTGTCAATTGCACCTAAAAACAGCTCACCCACTTCAGGTTTTTGCGTGTGGCAAATTTGACGTGCCGCAGAAACATCTCCGGAACGCATGCTCTGCATCAGGGACTCGGCCACATGATTCAATTTGGGGCGGAACGTGAGAAAGAAAACAACGCGTTCAAAAATCACTGTCCAACTTAGAATTGAGAAAATGAGCAGAGGCCACATAATCCATCCGCCCTGAACAAAAAGTCCCCAGAGATTTCCACTCATCTCTATTCTCCTTTTAAAAGTAACTCACCCAGCTTTCGAAATAAGAATAGCAGATAAAAACAGCTTAGTAAGCCCTAAGTAAGGCGGGCTCAGCTTAGGAAAGCTGAGCCCGCTCTAACATTTTAGGATAGAGTTTAGATAAACAAAGGAGCCATCAACAACGTCACCGTCGATAACAGCTTTATCAACACGTGAAGTGAAGGACCCGCAGTGTCTTTAAATGGGTCGCCCACAGTATCTCCCACCACGGCTGCTTTGTGTGCATCCGAGCGTTTTCCTCCGTGTACTCCCGTTTCGATATATTTTTTGGCGTTATCCCACGCGCCACCGGCATTGTTGAGCAATGTAGCTGTGAGAATCCCGGTAATAGTGCCCACCATTAAGAAACCCGCAACTGCTTCAGCTCCAAGACCGGGATCATTTTCTGGGGCAAGTGCCTTAAAAATAACGCCCACAAGCACTGGAACCGCTACTGCAAGCACTCCGGGGAGAACCATCGCTTTTAGTGAGCCTTTAGTAACGATATCTACGCATGCACCGTAGTCAGGTTTTGCGGTTCCGGCCATAATTCCGGAATTAGCTTGGAATTGTCGTCGAACTTCTTTGATCACTGTTTCCGCCACTTTTCCCACTGCTTTAATGGCTAATGCTGAAAACACGAAAACAAGAGTTGCACCCACTAAGGCCGCAATAAATACTCCCAGTTTTGCGAGATCAACCGACTCAAACTTCTTCTGAGTTAGATCAGTGATTTCATCCATGTATGCAGAGAATAGAAGAAACGCTGCCAGCGCGGCACTTCCGATTGCATAACCTTTCGTAAGAGCTTTAGTTGTATTTCCGACTGAATCCAATCGGTCTGTGCGTTTACGAATATCTTCTGGTTGACCTGACATTTCCACAATTCCGCCAGCATTGTCGGTGATCGGCCCAAAAGTATCCATAGCTAACACATAAGCTGCCGTGGAGAGCATCCCCATGGTTGCCACTGCCGTTCCAAAAAGACCGCCACCATCAAGTGCAAGATTTCCCATCCAGTAAGAGAGGTAAAGAGCAACAGAAATCACTAGAACGGGGGCTGCCGTGCACTCGAATCCCACAGCGATACCGCTAATGATATTCGTTGCAGGTCCGGTCAGCGAGCTGTCAGCAATGGAGCGAACAGGCCGATATTTGTACTCAGTGTAATATTGAGTAATCCAAACGAAAATGAAACTGGTCAGAACCCCGACCACACCACACGCGAAGTACCAGAGGGGTTGACCGTTCACGGCGCTGAAATCTAATAACCAGGAGACGGCTCCGTAAAAACCAACAATCGCTAAAACTGTGGTGACGTAATATCCTTTATTGAGTGCGGACATTGGATCTTCTTGTTCATTCTTCATTCGAGCGGCAAAGAGACCAACAATACTTGCTACGATTCCGAAAGCTCGAGCAACCAGAGGGAAAAACACGATTTTCGTAGGAATGTTTGGGTTCTTAATTGCTAGAAAGGCCGCCAGAACCATAGCCCCGACGTTTTCAGCTGCCGTTGACTCAAATAAATCAGCTCCACGGCCAGCACAATCGCCCACGTTGTCACCCACTAAGTCTGCAATTACAGCAGGATTTCGTGGATCATCTTCGGGGATTCCGGCTTCCACTTTTCCTACAAGATCAGCGCCAACGTCAGCCGCTTTTGTGTAAATACCGCCACCCAGCTGAGCAAAAAGAGCAACAAAGCTGGCTCCAAACCCGTAGCCTACCAGTTGTAGCACGATATTTTTTAGCTCACTTGCCTGAAGGTTTTCACGTCCGCCGAAGAGCACAAACAATCCAGCAACTCCCAATAAACTAAGGGCTGTCACCGCAAGACCGGACACAGCTCCCCCTCTGAGGGAAACTTGAAGAGCTTTAGCTAAACTACTGGTTGCAGCTGCTGCTGTTCTAATGTTGGAGCGGATGGAAACGTACATCCCCACAAATCCAGACAGTGCGGAGGACAGAGCTCCCAAGAGAAATCCGATCGTCATGTTCAAAGCAGTCGAGGCATCTTTGAAATGGCTGTAAAAGAAATAGAGGAAAACCGCGAATACTACACTCAAAACCAAAATCGTTCTGTTCATTCGGCGAAGAAATGCTTCAGCGCCTTCCTTGATGGCATTAGAAATGTCTTGCATTCTTTGTGTGCCACAATCTTGTGCCATGACATATCGAGAAAGATAAACTGCTGTAAGAATTCCCACTCCAGCCAAAGCGAAAATCACCGAAAGAGCCATGGTTCCTCCCTATATTTAAGATCCTTAAGCTGGCCATTAGGGCCAACTGATTAAGCTCAGAAAGACCCAACTATATGCCGTAGTAACTCGGCCGTGGCAAGTAACAAAAAGGGTGAATTATAAGAATTTTGAAGGGGTTAGGGCTTTCGGGGGGCGATTTGCTCAGTGCAGTGAGCACTTCGGTGCCTTTGTCCGGGAACATGGCCATCCCAGCATTCAACACTGCAAAATTGCAGCTGAAATCTTAACCGGTTACAAGTCGATACCGAACATTTGTACCATTTAGCACCCCAGGAAATCGGCTTTTTGCACATACTGCATTTTTCCCAGGAATCGTTTTGAATCGGGGCTTGGAGATTATTCATTGGTTTATTTTATAGCTGAAGTTCGCCAAGTCCAATCGTCTCGCAGCATTTGCGAGAGGGAACGCTCAGGCTTCCAACCGAGATACTTTTTAAGTTGTTGGGGGTCTGCCACTAAGTGAGGAGGGTCTCCAGGCCTACGTGGTTGGAAATCAATAGCGATGGTTCGACCAGTGACCTTTTCGGCAGCTCGTATGACTTCCAAAACGGAAACTCCCAGCCCGGTTCCGACATTGAGGCTTTGGGGCAGGGACTTATTAGCATCGAGTGTTTCCCAAGCTTTAATGTGAGCATGGGCTAAGTCCACTACGTGAATGAAGTCTCGGATGCAGGTGCCATCAGGGGTATTGTAATCATTGCCGTAAACACTTACCGGCCGGCCGGTGAGAGCAGCAAGGAGCACGTTGGGAAGTAGATGAGTCTCAGGTTCATGAGCTTCTCCCCAGGAATATTCTGGCCAAGCACCCGCCGGATTAAAGTATCTCAGGTTGAGTGCTCTGAACTTTCCCATCTGATGGTACCGGTTCAAGATCATTTCAGCTATCACTTTACTGTCTCCGTACGGAGAAGCAGGTTGATACGATGAGCTTTCTTTAATTGGAACGGAAGTGGGGACTCCATAAACGGCGCAACTTGATGAGTGGATAATCGTTTTGATATTAAATTCAGATGCAACTTCAGCAAGATGAAGAGTGCAGAGCATGTTGTTTCGAAAATAAAGACTGGGCTCGCGAAAACTCTCGGGAACCAATGCTCTTGCTGCAAAATGAATGATTCCTGCAACGGGACCTAAACTTCCAAAAACTTTTCGGGTTTCTGCTAGCTGGGTCAAATCAACAGGTATCACATCAAAGTGGGTTTGCGCTCCAGATTTACTTGTGGAGTAGTCATCTAAAATAATCGGTTGAAAACCGGCCTCGGAAAGGGCAAACGCAGTAGCACAGCCAATGTATCCATTACCACCAGCTAAAACTATCTGTCTTGTCAGAGTCATTGAGTAAGATCCTCTTATTAGTCTGACAAATCTAGGAGCAAGAGTCGATTGATTTGGTTACCAAGTATGAGATAAATCAATGCGGCCACGGCTAGGAAGGGGCCAAAAGGGATAGCTGTCTTAAAGTTTTTCTTTTTGATGGCCATGACCGAAAGCCCTGCAAGGGACCCTAAAGTGCTGGAAACGACAATGACGGTGAGGACAGAGCGGTAGCCCAGCCATGCCCCAATCATCGCTAAAAGCTTCACATCGCCACCGCCGAGTCCCTCTTGTTTGGCAAATTTCTCGTACAAGTAGGCAATCAAAAGAAAAACACCCCCACCGAAAGCAGCTCCGAGCAGCGATTCCCACCATAGGATGTCATGAGTAAAAAAAAGGGCAACAAATCCAACAAGGATTCCAGGCAAACTGATCTCATCGGGAATAATCATGTGGTGGATATCAATAACTGTGATTATTAATAAAGAGGAAGCAAAAACTGTATAGAACAGCCATTGCCAACTCCAGTTAAATTCAAGCCATAAGAGAACAAAAAGTAATGCGGTGATGAGTTCGACAGCTGGATATTGCCAGGAAATTGATTGTTTGCAAAAGGCACAACGCCCTCGCAAGAACAGAAAACTAAATAAAGGAATATTGTGGTACCAGCGCAACACATTCTTGCATTGCGGACAATGCGATCGATCCCAAATGACAGTTTGGTTCTCAGGGAGCCGTAAAATACAGACGTTAAAAAAACTACCCCATATTAATCCCAGCAGACCAGTAAGGAAAATCCCAACAGAGGGCTCTTGCGCTACTGTAAGTAGCTCGTTCAAGTGTAAATATCCCTTCTAGCAAAACACAAAGAAGCCAAAATAAAATAGACGCAGATGCAAACTGAAGCATACAAAGTGACAAGAGCCACTTGGTTCCACTCCAAAAACAATCCATAGGAACCTAACGCTTTCATGTTAAAAAGCCGAAGATTAGGGACCACCGAGTTTAGAAGTTTCCAAAAAGTCTGTTGGCTATCATCGGAATTGAATTTTACAGCCGCTTCGGTAAAGCTCCCTAGACCAAACATACAAAGGCTTGCAGCTGCCGCAATCAAAGCTCCTAAGTTCACTGCAAAAAAGTATACGACCGAAGTCATGACCGCGCCTTCAAGAAAAAAGAGAAGTAAAGTTTGAAAAATAGCCTTGGGAATAATTTCGATTTCGTTGTGTTTACAAAGCACAAACATAAGCAAGCCTAAAAGGGAAATCACCAAAGCTTGAATAGTTGTCTGTCCCAAAAACTTTCCGACGAGAAAACTCAGACGAGAAACTGGTTTGGATAGCACCATCGCAATCCAGCCTAAATTTAATTCCCGATGAAGCAGGGAAATGCCCATGAATATAGAAAATAGAAGATTACTCAACTGAATACCTGCTAGAAAAAAATCCAGTGTGATTTTAGATTTTTCGGCGTAGGTTAATTGTCCTAAAAGCAGAGATAGAGCTAGTGCGAGTGAGGCAAAACCGGCTAAGATATAAAAAACGCGCTCGTGAAGAAGTTCTTTTATGGTTACTCCGGCAATACTAAAAATGGTTTTCACTGTCTTGCCTCCGGTTGATTGTTCTCTGGGTGATTCAAGTTCAATTCACCTTCCTTAAAGAGAGCTTCTTCTAGCTTGTTTCTGTGGGACGAAATACTTACAATCGAGATTCCTTTTTGTTGAGCTTGATTGAGAAAACTAATAAGCTCCTCAGTACCGTTTAAATTTTTAGTGGTGAGGTTTCCCGGAGGCAAAGTATCTGCTTGTTGGGAGTCTCTGATGGATACTTCGAATCGGTTTCCTTCAACTTTAAGAAGTTCGTCGATCGAACAGAACGTTTTCAGTTTTCCCTTTCTTAGCAGTGCTACTGATGAGCACAGCTGTTCGACATCTTCCAAAATATGAGAACTGAAAAAAATAGTGGCTTCCGGGAGTTCTGAGTGAATCCTTCGAATGAGATTTCGGATATCCTTCCGTCCTAATGGGTCTAACCCACTCATTGGCTCATCAAAAATGAGAAGTCGTGGTTCATTAAGGAGGGACTGAGCAATGGCTAGTCGTTGCGTCATTCCCTTGCTGTAACCTTGAACTTTTTCTTCGCTTGCCCAACGCAAGTCAACCAAGTCCAAAAGAAAATCGATTCGGTTCGTTAAAGCTTTCCCAGACAACGACAAAAGATTACCGTAAAAGGTCAGAAGAGCGCGCCCCGAGAGAAATTTAGGAAAACGTGGGTTTTCCGGTAAGTATCCTATGAAAGAACGAGTGATTTTATCGGGTACTTGATGGCCGCAAACCCAAATTTCTCCGGCCGTGGGTTTCAAAAAACCCAAGATCATTTTGATAGTAGTCGATTTTCCGGAGCCATTCGGTCCAAGAAGACCAACGACTTGACCTTTCGGAACTTCCAAAGAAAGGCCATCTACTCCCATTTTGGATTTTCCCCAACCAGTTGAAAAACGTTTGGATACATTTTTTATCAAAATATCCACATTATTCATTGATGAGTTCATTTTTGGATTTCCTTTTGGACGTGAACACCCATGTTTTCAAAAGCTTTTTCAAGGTCGGGTTGGGTCGATTCAACTGACGAGCGATCTTTCTTTAAACGAAAGAAAAAGTTTTCAGCCATAAGGTTTTTAAGATCCTCAGAGCGGTGTTCTTTTTGGTTTAAGCTACTTAAGTTTCGATCAGTGCTTGGTTTTATAAAGGATTGAACCGCTTCCAAACTATCGGGTAATTGTCCCTTCGTCTTTCGATAACTTTGAATTGCGTCATTCAAGGCTTGCTTTTGGAGATGCCAACGCAAGCCACGAATTCGGAAAGCAAGTCTGTGTTTAGCTTCTGGATCTTGGGCAGCTTCAAAGAGTTCTGTCGCAGATTGTAGTGCAGATAGGTGGGCCCCTGATTGACTGAGAAGACCGATGCCAAGTGAGGTTATAAACGCGGGAGCCCCTGGAAGTTGGGAAGCTCTAATGACATGGGGGGCGGCATTTTTATAATCGTTGAGCTCGAGAAAATAATGCATTCCCAGCATATGATGAGCCCGCCACAGAGTGGGCCGCTGCTTTACCCATTTCTCCAAAAGAAGTTTTCCTCCCAGTTTGTCACGTCTAAAAAAAGAAACCGTGAGAGAACCAAAGTGGTAAGCAACATCGAAGTTGGGGTCTAGAGTGGTTATGGTGTCTACTTCCGCAAATTCCCAACTGACAGAATCCGATTTTAATCGGGTAGGGCTGGCTTCTTGAAGTAGGTGAACCCAGAGGAGACTTCCCAGAAAATGGTCAAATCCAAAAGCAAGTTTCTTTAGTGATTCTCCACGATAACCCACTTGAGCTATTGGAAGATCAGGCCCCTTGAGCGCCTGAGTAAGGCCGGTACCTCGTTCACACATTAATTTGGCGGAAAAAAGAACAACCAAAAAAAGAACGACCCCTATTTTGGTTCTGAGTTTCATTTATGGTTAATTTTAACTAGGAGAAAGCGAAATGTTGAGCTTTGTTTTTGAGAGAGAGTTTCAGGAATCGAATCTTCAGCAACAGGTTTGGGGGGGAATGGAGTGAAAGATTAGCGATCCCCGGGCAACTCTCTCTCAATGTTTCAAAAAACCGTACTTGAGTTCTATTTGTTTTCCATCTCAAGTAGACACGGGAGACTGAAGCAAGTCCCATGCCAATAGTGCAAAAAAAATGCGGGTGAATCTGTGCGTAACTTGAGGGGGTTAACAGAATTGGAGCAAGCGCTGTTGGGAAAAAAACTGGGGCCATTTTGGCACCGATATCAAAAGTATATAAACTTCATATATTCAATTATTTAGCGTGATGCGCAATTAGATGGGCCTGGCGTTCTTTTGGAACTTAAAAACTGAACACCTGTCTAGAAGCTCGTCACTTTTCACAGTATTCACAATCATAAACACCTGAAAGAATTGGTTAAAAATACAGTGCTGCCAGGCATTAACTTTGCTTAAGATATAAAGACTATGAAAAAAGCAAAGACCCGTACACTCATTAGAGTAGCTCTAGTCCTCTTTACCCTTTTAGAAGTGGTTGGAATTTTCGCTTTGTTGAAACAAGCTAAACCTGCCGCACTACGCGGGGCGCTAATCAAAAATGGCAGTGAGTATGTTCTCCGGTGGGAAAACTCGGACAAGACGGTCGAGGCAAAATCCTTTGTTTCGCCCATTGTTGCCATAAACTATGCAAAACATGTTTTAAATCTCCAACCGGGTTCCAACCCGGAATATAAGGACGCCGTTGAGAATGTTTGGGTGAGAAAAGAGATGGGAAAAGCGGTTTTGCTTTGGAAAACCGCAGGACTTCCTTGGGTGAATCGACTGACTTTTTCCGAAGATTCTCATATTCAGGTATTTGAACATGGATTCAAAAACGGCGCTTACTCCACATCGCCTATCGGGCACTCTCTTTCCTTAATCCAAGCCGGAATTCGGTAAAAGCCTCGTTCATTGATTGTCAAAGCAAGCCTAATTCCTTTAGAATAGAGCCTTCATTCAAGCTTAAGGAGGTTCTTTCGTGGCATTTCCTGAAATCATTTTAAGTCCAATCAGTAAAACGACACCCGACACATTATTGCTCCCCTTTTTTAAAGCAGAAAAAAAGGAAAACGAAAAATTAAAGGAAAAGAAAGAGGGCCCCGGCTATGAGATTCCTGTGCTGGCCGGAAAAAAGTTTAAAGAGTTAGCAGATATTGAAAATTACTTGCGGCTATCTCAGTGTTTTTCAGGGAAAAAAAATGAAATCTCCCTCATGCGTGCCTATAAATTAGGGAATGCTCATAATGTGGGCTTAGTAGGGCTGGGACAGCGCAGCGGTTTGGATACAGAAGTGGCTCGTCAAGTTGGAGCTGCCATTTATCAATTCCAAAAACGTGAACGCTTGCCAACTGTCTCTATAGATATTCAAGGGATGTGGGCAGCGACTCGTGAATCGAAAAGAGTAACGACTCTGCAAGCCCTGTGCGAAGGATATTATCTTTCCAGTTACGAATTTCGAGAGTTTAAGAAAGCTGACCAAACGTTATTCCATCCCCACGGTATCGAATTGGTCGGAGTGAAGGGAAAAGATTGTGAAAAGGCACGTGATAAAGCTCGTCATTTAGTGGAAGCCATGTTTTTTGCAAAAGTGTTGGGAGATCGTCCTTCAAACACTTTAACGCCAAGAGAGCTCGCAAGACTCTGTCAGGAAATGTCTAAAGGCTGTGGAATTCAATGCCAAGTGCTGGGACGAAAAGAAATTGAAAAAGAAGGTATGGGCCTTCTTATCGGAGTTGCAAAAGGCTCTGCCGAGGAACCCCAAGTGATTGTTATGGAGTATCGTGGGGGAAGAAAAACGGATCTTCCCATTGCTCTATTAGGTAAAGGAGTCACTTTTGACTCAGGTGGAATTTCAATAAAACCCTCCGATCGTATGGAGGAAATGAAGTACGACATGATGGGGGCTGCAACTGTTGCTGGTATTATGCAGGCATGTGCCACGCTAAAGCTTCCAGTCAACGTCATTGGCTATATTGGAGCAGTAGAAAATATGCCTGGGGGCAAAGCCCAAAAACCGGGAGATATTCAACGTTCTATTTCTGGAAAAACAGTTGAGATCACCAATACAGATGCTGAAGGAAGACTGGTTTTGGCGGACCTAATCGAGTATGCGCAAAAACAAAATCCGCAAGCGATGATGGATTTCGCCACGCTGACTGGTGCAGTGGTTGTTGCTCTTGGAAGTGTGACTACTGGAATAATGGGCACTCACAAAGGTCTTTTGGGACTTATTAAAGCTGCAGGTGAATTAACGGATGAGCGAGTTTGGGAGTTACCTTTATATGATGAATATGAAGAGGATCTCAAAAGTGCCTATGCGGATATTCGTAACTCAGGGGGAAGAGAAGCTGGTTCCCAAAAGGGGGGAACTTTTTTGAAATTCTTCGTGGATAAAAAAACTCCTTGGGTCCATTTTGATATCGCTGGTTCTGCGTGGGATAGAAAAGATAAAAATTACTACACGCCAAAAATGGCTACTGGTGTAATGATTCGCCTGATGGCCCAGTTATTACAGCACTGGAAGTCGCTGAAATAGTCATTGGTCGTACTGACTTTAAATGGCTATAATTGAGGGCGTAACAACCTTGACGGGGGAGCCATGGCCAAACGCTTATTATGTCATGTAATGCTGGGTGCTTTGCTGTTGGGAAGCGTATCCGTAAACGCCGAATCCGTGGAAGATAAGTTTGCTCAAATTTCACCCACTCAAAATCCTGGGCTTGGAGAATTTGTTCATGGTCAAGGTTATGGAAAAATTCTCATTCGAGTCTTGATGTTTGGGGCCATTCCTCAACAGGGAGTGCATTATGTTCCCGAAGGAACCGACCTTTTGTTCTCAATTCTCTATGCTGGAGGGTATACCGATGCCACTAAACTCAACGGTATTACTATTCGGAGACGGGGACAGAAGGACTTAATGGAAGTCGATTTGAAAGACGCTATGGAAGATGGGGAGAAAATTCCCAGGCTTCAAGACGGTGACATCGTAAACGTACCTTATAACTGGAGAAGAGATATCTCCACCATTTCTATTATTACCGGATTCATGACTGCTATGACCGGATTTACCTTATCTCTGATTGCGCTCTCGAAGTGATATTCAATGTTTCAGGAATGATTTCACAAAGTCATTGGCTGGGGAATTGGTGAGCTCTCTGGCAGTTCCTATCTGCTCTATTTTACCTTTGTTGAGGATAACAATTCTATCACTGAGCCTTACTGCTTCAGTTTGATCGTGAGTTACGTAAACCATCGTAATTGGCGAATGCTTTTTAATCTCGGCCAACAAATTGCACATTTCTACTCGGAGATTGGCATCTAAATTAGATAAAGGCTCATCGAGCAACAGAACTTGTGGTCGGTACACTAAGGCTCTAGCCAGAGCAACCCTTTGCTGTTGCCCACCTGAGAGTTCACCCGGTTTTCTTGTAGCCATTTCTGCTAGGTGGACTAATTTTAGGATTTCGTGGCACCGTGGACCAATTTCATCTTTGGGGACATGGTGGCATTTTAGAGGAAAAGCAATGTTTTCAAATACAGTCATGTGAGGCCATAAAGCGTAGTTCTGAAAAACCATTCCGAGATTGCGCTTTTCAGGGGGAAAAAACAGGTTCATTGCCGAATCAAAAACAGTATTGTTTCCAATGATGATTTTCCCTGCAGTCGGATTGTCTAGGCCCGCTATCATTCGAATCAGCGTTGTTTTTCCGCAGCCAGAGGGGCCTAGCAAACTTATGAATTCACTCGACTGAATATCCAATGAGAACGAGGGAATAATTGTATTATCTCCAATTTGTTTCGAAACATTAATCAATGAAACGGTATTCATGATGCCATCCTTGAAAGTCTCTGTGAAAAGAGCATTCCTAGTGTAAGTATGAGAATTACAAACGTAGCCAATGCACAAGCAGCTAAGGGATTTGCGTAGTCTTGTAATTGAAAAATAAGAGTTCCTACCGTTTCAGTTCCCGGCCCGAAAAGAAGTATGGACATTGTAAGTTCGGAGATCATAGGTAAAGCACTAAGCAGAAAAACACCTTTAAGAGCTGGAAACAGTAATGGAAATAAAACTTTGTCCGTAACTTCCGCAGAAGTCGCTCCACACACTTTGCCTGCTTCTTCGAGACTTTTATCAATCTGCCCCAATGCTGGTGTGAGAGTCTGGACAGAAATTGCTAGATCTTTTGAAATATATGCTAGCAATAAAATGAAGGGCGTACCTAAAAGGCTAATATTTCCTATTCCCCAAACTCTTCCAAAACTGACAATAAGAGCAAGTGCAATCACGGTGCCCGGAATGGAGAAGGGAAGAGTGGCTAAAGACTCGAGAATGTAATTTCGTTTGTTGGCATATCGACTTACGTAATATGAAATTCCAAGCCCTACTGCACAACAAGAAATTCCACCCAGGAATGCCAGTGCGAAAGAATTTCCGAATGCAGAGAGAGTTTCATTCATGTGAAATAAGTAATTATAGTTAGCCGTGGTCAGATTTGAAAAACTTACGTCTCCTGCAACTTTCAAAAAGGAACTCAGAAAAATAGCTCCCAAGGGAAGAAGTATAAAAACCAAAAAAAGTATTGCGAGAAAAAAAACAGAAGGAACTTTCCAAAAGCCGAGATCGATCACGGAGGGGCGACTCGCTTTCCCAGTAGTTAGTTTAACTTGGTAAGTATGATTAACCCATCGTCGAAGCCCTATCAGTGCTATCGCAAAACCAATGAGCCAAAGTGAAATGACAAATCCTTTTTCTGCCCCATCTAACCCCCCCATTTTGGAATAGGTATAAATTTGAGTAGTTAGGACATACAGCTTTGAAGGACTTCCAATAATTGCCGGAATTCCAAAGGAAGAGAACACTAGAAGAAGAAACAAAGCTCCTGCTCCAAATATAGTGGGAAGCTGGCAGGGAAGATTAATTTTGAGGAACACTTTTAATGGAGAAGCCCCCGATATCCTTGCTGCTTCTTCAAGACTGGGATCCATGGAGGCAAAACCTTTAGATAACGTAGTAACAATGATCGGGAAAAAAGCGTTGCAACTGACGAGAACTAATCCTTGAAAGTTGTAGATCGAAATCCAATCTGTACCAGCCCAACGATTTAAAATACCCGACTGAGGCAGAGCCAGAACTACCCATGCAATAGCAAAAAGAAAGGATGGAATAAAGTAAGGAAAAAAGAGCCAAGTTTGGAAAAAGCGTCTCATGGGGACATTTGTTCTGGTGGTGAGATAACTTACCGGAAGCCCTAACACTAAAGCTAGGAGTAACGAGCCCAAACCCATCGAAAGTGTTAATCCTAAACTCTTCAGAACAGCAGGTTCCCACAGTAGATGAAAAATGCGGAATTTGGGTAGCACCCTTAAAAAAAGGGTTAGCAGAGGGAGGGCACAAAGAGCGATAACAGTAACCCAGACTAAAACATACAAATAATTGTGTTTATGATTTGGCAATTTATTGAAGAAACATTTCAGTGAATTGTTGTTTGGTAGATTCCTTTGTTTCTTGTAGCTCGTCTAAAATTTTAGCATTCCATCCGAAAACTGTCTTATCTATTTCGGAGAAGGGTTTCGCCCCTTCAGGAGATTTGTGTCTCAATTTTGGAGAGTAAACATTTGCTTTCAGATACACGTTTTGAGCTGCTTCCGAAAAAAAGAAGTCATAAATTTGTTTTGCTGCTTCCTTATTTGAAGATTGAGCAAGGATAGCGATAGGTGAGGGAACCATGATGACACCTTCTTTTGGATATACAATTTCAATCGGTGCTCCTCGTTTTTTGGTCTGAAGAGCATTTTCAAGTAGAACAATTCCAATAGGTCTCTCTTTGGTTTCTATTCTCTGCATAACTGATGAGTTTCCCCCCGAAGAGAGCAAAGCATTATCCTTAAGGGAGCGAAAGAAATTCCATCCTTTGAGTCTGGCCAACTGAGAAACAAAAGTAAGCGCTGTGCCGCTTTCGAGTGGACTGGGCATGCTGATTTTCCCTTTCCACTGGGGAGCTGTGAGATCACTCCAGCTCTTGGGGGCGGCATTTTGAGAAACAACCGTCGAATTGTACGCAATTACGCCAATTGGGAGTCTATTAATGGTGAAGGAGTCCTGAGGATAAAAATACTTTGTTTCTAGTCCTTCCGCAGAATGGGAATGATAAGCCAAAAGGTGGTTGGCTTTAGCTAACTCGATAAACCAAAATGGGTCGCTTGTTAAAATAAGGTCAGCTTGGCTTCGTCCCAACGAAAGCTCAGCATTAACTCGTGCAGCTACATTTTCACTTCCAGACTGGTACCATCGAACTTGGATGTCTGGAAATGTTTGAGTGAGGAGAGGTTCAAATTCAGCCACTACCTCTTTGTACATCGATGCATAAATCCAAATGGTAGAAGATCGGTTCGTTTTAAAAATAAAAAACGCTAAAGTAAGAACAACGAAGGGAAGTAACAAAAACGTAGTGCGTTTCAGAGTCATCATTGGAAAAAATAAAAAACGGGCTATCCTGGTTAAGGATAGCCCGTTTGTGATATTCAGCCTAGGGCTTGATTTACATCATCCCGCCCATGCCGCCCATACCACCCATGCCGCCCATGCCACCGTGAGCATGGCCTGCGTGAGCTTCTTCTTCTTTGGGTTTTTCAGTGATCATAGCCTCAGTGGTCAGCATCAAAGAAGCAATGCTTGCTGCATTTTGAAGAGCGCAGCGTGACACTTTGGTTGGATCAATGACTCCAGCAGCAACCAAGTCTTCATACTTTTCAATTAAAGCATTGAAGCCAAAGTTGGGTGTGGTGTTCTTACGGACGTTTTCAACGACGATTGAGCCTTCGAATCCGGCATTTTGAGCAATCTGACGCAGAGGCTCTTCGAGAGCTCTACGAATGATGTTAACGCCGTATTGGGCTTCGCCTTCTGCTTTTAATTTTTCGAGGGCTGCAGCAGCTCGAATGTATGCGGTTCCGCCGCCAGGAAGAATTCCTTCTTCAACAGCTGCGCGAGTCGCATGAAGTGCATCTTCAACTCGGGCTTTCTTTTCTTTCATTTCAACTTCTGTAGCAGCACCTACGTTAATGACAGCAACACCGCCGACGAGTTTTGCAAGACGCTCTTGCAGCTTTTCTCGGTCGTAATCAGATGTTGTTTCATCAATTTGTGTTCGGATTTGCTTTACTCGAGCTTCGATCTCTTTCTTTTCACCAAGACCATCAACGATGGTGGTGTTTTCTTTGTTGATCGTAACTCTCTTAGCTTGTCCTAAAGAATCTAAACGAGCATTTTCGAGCTTGTTGCCGAGTTCTTCGGAAACAACTTCGCCGCCAGTTAGGACGGCAATATCATTTAACATTTCTTTTCTTCGATCACCAAATCCTGGAGCTTTTACTGCGCAAACGTGCAGTGTTCCACGGAGTTTGTTGACTACGAGAGTAGCGAGAGCTTCACCTTCCAAATCTTCTGCAATGATTAGAAGCGGACGATTAGCCTGAACCACTTTTTCAAGCACAGGTAGTAAATCCTTCATGCTGGAGATCTTTTTATCGAAGAGCAGAATGTAAGGATTGTCGAGGTTGCACTCCATGGTGTCTGCATTCGTTACGAAGTATGGAGACAAGTAACCACGATCAAACTGCATTCCTTCTACAACATCGAGCGTTGTTTCAGCAGTTTTGGATTCCTCAACTGTGATGACTCCCTCTTTTCCAACTTTTCCCATGGCTTCGGCAATCAATTTGCCGATGGTGGGATCGTTGTTAGCGGAAATTGTACCAACTTGAGCAATTTCTTTCTCATCCTTAATTGGCTTCGAAAGCTTTTGGAGCTCTGCAGCTACAGTAGCCACTGCGAGGTCGATGCCTCGTTTGATGTCCATTGGATTATGGCCAGTTGTAACTACTTTTGAGCCTTCGCGGAAAATTGCCTGGGCTAAAACGGTAGCAGTAGTGGTTCCGTCACCAGCATCATCGTTGGTTTTGCTGGCTACTTCTTTAACCATCTGGGCGCCCATGTTTTCGAACTTGTTTTCAAGTTCGATTTCTTTAGCAACCGTAACACCATCTTTGGTGATAGTGGGTGCGCCGAAAGATTTTTCGATTACTACGTTGCGACCACGGGGTCCAAGTGTAACCTTTACAGCTTCAGCAAGAACATTAACTCCACGAAGAATCGCTGAACGCGCTTCTTCTTTAAAACGTAATTCTTTTGCAGCCATTATTATCTCCTCAAGTATTTAAAGTTATTTTTCTACGACGCCGAGAATGTCCTCTTCTCGCATCATCAAGTATTCAACACCTTCAATTTTGATCTCGGTGCCAGAATATTTACCAAACAAAACTCGATCTCCCTTTTTAACTTCAGGAGCTACTTTGCGGCCATCTTCCATAACTTTACCGCCACCAACAGCGATGATTTCACCTTGTTGAGGTTTTTCTTTGGCGTTATCTGGAATAATGATTCCGCCTTTAGTACGTTCTTCTTCTTCGAATCGCTTCACAATTACGCGATCATGCAACGGACGAATGTTCATGTGCATCTCCTTTTAAAAGAATGAGTTAATTTCACAGACAAACTTTACAATAAGAGCAGTTGTGCCGTGCCACGTTTTGAAAGTCAAGTTAGAAAGGGTAAGTTATTAGAAATAAATACCATTTTTAACTGTTAGCACAGCTTCCGCTACCGCATCCTCCTTTGTTTGAGTCCGAACTGCTCTTGCCGGTGGTGTCTCCTGGTTGGTTCGACGTTTTATAGTCGGTGTTATACCAACCAAACCCTTTTAACTGAAAACTTCCCAAAGACATTGCTTTGGTAAGTGTGCTCCCACAGTCCGGACACACATTCAGAGGGCTGTCTGAAAACTTTTGAATCATTTCCAGACGTTTTTTGCAGCCACTGCAATCGTACTCGTACAAAGGCATAAAGCTCCCTGCGTTGACAGCCAATTTAGGTTTGCCTTTGAAAGAGTCAAGTGCAGAAACCAAAAAAAAATGAAAAAGCTAGCCCTTTCAGAGAGTTATGAGAAATATTTGGGCATTCGGGTTGACACTGGAAGATAGGTTCCCATACTAGGGTCGACACTCAATTGAAAGCTTCATAAGCTGTTGAAAGTTGAAGGAGAACAAAATGGCAAAAATTATCGGAATCGATTTAGGAACCACCAACTCTTGCGTTGCTGTAATGGAAGGTAGCGAAGTGAAAGTCATTGCAAACGAAGAAGGTGGCCGCACCACACCGTCTGTGGTCGCTTTTACTAAAGATGGAGACCGCTTGGTCGGCCAAGTCGCTAAACGGCAGGCTATCACCAATGCTGAAAACACGATTTACTCTGTGAAGCGATTCATGGGACGAGGGCTTAAGGAGGTAGAGGGAGAAACTAGGCTGGTCCCTTACAAAGTCATAGCGCACGGAAATGATGTTGCGATCGACGTCAGAGGTAAAGAATATACAGCTCCTGAAATCTCAGCCATGATTTTGCAAAAGCTGAAGAAGTGCGCTGAAGATTATCTTGGTACTGAAGTGAAAGAGGCTGTGATCACAGTCCCTGCGTATTTCAATGATGCGCAGAGGCAGGCCACCAAAGACGCCGGAAAAATTGCCGGCTTGGATGTGAAGAGAATTATCAATGAGCCAACCGCTGCAGCTCTTGCTTATGGCTTGGACAAGAAAAAAGAACAAAAAATTGCGGTCTATGACTTCGGTGGAGGAACCTTTGACGTTTCGATCTTGGACGTAGGAGATAACGTAGTAGAAGTGAAGTCGACCAATGGAGATACCCATCTCGGTGGAGACGATTTTGACCAGAAAATTATTGAATGGTTGATTGCTGAATTCAAAAAAGACCAGGGAATCGATCTCAGTAAAGATAAAATGGCATTGCAGCGTCTTAAAGAAGCCGCCGAGAAAGCAAAAATTGAGCTTTCGTCGTTGCTTGAAACCGAAGTGAATTTGCCATTTATTACAGCTGATGCCAGTGGCCCCAAACACTTACAAATCAAACTGAGTCGCGCAAAATTCGAACAACTGGTTGAGGACTTGGTAGAGCGCTCTATCGGTCCTTGCCGTCAAGCTCTCAAAGACGCAGGATTGTCGGCGAGTGAAATTGATGAAGTAGTATTGGTCGGGGGTTCTACTCGTGTTCCCAAAATTCAGGAAGCAGTAAAAAAGTTCTTTGGTAAGGAACCCAACAGAAGTGTGAACCCTGATGAAGTTGTTGCTGTTGGAGCAGCGATTCAAGGCGGTGTTTTGAGTGGGCAAGTTAAAGACTTATTGTTATTGGATGTGACTCCCCTGTCCTTAGGTATCGAAACATTAGGGCATGTCTGTACAAAGTTGATCGAACGAAACACAACAATCCCAACAAGAAAAAGCCAGACTTTCTCAACTGCTGAAGACAATCAAACAACAGTAGAAATTCATGTGCTCCAAGGCGAAAGAGATATGGCTTATGACAACCGTACCTTAGCTAGATTTCAGTTGACTGGAATCGCAACGGCTCCGCGAGGCGTTCCGCAAATTGAAGTAACTTTCGATATTGACGCCAACGGAATCGTCCATGTGTCTGCTAAAGATTTAGCGACTGGCAAAGAGCAATCAGTAAAAATTACCGCTAGCAGCGGTTTAAGTGAGGCAGACATCAATAAGATGGTTAAAGATGCCGAAGCTCATGCTGATGAAGATAAAGCCAAACGAGAAAAGGTTACGTTGAAAAACAATCTCGATAATCTGGTTTACAGTACAGAAAAGCTGCTTAAGGAGAACGGCGACAAAGTGGACGCTTCAGTGAAAGCTGATGTAGAGGCTTCTGTGAAGGAAGCCAAAGATGCTCTCACCAAAGATGAATCATCTCAAATGAAAGCAGCACTGGATAAGTTAACTGGGCTTTCTCACAAAATGGCCGAACAGATGTACAAAACTGCCTCTGCTGCGCAGCCCGGTGCTGAAGGGCAGTCTGGGGCGAGCGGTAGTACTTCATCTGGGAAAGAGGACGAGCCCATTGAAGCCGAATTTAGAGAAGACAAAGGGTCTCCTAATTAATCGATAACGGGGAGAACCCTATGGCAACAGTGATTTCAACACTTCACGGGAGAGAAGTCCTGGATTCACGAGGAACGCCAACTCTTGAAGTGGAAATAGAACTGTCCGATGGGAGCCTTGGCCGAGCCATGGTTCCCTCCGGGGCATCGAAAGGCGAGCACGAAGCGCTTGAGTTAAGAGATGCGGATCCCAAACGATTTTTGGGTAAAGGGGTTCTTCAAGCCGTTCGTAATGTAAATGAAAATATCAGCAAGGCTCTTTTACAAAAGAGTTTCTCTGATTTGAAAAGCTTAGACGATTGCTTGATAGAAATAGATGGTACGGAGCAAAAGAAAAAGCTGGGGGCTAACACCATTTTGGGAGTCTCCCTTGCCTTTGCCCACGCTCTCGCTCGATCCCAGAAACGAGACCTCTATTTAATCTTCAATGAGCTGATGGGACTGCGAGAAAGTAACCTTTCAATGCCAACCCCTCTCATGAATATCTTAAATGGTGGAGTTCATGCTAATAATGGTCTTGAAATTCAAGAGTTCATGATTGTTCCCCATGGCTTTTCAACTTTTTCAGACGCGCTACGAGCTGGAACTGAAGTCTTTATGCATTTAAAAGCTAAGTTGCATGATCAAGCCTATTCAACCGCGGTTGGAGACGAAGGCGGATTCGCACCTAGCCTTGAGAGTAATGAAATGGCGCTCGAACTTATTTGTGAAGCTATTGAAAAATCCGGCTACCAGCTAGGGACTCAAATTAGTTTGGCTCTGGATGTCGCCTCAAGTTCCTTTTTCAATAGGGAAACAGAGCAGTATGATTTTCGGTGGAAGCAAATGCGCCACCTAAGTGGGGAAGTGTTGATTGAGTTTTATAAGCACTTGAAGGCCAAGTATCCTCTGGTGAGTATTGAAGACGGGCTTGATGAAAATGATTGGGGTACTTGGAAGAAGCTGACTCACGAGCTGGGTCCCAGTACGCAATTAGTCGGAGATGATCTTTTCGTTACCCAAAAAAAATATGTGGAGCGGGGAATTAAAGAAAAGGTCGCTAACGCCATTTTGATCAAAGTTAATCAAGTGGGTACGCTAAGCGAAACCATGGACACTATGAATTTGGGGAGCAAACACCACTATCGTAGTGTGGTTTCTCATCGCTCTGGGGAAACGGAAGATGTCACGATTGCCCATTTAGCTGTTGGAAGTGGTTGTGGCCAAATTAAGACGGGCTCCCTGTCCCGAGGAGAACGAACCGCAAAATATAACGAACTTCTCCGAATCGAAGAGAAAGCGTTCCGAAGAGGAAGACCCATTCGTTTTGAAAATGCCTTCCGTGCTTGAATCTTGAGCTGAGGCCGGCGACAATTAAACCATGTCCCAAGATGTTGTAAATTTAAGTTATCGACGTGCGAAAGCTCTGATCGATGACGGTTTGGCGTTGGTGTTTCAGGGGCAATATGAACAAGCACGTGATAACTTTAAAAAATCCCATGGAGAACATGCATCTGCTGATGCCCTAACTTATTGGGGTTGGATGGAATATCAGCTAGGAAACATTGAAAAGGCTCTTATTCTTTGTAAAAGGGCAATAAAAGTAGATCCCGACTTTGGAAATCCTTACAACGATATTGGTTCTTATCTAGTGGTTCTCGGTAGAGAAGATGAGGCCCTAGAGTGGTTTCAAAAAGCCATTGAAGCCAAACGTTACGAAGCAAGGCATTACCCCCATATCAATTTAGGAAGGCTTTTTTTGAACCGCAATCTTCCGATGCGAGCCTTACAGGAATTCAAGAAAGCCAACGATTTATTCCCGAATGATGCCACTATTCAGGATGCTATTCGATCCATCACTGAGACTCTTCATTAGCCGAATGATGATTCATTTTGGCTGCACTTACCTTTTCGAACACTATTAATCTTCGTTGATGTTCTGTTTGTGGGAGCACATAAGCTTGGTCCAAAATTAACTTGAACTCTGTGCCAAATCGTCTTGCCATCTCGCGAAGTTCATCATCTGCATTGGGACCTTTCATGAAAATTAACTGGCCTCCCACTTCAAGGGCTGCTGACGTGCGCATCGCTGTTTTATCCATGGTTTCCACAGCTCGCGTAATGACGGCTTTTACCGGAACTGTGAAACTACGGCTCACTACTTTGTGTTCAAAAATATTAATGTTGTGAAGGTTCAGTTCTTTGATTACTTCCGAAAGAAAAGTAATTCTTTTAGGTCTCGGTTCAGCAAGAATCATGTTTAGCTGAGGAAAAAGAATTTTCAACGGTATTCCTGGAAAGCCGGCGCCTGTTCCTACGTCCACAATCGGAGATGGAAGTTTCCAGAACTGACCGAGGATCATGCAGTCAATGTAGTGTTTGATCACCATTGGCTCGAATCCAACGATGCGGGTGAGTTCACGATCATCATTACGTTTTCTAAGAAGTTGGTGATACTTCCACAGTTGTTCTAGCTGATGGCCGCTGAGAAAAATGTTGGCCGCTTCCAACATCATATTCATATTTTCCTTGGATGGAGTAATCCGGGGCTGAGAGTGTCGGGGGAGCTTAAATTTATCTCTACGCTTTTTCATGAGCCGTAGGGTATACGGTTAAATAGGATTCAACGCAAGGTGAGGCAATGAAGTGTGGATCAGGCGAATGGGAAGAGTGAGCTAGTGAGTACCGGTAAACCTAAATATATCGAAGGGTTGCATGCGGAACCTGAATTAAATATCGTGCCCGATTTGCACGTGCTTTACGAAGACAATCACTTGTTGTTGGTTTTTAAGCCTCACCGATTGTTGATTCAGAAAGATTCAACTGGTGATTTTACGTTATTCAAACAAGCGTGTTTGTGGTTGAAGCAAAAATATTCCAAACCGGGCAATGTTTATTTAGGGCTGATTCATCGTTTGGATCGTCCTGCTTCGGGCATTGTCATTTTTGCTAAGACCAGCAAAGCAGCGAGCCGGTTATCCGAACAGTTTCGAGCAAAAACTGTTGAAAAGAAATATATGATTTTAGTTGAAGGAGTACCTCAACTCACTCAGGGTAAGTGCTTGAATTATCTGTCAGACCCGCTTGATGGGCGTGCTGAGGTTCATGATCTAGAAGTTCCAGGGACCAAAAGATCGGAGATGAACTATCAAGTAATCGGCAGCAAAAGCGGGATTTCTTTGGTTGAAGTAGAGCTCCTCACAGGACGAAGGCATCAGATTCGAGCTCAAATGGCTCATTTGGGTCACCCAATTGTGGGTGACGTGCGATACGGATCGAAAGCAGTGTTTTCTCAGGGGGCGGTTGCCCTGGTTGCGAGTTCAATTGCATTTGAACACCCCATTTCAAAAGCAGTTATTACTTTTGATTTACCTGATCCGTTGCATTCAGTACGGAGGTATTGGAATGAACTTTGAGGGGAAAAAGTATTTAGAAAAGGCACTTCTTGAACGAGAGCCTGTTTTTAAAGAAGCTGTAAAAACCGGCACCAATTGTTTTCGATTGTTCAATGGATTTGTAGAGGGAATACCGGGATTAATTATTGAGCAGTATGATCAAGTCCTGGTTTTTCAACTTCACGAGCCGGATTGTCGGTTAACAGAAGAACAGTTGATTGAACTGGCAGAGTGGCTCTTTGGGGTTCGCGGAGCAAAGTCGGCATTTAAGAAAATATTTATTCAGGATCGTTCCAACCAAGTAGCTCATAAAGAGTATTATTCTCCTGTTCCGTTTGCCGGAATTCCATGTTCAGAAACGGTTCCAGTTCAGGAAAACGGCTCTCGTTTTTTAATTCAGCCATTTTCGGGTTATTCAGCTGGCTTATTTTTAGATCAAAGGAACAATCGCTTGTTTTTATCCAAGGATTGTTACCAGAAACGGGTGTTGAATTTGTTTTCGTATACTTGTGCTTTTAGCGTTATGTGTGCCCAAGGTAGTGCACGCACTACAAGCGTAGATTTGTCCGCAAAATATTTAGATTGGGGGAAAAAGAATTTTGAACTCAATGGTCTATCTTTAAGCGAGCATTCATTTATTGTTAGTGATGTGTTTGACTATCTTAGAAAAGTGACGAAACGGTCAGAAAAATTTGATCTAGTTATTGCAGATCCTCCTAGCTTTTCCAGGAGCAAAAAAGGGGGGGTATTTAGTCTGAAAAGGGATTTTGCGAAGCTTTTGGAGTCAATTGCTCCTATAGTGTCAGTCTCTGGAAATTGGTTTTTTTCTTGTAATTTATCTGAGTGGACAACCAGTGAACTCAAAAAGAAAGCACAACCGATTTTGGCAAAATATGGCCATTGGGAGTGGAACGAAACCCCGGCCTGCCCAAAAGACTTCAAGAATGGAAAAAGCCATCTGAGTCAGATGCTCGTGACCAAGTTAAAATAAAAACTTAAGCAGTTGTAACGGCGGCACGGCCAGTGGGAGCTGGTCGTCGATTTGTAGGTCTTACCATGACCCAGGAGTTAATGTGTCCAGGGACATTTCCTTTAACAAAGATAAGCTTTTCAGTTTCTTTAACATCTAAAACTTTAAGATTGAGCGTTGTGGTTCTCACATCACCCATGCGGCCAGGCATCCCTTTGTTTTTGATCACTCGGCCGGGGAAAGTATTAGCGCCGTTGGAGCCCCCGTGTCGGAAGTAATCTGAAACCCCGTGAGTGGCATCGGCACCGTGGAAATTCCAACGTTTCATAACCCCCGCCGTTCCTCGTCCTTTCGAGGTGCCTACCACATCCACACGATCCCCTTTTTGAAACATGCCAACATTCATTTCTTGGCCTGCTTTAAAATTGCTGATGTCGTCCGTGGAATTAAGGCGAAATTCTTGTGTGAGTTGTTTTGCAGCAACGCCTGCTTTTTTGAAGTGACCCGCAGTTGCTTTATTTACATTCTGTGGCTTGCAGCTACCTACGCTGACTTGTAGGGCTTGATAGCCATCGTTGTCTTGAGTCTTTACTTGAGAAATTCTGCAATCAGTAGTGTCAATAACTGTCACCGGAACTAAAGCTCCGTTATCATCAAAAATTTGTGTCATGCCAACTTTGCGGCCAAGAATTCCGAGTGCCATGTTCATTTCCTTTTTCTGCTCTAACTGATTGATATTCTGTAAATAATCAAATCAGGAAAAAACTACCTACTCTTAATAAAAAGAGAATCTGCTGTATATAATGGCATTTACCCCTTTTGTGCAACCCTTTTTGTCACCTCGATTCACGCACTCTATGAAAAACAGGATGAAATATATTGCGCCGCAGCATAAAAATTTGGTAAAAGGGGGCTCGGGTTAAGGGGGATTATGACGTTATTTCGTAAGTTAGCCGCACGGGCTTTTCTTGGACCATCACCCATTCTTTTTACCGCCATTTTCGTGGTTTCGTGCGGGCAAAACCCCAGTGAAGTGCGTTTTCAGCCTCTTACCCAAGTGCCTCAAGAGCTCATCACTGAGAACGTGCAAATTGAAAGCACTCTTAGCCAAGATTTAGCATTTTTGAGAAAAGATAATGGCCGAAGAGGACTGATTAAGCGATTTTTATTAGCCAAGCCGCAGTTCAAACAACTCAAAAGTGGAGCGCTCCTCCCGGAAGTTGCAGAAAGTAAGATTCTTTCGCAACAAGGGCGTCCACGGGTTTTACTCTTGAGTCAGACTTTTCAAATCCCGGTAAAGTCCCAGGCAAAACTGGTCTTAGCCAATCCAGAAGTGGAGATCAGTGAATCAAATGTTCCCCTCGCCAAATCCGAAAAGTTGTTAGTCTGGGGCAAAAAAACTGTCGAACTGACTCATGAAGAACTTGAAAATTACTATCCCGGAAAATTTTTTGAGGCTCATCAAGTCGGTCGGCAGCTAAAAGTGACTCTGTATCCAATCCAAGTAGAACGAAAATCGGGAAAAATTATTTTATTAACGGGAGGACATTGGAAGCTAGAAGTGGCAGAAGAGAAGTCCGGAATAGACCAGCCTGGCGTAGCTCCTGCCGTGATTATTACTTCCGAAAAACTGTTAGAAAAGGCCAAGGAACTCCAGAAATTTCACCGAGAGGCCCTGAACGTACTTAGTGACATTGTAACCGTTGAGGCTATTTCTGAAAAAGAGGCGCCTGTCGATTTAGAACAGCTACCCAAAGGGTATAAAAACTCAGAGGGTTTCCGAAAAAAAGTGAAAGCGTACGACCCTGAAAAAGGTACGGGATACAATTTTGAATTAGCGCGAAAGATTATTCAGTTTTTAAGAAGCCGCTCTGAGCAATCATCCCAGCTTAAGTACGTCGTTCTACTGGGCAATTCAGAAATTGTTCCTCCGAGCTATTACTTTTCTTTGAAGAGCGATGATGAAAATGCTTCAGGAGTTACCGATCAATGCTATAGCGCAGGAAAATTATGTCTCGAGCCCAAACTCGCAGTGGGTCGCTTACCTTTCCGAGAGCCAAGTGAAGTTGACCGGTATTTGGATAAAGCGAAACGATGGTTTAAGTTGAGAGGCACTGAAAACGCTGAACTGTCACTTTATGGGGGGAAAGCTTTTAAATCGTCACCGGTTTACATCGGTGAATTAGGAACTCTACAGACTCTAGAAACGAAACACGCCGATTGGAATAGAGTTAGCAAACATTTCCAGACAGACGGTCAATTTAGTCGGAAACAAGTGTTGGAACTGGTTTCTGGACAAGATAATAGTTCGTTAGTTTATTTCTTGGATCACGGCACTGGAAATCGATGGTTTTCTGGTGATGAATACGTAAGTTCACGGGAAATTCTGGATTTGAGCCCAAATGAAAAATCTGCACCTCCTCTGATGGTGTCCGTCGCTTGTGTGAACGCTGCTTTCGATGAAGATTTGCTTATGGATGATACTTTGACTCATCAGAGTAGCTCGGGCGATGTGTCCATTGGGACAGCATTAGTAAAGTCGTCTCAAGGTGCAATTGCCTATTTGGGAGGAGCCAGAGATGGCTTGGGTAGTCCCGAGTATGAAGTAGATGAGCAAGGAAATGTTCAAGTGCTTGGAACATCCTATGGACTTCAAATGTTGGATGGTTTTGTTGAGCAAAGTCGAACTCATCGAGGAGAAAGAATAGGAGATGGTCTCCTGGGCGCTTTACGAGCTTACGCTTTCGAAAATGGCAATGACATGAAGTCTGATGCAAATCAGTGGACGTACTTCATAACGGAACTTTTGGGCGATCCTCTACTGCCACTGCCGGAAGTAAGGGAGCGGGCTCAAGCTCATCCCTCTGCCGAATTAGCATTCAAGGAGTTTGATAACTCAACGGGTTTTCCCAGGTTAGTTTTGAGTCCCGTTGCACGGGAAAACATGAGTTTGCCGGTGTTGTCTTCGGAATCGGCAGTTACCGCAAAAGTGTTTGCCTTGCAGCTTGATGAAAATGGTTTTAATGGTGAAAAACTAATAAAAACGGTCGATTTGTCCACCGGAGAAAATTCGATTGTACTCGATAGCGAGAAAGATCTGAGCCCGGGTCAACAATATGTTATTCGACTGATTAACCGCGATGGTATTCCTAGAGAAAAGCACGTTGTCTTTTCGACGCGCGAAAGTCTAGACAAAGAATAGAGAGGAAAAACGTGAAAGTATTTATCAGAAATATATGTGTTGTCCTTGCCATGATTACTGGTTTGTCTTTTGCTTGGGGAGAAGCGGAGAAAGTCCCTGAACTCTCATGTCGGCAAGTTTTTGACCAAAAGGGGCAAATTACTGTCGTTGATGTGCGGACTCCAGAGGAATGGAACGGCGAATTGGGACATATTGAGGGAGCAGTGCGAATCACTCTAGGAGAATCATTAACTGAATACTTAAAAGCTGGGAATAAAGACCAGGCAATAGTGTTCGTTTGTCGGAGTGGCGCACGCTCAGCTAAAGCTACAACACAAAGTATTGAGTTGGGCTATAAGCATACTGCCACGATGGCGGGCGGCATGATCCGTTGGAACGAAGAAGGATTGCCTGTCGAAAGAAAATAAGCGGGTTTAGCGACTACTCCGCTCCCGGCTTCACAGTTCTGAGGAAACGCTCCAGAAACTCGTCGTCTGTTTCTTTTGCCGTGTTTTCAAATTCAATTTCTAGTTCGCTTACCATTTGCTTGAATTTATTTTCGTCTTCAAGCGTTTCTTTGATTTTCTCTAAATAATCTTTTGGATATTTTTTTGAGATTTTATCCACATAAGCGTTGAGTCTTCTTTCAGCTTTAACCTTCTCATTGAATCGAATGGTTTTCCAATGGGAGATATAATGGAGGCGGCAATAACCTTGGGCGCTCGCTTCCTTTTTACAGGAAGAGTGAGAGCAGAGTTTTTCTTTGGAATCTGCTTTGGTTTTGGTCTTTCGAGCAGTAGCAACTCTTTTTGTTGGGGCTACTATCTTTTTTGCGGCACCACTTTTCATAAAAAACCCTCCAGTCTCTTTATCGTCCAACTGACGGGTCTCCTTAAAAAAACTTAGAGAGAAGGGCTAAGGTTTAGAAGCCAAGCGGGAATTGTGTGAAAACCTTCACAATTGGAGGCTAAAAAGACTCAGAGGCTAGATTGGCTGAAAATCAGCGGAGGGTAAGGATAGGTCTAGGCCCTTGGATTTCAAAGTTCGAAATCGTAGAGATAATGCTTCGAGTGAATAGGTAAAGGCAAGTTGGAAGAACCCTGTTCTTCGAAAGGGAGACTGGCGCTCTAACCGATGTCGATAAGGAATTTTTGCTTCCACAATAGTGCCAGGGAGTTGTTGAGCCGTAAGAATAGTCATCATCCAGTGCAAGCTTTGCCAATCGGCGGGAATTTGGTTCAAAACACTCAATGCGGGTTTCCGCAAGCAAAGACGAAATGGAATTCCTGGGTCTTCAAGTTTCACTTTAAAAAGACGCAGCGACAGAAATCGTAAAAGACCTGTGAAGGCCTTACTGAAGAAGCCATCAAGACGATGAGTCCGTTTTCCAAGTACTAGCGGATGCCCCTCCCGTAATTCCCAAAGAACCGAAAAATCCGAAGGTTCAAACCGACCATTCGCACTCACAAAAAGGACGTATCGGCCTCTTGCCATTTCAAGTCCCCGACGACAGGCACGGGAATGTCCCATATTAAGCTGATGAACAACCCGAATTTCCTTATGATCTTTGCGAAGCTTGTCCAAAATACGTCCGGTTCCGTCTAATGAACCGTCATTGATAGCTAGAACTTCATAAGAGATGCCTTTTTGAGAAAGTTCTTCTCGCCAAGATTCCACGATACTTTCAATATGGGGATTCTCATTGTAGCAAGGAAGAACGACTGATAAATCGACCGCATCAAGTTGAGGAGATACCGGTGTCATCAAATCCATCTGCTTTAAAGGTTAAAAGTGATGTTCGAGCGCGAAAAAAAGTTACTTCATTATAGCCAATTTTTTTTGGAAAGTAGAAGTCAAATTACAGATCGAGACGCGGTGCGTTTAGTGGGCTACAATTTGAAAATTAAGGGAAAGTTGACGGGATATCGGCGTCTCTTTACCATCAGGCCACTCGGGAAGCGCAATGAAGCCACCTTATCCAGAATATCGAGACGGTTTAACTTTTGACGATGTTCTTTTGGTGCCTCGGTATTCGGAAGTTTTACCTCCAGATGTTGATCTTTCAACTCAGCTCACGGCCCAAATTTCACTCCGCATTCCCATCATTTCTGCGGCTATGGATAAAGTTACTGAAAGCCAAACGGCTATTGCGATGGCACGAGCCGGGGGAGCTGGGGTCATCCACCGAAGTTTTTCCATTGAGAAACAAATTCTAGAAGTCGAAAAAGTAAAAAAGAGCGAAAGTGGAATGATTTTAGATCCCGTTACTTTGGGGACGAACGAGACCGTCTACCATGCTCTGGCTTTGATGAAAAAGTATGGCATTTCGGGACTTCCTGTTACGGAGCAAGGTTGCTTAAAGGGAATTGTCACGAATCGCGATTTGCGATTTGAAGAAAACTTGAAACGGCCAATTACGGAAGTAATGACTTCTTTTGCTAAGCTCATAACTGCAGCTGAAACGGTTTCTATGGAAGATGCTGTCAAACTGATGCATAAGCATCGAATTGAAAAGCTTCCAGTCATTGATAAAAATCAAAAACTAAAAGCTCTGATTACTATCAAAGACATCATGAAGAGCATTAAGTATCCCAAAGCAAATCGGGATAGCAAAGGAAGGCTAAGAGTTGGCGCGGCAGTTGGAACAGGTAAAGAAGCTCTGCAAAGAATAGAAGCTTTAGTAGCTGCGGGTGTTGATTTCATCGCTGTTGATACTGCTCATGGAGCTTCGAAGAACGTGGTGGAAGTCGTTAAGTGGTCCAAAAAGAATTTTAAAGACCTTGTATTAATTGCCGGAAATGTAGCTACTGCTGAGGGTGCTCAAATACTTTGTGAAGCAGGAAGTGACGCGATTAAAGTAGGAATGGGGTCGGGCTCTATTTGCACTACACGAATTGTTGCGGGAGTCGGACTTCCTCAGTTTACTGCCATCCAAAATTGTGCGCCAGTGACCCAGAAGTATAAAAAGCATTTAATTGCTGATGGTGGGATCAAATACTCAGGCGATGTTGTTAAGGCCCTGGCTGCTGGTGCAGACGTAGTTATGGTGGGAAGTTTACTTGCTGGAACCGATGAATCTCCCGGAGAAACTGTGTACTACCAAGGACGAACGTACAAAGTATACCGAGGGATGGGCTCAATCGAGGCGATGCGAGAAGGAAATCGGGATCGTTACGGACAAGCAGGGGTAGACGACCGAGAATTGATTCCGGAAGGCATCGAGGGAATGGTCCCCTACCGTGGCGAGCTTTCTCAGGTTTTGTTCCAGCTCGTGGGAGGAGTAAGAGCAGGACTAGGCTATTTGGGATGTCGTACTCTTCCTGAATTGAGAGAGCGTGCTGAATTTGTTCGGATTTCCGCCCAAGGACTCCGAGAATCCCATGTCCATGATGTTTTTGTGACAAAAGAGGCTCCTAATTACCGCCCCAATGACTAAAAAGGTCCAAACACCAGTTCTGATTCTCGACTTTGGTTCGCAGTTTACCCAACTAATTGCCCGCGCAGTGAGAGAAGCAGGGGTTTACTGCGAAATCGAACCCTATCACTTATCACTAGAAAAACTTCAGACCAAACAGCCCCAAGCGCTGATTTTGTCGGGAGGGCCATTAAGTGTTACCCAAAAAGCATCTCCATCTTTGAAAAAAAGTATTTTAGATCTAGAGATTCCGGTTCTGGGCATCTGTTATGGAATGCAATTGCTTTCGCACCTAAAGTCCGGAAAAGTAAAAGCAGATTCTGCGCGAGAGTACGGTCGGTGTGAAATCGAAATCCAAGAGCCCTCTGGACTGTTCAAAGGATTTCGAAAAGGCCAACAGGTTACTGTTTGGATGAGCCATGGAGATAGCGTGAAGCAAGTGCCGGACGGCGCCACAGTAACTGCTGCCAGCCAAAAGTGTGTCGTTGGCTTTGAGAAAGGACATCTTCACGGCGTCCAATTTCATCCTGAAGTGGCGCATACGACGATTGGAACAACGATAATTAAAAACTTTCTGTTTCACATAGCGAAACTGAAGCCGGAATGGGAAATTAAAGACTTTTTTGAGCATAAAGCGAAACAAATAATCCATGAAGTTGGAAAGAATCACGTTATTGGTGGGGTGAGTGGTGGCGTAGACTCAACCATATTGGCTGTTTTTCTGGGGAAAGTGCTGGGTAAACAATTTCATCCCGTTCTAATTGATAATGGATTATTGCGAAAAAATGAGGCGCGTGACGTTGCCGCCTTCTTGAAGTCCCAAAGCGTAAATCTTAAAGTCGCTCAAGCAGGGTCTTTGTTTCTCAAAAAATTAAAGGGAGTAACAGATCCGGAAAAAAAACGACGAATCATTGGAAAAACGTTTATCGAAGTGTTCGAGAGCGAGTGTAAAAGAATCAAGGGAGCTAAGTTTCTAGCTCAAGGCACTCTTTATCCGGATGTTATTGAAAGTGTTTCGGTGCGAGGGCCATCACATACTATCAAAACGCATCACAATGTTGGAGGTCTGCCCAAAAACATGAAGTTGAAGCTTATTGAACCCTTTAGAGAATTGTTTAAAGACGAAGTTCGAGAGCTAGGAAGAAAACTGAATGTCCCGGAAGCAATCATTGGGAGACATCCGTTCCCGGGTCCAGGGCTTGCTGTTCGTATTATTGGAGAGATAACACCAGAACGATTGAGCGTTTTAAGAGAAGCGGATGCCATTTTTACTGAGGAGCTTAAGACGACAGCTACTTATGACAAAATTTGGCAGGCTTTTGTGGCTTTGCTTCCTGTGAAATCAGTCGGGGTCATGGGAGATTCTCGAACTTATGAGTCTGTAGCGGTGCTTCGGGCAGTCACAAGCCGTGATGGAATGACTGCAGATTGGTTTGAGTTTGAAAAGAGTCTTCTGGCAAATATCTCCTCAAGAATAATAAATGAGGTTCCAGGTATCAATCGGGTTGTTTATGATGTTTCTTCGAAACCGCCAGC
>RFNO01000058.1 GCA_009927165.1 Pseudomonadota bacterium
GGGATGGGGTATTCGCTATTAGAAATTAACCACACCAGGGACGATTCCCCCGTTAATGGAGTAGAGCCGTAGAGCCGCGGTGCGGTGGTGGGTCTGCACAGGCTCGAACTGTGGACCTCTACCATGTCAAGGTAGCGCTCTAACCAACTGAGCTACAGACCCGTAAGACAGAGCACTATAGGTGAATTTCCCTGTCTTTTAAAGTGTTTAGTGGAAGTCCCCCACTTTTTCATGAGCTGCCAAAAGACTGAAGAAAGCTCTTGAAATTCAAGGGTTTTTTCAGATAATACCCTTTGAACTTTGAATCTACCTGAAGGAGTAGCGCATGGGCTCAGATAAAATTTCGCATCTCAATGACACCAACTTTGCTGATACGGTTGAAAACAACCCGGGTCCTATTTTAGTTGATTTCTGGGCTGAGTGGTGCATGCCTTGTCGAGCCCTTGCCCCTGTCATCGATGAGCTTGCAAACGAGTTTAGCGGAAAAGTTCGATTCGCAAAACTGAACGTCGATGAGTCCCGAGAAATTCCTGCAAAATTTGGAATTCGCGGAATTCCAACCTTAATCCTTTTCCAAAACGGTAAAAAGGTCAGTGAATTGGTCGGCAACCAACCAAAAGAAAAAATTCGCGCGTTGCTCTCGCAAATTGGCTAATTCGATTGAGTTAGGCTTCGGTCCCTGTTTTTTGAAGATTCCGTAAATAAGGGCCCCAAACGGCTTGCTCTTCATGAGCTCGGAGAGATTTTAGGATTCCAGGAATCCACTGAGGTCTTTTCGGCGGTTTTTGTAGAGAAAAACCGACATCACTCAAACTTCGGTGACCCTTTTTCTGATTACAGCGGATGCAGGCAGTTACAATATTTTCCCAAGTCTTCTTGCCTCCAAAAACCACAGGTACCACGTGATCAAGAGTAAGATCTTTTTCAGGAAAAATAATAAGACAATACTGACAACGATACTCGTCCCGAGTGTAGACGTTGACTCTGGAAAAGCGAATAGCAGGTAAGTGCTTTTTAAGATTCACCCAGCGACGCATTTTAATTACGGCGGGAATTTTAAATTCTCGGCTAACGGTGTGAATCGCAGTTCCATATTCTTCTAAAATCTCCACTTTGCCTTGAAAAATGAGAGCAAACGCTCGCTGCCAACTCACAATTCTCAAAGGTTCAAAGCCGGCATTTAGAAGAAGCGTTTTTTGCATAGGCTGAAACCAATTACAGTTTAAGGTTGGGCTGCTTCAGGTTGCAAGACCGTCCGCCTCATCACTTCATCCCCAAGCATAAACGTCTGATACTCCATCGGGGGGAGGCTTGCTATGTTTCTTCCCTGCTCCTCACGAGCCAATGCAGATGTTTCCCCAACGTGAGCCACTCTTAAGTCGCCAATTTTTACTCGCATCAAGTGCCAGGGACCGCCTCCCTGCCCGTTGATTACAGGGATGGAACGATACACTTCTAAGCTTTCTCCCTCTTTGAGGCCATCCCGACTTCCCATATCAACAAAGTATTCCTTGGGGGAAATCGGTTCCGCATCGCTCATTCTGATTTTTCGTTGAACCTGGATGATGTTTCCCAGATCTCGAGAAAAACTGGAGGTCGAATGGAGCAGTAAGCCTATGAGAATGATGGAAAATGGTTTCACACACTCCTTTTCGGAGAATTGTGCAAAAATCTTCAAATTATTTTGAATCGGTCCGTTTTTTCTTTTGCAGGGCGTTATAAAGATCAGAAGATGAACAGCCCACCCGACCGGCCACCGCTTTCGACCATTCCTTATCAGATAAAAGACGCAATTCCACTTCTTCCTCCCAAGGAGATGGAGTTGAAGTTTCTCCGGGAATTAAAATAGCTGAAAACTCACCTTGCTCATTCACCGTAACCTGATCCATTTCATTTAGTTTGATGAGACTAAACGCTTCAAACTGCTTGGTCATTTCTCTTCCTATCAAAACTTGTCCCGATGGGAAGTGCAGCGATAACTCTGAAAGAGTTTCTCGAACTCTTTTGGGAGATTCAAAAAAACACAGAGGGGTTGGCCACTCCTTGACTCGTTTCCAAAGCTTTTCTCTCTCTTTCTGCGAATGAGGCAAAAATCCTACGAAATGGAAGTCAGAAGAACGCAAACCGGCTACAGACACTAACGTGGTGACTGCAGAGGGACCAGGGATCGGGCTGATCCTGATATTTTGCTCTCGAGCGGCAGCCACTAATTGGGCTCCCGGATCAGAAATCGCAGGCATTCCTCGATCAGTGACTAAACCAACCGATTCTGATTTGAGAATCTCGAGCGCGAATTGGGTGGCGTCTTTTAAATTATGAGAAGCATAGGAGTGTATTTTCTTACCTTCTAATGAAATGCCTAGAAGATTGAAAAGCCGGGCTAACTCTCGGGTATCCTCAGCAAAAAAATGCTTAAGCTCTCGGAAAACCTTTTGCGCGCGGAGCGTAATATCTTCGAGGTTTCCGAGCGGCGTGCCAATAATATATAATGTAGTCAACTTCATCTTTCACTCACCCAAAACGAGGTCCCCATGATCATTCGAGCTAGACAGCAAGAAAACGTCGTTATCTTTAATCTTGAAGGACATTTAGATTTTGAAACGATTGTAAAGTTTGAGGAAACTTGCCAGAAAATTTATTCGGAATCAACTCAACAAAGAGTTATCGTGAATATGGAACAGCTCCGCTTTGTGGGCAGCAGTGGGATCAATCAATTTGTTCAGGTGCTTAAAGATATCAACCACCGAGAAGTTAAGCCTAAGTTAGTGAATGTTTCTAGTGAGTTCGAAAAAATTTTTCGAGCTCTCCAAACTACAAGACATCCTTTCCACATATTTGAAAACGAAACGCAGGGTATATTAGCATTCGATGGTCAATCCGAAACAACCCCCGTCGTAACTAAAAAGTCCAAAAAGAAATGCAATGCTTAACTTCACGCCTCCCCATCAATTTCAAACTCTTTGATGCGAACACTCCCACTGCTTGTTTCTAACATCTCAACCTCAAGAAAAAGGATTCGATGGACTCTTTGAGTTCGCAATCGCATGATCTCCGCTAGTTTTTTAAGACGTTTTATTTTGGCTCTACTCAACCAGACAGAGGCCTTCCGAATTCCTTGCCTACGACCCCGCACTTCCACTAACCATCTTTGACCTGACTCTGGGTCTTCTACAATAAGATCGATTTCCCCCAGTCTCAACCTCACATTTCTAGCAACGAGCCTCCACTTTCTTTTAAGAAGATATTCAGCCGCTAAGGACTCACACTGGCGTCCAAGAGAAACTTTTTCGGTGAATGGGACAAGGACCTTTTTCTTGTAGACACGTCCGATGAACGACACTTCCATACCCTTTATGCTTTGCAAATGCATAGCCAGGATACTGTAGATCAAACTCAGTCATCATTTTATCTCGGAACACTTTAGCAACAATTGATGCAGCTCCAATTGAAACACAGTGCTTATCACCTTGAACAATGGCCTGTTGAGAAATATCTAAATCAATTTTTGCTCGACCATCGACCAATAAAAAATCAGGTCTCAGAGACAGTTTTTCCACTGCTCTCTTCATGGCTAATCTTGCTGCGTGGTAAATATTGAGGGTATCAATTTCCTCTACCGAGGCTTGTCCCACCGCGAAATCAATGGCGGATTGTTCAATCAGGATTTTAAGATTTTCTCTTTTTTTGGGGGATAAGAGTTTTGAGTCCGTAATCCCTGCCGGGATGTTCTGGGGATTCAGAATCACAGCAGCTGCAATAACCGGCCCTGCGAGACATCCCATTCCGACTTCATCGATACCCGCGACACACTGGTACCCTGAAGTGAGAAGACTACTCTCCCAATTCTGACTCAACGCCGGCAATTACTTTTTTGGCTGGGGTTCTTTTGTGGGAGCCGGAGCATCCCCACCCGTTATTTCGGTTCCTTGTTCTGTCATGAGTTCTTGTGCCGGTGCATCTTTTTGAACTAACAAATCACCAAACTTTTCAGCCTCTTTTAGGCGAGCTTTCTTACCTTTTAATTCTCTCAAGTAATACAAGCGAGAACGACGTACTTCACTTGAAGTTTCCACTTCGATACTATCAACAGAAGGAGAGTGAATCGGAAAAATCTTCTCAACGCCAACCCCTTCAGAAACTTTCCGCACAGTAAACATAGCTCCCGGCCCTCGTCCAGATTTAGGCTGTTTCGCAATAACTACCCCTCGAAACGCTTGGAGCCGCTCTTTGTCCCCTTCCTTCAACCGAATATTCACGACAACACGATCTCCCACTTGGAAGGCAGGACGTTTCTTTTCTTGAGCTCGTTCAATGGCATCAATAATTTTGTTTTGCACGGTACTCTCCTCGAGCGGCACAATCTAAAAAAACCTCGCTTTAAGGTCAAGTAAAAATCCACAAGGATTGGATTGCTAACTCCTTAAAATCCCAATAAGTTTTGAACTGCCTTTTGCGACCCCTACCAACTTTTGACAGATCCCCCGCTAAACCTTTAAACTCCGGAACATTTAAACGGGGGTTAAGTGCAAGAAATCTCTAAGCTTCGAGTCAGGATCTCCCAACAAGACGTCCATTACGGGGGAGGCCTTTTATCAGGCAGTCAATTATTGGAATTCTTTGGAGATGTTGCTACCGAACTCCTGATTCGCCATGATGGCGATGAAGGCTTGTTTCGGGCTTATGATTCAGTGGAGTTCCTGGCTCCGGTCTTTGCGGGCGATTATCTGGAAATTGAGGGGAAAATCACACACGTAGGCAATACTTCGAGAAAAATGGAGTTCACAGCCAAGAAAGTCATCACTCCCGAACCCACCGTATCCCCCAGCGCTGCAAGGCTACTCAAAGAACCCGTCTTGGTGGCAAAAGCCTCTGGGACATGCGTGGTGCCGAAAGAGCTTCAACGAAAGAAACAATGACCCTCACCTACAAACAGTCGGGCGTTGATATTCATACCGCAGAAAACGCTCTGAATGAGTTTTCCGGTTTCCTCAAAAGTCGGCCGAACGATCCTCGTTTACTGAATGGCATCGGTTTTTTTGCCTCCTGCTTTGCTCTCAAAGATTCTATTTCGAAACTCGCTGATCCGCTCTTAGTGACTTGCTGTGATGGGGTTGGGACTAAATCGAAACTGGCTCTAGACTGGGGCTTCCTTCTGGGTTTGGGTCAAGACCTCGTCGCCATGAATGCCAATGACCTCATCTGCACTGGAGCCACTCCTCTGGTATTTTTGGATTATTACGCATGCGGGAGCCTTCAAAAGTCCCAATTATTGACTCTGCTTAAAAGCATTCAGGAAGGATGTGAATTAGCTGAGTGTTCTTTGGCGGGAGGAGAAACAGCCGAAATGCCGGGACTCTACCAAGGCGAGGATTTTGACTTGGGTGGTTTTTCTGTCGGGATTGTTGACCGTTCTCAACTCCTCGGCGCTGAAAAGGTAAAAGAAGGACATGTACTCATTGGAATTGAGTCATCTGGCATTCATTCGAATGGTTATTCTTTAGTAAGGCAACTGATAGCTGCTCGGGATCTCCAGCCTTTTGAAAAGGCCCCATTTGACCAACGAAACTGGCGAGAAGTTCTTTTAGCTCCCACTCATATTTACGTAAAAGCACTCAAGCCCCTGTTACCGTCATTGTCGGGTTTGGCTCACATTACTGGAGAGGGCTTGTTTGGGAATCTTCCTCGCATTCTCCCTACTGGAACGAAAGGTATTATTCATTCAAAATCCTGGCATTTTCCCGACTTATTTTCCTGGCTCCAGAGGGAAAGTGGGCTTTCAACTCACGACATGCTAACTACGTTCAATTGTGGAGTAGGCATGATCGCTGTTTGCGAACCTAAACAGGCAAAGCACATTATCAGCCATCTTGCGCAATCAGGATTCAAAAGCTGGGACATCGGAAAAGTTACCTGCAGTGATCAGCCGGAACCCATTGTGGAATGGATAGAATAATTCCAAAAACTAAACTTGTCATTTTAGCTTCCGGGCGTGGGTCAAATTTTAAAGCTATTGCTGAAGCTATTGATCGGGGTACCCTTCCTCATTCAGTCATTGCCGGTCTCATTTCTAATCGGAAAGATGCCCCAGTGCTGCATTTGGCCAAGCAAAACAACATTCCTCACTTCCTTATTGAATCTTCTCAGTATGTTGTGAACGGTTCCTTTAACCGTATTGGCTACGAAGAACAATTATTGGACGTTCTCAACTCACTCAAACCTGATCTTATTTGTTTGGCAGGTTATCTGTTGCTGCTCGGATCAGCCATCATCAAACACTATCCCAATCGAATTATAAACATCCACCCCTCCTTGCTGCCGGCTTTTAAAGGACTCCATGCTCAAGCACAGGCTATCAGAGCGGGAGTTTCCACAACGGGATGTACAGTTCATTGGGTGACAGACGCCTTGGATGCAGGTCCTATTATTCTTCAGAAATCGGTCCCCATCCTGCCCAACGATACGGAAGAGTCATTGAGCCTACGAATGTTACCTATAGAACACCAAACTTACATTGAAGCGCTTAACTTGATTCTAACGAAGCCTTAGAGATTGCGAGACATAAAGTACTACCCCCAAAAGCAGTAGTTTAGTAACCACGTTTAGGGAAATTCGACCCAAGTCTGGTTTAGGGAATCGATCAAACAACTGTAGGCGACTTGCCGGACCCATTGCATTTTTTCCGCCCAGAATGACAGTAAGCACGGGTTTTTCTCTTCGTGTTTGCATATTGAAGCCCTTGTTTACAGGTAACACGACAGTGGGTGTTCAACAAGATTTACTTTGTTAGCAACTTAACCAACGCTTCGCCTTGTGCAGTAACTTCACCTTTTTGATTTTCGGTCCAAAGGCTCACCGAAACACTTCCATCGGATTGAACTTGTTTTATTTCACCGGTTGCAGTCAACACATCCCCTGGAAATGTGATTTTCTTGAAGCGCGTGTTGAATTGGGCAACTCGATATTCTGACTCAGGAAAATTGGCACACAAACAATCAGCTAGAAAAGCCATTGATAACATTCCATGAGCAATAACCGAGGGAAAACCTGCTTGCTTCGCAAAATCAGAATCCAAGTGAATAGGATTGGGATCTCCGGAGGCTTTAGCATATTTCTTGAGCAACTCTTCGGTAATTGCTGGCTTAACAACAGGAGATAGTTTCTGCTTTTCCAACCAGACCATCACACACTTTCCTTTGTTGTTTTTTCCCGAATCACAAAACTACTGACAGCAGTTATTTTTTTTCTTCCCCCACAGATTACTTCAGTTTCTGCAGTAACAAATTGCATTCTGCGACGTTCTTTGTGCTCTTTCAGACGAGTGGTAACTAGGGGCACGTCACCTAGCTTAAAAGGCTCGTGATAAACATACTCCTGCTCGGTATGAAGCAGGTTTCTCATATCGATCTTAAGTTCAATTAAAAGCTCGAACTCACCATTGCGATAGCGCGTAGGAAAAGTAAGTGGGAAAAGAGAATGATTAGATAACGTAGAACTCGAAAACTCCTTAATATCCTCCTTAGTTAGAGGCTCAGCCTGAAACTGTATCAAATCTTTCATGACTTTTCTTAACCGAATACTCGCTTTGAATTCAGACTTGAGATAGTCTCTCCCAGGTCTTAAGTCAAAAGGAAAGGCTAAATGCTTAAAGTTTACGCCAGGTTATCGCTGTTTTTCGCCTATCTGGGAATTTTTTTTACTTTTCCCTGGTGCTTTTTAACTATCCCTTGGGCTGTGGCCGTCGGATTTTGTCTCACCGTATTTTTCCTTCTTTTTATCACTCATCAATTTTCTTTAACCCTATTGTTCAAATTAAATGCTCTTCCCTTAAGTGAAGAAAACGAGCCGGGGACTTTTGAGATGGTTCACCGGTTCTGCCGAGATTTGGGCATTACTCCCCCTAAGCTATTCGAGTCTGTTCATGCCGCACCTAACTTGTGTGTTTTTGGTTTGAGTCCGAACAACACCTATCTTGTTGTCACTCGCGGCTTATTAAACTCTTGTTCCCGAGGTGAACTGGGAACTCTTCTTTGCCGATCGCTCATAGGTGTTTCATCGGGGCAAACCATGGCATCTAGTTGGCTTAGTTCCTTTTTGTCTTTTCTTGAGAAGACACAACACCATGGAACCTCCAACGTTTTATACCGAGTGTTTATCTATCCCTTGGCTTTTATTCCTTTACGTCTCTTATCCAGTATTCACTCCGACGACATTCTCGATTACAAAACCCTTAACGTTTCAGAAAATCCCGAAGCATTTTTAACGTCACTTCAGCTGCTCAATTCGCAACGATCAAGAACCCCTTGGATTTTACCGGCCAGTCTTTGTGTTCTTTTTTTTCTTTGTCCCCAAACTTCAGATACCCTTGCTCAAGTACTTTGGTTGCGGGAGCCTAGTAAAACACGTATTCTTAACTTAAAGATTGGACCTCAATACTCATGAACCCTCTTGTTTTAACCACTTATGGTCTTAGCATTTTTCTCACTGCTCTCGCGGGAAGCTTATTTCCTCTGATTATTCCCATTCATCAAGAAAATCGTTTGAAACTTTTCGTGGCGTTTGGGGCCGGGTTACTGCTGGGAATGGCCTTTCTTCACATGCTGCCAGAAGCCAGTGAGATTTTGCCGCACGCTTTCGGAGCCTGGTTTCTCGCAGGATTTGTGCTTCTATTAATTCTGGAAAGATTTATTATGGTACATGCTTGTGAGGAGCACGGTTGTCACTATCACACTGTTGGACTAACTGCTTTTTTTGGTCTGGCAGCCCATGGCATTATTGAGGGCTTTGCTCTAGCCTCGAGTTTAGTAATGCCTCATTTAGCGCTCCTAGTATTGGTGGCGGTATTGGCCCACAAAGCTCCTGCCGGATTTGCTCTTACCTCTATTATGAGATTAGCGGGAAAAACCCGAAAACAAATCCTTCTTTTTTCAGTAGGAGTTGCTCTTTCAGGTCCCCTCGGACTTTTTCTCGCCTATTTTTTTCTCCGATCGCAAAGTCTGACTGAAGCTTCAGGTGCGCTTCTGGCACTTTCAGCCGGCACGTTTCTTTATATTGGAGGATGCGATTTATTGCCTGAGCTTCATCGGGCAAACCAGGAGAAATTCAAACGTCTTGCAGCTTTCTTACTAGGACTTCTAGTCAGCTATTTGAGCGGCCATTTTTTAGGCTCTCACGGCCGTTAGAGCTCAAGCATTTTATTTTCCTGTGGGAACTCGTTTGTCTTTGGCTGCAGGTTGGTTTTCTTTTGGTAGTAACGAAATCTTATTTTCAATTTTCTTCGCCATTTCCTTATCGCTACTTGAAGATAAAGCAGCCGCTTTTTTATAGAACTCTCTGGCTTTATTAAACTCTTTTTGGCTTTTATAAAGGTCGCCGAGGTGTTCCAGAATGATCGCTTCATCAGGTTGCAATGCCGCTGCCCGCTCCAAGGCCTCTTGGCTTTCTTTAAGTTTTCCTTGCTTGAATAAAACCCACCCTAACGAATCCTCGATAAACCCGTCATTGCTTTTGATGGCCATTGCTTTTCGAATGTGCTCTTCAGCTTCCGCAAGATTTTCTCCCATTTCGGCATAGGTATATCCGATGAAGTTAAATGCGTGATAATTGCTGGGATTTATTTCGATGATCTTTTTCATGGAGTCGATAGCAGCTTTTTTTTCGCCCAACTTGTCGTGAAGCACTCCTTGGAAATAGTGTAGCTTTTCACTCTTAGGGAATTGCTTTAAAGCATCCTGGACAGTAGTCAGTGCTTTTTTGTAATCCTTTTTGCTTTCTAAGAAACTCGCGTACAAATCATGATACTCTTCCGCTCTAGGATCTTTCTTCAACAATTCTTTCGAATGCTCTAGCCCTTCTTGATACTTCTTTTGCTGCCTAAGAATAAACCCAACGTGAAGACTGGCCTCTTTAAACAGATTCGCATCATCAGTGACCTTTTTAAACTCTCGAACGGCATCAGGGTATCGTTTCATTTCCTCCAACACCCACGCATTATAGAATCGCACGTTCTCTGCTTCAGGTGCTTCTTTTAGTATTTTTTCAAACACAGCGTTGGCTTTTGGGAACTCTTTTTTGTCGAAATAGATGAGACCAATTTTAACTCTCGCAGTGTAATCGTCGGGCTCAGCTTTTTCATACTCGAGAAGTTCCTGAAGCGCTTTCTCCATTTGATTGTTCTGCAAGAACAACTGGGCAAGTCGTTTCTTGAAAGCTCCGGTGCCCTGGATTCGGCTATACACCTTTATCGCTTCCTCCGGATTGTTAGCTTTTTCGTAGATGAGGCCCAAGGCCGTGCCCGCTTCCGTAAATGAGGGCCGCAGAGTTAAAGCTCGATCGAGATCGAGTCGGGCTTTTTCGATATTATCGAGCTCAATGTACATTCTGGCCCGATAGAAGAAGGCCATGAAGTTGTCAGGTGAGTCTTGGACCAATTTGCTGAGCACATCGATCCCTTTTTCTACTTGTCCACCTTCGGCTTCCAAAATCCCAAGCAGCAGCGGAGCCTTTGCGTTAGACGGATCAAGTTCCAGGATCTTGCTGTATTGTTCTTTTGCCTCCGGATATTTTCTCAGAGCCGCATAAATACCCGCAAGATTGCTGCGGTATTCGATGTTACTTGGCTCTCCATCCACAGCTTTTTTTCCATAAGCTTCGGCTTTTTCAATGTTTTTTAATCTCAGGTGAGATTCCGCTAATTGCGCATTTATGACAGCACTTTCCGGATCTGCTTTAAGAGCTTCTTCGAGAAAGGGAACCGCTTTTTCGAATTCCCCTTGAAGTACGTGCTCTTTCCCGCGGATATAGGCAAAACCCGAGTCTACTTCTGCAGTACTCTTCTTTTCCGTCGCACTGCTCAACTTGGAACCCAACAGGAAGGGGGTAAAGCAGTTCAAGGCCACCACCCCCATTGCAACTCTTAACAAATCTAAAACTGATTTTTGATTCTTCACGAGAATCTTTTCGGTCTCTTTTAAAGAAAGCCTTAAGTGCCAAAACGTGGATTTTTACCGTATGTGCTAAGAAGTTGCATTTTAAGGGCAAACATCTGTTGAGCCGGAAGGTTCGATGCAGTTACCGAAACCCCGTGTTGAGCTACCTACTATTTTTTTAAACCAATTTCCGAAACGGATTATAAGATTTCAGTAGGCTCCTGGCCACGACAGGAAGAGCGACTGAAACGATAGAAACGCTTGGATCTAATTTCTTCGCCACACCTTCAATAATCAAACAAGACCTAATCATCATGACATAGCGATTAGGAATATAAATCTGATTGTCTCTAGCTGTTGAAAGAAGCTGATTAACCAACTTTTCCAGCTTCAACTGTTCGAGACCTGCGGTTTTAACCTCATCTAAGAGTTTTTGAATTGCCCTATCGAATTGATTAAAGTCTGTCCCGACCCCGGGAGTTCCCATGTCAAAGAGTGATTTGGCCAGTTGGGTCCGATCTCGTTTCAAAATAGCCATCAACACTTTCAGAAAACGCTTTTTGTCGTCTGGCTCTAACTGGCCCACTAGGCCTAGATCAATAAATCCCATTCGCCCCTCTTCTTCAACAAAAAACAAATTAGCGCCATGGGGATCTGCATGAAAAAAACCGTGGTCGAATATCTGCTCAAACACAGCTTCCACTCCCTTTTGAGCAGCATGCTTCGCAGTTCTAGTTCCACTTTTTATTTGGGAAATCGGCTTGCCCCTCATAGGCTCTAATACCAGGACTCTCTCCGTTGAGAGTTCCGGAAAATAATTCGGAAAAAGAACATCAGCGCCACTGAAAATTTTTTTGTAGTTCTTCTGAAATCGTCTTATGTTTTTGGCCTCTTCTCGGTAATCAATTTCCCTAAAAGTTGCTTCTCTAAAATCCCTAAACATTTCCTGCAGGCCCAGTTTTGGAAACGCAAGAGAAGCTGGGGTCACAATGCCCTCTAAAAGCAGAAGATCAAGACGAACTGTTTCTGCCACCCCTGGTTTTTGCACTTTGATCACCACCGGCGTACCATCCTTGAGTTTTCCCCGGTGTGTTTGCCCAATGCTTGCCGAACCAAGTGGATTCTTATCTATTTCGGCAATTCGTTCTTTTACTTTGTTTCTCCCTAGCTCACTTTCGAGAATGCTTTTTACTCGAGCTAATTTTATAGGTCTTACTTTACTGAAAAGAACTTGAAGCTCCTGAGCCACTTTTTCCCCAACGAAGTCAGGTCTTGAAGCGAGAACTTGTCCCAATTTGATGAAAGTCGGCCCCAGCTTCTCAAATGTGATCGCTAAGTTCCTACCAAAGACTTCGTCAAACTCATTCACCGACATTGCTTGCGGTGATATCCACCGAATTCCTCTCTTTCCAAATTCCATACCGAGTGAAGTAAGGCTCCCAGCAATTCCGTAGCGCGTAAGGGTCCAAACAATAGATTGATATCGCATGAGGAGCTTAACGGGTGTAAAAACCGAACGGAACGAAAGCATATTCTTTCATCGGTTTTTACGTTTGAAACGTAAATGTGAAGCAGCTTTCACAATCACATTAATCTGTTACCACTGCGATTCTTTTTGAAGAAATCTCCACGATTTTTTTACGAAAAAACCATCGGAAATCGTTATCTCCCTGCCGCTTTGTTCCGAAAAGAAGTGGAGAAGTTATGTTGATACCATTTTTAAAAACTCAGCATCGCGCACACGGCATTTCGGTTGGACTTGCTCTTCTGGTTCTGGCTTGCGCGTTTTTGATTTTCAGTCGTAAACCCGAGCCTTTGCCAAGCCTACCCAAACCTCCACTGTTTTCCGCAGAATTTCCAGTGGATCCTCGATTTTCTCGGGAGATAAATTCACTTTTAACCAGTCAACAGCTTAGCCGGCATAACCACCGGCTTATTTCTTCATCGGTGATGAAAGCTTCCCAAGCGCTCGAAATGCCACCAGCTTTGCTCTGGTGTTTGCTCTTCCAGGAAAGTCGATTCAATCATTTAGCTGGGATTAATGAGAGCCCCATTGCTACAGGTTTGGGCCAATTTTCCTTTTCAGCTTTTTACGAAATCAATCATCAGCTTGATCGCTATCTCCCATCTCCCAAACGTACTTTAGTAGCCATGCTTGGCGAGGATGTACGGCCCATCGTCGCTGATGCCGAGCATCCGAATGAAAAGCATTCTTATTACAATATTCCTACAGCAGTTACTGCCTCAGCTCTTTATCTCCATAATCGCAAAATTCAATTGGAGCGTGTATTGCAATCGAGGAACCTAGAATTCAACTCAGAACTGATATGGTTTTGGGCGGCCATCTCTTATAACAAGGGCACTCGGACTGTTATTTCACTTTGGAATCAAATTCAAAAAGCCTACGGCGAAGCAGGTCTTTCCGAACGACTCACCGAGCCTGAACTCTTAATGAAAACTATTGAAGATCGCGGACTTCTTTTCTCTGCAGTAAAAACTATTTGGCAATCTCAGCAAGCCAAAGCCTTTACTGAAGAGCTTTGGCGACATTCAAAAAGTCTCAAGGAATGCTCGCTAAACTCAGCAGCAATTTCAATAAAGGAAACTGATCGATGAAAACGCTCCTTTCGAAGATACGAAATAACTCAACTGCAAGAGAAGCAGTTCTCGTGGGGGGATTGCTCCTGTTTTTAGCGATACCCGTCTCCTTTTCCTACTTCTTCGGATCTGACCTTGAAATAGACGTGCCCGTGGATACCGAAAGCATTGAGAAACTAGGACAAATTTATGATCAAGGGGGCATCGAGAGTTTTAAAACGGCAAAAAAATCACTACGAAAACGAGTTTCTCTTCAGCTTCAACGTGAGAAATCAGATGCAGCTAAACTAGCAGCAACTCATGTGGCCCTCTACCTTTTTCCCGACCTCCTCCCAAACAATCAGTTAGAAAAAGAACTTGCTCAAAACCTTTTTGTCCCATTGCAGCAGAACATAGAAGCTAATCCCAATACCGCTAGCGCTAAGAGCAGTTTCGAGGAACTCAGAGCAAATATTTGGAACTTTGAGGCCCCCAATTCAGAGGCACCGCTTTTGTCGCCTCAGGCCAATCAGATGCTTAAGGTCTATGGGGGAATGAGCTGGAAATGAGGAAGCAGTGATACAGACTCGCAGCAATCAAATGAAACGGAGCCTAACAGTTCCGATTTTTGTTTCGCTTCTGTTTCATGTGGCGATATTTCTGGCCAAAACACAAAAGACCCATCTTGAGTTTCAAACTCAGCAGCCAGAGCAAATTATTGAACTGGCCGAACTGCCCCCTACTTTCATCAACCCTCCCTCAACCGTGCGCCCACCTGATCAACCAAATCGCCCGCAGGTAGTAGAGACCGAAGATGCGGGAAACCGAGAGTTGGATCCTAATGCTCAACTATTAAGCGATCGAAATCAGAAAGCCCAACAACAAACTAGAGCAGCAAGGACAGATGATTTTAAATCGGGAAAAGGGAGTGGACTTCAAGGCTCGGAAACAGATTCGGCATCACTTGCGCCAACCGGTACGCCTTCCGAAATGGTCAACTCAATCGATGACCTGAGCGTTAATGAAGGCATGCAAGCCCCGCAAAATCAAGGCACTAAAAGAAACTGGAAGACGCTTTCTTTGAAAGATTTGAGTGTCAATGGGGATGGCGCAGAAAACTCGTCAAGTGACGACTACCTTCCCAATATTACGTCTGGTGAAAGAACCATTCTCAGCACAAGGGAGTTTCGGTATTTCTCTTATTACAATCGGATTAAAGAGCTTTTGAGGCAATACTGGAAGCCAAGTATTGAACGAGAAGTTGCGAAACTTTGGGGCAAAGGACGAATGCTAAAAGAAGAAGAGCTCACTACTCGGGTGCTCGTTCTCTTAGACCAAAGAGGACAAATCCAAAAAATTTCAAAAGTAGGCGTTTCTGGTTTTTCCGAAATCGACGAAGCTGCCATACAGGCTTTTCATCAAGCTGCTCCCTTTCCCAACCCTCCTAACGGATTGGTGGACAAAGATGGTTTCGTACGAATCAACTGGGACTTTATTTTGAAAACAGCCTCAGCTCCCAGTATTCAATTTAGACCGGGAAACCCGGGAAGTGGATTTCGCCGATAATTCAATAGTCCAATAATTTCATTTGGTAGGGTGGAAGCTCAAGCTTCCATCCGAGATCCCATTGTTCCTGTAAGCTTGATGAAAAGACTCTTACAGAAGGACCTCTAGGATTGCCATCTGCTAGATACAACAAATCATCATGTTTGTCGTAAATGACTTGTTTGAGATAAAAACCGGAGGATACAATGATTCGTTTTTCGAGGGCTCCATTCCTTGGGTTAAAGCTTACCAATTCAGTCGCTGGCTTACTTATAATGGCAACACATTTCTCCTGTGACCAACATTCAAAATCAACAATATCTCCTCCCAACTGCAACTCAGTGGTAATAAACCCTAAGGATTGATAGTTCCGCGTATCAATCTTTTCGATTCCGCCGTCCAGTCGGCTCTCTGACCCAACGTAACCTGATTCTCCCACCAGAACATACTCGTCACCAGTCATTTTAAAAGGTGTAGTGGGATTGCTGGCTCTCAAGTCAATGGTTTGAATCACTCGATCCTGATCTGGATCAACAACCACAATCTGGGATGAGTTAGCCGGAGCATAGTTCTTTTCCTGATTCAGTCTTTGCAACTGTATCCATAGTCTTCCGTCCACATCGGCCATTCGTGCCGACTCAGGGAACCCATCCGAATCAGCATAAGATGAAAGGTCAATTTTTGTGATCGTCTCTCCAGTTTTAAGATTCATTTTCAGAAGATACGACTTTTGTAAAAAACTTACGTAGGCATAATCTCCATAAACCCACATGTCCTGAGGGTTTGCCCCAATGCCGACAGACCACTGGGCTAAGGTCGTCCCAGTTGTGGGATCAATTCGTTGGATATTATCTGCTCCTAATCGATTGATAACAAAAATGTCAGGGACCTGGGGGAAGGAAACTACAATGGCATCGGAGTGAATCGGAGCATACTTTAAGTTCGCAGTATGGCGTTCTATATCAAGTCTTACCAACGAACCTGTTTGATAATCACTGGCAGCAACCAGCAAGGCCCTGCTGGACTTTGTCAATTCAACAGTGGGCATTCCCCACTTAACTCCACAGCCTGTCAGAGCTAGCGCACTAATAAAATTAATAGTTAAAAATCGTAAGTCCACGTAACATTCACTCTCCTTCCCGATGACGGGTAGCCGCTCATACCGGAGATGGGCTCCCCTACCTCTACCCCCCCCCAATTAGCTTTGGCCAGGGTCAAATCAAAAACATTTTTCAAATCGAGACGAAATCGCCCGCTATTTTTTGTTTCAAAGGCAAAAAACAAGTCATGAATCGAAAAAGAGTCCAATGCCTGATAATTGACTTTGTCCAAGAAAGAAGAGGACATCCACTGAAATGAATAACCCAAGTGCCAACGGTTTTGCTCTAAGTCAGATTGTATTCTAACTACCCAAGGAAATCGGCCAGGCAACTGTTTTCCGTTTTCACTGCTGAATTGGGACAAGTTCTCTGTGCTCAGCCACTGCAACGAAGGAGTTAGCGACCACCCGGTCACAGACTTCATCTGAAACAGAAGTTCGTGACCCAGCCATTTTGATTTTCCTATATTCTCAGCTCTTTTGGTGTCGGGACCATTTTGAACCCAAGAAATCAGGTTCTCAGCAATGGCAACAAAAAGCGTGTAAGATACCTTTTCTTCTCGAATCCATCCCTCAGGGTAGATAGACCAGTCGACGCCAATCTCTCCTTTTTCAGCACTTTCCGGCATGATTAACTGGTTCGGCTCAAGTCCACTCAGGTTTCCATTTCGCTCAGTGAGCGTTGGTTGTCTAAAATATTTTCCAATAAGCGTCCTCATGCGCCAATAAGGTTTGACTGTCACCACTATCCCCAAGCGGGGAGCCGTTAACCAACCTGCCGAAACCGATTTATCACTTAAGAGTTCGCTCTTCTGCGCAAAAACAACGGGTGCAATTTCCAATGAGTCAACTGGATGAATAACGGCTCCTAAAACCATCGGAATCTCGATTGTATCGACTGATAATTTCTTTTCCTTCTCACCCAATTGATATTTTGACCAAGATACTCCAGCTGCCAAATTTCCCGTTAGGTTCCTCGACAAGAAACTCAAACTCGCTTTTCCCCCCGCCGTAGTACTGTCCGACTCTCTTTCTTCTTCAGCTCGATGGATCTCGCCAGCACTAGGTTTCAGAATATCTTTGTGGATTCTCACATGGGCATCAGCTTCGAGCTGAACGTTTTTGGATAATTGATAACAGCCCTTTACAGCACTCACATTTCTAAATTCATCAAGATTTAAATAATCGGGTTTCTCGACCGATCCGGGTATTTCAAGTTGCTGAATTGAATTCAAAGAAAATAAGAGGACTTGATTACCTTTGTCGTCTTTCCACTTCCATTTTGGGAGAATAGAAGCTCTTTTAAAAGCGTTATGTTCGCGCGTTCTTACGAGATCATCCGCCAAATTAAAGGGTGTCCCATTTTGGTCTAAATACTTAAAATTTTCATCTGACTTACAAAACTCCAAACTGACTCCCAATCCACTCGTCAGAGGAGTAAGAGCCGAAGCCTGCACAAATCCAAAACTCCCTAAACTACCGAGAAAAGTTCGCTGAGTGTTATCCGAAAATAACTTGAGATTAACGGCGCCACTTAAACCATCTGATAGCATTGCGCCGGGAACCGCCCCGCTAAATACTTCCAGTCCGTTCACCGCTAAGCTCGGAAGGCCCGTTGTTGAGTAGGAATTAAAACCAGGTTCAGTGAGAGGAATTCCCTCCACAAAAACCCGAGTTTCAGAGGAGTCCATCCCCCTCATCAGAAATTGGGGAGAAGCGCTCATTGACCTGAGAGGAATTTGAACGCCGGGAACTTGAGCTAAGTGGGAATCGAGATAGTCTCGAAGACTCATTCCTTGCCACTCTAACCGAGCGCCAGGAACCTCACCCCTCTGCGCAGGGTCTCTGAGCTCAAATTCAGATGGCTCGATTGTGATCTCCGGTAGGGAAAAAACCGGAGGCTCCGAAGAAAAGCCGGCGGAGCAGCCTAAGCCAATCAGAAAACATACAGATATAAAATCACGGGGTTTCAAGTACTTAAGCCACCCTTTGAATGCGTTACTTGTAGAGAGAGTTATCCGGCTTTTGTGAGCTTTTCAAGTATCAGAAGCTAGGAAAAAGACCTGGAAACCAAGGGGGATTTTGGGTTATGGTGCAGTCGAAAAAAAGGAGCCACACTATGTTCTCTGCTGTTCAAGTGAGTCTTGAGTTTACCCCTAATCCCAACACACTGAAGTTTGTTGTCAGTCGTCCACTCATGGCGAGAGGAGCTTGTAATTTCACTTCGAGTTCACAAACCAAAAATAAATCGCCTCTAGCCGAACAATTATTTGAAGTAGCTGGTGTTGTGAGCGTCTTGTTGGGAACTAATTTTGTAACAATCACTAAAGGCCCCCAAGGTGATTGGGATTTGATTGCTGAGAAGGTACCCCAAACGATACAGGACTTTTTAGCGCAGAACTCTTCAGTTTTCGCTCCTGGTTATGATCCCGAAGCTGCGACTACTCAAACCACTTTAAAACCAGAGGACCAGGAAATTGAGCGGAAAATTCGAGAATTATTAGACACAGAAATTCGTCCAGCTGTAGCCATGGATGGTGGGGATATTACTTTCGGAAAGTATGAGGACGGAATTGTCTACTTATCTCTTCAAGGGGCTTGTAGCTCCTGCCCAAGCAGCACAGCCACTTTAAAAATGGGAGTCGAAACTCGACTAAAAGAAGTTATTCCTCAAATTCGCGAAGTGGTGCAGTACTAAAAATAATCCTGCCGCAAAATAGAATGAATATCGCTAAGAGCGATAAAACCAGCAGTCCTTCACTAGGGACCGTTGTCTTTGGCCTGTGAATGCTTGCGCACCCAAAAGCTCCCTGTGCAAACTCATTTCGGGGATACAAGTGTGTGATGCCATCGATGTCATCTTGGGTAAGAAGGAGAAACTTTTTATTCAGTTGGAAATACATAAGAGCGTCAGGATCACCACTGTGGCCAAGTCCCAATACGTGTCCCAGCTCGTGTCCAATAACCAGTTCAACTTCACTCTGCGACAAAGTTGAAATTTCAGCCGCCGTTCCGACTTCCGCATTGATAACAAGGCCAGAGAAGTTTATGTAACCCTCGTTATCAATACGACTCACGGGCATAAACGCAAGGATGGCATTTGGGTCTTGAGCGTAGTCCATCAAGTGAGTGGAACACACCACAAGAGGTACTTGAGTCGCCGTACCCGCCCGAAGTTGAGGCTCGCCGTCTGTAGCAGGAGTCGAGGAACGCACCAGTTCTAAATGGGTACTGGGGATACCGTTCCACGCAGCAATCGCTTTATCAATAACCGCATACATTTCATGATCCGGCAACGTACAATTATTTGTGTTTACATGAATGGTAAGTTTCTGCTGTTTCCAGCCATAAGTATTTCCGCTGAGATGAGTCCAAGCGAAACTCCATGGACTGAACGTTACTAAAATAAAAGCGACCGTTTTCAGATGTTTCATAGAGCCACCCCTAATTTAACCAAACCGTGAAAACGTCGCTTGAGAGGATCGGCCGCTTCAGGAACTATGACTGCCAGATGGAAAGATAGATTTCGACTAAGTTGAAAGTCGATACCGCCGTAAGCGGTAAAAAGGATTACCTGAGTCCATCTTGCCGGGGTATAGAAACTACTAGAGCTCGTTCCATTGCCTAAATTGACTGAATCCCCAAGGGACAAGGAACTCTCCCAAAAAACCCCGGGCCCCAAATTTAGCTGGAACCATTTGCTCACTTCATAAGCTAGCTTTAATCCTAACTGACTTGTGAAGGTTACAGTCCTTCCATCAAATCCTTTTCTCCAGGGCACTAAAGTAAAAAACTCAGGTCTGAAACTTAACTTTTTGTTTAACTCCATTTTTTTTTCAATTCCAACGAGCCCCTGTACCTGACTTACTTTGGAACTAAACTCGTTAGGAACAGACCATCTTCGGTTCAAATTAGTTGCACTGGCTCCCAGTTGAAGCTGCCACCCCTTTTTGTCCAGGGCATTTCCAGCAGACGAAAAAGACAGAATCCAAAAAACTCCCCAGAAAAGTCGGTGCATGAGACCGGCAGAGACTGTACGTTTCCAATCAAGCAAACGGAAGGTCCTTTCCTGTGGCGGGGGGTGGATAAGATAATTCATTTTACCCTCTCTCTTCTGGAAAATCCCCAGCAGCTAAAGACTAGGCGAGTCAATCAAAGGCCTGCATTTTTGTTATAATGAAACAAATCGAAGACTTAAACATCCGCGGAGACCATTATGCGCCCCTTTCGCACCGTCTTATCAGCACTGATCGCCACCCTTCTTCTTCAACTTACTTTAGCTAATCATCTCTGTGCCGAAGAGGACTATGAAGAAGAACAAACGGAACAAGACAGCAGTCAACCCCCCCCCCTTAAAACTGGGCCCATCAAATTAAAACCGTCTGCCAAGAAAAAAGAACCTCGAAAATTTTTTTCTGATAACTCTCCCAGAAGCGATGCTGGAATTTTTCACGTTGCGTTTGCGCTGGGTGGAAATTTTTATATTGAGCCCAAATTGAATGCAAGTACCAAGGCTTTTGCCGATGATTACTTCCGAGATTTTGGTTATCAGGGAGGGGTTTACTTCGACTATGACTACTCCCGGATGGCCGAGAATATCCCACTCTCTCTCCGAGGTTACATTGGATATAAATACGCAATGAATTCAACCCATATTTTTGCTGTAGAGGGCGTTGTTAGACGAATGTTTCAAGTCTCCGAAACTTCAGATTTTGGCATTGGGGCCGGAGTGAGTCTAGCAACTTGGTTTAGAAGCACTTCTCAAGTTGAAAACAATCAAACCACACAGATTGACGAAACTATTTTGCTCCCTACATTTATTGTTTCCGGCGGATTTGATTTTAACCCTTTCATGGTCGACCTAAAGTGGATGATTCATCGTATGGGTGAAGGCAACACCATTATGGGAGCTGAATTTAACTTTGGGGTTCGCCTCTAATAAGATCCTTTGATCCTCTCCTAGTACTTCTGCTATAAGAGCGGCCATGCCACGACTTTCGCTTGCCGTCAGACTTTTCCTAACATCACTGTTAGTGTTTGTGCCCCTTGGAGGATTCGATCAATGGCTTTATGATCAGCTGGTTAGGTTTACGGGAAAAAGTGTATCTGACTCTCCCTATGTTCTTATTCGGGTATCGGATGGAAAACTCTACCAGCTCCTCGAGCAGGAAAATCTCAAATTTCCGGAAGAATCATTTTCTGTTGAGAGAAGTAGTCATCCCGTCTGGCACCAACGCTTTTACAGCTCGTTCATGGATAAGCTAGAACGAGCATCTCCTGAACTTATCGTCTTTACTTCTTTTTACGAATGGATAGATCAGCGTTCCCCCAAACCTCTCGCTTATCGTAATGTTATTTTTTCTGGTCTGATCGATGATGAAGGCAAGCTTGTCCCTCCTCCCAAAAGCCTGACCCGAGAAAACAACTATGGTTTCAACAATCTCTTTCCTGACTACGACAATGTGCTCCGACAAGCCCACTTGGTTTATTCCTCTGGGCAGTCCTTAGCTCTCCAAGCTTATCGTGCCCTCAATACCAATCCACCGACTGGTGATTTAGTTGAACCTATTCACGTCTTTTTCAGGGGGCCTGCCGGCACATTCCCCAGTTATGACGCTTGGGATGTTTTTGATGGAACTCTCGATCCTTCCATCTTTAAAGGTAAAATAATTTTAATCGGTCGCGAAGGCAGCCCCTCCACTGATTTGGAAACGCCGTTTGGAAAAATGTCCAGACTTGAAATTCAAGCAAACGTCATCAGCACTTTTCTCGAGGGCAACCAGATTCTATTTCCAAACCAACAGTGGCGCTTTATTTTTTCTCTTCTTTCAATTGGTCTGTCGGTATTTTTGATTCTTTATTTTCCACTCTCAATAGCCTGGATTTTACTTGTTTTACTGGCTGTTGGGCTCGCTGTTCTAGGAGTGTTCAGTCTGAGCTTTTTTAAAGTCTGGCCCAGCCTTGGAAGTCCACTTTTCTGTATCCTTGGAACTCATTTGATTTTAATTGGCTTTAAAATTGGTCGCCAAGAAGAGAAACAATGGCGAATTCAAGAGGAGTCGAAATATCTGAAAGAGATGGATCAGTTTAAAAACAACTTCGTCTCTCTTTTTAGTCACGATTTAAAAACCCCGATCGCTAGAATTCGAGCAATCACAGAACGAGTGACCAGCGAAAATCCTGAATTGCCCTCACCACTTCAGGACGCTCTGAAGGGTATAGAACGCGCTAATAATGAACTTGCTCGTTTAATATCGGATATTTTACGGGTTACTAAAATGGAATCGATGCCCATTGAACCTTCAAAAGACGTTGTTGACGTTAATCGCTTGGTTGAGAGCGCCGTACAACGGTTGAAGTTTCTTTTCGATGAAAAACACATAAAAATTGTTCAGGATTTGGAGCCCCTTTTTTCTATTGAGGGCGATTCACACTTGCTTTTAGAAGTGGTTTCTAATCTCATCGAAAATGCAGTCAAATATAGTTCGGAACAAAGCCAAGTAATCATTCGTACTCGGGAAGTAGAAAGAACAATCCAAGTAAGTGTGATCGATGAAGGACCTGGGATCCCAGAAGAGGAACTTCCCAGAGTTACGAGTAAATTTTATCGAGGAAAAACGGCAAATCAAACAACTCGTGGATCGGGCCTCGGATTATATTTAGCGAAGTATTTCGTAGAAATACACGGGGGTACCCTCTCTATCAAAAGCGAATTGGGAAAAGGCACTGAAGTCAGTTTTACGCTACCAGTAACCTAAAACATTGTTTTTATTGGTTTTTCTGCCTTACGGCTCGGGGTCGTCATTGCGATTTTTTGACGATTCTGGTAAGAGAAGCTGTTTCCAAATAACTCTGATATAGGTCTTACAGCCATGTACTCAATACTTGTCGTTGATGATGAGCAGGATCTCCGTAAACAGATTCTCTCCATTTTATCGGCGCGAGGGTACCAAGTTGAGGAAGCAAGCGACGGGCAGGATGCTGCTGAAAAACTCAGCCGAAAAAACTACCCCCTTATCCTCTGTGACGTGCGAATGCCCCGAATGGATGGATTGGAGCTTCTTCGCCACATACAAACACATGAATACTCTTCCGCAATTGCACTCATCACTGCTCATGGCAACATTCGCGAAGCCATAGATGCCATTCGAGAGGGAGCTTTCGATTATATTGAAAAACCCATTAATGAATCCATTCTGATTGATCTTGTCCAGAGAGCCGAACGGGCCTACCACATGATTCACCATATGGCCTATTCAGCACCCGTGCTTAATCCGGGCAGTCCCAGTGAAGCAATCGGCCAAAGTCGGAGCATGAAGTCGATTTTTAAAATGGTAGAAAAATTGGGGCGGGTAAATACTTCTGTTCTCATTCGTGGAGAGAATGGGACTGGAAAGGAACTTGTTGCAAAAGCGATTCACTATAACAGTCCCCGAAAAAATGGCCCCTTTGTGGCAGTAAACTGTGCAGCGATTACTGAAACCCTTATCGAAAGTGAACTTTTCGGTCACGAGAAAGGTGCTTTTACCGGAGCTGACCAACGGCACATAGGCAAATTCCAATTTGCTGCAGGTGGAACGCTTTTCTTAGATGAAATCGGCGAAACAAGCCCTGCACTTCAAGTGAAGCTTCTTCGAGTATTACAAGATCATTGTTTCACTCCAGTGGGATCTAATCGTGAGATCAAGTCTGATGTGCGAATCATCGCAGCCACCAATAGAGATTTGGAGTCTGCTATTCGAGATGGTTCATTCCGAGAGGACTTGTTTTATCGACTCAATGTCATGCCAATTTTTCTCCCCTCTCTCCGTGACAGAAAGGAAGATATCGCTCCTCTCGTTCATCATTTTATTGATAAATTTAATCTTCGCCACACAAAAACTATCGAATCAATCAGTCCAGAGGCATTAACTGCTTTAGAAAATTTTCGCTGGCCTGGAAACATCAGAGAGCTCGAAAACGCAATCGAGCATGCATTTATTGTGGAAACTACTAATCAGGTCAGTTTTTTCAGCTTGCCGGAATACATCAGAAAAAGCTCAAGGAGAAAACCGAGTATTACCAGAGCGGAGACCGCTAAACTACCTCATGAATTGATGGATTGGGAACAGCGCAAGGAAGACTTTGAAAAAGAGTTTATTGTGCAAGCACTCAAACGATTTCAAGGAAAGATCAACATCACTGCAGAACAATCAAACATGCCCAAGAATACTCTTCTTAGAAAAATAAAAAAATATAATATCAAGCCCGCTGATTACGGGGGAAGGGAACTCTCTTTTGACTAAACCCATTCCCCATTTGACTTACAGTCAATACCTGAAAGTTGAAGAACTACTAGAACTTCAGGCTCCTTTGACTACGCCGTCTGCTCCAGATGAACTACTGTTTATCATTACTCATCAATCCTACGAGCTGTGGTTCAAATTAGTCATCCATGAACTGGATCGTGTTATTCAACACTTGAATAACGATAGATTGTTTCCAGCTTTTCACCTTTTAGAACGTGTGAGTGAAGTATTTAAAAATCTCATCCACCAATTAGACATTCTGGAGACAATGACTCCCGTCGCATTTAATCAGTTTCGATCTCAGCTTAATCCGGCCAGCGGTTTCCAGAGCTGGCAATTCCGAGAGCTTGAACTCATGGCTGGCGGACACACTTCCGACTATTCAAAATTGGCCGCCGTAGAACCGGAATGGTACGCCCGCTTAAAAGCAAGAGGTGATAAGCCCAACCTCCGAACTGTTTTTTTGTCCCTAATTAAGAAGAGAGGGCTAGCGCAACACCCCGAGAATCGCGATGAACTGCTTAAAGCGATTTTGTCCATTTATGAACAACCTATTCAGGATGAATTGCAAACGCTGTGTGAGTTTTTAATCCGCGTGGACGAACAAATCATCCTCTGGCGTTTCCGTCATGTTCAAATGGTGGAGCGAATGATCGGGATGAAACATGGTACCGGTGGCTCCTTGGGCGTCCCTTACTTGGAAACCACTTTAAAAAAGAAGTTTTTTCCGGAGCTCTGGCAAGCTCGCACCGCTATGGGAACCGATAGCTACTAGGTCTTAGGTCCCTGGTAATATCTTCAGCACGGCTCTCACTGGGCTCGCATCCGCCCCTTCAATTTTTAAGGGAAGCGCAGTTAACTCGTAAACCCCAGATGCTGCTTTACTGAGATCAATTCCTTCTAAAATAGCCATCTCACTTCTCAAAGTTAACTTGTGAGATTGGAGTGTTTTCGATTCAAATGCATCAACTGAAGGTGTGTCAATTCCCACCAGAATAACCCCCGCTAATGACAGATAATTTACTAACTCCTCTGATAAACACTTGAAATCATCATTGAAAACATTTGGATCAGGAAAAGACTCTGTTTTAAACAACACTCTCTTGGCTAGTATGGGTTGTTGCTTCAAGTCTTCTACTCTAATTTCTCGAGGTGCGGACCTTTCGATAGCAATGACCTGACATAATCCTTGGTACTTTTCCAAACTTACTTGATCAATTGAACTTCGATTTCCATCGAAATGATTAGGAGCATCGGCATGGCTCCCAATGTGAAGTGTGGTCTCAATCGCAGACAGAGTAAGATGGTCCCCTTTGAGAGTATCCAGCGCCACTTTTCGTTTAAATTTAACATCTCCTGGCCAAACCGCTGAATCAGCGTTTATCAGTGGACTAATATCAATCAGTTTTTGATGAGTGGATTCCAGAGCTCGATAATGAAATTGAATCGTTTGACCGGCGGGCAGCATCCCATTCCACTTGAGTTGAAGCTTCTCAAAAATAGGTTTTAAGGCAATCTCAGCAACTTGGGGCAAATATCCTGCAGCCAGTTTAATAACTATTCCCAAACCTTTGGGAAACTCTAGGCTCGGTTTAACCGCCAATGCTAACAACCCGTCTGCTCCTTCCTTGCAAATTAATTTACCAGGATTATCCTGCATCATTCGCGTATCTACTCTGCTAGGACCACCGATCCATTCAGGTTCACTCAGCATGGCTAACCGGATAGCATTCAGCTCCGGTGCATACTCGTCGTCAAAAAGTCTCTGGAAGAGTTTTGCAGTCTGATCTATTCGCAACACAGGCGAAGGCAACCCACAGCCGTCACTTACCCACTGGATTCCAGCCAAAGACTCACCCAACAATTTCTCCAGGCTAAGGACTAGCGATTGATGAAAAGGATGTTGTGTAGACAAATAAGTTTCAATAGACCAGGAATGTCTGCGGCAACTCTCAAGCACTGCGAGATGCTTCGAAAAACACATGTGGTAAAGATTTTGCGCGGGAACCAAACCCTGCTTGAGTTTTACTCGATGCTCCTCATCCAGAGGGTAGGTCGGCGGCAGTTTCAAGCTGGAGATGAGTTCATCATTACCACTTTCCTTAATCCATTTTTTAAGCATGTTGATTTGCGCTTCGGTTGCCGACACAGATCCTAAAGCAGGTACATAACGACTGGGCAGTTTCCCTTTTTCCCAAAGGTGGGTAGCGTAAAACTGAAACGGTTTCAGCAACGACCGAACCGGATAACTCCCAAAAGCTTCCGAAGTTTGAAAAATGGTCTTTTGGCCGTCGTGGACCATGATTTCCCCGGACATTTCCACTTCTGGAACATTGTTTCTGCACAATGAATAAAGTGGTTTTGCAAACATCATAGTCTGTTCACCACTTCCTCAAAAAATAATTTCATTTGGCTTTTTATCTCACTATTTTCAAGCTGATTGAATTCAAACCACAACATGATTCTATCGTCGGAGTTGAAACCCTTGGCGCCCCCCTCCTTCAACTGCTCGCGAATCTCTAGGGGATCTCCTACCAAGGCACGCTCTTTCAAAATACTTTTATCCGGAACCTGTGTCGTACCCTTCATAGCTTCTACATAGGTATCGAGAACTCTATCAGCTAGTGCGTAAGCTTTTGCACGATCTCGATCAATAAACACCATCACGGTTCGCGGCAAACGATCTCTTCTCCATTGCCTGCCACTCTCGTGGGATTGTTTGAACATTTGCTGTTGGAGAGATTCAATCTGCTGAGGGGAAGTAAAAGACAGGTTGAACAAACTTAAATCCCAAAACTTTAGTCCTAATTGCAAAGCCAAGGGATCATGAGAGCCCAAAACAATGTCTAAACCTTGGGTTGAGACCATTTGAGGGACCAAACTAAGAGACTCAAACTCCCATCTCTTCTTTACGGAGTAAGGTTTACTCCCCTCTCCTCGAGACAACTCCCAAGAAGTGAGCTGTGCTGAGCTCAACCGTTCTCCTACGAGCAGCCGTAGAAAAATCTCTAAGGCCTCCAAAAAAACAAACCGTTTTAGGCTTGGCCAGAAGTCACTCTCTTCTTGGTCTCGGGGTACTATTTGAAAAGGTGTGTTCTGGTAGGGAAATCGCCCTGCAGCTACTCCCCAGCGAAGCATTCTCTTTCCCTCGAACATATTTTGATTCACAAAGTGCAAAAAATTTAGTCTTTCAGCACTTGCAATAGGCCCACCGCTGCCTCCAACAATATTGTGAATGGCAGTTCCAAAATTTGCTTTCTGGGTATGTTTCAGGAACAAGTGAAACAACTGAAACGAATCACAGTTAATTCCTACTTCTCCTTTAAATTCAGGAATAGTAGCTACACTGGTTGACTTCTGAGTTTCCGAAGAAAAGTGACTCTCAGCGCACCAAACAGTGTCCACGCCTAAACTTTCGGCTAGGGAGCTCTGGTCTAGAAAATACTCAATCGATCTTCTCGGCCCCAAACTATTTTTGTTTACCCAAGGATCGCTCAATGAATGAAAGAGATCAAAGATCATGATTTATTCTACTCCCACTCAATCGT
>RFNO01000007.1 GCA_009927165.1 Pseudomonadota bacterium
AACGTTGGTTGAAAACGCAGCATTTATGCGGGTTACAGCGCAGTCTAAGTCTGTTGTGTAACTTTTGCGTAACCTATCCATTGCGTGTTTAAGCACTCTTACCTACGTAAGTTGCTATGTTTGTTGCTTTTTACACGCATTTTGTTACACGTTGCGCGACAAAAGGAAAAACGCTTTTCAGCATTTTGGCACACGCGTAAAATGAACACATTACTAAAAAGGAACCGCAATGACTGAAGCTAGAGAGAGCAATAATGGTGCCAGTAGAGCGCCACGCACCCTCACCTACATACTAATACCAATTCTACTTTTTACGGCATACCTTTTTGGTGCTTACAGCTATCATCGCACTATTTTTCCGATTGATTTACTGCGAAATCTTAAAAAAATCAATCTCTCCGCAGCTTTAGGCAACGGACAATATGACAACTTTGGAAGACTAACAGCTATAAATGGAAAATCTGAAACTGCTTGTCCAACACAAAGCTCAGACACTGGTGTATTGCTGGCAATCGGACAATCAAACTCTGCCAATCACGCCGACAAAAAAGTAGCTACCCGCTTTCCAAGCCAAGTCTTCAACTACTACGATGGCAAATGCTACGTAGCATCATCGCCATTATTAGGAGCAACTGGCGAAGAAGGCGAATTTATTACCCCGCTTGCTGATAAGCTGATTGAAAATGGGACATACAAACAAATAGTTATTATTTCGTCTGGCATCGGAGCAACTCCGATATCGCGCTGGCAAGCTGATGGCGACTTAAATCAGATGCTGTTAGATACTTTGGCAAGTATTAAAAAATACAAAATAACAGATGTAATATGGCATCAAGGCGAATCTGATTTTGGAAACAGCACATCTGCCAAAGTTTATGAAAAATCTTTCCACTCGCTAAAAGATAGTTTGCGCTCTTCTGCCATTTCAGCACCTTTTTTTATTGCTGTCGCAACAAAATGCGGAAAACAAGCAACTTGGAAAGGAGACAATCCTACAGCTTTAGGGCAAAAGAAACTTGAAGACAATCGGGAGATATTTGTAGCAGCAAATACTGACGAGATCCTTGAAAATGTTGATAGGCGCTCAGATTTGTGCCATTTTAGCGAAACGGGACAAATCAAAACAGCAAATGCTTACGCAGACGCAATACAAAAATACCGTAAGTCACACTAACTCAACCGCAGCTTTAATAACAGCTGGACGCAAGTCAATCTAGCGTTGTGTAGTTGA
>RFNO01000014.1 GCA_009927165.1 Pseudomonadota bacterium
AAATTTACGTCAAACGCCTTTGCCGAAGCCTCTCAAAAACCTTCAGTTGACCTCACAAGAAAGCAAATCGATGAGCAAATAAAATTCCGTTTCGGCAATTTCTCTGAGACTTTAGATACCTTGCGCAGCTCCAATATTGAGCTACTAGCAATGATATTCCCTGTTAAATCCAGAGAGCCAAATTGGAAATCACTTTTCAATGAAAGATTAAGACTAAAATTTTCTGAAATGCAAATTCCTATTATTGACATAGAGAAGTGTTCAAGTGAGGCCCCCCTCTCGGGCGCTTTGGTTGACAAAGGGGGTTATTGGCCAGAGCAAGAAAAACTTTTTGCTCGATGTGCCAACGACTATCTGGAGGGCCTTTAATGCGCCATTTTTCTGGCATTTTTTTTGCCTCATCTCTTCTGGTCTCATTCCTGCTGTGTGACCTTTTTTTTCAAAAAATATTTTATGGCAAATTTTTATTAGGAAAAAATTTTTTGTTGGAAAGATACCGGGAAAACCTTTTAAAAGAACAGTTATACCGTTTTGATCCCACTTTGGGATGGAATTTAAATAGAAAAATCAACACTGAGCAATCAAGTCCTGACTCTCGTTTCACAAAACAGAACCGTTTTTCTATGGTTCGAACTGACCAATATGGATTTCGGATTACCCCAAATACTTGGAAAATAAGCCTGTCAAAGAAAAAAATTTTGGCTCTGGGGGATAGCTTTACTTTTGGAGCGGAAGTCAATGACTCTGAAACTTGGCCGGCTCATCTTCAAGCCCTTCTCAAAACAAAAGTTTTGAATGGGGGAGTATCGGGTTTTGGCCTGGACCAAATGTATCTTAAATTGAGCGACGATATCCGAGTCCACCGACCGTCGATGATTATCATGAGTATTATGAATAGGACCTTGTTGCGAACCGCTCTTACGCATCGAATTTCGCAACCTTTTGGTGAAAGCCGAGAAAAGCCATTTTTTAAATTGCAGTCTCGGGATTTGAAGCAAACAAGAGCTCATCTTACAGATACAATTTTCCACGGACGCTTAGACCCAATAAGGAACTTTTTGGGAAGTTCGGCTCTGGTTGACTGGTTTTTTAATGCGTATTTCCCTTCATATTGGCATCAAGCAGCGCATGAAACTGAATACCCCGTTGGGTTTAAAACAGGCGAGGATCCCCTTCAATTAAGTTGTAGGTTACTCAAAAAAAGCCATGAATTAGCAGCCAAGTATGGGGCAAAGTTAGTGGTCCTATCCCAAGCGTATCACGTTAAAGAACGCGCGGAATCTGGAGGAGCTTACTGGACCGACCCATTGTTAAAGGCAGTTTTGACGTGTTATTCAAACAATGGAGAACCTGTTCTTGACTTAGACGCTGCGCTGCACCAAATTTTTAATGATAACCGTCATCTGTATCATAGTTTATTTTTTTGGGGTAAGCACATGACTAATCAAGGAAACTTGTATGTGGCACAATCAATTGAACAGTTTCTTCAGGGACAAAATTTGCTTTGATCTCTTTATTGCGCGCCAAATTTTTTACACCTGGTCTGTTAGACGGTACACTTCTTAACTGAGACT
>RFNO01000012.1 GCA_009927165.1 Pseudomonadota bacterium
GCCTTAGATCCAAGATCCTTTCTCAGGATAAGCCCATCAAAAAAAGGATCGTCTAAGAAACTGCTTTTGGGATGAGTGATTCCCTCCATGAGGGGCTCAATGAGTCCGCCAAAGAGTTTAGCCTCGGGATAGGCCGAGGCAGCATTCCAAAAACCTCTGACACAGAAGGGACCAACAAGAACATCGTCATCAAAGAAAATGATCAACTCACCACTGGCATTTCCCACGCCAGTATTTCGTGCTTTTGATAAACCGAGTTTAGGCTCATAAATCAAGCGGATAGGCAAAAGCTGTTTAAACTCAGTCACAACTTCCCTTGTATTATCTGTCGATCCATTATTAACGACTAAAACCTCCCAATTAAGACCCTCGGGAATAATGAGCTGGGTCAAAGAAGAAAGACACCTTCTCAGCGATTCAGCGCGGTTCCAAGTACAAATGGTGACAGAGACATCCATTTTCTATACAAGCTCTGGGAAAACTTTTGATCTGGTTTGAAAGTAAAAGTAACCACTAAGCAACGTTATCAGTGTGAGTGCAGCACCCCCCATCGCTTCACCCCAGCCCAATTCCTGAGGAATTCCGATTCCAGCTCTCATCAATTTCATAGAAAGGGCCACCGGATTTGAGAAAAAGAGAGCTGATTTGAAACCAGAAATTCGGGGAGAGTAGATGACTGGCGTGCACAAAAAACCCAGTTGAAGCAAAAACGAAACTAAGTACTTTAGATCTTGAAATAGAAGACAAAGAGCTGATACCCAAAAGCCTACTCCCAAGGCAAAAAGACTCATGCACAATAAAGCTAAGCCTATGAAGCCTGGAGTCTTGAATGAAAGGGACGGACCCCAAACAGGGATGACCACTAAAGTAATCATACCAAAATTAAAAACCAATTCGATAAGCCCCGCTATGATAGGTGCAATAGCCAGATACTCTCTGGGAATCAGAGATCCTCGCACCAATTTCATTTTATGATTCAATGTAGTGCACGAAGCTTGAATACTTTGCGAAAAGAAAAACCAAATCGAAAATCCAGTCCAGCAATAAAAAAAATACTGTTGAGTCACGAGCCGCTCAACAAGTCTAGGACCCACAAAACTCGCCACTGCCAAAGATGAAAGAAGGGGCTGACCCACTGTCCAAATGAACCCCACCCATGGGATGCGGTACTTGGGGCTCAATTCCCGAAGTATGTGCAGTAAAAAAAAATCTCGGTGAGCGATGCGAAACGGCATAAGAAAAGCTTAACATTCCTCTTGGAGCTAAGAAAGTAAAAGGGTTACCATTAGCGGGCTATGTCCTTTCATCCCGATACTCCTTTTCTGGTTGCTGTAAATATTTCTAAATCGTTTAAGAAACCAAGTTCCTCAGGTCTTTTTTATGACATGTTTGCAAAGAAAGCCTTCCGACGATGTGAGGAAAGAAAAGACCTCCCCACTGAGGAAGAGACAGTTCTCTCTGATGTGTCTCTCCAAGTGAGGGCAGGTGAAGTGCTAGGC
>RFNO01000009.1 GCA_009927165.1 Pseudomonadota bacterium
GGAGGGAACTGCACAAGGGTGGGCACTGAAAGAGTTGAAAGAAACCCTCCCGGCCATCATTGATTACTCAGGACTTGAGGGGCATCTTCACAAACCCATTAAACACTTTTCAGCTGGCATGTTAACGAGGCTTTCTTTGTCACCTGCTTTTTTCAGGGGGCGAGCCCTGTTTTTATTAGATGAAATATTTGGTGCCGGAGATGCACAGTTTAGAGAGCGGAATACAGAAGCAATCATTCGAAAAGCTCAAGAGGGGTCTGCATTTGTCCTTGTGGCTCATAACACGGAGATTTTGAGGAAAGTCTGTAATCGTGCGGTTTATCTAGAAAAGGGCCGCCTGATCTATGATGGGGAAATGGGCGGTGCTCTCGAGCTTTACTTAAAAAAATAATTAGTTGAGCAGACAATCCACATAACTTTCCCATGACTGATGAGATAGCGATGGCTTCGTTGGATGAAGCATGTCCTGGGAAGCCACACTCTTCAACATCGCTTTAGCGAGACTTAAATGATCTCCCGGAGTAGAAAAAAAATATGGCTGATACCCAGTTAATTGCTCTGGAATCCCTCCTACCGGGGTGGTGATGATAGGTTTTCGATAGGAAATGGCCTGGGCAATAATAGCCGAGCCACTGGCCCGTAAATATGGCGCGACTACAATATCGCAAGCAGAAAACCAAGAGGCTACTTCTTGTTCGGGAATCCATTTCAAGTGGCTTATCATTGAAAAATTATGACTGGGAATGCTTACCTTTCCCCATGGCTCTCCCGCAACCAGCAGAGTGAATGGAAAATTGCGCTTGGCCAATAATTCGCAAGCTTTCAGAAGAACCGATAGACCCTTGTAAGGTCTGATCAATCCAAAAAATAAAAAAACAAATTGGTTCTGAGGAATGCCGAGAAGATCCTGAGCTGTTTTCTGACAAATAGATTCAGATTCTCCCAAAGGAGGAAGATGATGATAGCGGGTTTTAATACTTGAATAGCGAAAAAGAGGATCTTCCAGTATTTTCTGCGAATGGCAAAGAACTTCTCTCGTTCTTTTAATTGTATTTCTGATGATTTGTTGGGTAAGTTTTCCTGAATCATGATCAAACAAATTGTGAAGAATCGTAAAAGGAGGTACCTCCAAGTGTCGATAAAGATATCTGACAAAAGGTACTTGTGCTTTTGTCCAAAAGGGGACCAATACCTTTTCTGCTCTGGATGAATTGATTGCACGAGTGACTTTCGGCCAAGTCCAAGGCTCTAAATAAGAAAAAAGAGGCTTTGCAAAAGTGAGCTTTGGGCATGAGAGTGGGTCTCTATCGCTTTTTCCTGGATAAAGAAAAGACGGATATTGTCTAAAGGGAATGATGAAATCCGCTAAGTTGCCCCTCTGATAAAGCTCCAAAGCTAACCGAGTTGTATATTTGGGGATTCCACCTCTAAATGGCCACGAGGGACCTACCAAAGTTACTCTGTCTGTGGTTTTCTTTACCATCTAGAATCAAATATGATGTTCAGTCTTCTCATACTTACTTATAATCGATTCAGTGAGCTTTCCCACTGTCTCAATTCCTTGCAGACTGAGCAAGAGAATCTTCTTGAAATTATTGTTTTGGACAATGGGTCGTCCCCTCCGCTTAAGGAAATGGACTTCCAACTTTTTCAAAAAGTATCGATCGTGCGCTCGGAGGAAAATAGAGGAGTTGCTGCTGGAAGGAATAAATTAGCGCGGCGAGCCAAATTTCCTGGAGATTGAACCCTTAAGAAAATTCTTTACCTAGCACCGCCACAATAGCCTTTTCCGTAGGGGCCAGTGACAGTGACACTGAAGCTAGTGGTTTTTCCAGCTACACAACTGGCTGTGCTTAACCATACATCTCCCGACTGTGTCCATTCTGAATTGGGAAAAGGACGCATTAAGGGAGCTCCTGACGATTGTCCTGAGACAGTAATTGAAATGTCGCACACAGAAGTAGTTCCTCTTCTTGTTGCTGAAAATCTACAAGACGGTGCTACATTTAATTTCGGTACGGCTAGAGCTGTACAGGAGTTTCCAATGCCAGCAGGTCCTGCTAAAGTAGCAGAAAAAACGGTACTCGAGGAAGTGGGGCAAGAAGCTTTCCCAGTCCAAGTATCGGTGGCTACGGTCCAGCTAGCCGGTGCGGCTGGAATGACAGTAGGATTTCCGGTTGCAGTTCCACTTGTTCGTCTTACAGTAATATTACATTGAGAAGTGGAGCCCTCCCGGCTGGCGGTGATTGAGCAGCTAGGTTTAGGAACCGCTTCTACTCTTGCGGAAGAACAAGTAAATTGCCCGCCTGGCCCTGATATCAATGCTTTGAAATCAAAACTCTTAGTAGCCGGACAAGCAAAGTTTTGGAAAGTACGAAGAGAGCTTACCGAGTTGTTCCACTCGAATCCACTCAGATAAACTGCATTTCCATCAAAAGTATTTATCACTTGGGTAATAGTTCCTGCCGGAGAAGTACTTGTAAGGGTGTAAGTACAAGTATCCCCCGTGCCATTTCTGATTACATTTAAAGAGCAGGCGGGGGGTACTGCTGCTATCAATCCACTTTGACAGTTCACCGTCGACCCACCGTAACCATTTATTGTTGCGCTGAAACGAGTACTTTGATTCACAGGGCATGTTCCTGACCCTTCCCAGCGATTTGCTGACCAACTTCCAGAACTCAGAGGAGAAGTAAGGGGGGAACGAGAAGTATCGAAAGAACCACCAGCAATCAGAGTGAGCTGACAATTGCTGCTCGTACCAGTCCTAGTGGCTGTTAAGGAACAAGTCGGGGGAGTGTAGAGTGAGGCTACCTGAGCAGTACAAGCTGAGCTTGTTCCCCCGGGACCTGTCACTGAAGCCGAAAAGCTCGTATTGGCAGTAGTTGAACATAATGCGGTACCATTCCAAACATCTCCCGAGCGAGTCCAATTACTTGGGTTTGCAGGGGACAGCGTAGGATTTCCAGTTGCCTCTCCTTGGCTTCTGGTGACTGAAACATTGCAAATATCTGTGCCTCCTTGTCGATTTGCCGAAAGAACACAAACGGGCTTCGGAACAGTGGGCACATTACCTGAGCAAGCGCTACCAGTTCCATCCGGCCCTGAGAGTGTTGCTGAAAAAGTAGTTTGTGATGTTTGAGAGCAGGTCACAGTACTGCTCCAAACTTCTCCCGATTTGCTCCAACTTGAGGGAGCAATAGGAGTCAATACTGGGTTTCCAGCCACATTGCCTTGGGTTCTTGTAACAGAAATAGTGCAATTGTTGGTAGTGCCTTGCCGAGAAGCAGTCAAAGTACATCCGGGAAGAGAAATGAGCGCTTTTACTTCCTTACTTTCACAAGCAACTCCAGTTCCTCCTGGGCCATTGAGTTGAGCCGTAAAAGTAGTATTGGCTTGAGTGTAACAAGCAGCTGTGCCAGACCAAACATTTCCAGACTTGTTCCAACTACTCACACTATTTGGCAAAAGAGTGGGATTACCATTGGTAGAGTCCCCGGATCCCTGAACAGCAATAGAGCAATTGCCAGTACTTCCTATTCGATTCGCGCTGATAGAACAAAGAGGTGCTTTATGACCAGCATATTCGAAGGGACCGAAAACTAATTTGTATTTAGAGTCTGTATCTCCAAATCCATCAATCACTCCCTGAATTTCTGAGGCCAAAGCAGCATGATTAGGTCCGCTACCAGCTCCTCCATAGGTAACTTGGCTGAGTAAAAAAGGAGTGACTCCAAATTGATCGCGGTAGACGATGATTGACGAGGAAGTGGAGTCTCCAGTGATCATGTTTTCGTAATAAGGCGTATAAGGTCGAACTCGAGTAATTGGAAAAGTTGCAGTCGGGGTTAGAAATCCCAGAGTTCTATTCGTCCCATAGTAAGTGTAGGCAGCAACGAGAAGAGCTTTGTTTTCCTGGTCGATACGCAGGACAGGACAAGAATATTGAGCTACATCCGTTAGTCCGTCTTTCGCTATGAGTTTCATCGGACTGATGCTTCCAGGCAAATCCTCGGTCAGTCGGATTACGGCTACATCAGTATCAATGACTTCGTTGTTTTCCGAACCCAAGTATTTTATTTTGTCTACGACTCGAGAAATAATGCGATTGTCCATTGTGAGAAAGCGAACTGTTTCTCCAGGCCAGGGGTGCCAGCCGTAGTGCTTAGTGGAGACTAAGTGCCGAGGAGTCACTGCAACCCCTCTTGGGGCTCCGCGAGCCACTGCGACTGCTGTGAGATTGAGTCCATAGGCCCAGCTAGAAGTGAGGTACTGGGTATCGTCTCTCCAAGGCATGACAGTAGAAGCAGTTTTGCCCTGAATCCGACTTTCAATTTCCACCGAGCATCGATTAAGCCATTCTGTGTTCGAAAAAAATGCCGCAATTTTTCTTTGGTTGGAGAGATTGGGTTCCGAATCCAGTTGTGACTTAGAGTTTACCTGAGGAATCGGGGGAGGGAGGACTACTCCATTTCCGAAAAGAACTGTGATCACAGCAGCAGATAAAAAAGCAACCCATGTTTTCATTCTGAACTCCAATAGTATTCGAGTTAAGAGGAGCAAACCCAGTGCCAAAAAAAATCGCTGCTTTTCATGATTTAAGAGCAAGTGATTAGCTTGCAGAGCCTTGTATTCTTTTTGAGTTCAAGAGATTTTCATTTTGGTTAGACACCACAACTGAACAGAACCTGAGCAGTCTTTGAGAAGGTAATTTATGAATTAGTTGGTTTCAGGCAGCAATTGATAAACTTGAAGATTATTAAAAGACATTCCCAAAAAAGCATCATCCAATTGTCCCCGGCTAAATTCAGGACTGAAATTAAAGTGTTCTACTTCAATTTCATCAAGGGAAGTATTTAGGTTTAGATCCCGGATGATATTTAGCATGTTCTGACGTGTGATCGAAAAGCTAAAAAGCCTGAAAGAGGAGCCCAGGACTGAGCCGGCTGTTGCTGTG
>RFNO01000100.1 GCA_009927165.1 Pseudomonadota bacterium
AATAAAGAGATTCTTAAAGCCAGAGTGTTCTAAAATTTTTTGGTTCGCAGAACAGTTGAGAAATACTCCCCCGGCAAGGCACAAGTTTTCCATTTGAGTGTCTTGATGGAGCTTCCGAGTGATTTTTACTAAAGTATTCTCAAAAAACTCCTGAAGAGAAGCAGCAATATCTTGGTGCCGATCGGTAATTTCAGATTCTGGGGTTCTCGGAGGGCCAAACACATCGATCATTTTTTGACCAAACATTCTTTGGCCTGAATTAAAGGGAAAAAAAGAAGCATCGATTTTAAAGCTGCCATCGGGTAAAACTTTAACCATCTCTTCAAACTTCCGAGTGAGAGTAGGTTTTCCATAGGAAGCAAGACCCATGACTTTGCCCTCTCCGCTATAAGCTTTAAAACCTAAATAAGTAGTAACAGCAGAATAAACTAATCCCAACGACTCTGGGTATCGCATTTCTTTTTGAAGCTGAATAGAATTTCCTCGGCCAATGCCACAAGTAAGGCTTGCCCACTCTCCCACTGAATCTGCAGTACAAATAGCAGCTTCCTCAAAGGGAGACATAAAAAAAGAGCTTGCCGCATGGGAAAGGTGGTGAGGAATGAAGTAAGTATTTTTTTCAAAGCCCAGCTCTTCTCTCAGAGTGAGAGGAAGAGTCAGGCGTTCTTGAAACCATTTAGGAAGAGAGCGTCGAAAGCTCGGATAGCTCTTTGGCCAGGACCGAAGGTGGTCGAAAATAACGCGATAAAATTTAAAGTAAGGCTTTTCATAAAACCCAACCTGATCGATTTCCGAAGGGCTCAAGGAAGCATTCTGAAAACAGCTATTGATAGCTTGGATGGGAAAAACAGGGGTGTTTTTTTCTCGATTGAAGCGCTCTTCCTGAGCTGCTGCAACGAGTTTTCCATCTACCCAGAGACTGGCTGCGGAATCATGAAAATGGCAAGAAAGCCCTAAAATAACCATGGTTCTTAGAGACCCGCGTAAATAAAAGTAGTGATGACCGAAGGCCCGGCAACCAGGGCCACAAAAGCTAAGAAGGTCATCATGATGAGGATCGGAGCTAAAAAATAAATTTTGTGAGTTTTGATAAGCTCCCACATTTGCTTAAAGATATAAAAAAATTTTTTCATGGGGTTTCCTTAGCTTTGTTTAAAAAAAGTATCAGCACTTGGATTCTCCAAAGCGGGTTTGAGCCAAAAAGAATCTGCGCCGATTCGCTCTTTC
>RFNO01000006.1 GCA_009927165.1 Pseudomonadota bacterium
CTCCAGGATGAACGAAGAAGAACAAGTCGAAGTGTTTATGGAAGAGTTGAAAAAGGCGATCCAGGAGGAGAAAAGAAGTGGCTGAGGATATTTCTCAGGAACCATTAGATCTCAGAGGAGTGCCTTGTCCGCAGAATGTGAGCCGACTTCTTTTAAAGTTAGGGGGTCTCGACCAGGGGACTGTTTTAGAGGTTTTATTAGATTCAGGTGAACCTTACGATAACGTGATGGAAAGCCTTTCGGTTGAGGGAATCGAAGTCGTTGAGATGAGCGAGAAAAAATCGGGGTTTAAGAAATTACGAGTCATAGCTAAGTGAGAATAGACAGATCGAAAATAGGGGCTGTTTGCCTTGGTGTATGTATTGCATTCTTTGGGGGGGAACTCGTCGCACGATTGGCCAATGGACAACTATTTGAATCTGATAATTTTATAGAAAAAACCTTTCGTAAAAAGAAGAATGTCCCTATTGGATTATTTGATCCTCTTTTAGGTTGGAAAAACTCAACCGCGGTAACCTTTATTGCGAAAGACTTTAGAAAAAAAAACCTTGCACCGGTTTTGTTTAAAGTCACCTACGACAAGCAAGGATTCAGAGGAGGAGCTCGGTTTTGGGAGGATTCAAAAAGGCAAAATGCAATTTTAGCACTAGGCGATTCCTTTGTTTGGGGTGGAGAAGTCAGCAACGAGGAAACTTGGCCTAGTCATCTAGAAATTCTTTCTGGGCGCAGAACTTTAAATGCCGGGGTAAGTGTTTACGGATTAGATCAAATGCTTCTGAGCCTTCAGAGACTTTTGGAGCAGGGTCAGCATCCGCCCATTGTGATTTTTAGTTTAACCCAAGATAATATTGATCGATTGGTTCGAACCCATCGGATTGACTCACCCAGTGGTTTTGCTGCTCCTAAGCCCTATTTTAAAGTTGAGAAAGGGGAGCTGCAACTTGAAGGAGTCCCTATTCCAGAGCCTAGTTCGCCCAAGTCGTTGGGGGTAACGAGAACTATTTTAGGCTACAGTGCTTTGGTAGATCTTTTTTTTAAGAAAGCCGCGCCGCACTGGTGGTATGCGTTCCCTAAAAAAAAGGAATTTCCTAAAAAATATACTACAAAAGAGTCTTCACCTGAGGTTGCTTGTCTCGTTCTTAAGAAATTGAAAGCGCTCAGCGTAAGACACACATTTTATCCAGTGCTTATTTACCAGGATTACTGGCAGGAACCCAAACGGATCTATACTTCGAATCCGACAAAAGACAAAGTGTTGCGGTGTGCCGAGGATCTCAAAATAGTGTTTTTAGATTCAAAAGAATTTCTGAAGCCGATTTTTGATGAAGATTTCGATGAGTACGAAACGCTTTTTGTTTCTGCCGGACATATGAGCAATCGAGGAAATTTGGTCACCGCTCAGAACATTACCCGATTGATTAAGCCTTTATTAGTGGGTAGATAAAACTTGTCATAGCTCTTCTTTTTTGGATTCTGGCGTGAGGTGAGTGTTATCTTCACTCGTCTACAGCAGCCTACTTTTCCACCCAAAAATCTCCCATGGCCAAAGCATCCAGATCACTCTTTATAAAGCAAGAAACGGCATCTTCAGGGTTACAAACAATAGGCTCACCTCGCAAGTTGAAAGAAGTATTAATGAGCACTGGTGTTCCCGTTTTTTCACCAAAGAGCTTGAGGAGACGGTAAAGCTTGGGATTTTGGGACTCGGTCAGT
>RFNO01000067.1 GCA_009927165.1 Pseudomonadota bacterium
CTGGCACCTATGTGAGCAGTCCGACCAATTCTGCATATAGCGTGGGAACCGGTGATTTTGCAGTGGAAATGTTTGTGAATTTTTCAAGCATCCCAACTGGAAGTGTTGGATTTGCCCAATCGCAAGCGAGTACTGGGACCGCCGCCAATGACAAATGGTGGATTGGGTACAACTATAGTTCCAACGGAGCACTGACGTTTGGTCAACATTTTAATAGTGCTGCCTTCGCTACGACTCCTTGGTCTCCTTCGACAAACGTGTGGTATCACATTGCAGTGGTGAGGTCTTCTGGAACTATCAAAATGTATATTGATGGGCTTTCAAAACCTGTTGCAAATGCAAACTTCGTCTCTTCAGTTGGATTTGCCAATGCAGGTTTTTTAGTGGGGACTGTGAGCAGTCTTGGTGTCCTCAACGGTTACATCGACGAGTTTCGGTATACGGTAGGTTCCGATAGAGGCTATAACGGCACGCAAATTTCCAATGTGTGCCTTAATCAATTTCACACTGCGCCCACCACGCTTACTGCGTCTGCAGCATCTAATCAAATCAATCTCAACTGGACTGCCCCTACTGATAATTTTATTTTGACAGATTATGTGATTCAATACTCAGCCGATAACGGAGTGACCTGGACTAATTTTGCAGATGGCGTTTCGATTGCCACTACGGCCATCATCACCGGGCTAGTACCTGGTACAAATTATCTTTTTCGAGTGGGCGCTAAAAACAATAGTGATATCGGAGCGTATAGTTCTAGTTCCAATTCAGTGACTTTCATAGGCACGTGCACCACTCTTTGTGGGGGACCCGGAAACGGTTGCTATGACAGTACCACTGCCCTGAGTAATGTTTGCGCGACGCTACAAGACGGCTATGAAACAAGCGCCACTCCCACTCTTATCGAATATAAAAATGCAAATGCCTCTTGCACTGGAGGGAGTTGCTTTAAAGTGTGGTGGCAACAAGGAACGAATCGCATTTTAAATGCTTCAGGCCTTTGGACCAATGGAGGAGCGGGGTCTTGGCAACAAGCTTTAAATCGAAATGGCATTGGCACTAATGGGGACTTTAATTCAGCTACCCAAATCGCAGCCCTTGGGGGAAGAGTGTGCCCTGGGAAAACCACCGGCTCTGGGGTATTTGTGTCTTTCACCAATATGGTCGATAGCACACGCTGTCTTTACTATGACTCTGGCAATGCAGCACAAAGTCTCGATGCCGCTGGCACAAGTGGCACAGAAGCTTCTGATTGGCTACAATACTGGAACACCGCAGCCACTGGACGCGGAACCGGCAGTTCTTACTACGAAGGCAACATCAAGACTTGTGCGGATAAAGGGATGAGATTGCCTGTGATGTATGAAACAACGATGACTAAGCCTACCTACAGCTACTTCCCCACTGGCGATACAGGGGTAACTCCCACTTGGGCCGGTAGTACAAATGGCGTGCCGAGTTATTCGGGC
>RFNO01000037.1 GCA_009927165.1 Pseudomonadota bacterium
TCTCAAAGAAAGTGCCAAAGCAGTGTGGGTGCCTAATCGGAATGGAGTATTTATTGAAATTGCAGCTTGTTTGGCAGAACAACTTTCTGCAGGTAACGTGATTGTGGGTTTCAATCAAGAGGAAGCTGCAACTTTCCCTGATAATTCTCAGAGTTACACTCGAGCTATCAACGAAGCGCTTTCTTTCTCAACTTCGAATGGCGTAAAAGTTGTTTCGCCTACGGCCCCTCTCCACAAAACTGAAATTGTAAGCGCTGCAAAACAGCTCAAGGTCCCTTTAGACCTGATTTGGAGCTGCTACGAAGATGCGGCTAAAATGTGCGGAAAATGCGAATCCTGTATGCGACTCAAGAGAGCGCTGAAACACAACGAGGTAAATCTGGATGATCACTTTACAGACCCTACTCTATAAAACTCAGGAAATTCCGTACGACGGAACCCCCTTAGCTCCCCATTGGATTTATCGAAAGTTTGACCTTCTGGGCGACGCTCTGGTTGCGTTTATTGGACCTGCCATTGTCCCTACGGATCACATGGTGGATTTGGAAGATGTAAAAAACAACGCTCCCATCCGAAGCCCTAAAATGCTCCATTTTTTAGGTGAGTGGTTTATCGATTCATTAGAAATGGGGATTTTGCTGCAAAACTTTTTAGTAGCCAATGTCTACCAACGGCTCTGGGAAAAAGGAGTTCGAGATCTCTCTCGAAGAGGGAACGACCTGTTCTATGATAGACGGAAATTAAGTGTGTCTATTGCTACTCGGTCTTCGGTTTCTGTTCTGGTTCATTTGGGAATCAACGTGGAGACCCAGGGTACCCCTATCCCCACAGCGGGACTTCAGGAGCTCTGGCTAGACCCCTGGGAGCTTGCCAGCGAAGTTTTGGAGAAATTCCAGCAGGATATCGAACAATTCAAGAAAGCCAGGGCGAAGGTTCTGGCCCGTTAAAAACCCGTTAAAAAGCGGTTGCCAACTGACTGAAAGCACTGCAGTATTCGAGTCCTCGTTTATCAA
>RFNO01000044.1 GCA_009927165.1 Pseudomonadota bacterium
GACGTTCAATTTCTCTTAAAGAGCATCCATTTTCATAAAGTGGGGAACAAATCTCGAAAATTCGATCATTTGTATTGGTGAAAAATCTGATTAAATCGTGATACTTAACTTGTTTTGAAAGTGGTGCGTCTGTTGTTGGCCCGAGGCCACTCTCACTCCTAATAATTTCAGATAGTTACAACAAAAAACCACGTCCAATGTGGACGTGGTAGACGTGGTTTTTCCGCCGATAAGAACCAAAAAACATCGGAGGAATTATGGGTTACTACGTGCGTACACTGCCACAAAGACTCAAAGGATCAAAATGGAAGCTCCAATACGTCTCGTACAAGAATGCTGACATCAAACACTCGGCGGCGAGAAAGCCAAAAAAGGAATGGGACGTACCACGCCCAAGGTATCGTTCCCTCGGCTTTCATGACGGGATGACGATCGACGATGCGCGAGTTCGTGCGCGCCAACTTAACACTCAGCTCCTCATCAAGAGGCAGGAAGAAAAAATCAAGGCGATCGCTGACGCTGAATGCAAGCGGCGCAACCGCGTTCAAGCTGTATTGCCAAGCGAGTTTGTTGAAGAGTTCGAATTGCGTTTCATCCGCGTTCGCGATCGGCATCAGGATTCCAGCCAAAGAATCAAGCGAGCTCGTACGATTTGGCGGGCCGCACAGCATATGGTTGCTGGCATAGGCATCGAAGCAAGCGACTGGTTTCTTTTCCAGCATGAGATCTATGACTACTTCGCTACCAAGCACTATAGCGTCAGGTACGTTCACGCAATTTTGCGATTCGCAAATTTGTGGGGATTTTACATTTGTAAGAAGCTTGCAAAGCCATTCCTCCCGATACCAATTCCAAGAGGCTTTGAGCGGCAGCGGCTTATTAGTTCGTACTACGAAAAGACAAATAGGGTCAGGCGGCCATCTAAGCCTCTCGATCCTGCAATGCTTTCTCGGGTTGTGACGAGGATCAATCGTCCCAACTACAATTGGCTTCATCTCTCGGTTTGGTTTGGGCTCAGACCAAAAGAGATTGATAGCCTTCATGATAAGAAAATGTGGTTTGTCGAAATATTGGGTAACGGCAGAGCGGTGCTGTGGGTGTTTCAAACCAAGATCATTGCACTGCCGCCAGAGGATCGATGGAAGCCGATTCCCATATGATACCCAGAGCAAGAGCGTGCTATCGAAATTTTGAAAAAAGGCAATTTCAAGCGGCCACTGACCAAGACGATGCGCCTGCATTTTGGACCCGGTGTCGACGCCTACGCCGGAAGAAAAGGCTTTGCAGATCTGATGCTTTCACGCGGTCAAAGTTTTGAAAACATAAGCACATGGATGGGGCATTCGACCATTTCCAGAACGTGGAGAAGCTATAAAAACAGGGGAAAGTTTCACCTTAGCGTGGGCTTTTAGTCCTGCGAGCGGGTAACTGTCAGATCAAGTCGTAGTTAGTACATCCGAACGAAGCCCGTTTGCCTAGTGAATCTCAGTTGTTTAATCCTGATCTAAGCCAGTTATTTACGACTTCCATAAGCTGAGCAAGATCAGTTGGAAGGTCTTTGTTTCTTTTTACATGTGCTTGCCAAGATCCTTCCATTTGCGGATTGATCCAATCCAAGTTTAACGATGGCGCGATGGATCTGGCGTCCAGAATTTCTTGCAGCAGTTCCCATCGTACCGGGCTTGGCCGAAACACCGCGATCCGCCACAGATCATCGAAATCCTTCATTCGGGTGTTGCCGCCTTTGAACCGATGACAGGTGGATATCTTGTCGCTGATTATATTCTCAATGGGCCACAGAAATCGATTCCCCAGTTCGTAAGGGAGATTCAATCTTCGTCACCGACGTAGGAATCGCATATACGATGTCGAGGTTGAAGGTGTTTTTCTGACCTTCTGACGTGACATAACTGATAGTAACGGCTGCGCCGAGGTTGCCCTGCTGATCAACCGCCTTGAAAGAATCAATCGAAAACTGAATATTACCATCCGATTTTTGACATACCTCTTCAAGTTTCTTTCGGACGTCTTCATGGCTGGCCAGCGACTTAGTAACAAAGTCGACATCAACTGTTGACCGTGGTGTTCTAATGTAAAGCCACAGTAAATTTCCGCCTTTGAAGACGAATTCATTTGTGACCTCGTTGAGGCGCTGAACAAAAGCGAGCATGATAAATCGCAGGAAGGCATGCGGCCCATGTAGCTGGTTTTGTGATAGCCAAGACCGTGCCGCAGCGAGAAAGGCTTGCTTCTTATTCATCTGCAAGCTCCTGTCTTAAAGATCGAAGAACATTTGTTGAGAGTGCTTTGTCGTACTTTGCAATACGTTCTGCATCGACCTCTCCAGCCTTGACGTATCTCTTCATTGCTTTCAGAAAAAGTGGTCCGTCTGGGTCCATACGGTATGCATCGCAAAGCGCCCGTTCTTTGCAGTAAATCCGGATTTTCTGGCCGTGATAGATCGGGAGGATGGCGCCAATGATATTCTGGTCGGATACCCGATGAGCACAAATGAGCTTATTGCGAATAGACGAGTTTCTTGGAATATCGACATCAATACGATCTACTCGCTCATCAGATAATCCGTGAAAGACTAAGGCTGTAATGTTAGAGATGACAGCTTTCGGGTAGTAGCGCGCTGTTGCTATAAGGGATGCTGCGAAGGGGTCCATAGAAGGATGGGCGTATAGTCCAGAGCCCAGAGCACTAAGCTGACCTGCCTCAACCATGCGGCGTAGTTGGGTCCGAGTTGAAATATAGCGCTCAAGCTCAGAGGCTTTCATAACCTTTTTGGTCTTTAGCTTTTTGAGGGCCGATTCTATAGATGCCATAAATCACCCCATTTATTGTTGGCAATGGTACAATATTACCACATAATAGTTAATATGTGGTAATATTGTACCAAAGTAGAAAATTTA
>RFNO01000120.1 GCA_009927165.1 Pseudomonadota bacterium
GAGTGCCAAGCTCTGTAGTTCTTTCACAAGCACATTGAAGGATTCTGGAAGACCAGGTTCCAGTACGTTTTCACCTTTAACAATGGCTTCGAACATTCGAGTTCGACCAGCGACGTCATCCGATTTTACGGTCAAGAGTTCTTGTAAGCAGTAGGCTGCTCCGTAAGCTTCAAGGGCCCAAACTTCCATTTCTCCCAGTCTTTGTCCCCCGAACTGAGCTTTACCGCCGAGAGGCTGCTGGGTCACTAAGCTGTAGGGACCAATGCTTCGAGCATGGATCTTTTCGTCAACCAAGTGGTGCAACTTCAGAACGTACATTACGCCCACAGTAACATCATGCTTGAAAGGTTCTCCAGTGCGGCCATCAAAGAGAATCTGTTGGCCATTTTCTGGGAGACCGACTGCTTTTAAGCAATCGCTGATTTCAGTTTCCGTAGCACTATCAAAAACAGGTGTTGCAGTATGGGCACCTTGCTGAAGACGAGAAGCTACTTTTCTCAAAGTTGATGCATCTAACTTATCAATTTCATCTTGAAGATTCTTCTGGGAGAAGAATCGTTTCAAGAGTGATTTGAGCTCGGTTTCGCTCCATCTATCGACCAATTCCTGAACTTTAACACCCAATCCATAGGCAGCTCGTCCTAAATGAGACTCCAAAATCTGTCCCACGTTCATACGAGAGGGAACACCCAACGGATTCAATACCACTTGAACGGGGGTTCCATTTTCCATGTAAGGCATGTCTTCAACGGGTAGTACTCGGGAAACAACCCCTTTATTACCATGTCGCCCGGCCATTTTATCGCCCACTGCGATTTTTCTCTTAATGGCCACATACACTTTGACCATCTTGATCACACCGGGAGGCAGTTCGTCTCCCTTTTTAAGCTTCTTCACTTTTTCATCAAAAAGTGCCCGGATCGCATCGATTTGCGCATTCACAGCACTGAGAGAGTGAGAAACCTGCGCTTCGACTTCTGTGGAGAGAGGAATATGTTTCAATAAATCATAATTGATCGACTGAAATACTTCCTGAGTAATCACATCTCCTTTTTTGAGGAGCTGGTTCTCTCCACTTGAATCTAAAAGTTTCGATGTGGTTGTTTGACCAACGACAAGTTTAGCAACTTTGTTTCGAGCGGCTTCTTGAATGATGCGTACTTCAGTCGCTTCATCACGTCGCAAACGTGATTCTTCTTCTTCAATCATGCTTGCTGTTCGCTCGTCTTTGTCAGCGCCTTCTCGAGAGAATACTTGAGCGCCAATCACGGTTCCCACAATACCAGGGGAAACTCGTAAAGAAGTATCCTTTACGTCGCCGGCTTTTTCACCGAAGATGGCCCGTAGGAGCTTTTCTTCTGGGCTTAACTGAGTTTCGCCCTTCGGGGTAATTTTACCAACTAAGATATCGCCAGGCTTTACTTCAGCACCAATACGCACGATCCCGGAACTGTCCAAGTTCATGAGCTGTTCTTCGCTGACGTTCGGGATATCTCGAGTAACTTCCTCTTTTCCTAGTTTCGTGTCTCGGGCAACGCACTCGAATTCTTCGATATGAACCGAAGTAAATGTATCTTTTACCAAGAGCTCTTCACTAAGAAGAATGGAGTCTTCAAAGTTGTAACCGCCCCACGGCATGAATGCCACAACGATATTTTGTCCCAGAGCAAGATCGCCCATATCAGTGGACGGGCCGTCGGCAAGAACATCCCCGCGTTCCACTCGCTCTCCTACTTCGACGATAGGTTTCTGATTGATACAAGTATTTTGGTTTGAGCGACGATATTTCACCAGATTGTAAATATCCACTCCAGAGCCACTGGTTTTTTCTTTGTCGTCGATACGCACAACGATGCGCGTTGCATCCACGTAATCAATGACACCGGGATTTTTTGCAATCACCATGACGCCTGAATCACGGGCAACTAATCTCTCCATGCCTGTTCCAACGAGCGGAGCAGAAGCGCGAAGCAAGGGGACCGCTTGGCGTTGCATGTTTGCGCCCATGAGAGCACGGTTAGCATCATCGTTTTCCAAAAACGGCACGAGCGAAGCAGCAATCGAAACGAGCTGATTTGGAGCTACGTCCATTAAATCGACATCGTCTTTTCTGACGAGAACGACTTCACCTTGCTTACGTGCAGACACGAAATCGGGATCAATCTTTCCAGCCTTTAGAGGTACTTTTGCTGAAGCAATAGTGTGATTTTCCTCTTCAAGAGCAGAGTAAAAAGTTACTTCTTCAGTAACTTTTCCGTCTTTCAGTTGCCGATAAGGGGTTTCGATAAACCCATACTCATTTACGCGACCATAAGTAGATAGCGATGAAATAAGACCGATGTTTGGACCTTCCGGAGTTTCAATCGGGCAAATGCGACCGTAATGGGTTGCATGAACGTCACGAACTTCAAAGCCAGCTCTTTCTCGAGTCAACCCACCAGGTCCAAGAGCTGATAAACGACGTTTGTGCGTTACTTCAGACAATGGATTGGTTTGATCCATAAACTGTGACAGCTGGGAGCTTCCAAAGAATTCTTTAACTACAGCTGAAACAGGCTTTGCATTGATAAGATCATGCGGCATCAGCGTTTCAACATCTTGCAAGCTCATGCGCTCTCGGATGGCTCTTTCCATTCGGACGAGTCCAACTCGGAACTGATTTTCAAGGAGTTCGCCGACAGCGCGAACACGCCGATTTCCCAAGTGGTCGATGTCGTCAATGGTTCCTTTGCCATTCTTTAGATCGATGAGGTATTTCACCGTCGCCATGATGTCTTCTTTGGTCAGCGTGGTGGTTTCGATCGAGGTTTTGAAACCAAATTTATGATTAATTTTTAAACGGCCAACGCGAGAGAGATCGTATTTTGTCGGGTCAAAGAAAAGACCGTCGAAAAGCGTGCGAGCACTCTCTAGAGTTGGAGGATCTCCAGGGCGTAATCGACGATAGATTTCAATAATAGCTTCATCCCGAGAAGATACTTTGTCTTGAACTAAAGTGTCTCGGAAGTAAGTTCCTACGTTGACTCGGTCAGAGTAGATAACTTTAAATTCGGTAACTTTCTTGGAGACTAATAGGTCAATTTTTTCTTCTGTTATTTCTTCGTTGCACTCAAGCAACACTTCGCCGGTTTCAAGATCGATCACGTCTTGAGAGCAGATTTTTCCGACTAAAGTTTCTCGAGTAATGGGGAAACGTTTAATCTTTTGCTCTTCAATTTTCTTTAGAACAGAAGTGGTGAACTTTTTGTTCTTTTCAACAACCACTTTTCCGTTTTCATCGACCCAGTCTTGGGAAGCTCTTTGACCAGCGTAGAGTTTGGGATCGAAAGAGATGGAGTATTTATCTCCTTTTCCAAGATAAACGGTTTCTTGCTCGTAGAAATAGTGCAGGAGTTCTTCTACCGAGTATCCAAGAGCTTTTAACAGAACTGAAACATGGAGTTTTCTGCGACGATCAATACGAACGTACAGAATATCTTTGTGATCAAATTCAAAATCGAGCCAAGAGCCACGATAGGGAATGATTCGAGCCGAATAAAGGAGTTTGCCGCTGGAATGTGACAGCCCTTTATCATGGTCAAAGAAAACACCAGGGGACCGATGAAGCTGACTGACTACTACTCGCTCTGTCCCATTAATGATAAAGCTACCACGGCTCGTCATTAGAGGAATTTCGCCTAAATAGACTTCTTGTTCTTTGACGTCCTTAATGTTGCGAGTACCTGTCTGTTCATCCACTTCATAGACTTCGAGGCGCACGGTTACCTTCAAGGGAGCTGCAAAGCTCATTCCTCTACTTCGGCACTCATCGATGTCATATTTTGGAGTTTCTAGAACATAACAGTCGTAATTCAAGCTGGAAGTGTTGTTGAAATCGCTGATCGGAAAAACCGATTTAAACACACCTTCGAGACCAACTACTTCACGCTTATGTGGATCTGCATCTGCTTGCAGAAAAAGATCGTAGGAACGCTTTTGAACCTCGATAAGGTCCGGAATGTCGATTAACTGTGGAAATTTACCAAACTCTCTACGAAAACGTTTCTTACCAAAAAAGCCCGAAGCCGTGTTCATGCTTAGACCTCGCCCGTCAAGGGGTTACAGAAATTTTGAACTATGTCAGGAAAATGTCGCGACAAAGGTTACTTCAACTCAACCTTTGCACCGACGCCTTCAAGCTTTTTCTTGATTTCTTCAGCTTCTTTTTTGGTTACGCCTTCTTTGAGGGTCTTAGGAGCACCTTCTACAAGGTCTTTTGCTTCTTTAAGGCCTAAAGTTGTGAAACCACGGATTTCTTTAATGACGTTAACTTTTTGAGCTCCGCCATCTACTAAAACTACATCAAATGCAGTTTTTTCTTCAGCGGCTGCAGCACCAGCAGTGGCTCCACCAGCTGCAGGTACTCCCACAGCAACCGGAGCTGCGGCACTTACGCCGTAACGGGTTTCAAACTTTTTAATGAATTCAGAAACCTGAAGTAAATTTGCGTTATCAAAAAACTCAAACACTTGTTCTTCTGTAACTGACATGTGTAACTCCTCCTATTAATTTTCTTAAAAATGTCCTTTAAGACGCTTTCTGCTTTTGATCCCTTAAGGCAACTAACGCGTAACCCAGCTTACGCGGAGTGTCTTGAAGGGCATACAGAAACTTGGTGGGGGAAGACTTCAAAGCCCATAGGAAACCGACAAAGAGTTCATTCTTGCCGGGCAATTTAGAGAGGGCTTTGAGCTGCTCGTTGGACATGACTTGTCCAAGGGCGGCCCCTGTCTTTACTTTTACATCAAAATTTTCTTTTCCAACCCACTCCATGATGGCTTTGGCTGCCACTACTGGATCTTTGTCGCTGTAGGCGAGGAGAGTAGGTCCTTCTAAGTACTCTGTAACGCTCTTATAAGGAGTGTTAGCTAAAACTTTTTTTGCGAGAGTATTCTTTAATACTTTTACTCTTACATTCTGTTTGCGAAGACTCAAACGAAACGAGGTCATCTGCTCAACAGTGAGTTTGTTGAAAGACATGAGAGCAATAGCTTGAGCGCTATCGATCCCTTTTGTTAATTCTGTGACTAATTGCTCTTTTTCCGTGCGATTCAAGGAAAACTCCTAAAACTGCTTATAATGCCCGATTGTGAGCCGTAATTTAAATACCTGTTTTTTGAGGGTGTCAACGGTATTCTTACAAACCTCGTGCCAATGCCTCCATGGATCCCGCATCCACAATGATACTGGGCCCCATTGTGGGAGCCAGAGCCACTTTTCGGATATACACCCCTTTAGAGGTAGATGGCTTAGCCTTCAAAATATTTTCATAAAGAACGGCCAAGTTTTCCTTCAGCTTTTTAGAGCCGAAAGATTTTTTTCCAATCAAAGTGTGAACAATCCCAGCTTTTTCTACTTTGTATTCCACTTTGCCTAATTTCTGTTCTTTAACAGCTTTCCCAATTTCAGAACTTACTGTTCCCGTCTTTTTGTTCGGCATCATACCTTTGGGACCCAGAACTTTAGCCACTTTGGTAAGGTCTTTGAGTGATTCTGGGGTGGTTAATAAACGATCAAACTCCAACCAGCCTTTTTCAATTTTTTCCAAAAGGTCGTCATTGCCTACAAAATCAGCTCCAGCTTCGCGAGCTTCTTTCTCTGCTTCTCCTCGAACAAAGCAAGCAACTCTAATCGTCTTTCCAATTCCATTGGGAAGAACTGTTGCTCCTCTTACCATTTGGTCTGATTGCTTAGGATCAACTCCTAATTTCACAACCAGCTCAATCGATTCGTCAAACTTTCTTGGTTGAAAGCTGTCGATGATCGAAAGAGCATCATCTACTGAATATTTTTTCGTCCTGTCTACTTTCGCAGCATTTGCTTTATAAATTTTTCCGGCCTTTGGCATAATTTACTCCACTTAATCTTAAGAAACTACGTCTAGTCCCATGCTTCTTGCTGTGCCGGTGACTTGACGAATAGCTGAGTCTAAATCAGCACAGTTCAAATCTGGCATTTTGGTTTTTGCAATTTCTTCTACTTGTTTCATTGTTACTTTTCCCACTTTGGTTTTGTTGGGAACTCCCGAACCCTGAACAATGTTAGCTGCTTTTTTCAGTAACACCGCAACAGGTGGGGTTTTAGTAATGAAAGTAAAAGAACGATCCTGATAAATGCTAATGACTACTGGAATAATCATTCCGTTAGCATTTTGAGTTTTTGCATTAAACTGTTTGCAAAAATCCATGATGTTTACCCCGTGTTGACCGAGGGCTGGACCAACTGGAGGAGAGGGGTTTGCCTTTCCGCCTGGGATTTGTAATTTAACGAGTGCTGTGAGCTTTTTCATCTGGCTACCTTTATCCTACAAGTAACTAGTTCTTCTCCACTTGGACAAAGTCCAATTCAACCGGAGTAGAACGACCAAAAATACTGACCAAAACTCTTAGTTTGCCTTTGTCTGGCTTAACTTCTTCCACCACACCATTGAAATTCACAAAAGGCCCGTCAATGACTCGAACGCTTTCCCCTTCTTCAAACTCAACTTTCGGTCGAGGCTTCAAAGTGCCTTGTTCCATTTGGTTGGTGATACGTAAAACTTCTTCTTCAGGAACAGCAGGAGGATTGAGTGCGTTTCCAACAAAACCTGTAATTTTGGGTGTGTTTTTCACGAGGTGCCAGGTGTTGTCGTTCAACTTCATTTTAACGAGCATGTAACCTGGAAAAAACTTGCGACTGGTGGTTTTCTTTTCTCCCCGAACCAACTCAATCACATTTTCGGATGGAATAAGGATGTCGGAGAAGGATTCATCCATCTTATGTTGGCGAATTCTTTCTTGCAGAGCCAATTTGGCTTTTTGCTCAAAACCGCTGTAAGTGTGCACTACGTACCAAAGAAGTTCTTGGCTTCCGGTTGTAGCAGAAGATTCACCCGTGGGAACTGCTTCAGCACTAGAGACTTCTGCTGTCGCTTGTTCTTCGTTTTTTTGGTTTTCGTTGCCTGACACGATTGCCCCTCTAATTAAATTACCCAAGTAAAAAATTAACTACTTTTCCAAAGAAAAGATCGAAAATAGCTAAGATTCCACTCGCAATTAAAATGCACACCATGACAACAATGGTTGATTTTTTTACATCTTCCATAGTTGGCCACGTTACTTTTCTTAATTCAGAAACTACATCTTCTAAAATTTCATTCGTTTTGCGGTTCCGAAGCAAAATTACGAAAACTAAAACTGCACCCACTACTGGCAGTGCTTCTCGAATTGCTTCAAATCCAGGAATTTTTCTGACTTGGTAAAAAGTAAAGTTCAACCACTGAACAAAAGAACGCACCAAGTACCAAATCAGAGCGCTTGCTGCTAAATAAGAACCTACAATAACTTTTTGGCTGTCCATAAGTAACGCACAGTTGTGCCGTAAAAATTCACAAATTTCAAGTAAATGAGCGAAGTTTATTTTTTATTTCTAAAAGCATTTTTCTGAAGCCCCAACAGCGGCACGGGAAAATAGCCCCGGAAGAGTTTTTAACTCGGAAAGAAAGAAAGAAAGAAAACCTGAAGCCAAAGTCTGAATAGGCTTATACATTCAATAAGATAAAGAGAGCAGGGCGCCTCGGATTCGAACCGAGAACCTACGGATTTGGAATCCGCCGCTCTACCAATTAGAGCTAGCGCCCTTCAAAAACACTAGCCAAGCCTCCCTAATCAGGAGGCTTGGCTAGCCAATGAAAGATGCCCTGATTTAGGCTTTTACTTCTTTATGCTTGGTGTGCCGCCGGCAGTGTTTGCAATACTTGGGCATTTCAATGCGCTCACTATGCTTGCTCTTGTTTTTAGAGGTCGTATAGTTACGGCGTTTGCACTCCTGGCATTCCATATTAATGA
>RFNO01000004.1 GCA_009927165.1 Pseudomonadota bacterium
CTCCGTTATGTTCAGCGGTAAGAAAAGCACAGCTGAACGAATCGTTTATGGAGCTTTCGAGTACATTCATCAAAAGACAAAAGATGATCCGATGAAAGTGTTTAAGAAAGCGCTTACAAACGTACGCCCTCAAGTTGAAGTAAAATCCCGTCGCGTTGGCGGATCGACTTATCAGGTCCCAGTCGAAGTTCGACCTGAGCGACGTAATGCTCTAGCTTTTCGTTGGTTATGCCTGTACGCCCAAGCCCGCAAAGGTTCCTCAATGGGTGAAAAGCTTGCTCAAGAAATGTTTGATGCCGCTGAAAACCGCGGAGAATCGGTAAAAAAACGCGAAGATGTTCATCGCATGGCAGAAGCGAATAAAGCTTTTGCTCATTATCGTTGGTAAAAAACAATGGCTGATCCACAAATCACAGACTTAAAAAAACTTCGAAACATTGGTATCTGTGCCCATATCGATGCTGGCAAAACTACAACGACTGAACGCATTCTTTACTACACCGGGGTAACACATAAAATCGGTGAAGTGCATGATGGGGAAACCGTCATGGATTACATGGTTCAAGAGCGTGAGCGAGGAATTACTATTACCTCGGCTGCTACGACTTGCCATTGGAGAGATTGCCGAATCAATATCATTGATACTCCAGGACACGTGGACTTTACCATTGAAGTGGAACGTTCCTTACGTGTGTTGGACGGTGCTGTGGTACTTTTTGACGGAGTGGCGGGGGTTCAGCCGCAGTCTGAAACAGTTTGGCGTCAAGCAGATCGCTACAAGGTTCCCCGTATTTGTTTCATCAATAAAATGGATCGCGTAGGAGCTGACTACGATAAAGCAGTTCAATCCATCGTTGAAAAACTGAATGGTCGTCCAGTAATGTTCAACTATCCCATCGGTGCCGAAGATAAGCTCATGGGTGTTGTAGACCTTATTGAGGAAAAAGCCTTGATTTGGGACATCCCCGGTAAAGGAGATGAATACCGAACAGCTGAAATCCCCGATGAATTAAAAGAAAAATGCAAAAAACTTCGAGAAAAACTCGTCGACGCAGTTGCTGAAGAAGACGAATCAGTGATGAATCGCTACTTAGAGGGTGGAGAAATCACGAAAGAAGAAATCAGAACCTGCGCTCGAAGGGCCACTCTAAACTTGAAAATCGTGCCCGTCTTTGGGGGTTCGTCTTTTAAAAACAAGGGTGTTCAACCGCTACTCGATGGAGTTATAGCTTTACTTCCTTCTCCTTTGGATAAACCCCCGGTTCAGGGCGTGAATCCCAAAAATGAAGAAGAAAAAATGGAGCGAAAAGCAGATTCGGCTGAAAAATTCTCGGCACTTGCTTTCAAAATTCTCACCGATCCTTATGTGGGTCAGTTGACGTTCTTCCGCGTTTATTCCGGAACTCTTTCCGCTGGTTCTTACGTATTAAATGCTCGAGAAGGCAAAAAAGAGCGTATTGGTCGATTGCTTCAAATGCACGCCAACAAGCAGAACGAGATCAAATTAGTGAAATCCGGAGATATTGCAGCTGCCGTGGGTCTGAAATTCTCGCGCACGGGGGATACGCTTTGTGATGAAGATGCACCTATCTCTTTGGAATCTATGCATTTTCCAGAGCCCGTGATCTCAATCGCAGTTGAGCCAAAATCTAAGGCAGACCAAGAAAAGCTGTCCTTGTCGTTACAAAAATTGGCCATTGAAGATCCCAGCTTCCAATTGAAAGTAGATCCTGAAACAAATCAGACAATTATTTCTGGAATGGGAGAGCTTCATCTAGAAATTATCGTGGACCGCTTGCTTCGCGAGTTCAAAGTAGAAGCTAACGTGGGTAAACCCCAAGTAGCCTACCGTGAAACGATTACTAAGAAAATTGAGCAAGAAGGGAAATATATTAAACAAACTGGTGGTCGCGGTCAGTACGGTCACGTTTGGTTGACCATTGAGCCCCTTCCCCCGGGTGGTGGATTCCAGTTTGAAAACGAAATCGTGGGAGGGGTGGTTCCCCGCGAATACATTCCTGCAGTCGATAAAGGCGTTCAGGAAGCTCTTACTAATGGTATCCAAGCTGGATACCCAGTTGTGGACGTAAAAGTTAGCCTATTCGATGGGTCCTATCATGATGTGGACTCTTCGGAAATCGCCTTTAAAATCGCAGCTTCCATGGCTTTTAAAGATGGCTGTAAAAAGGCAGGCCCGATTATCCTTGAACCCATCATGGCGACAGAAGTTGTCAGTCCCGAACAGTACATGGGTGATGTGATAGGGGATTTGAACTCTCGCCGAGGAAAAATCATGTCCATGGAGCCTCAAGGTGGCCTCCAAGTAATTAAAGCGGAAGTCCCCTTGGCAGAAATGTTTGGTTATGCTACTCAAGTACGCTCTTTAAGCCAGGGCCGAGCGACGTACACGATGGAATTCCACCATTATGAGCCCGTTCCAAGCAATATTGCTCAGGAACTCGTCGCAAAATCAGGAGGAAAGTAATGTCGAAGGCTAAATTTGAAAGAACAAAACCCCACGTTAACGTTGGAACGATTGGACACGTTGACCACGGGAAAACAACACTAACCTCCGCAATCACAACGGTTCTTGCGAAGAAAGGTTTTGCAGAAGCTCGTCGTTACGATCAGATCGATGCAGCTCCTGAAGAAAAAGAACGTGGGATCACTATCGCTACTTGTCACGTTGAGTATCAGAGCGAAAATCGCCACTATGCTCACGTAGATTGCCCAGGTCACGCTGACTATGTGAAGAACATGATCACTGGTGCTGCGCAAATGGATGGAGCCATCTTAGTAGTATCCGCTGCAGATGGTCCGATGCCGCAAACTCGTGAGCACATTCTCTTGGCTCGCCAAGTAGGTGTTCCCGCAATGGTAGTGTTTTTGAATAAAGTCGACATGGTCGATGATAAAGAATTGCTAGACCTTGTGGAACTTGAAGTCAGAGAGCTTCTCTCCAAGTACAAGTTCCCTGGAGATGAAATTCCAGTCGTAAAAGGTTCCGCGCTGAAAGCATTAGAAGGTGATACTTCTGAACTAGGCGAACCTGCTATTTTCAAACTCGTTGAAGCGTTAGACAGCTACATTCCTCTTCCTGCTCGTCAGAAAGATAAGCCTTTCTTGATGGCAGTTGAAGACGTGTTCTCCATTCAAGGTCGCGGAACAGTAGTAACTGGCCGTATTGAACGTGGAACTCTCAAGCTGAACGATGAAGTAGAAATCGTTGGTATTCGACCCACCAAGAAAACGGTCGTTACCGGTATTGAAATGTTTAGAAAGCTTCTGGATCAAGGGGAAGCTGGGGACAACGTCGGAGTTCTCTTACGTGGTATCAACAAAGAAGATGTTGAGCGCGGTCAAGTACTCTGTGCTCCTGGTACCATTACCCCGCACAAAAAGTGCAAAGCTGAAGCTTATATTTTGACCAAAGAAGAAGGGGGTCGTCACACTCCATTCTTCACAGGTTACAGACCTCAGTTCTACTTCCGCACAACGGACGTAACTGGTGTTGTGACTCTGCCCAAAGGCGTTGAAATGGTCATGCCAGGTGACAACGTAGCTATTGAAGTTGAACTCATTACTCCTATCGCCATGGAAAAAGAAGTCCGCTTCGCTATCCGCGAAGGTGGCCGTACCGTAGGCGCTGGAGTAGTAACAGAAATTTTGGAGTAGTCGGTGCAAAGCCAAAA
>RFNO01000062.1 GCA_009927165.1 Pseudomonadota bacterium
CTCGAGTGCGCTCCCTAAAGTCATCGAGTATCATGGAAATATCAGCCAAAGCTCAAGAATTGAAAACCAAGGGCTTTGACGTAATTAGCCTGGCAGCAGGGGAACCTGATTTCAACACCCCCGAGGCCATTCAAAAAGCGGCCACTCAAGCAATGGCTGAAGGAATTACTCGCTACACTCCAGCTGCTGGTTTTTTGGCGCTTCGAGAAGTTATCGCAGACAAGGTGTCGCGAGAAAATGGATATGCAGTTTCTCCAGAAGAAGTCACCATTGTTTCCGGAGCTAAACATGGAATTTATCTCACTCTGCAGTGTTTAGTGGAACCTGGTGAAGCTATTTTGGTACCCACACCCGCTTGGGTGAGTTATGGCCCTATGGTCGATTTAGCCGGAGCGCATATTATTCCGTTGCCGCTATTTGAGGAAGATGGCTACCGCCCCAACATCGATCGGTGGAAAGGGCTCGCTATTCCTCCCAATGCTAAAGGTATTATCCTCAATAGCCCAAATAACCCCACCGGTGTGGTTTACACAAAAGACGACCTGACCCGTTTGGTGAGCTGGGCAATCCAGAGAAACTTATGGATCCTCTCTGACGAAATTTATGAAAAGATCCTTTATGACGGAGCTACTCACACGAGCGTGGCAGCTCTTGGCCCCGAAGCTAAAAACTGCACAGTAACGATCAGTGGTTTTTCAAAAAGCTACAGCATGACAGGTTGGCGTTTGGGGTGGACTATTGCCCCGAAGGATTTTTCACAAAAATTAGCTGCGCTACAGAGCCAAAGTAATAGCCACACAACGAGCTTCGTCCAATGGGCCGCCATTACCGCTGCCCAGTTGCCCCCGTCGGTAGGTGACGTAATGGTGAAGGAATTTGATACGCGCAGAAAGTACTGCATGGAACGTTTGGATGCACTTTCCGATTATTTAAGTTACACCCGCCCCACGGGCGCTTTTTACTTCTTCATTAATCTCTCAAAATTTTTGGTCCCGAAAAAGATGAGTGATGTTGAATTTGCAAAAGCGCTTTTAGAGAAAGAATTTGTAGGAGTCGTACCCGGGTCTTCATTTGGAAAAGAGAACTCCATGCGAATTTCGTATGCCACCTCTCTCAAAAATCTTGAGAAAGCTTTCGACCGTTTAGAAAAGTTTCTAAAGGGCTAACGTTTGATGGGCCGCGTTTTTCATGGCATACTGACTAACGTGAACTTTGCTCTCAAAACAGCCTTTTTGCTCTTTTCAGTATTCGTTCTTTTAGTTCAATCCCTCACTCAGCTTCCGAGCATGGGTGGCGACTCAACTCATCGATTAACTCGGTCCGTCAACCTACCGAGCACACTAGAACCTCCTCCGCTTGAGGAAGAGCCCGATCTGGAGCCTTGGGATACCCACGATGTTACCCTGGAATTTTTGGAAACTCCCCCTGTTCTTTGGGAGCTCGAGCCTCCGTACCTCACTGTCTCTAATCACGTGACAATATTTATGGAACCAGAACGGCTTCACCTGCCTCCTCCTGCCCTTGCCCACCTTTTATAATTTTTTCTCTTAACCCGTACTTTTTGGTCAACCGATGAAAACAATACCTTTTATTAATTTGCAGTTGGATCCCCTTAAACACTCTTGGAAACAAGACTTGCTGTCTGGCTTTATTTTATTTCTGATTGCACTGCCTCTTTCTGTAGGAATCAGTTTAGCTTCGGGCGCCCCAGCTACCGCTGGTATTTTATCTGCCATTGTAGGCGGGATCTTAGGAACATTCCTCAGTGGTGGTCATGTCATGATTAACGGACCAGCTGCTGGCCTCATTGTGGTCGTACTCACGTCCGTTCAAGAGTTAGGGAAGGGAAATAATGAATTGGGCTTTAAGCTAACTTTGGCTGCTATCGTTTGTGCCGGTATTATTCAGATTCTCTTAGGGCTCCTCCGGTTGGGTAAATTTGGCTTAGCTGCTCCAGCCAACGTCATTCATGGGATGCTGGCTTCTATCGGTGTCACAATCATCACCAAACAGATTTACGTTCTCTGTGGTGAAAAAGCCCAAGGCAATGAGACTTTCAGTCAAATTATAGAGCTACCCAAAGCTATCCCCTTGGCTAATCTAGCGATATTAAGTATCGGATTGATCACCTTAGCACTCATCGTATTTCTCAACACTCGAAAGAAAGGTATCCTTCGGTTTCTTCCTGCACCACTAGCCGCAGTGCTGCTAGGTATTTTCTTTGACAAGATTTTAGATTTTGAACACCTTCACAGCGTTCATTTATTTCATCGCCTTGTGGAGGTCAGTGATAAGTTTCTCCTTCATGTTCCCACTCAGCTTTCTCAATCCTTGATTGCGCCAGATTGGTCAGCAATAGGACAGCCAGTTTTCTGGAAAATGGTATTCTCCCTTTGTTTTGTTGCTTCGATTGAATCAGTTCTGTCGTCTTTCGCAGTCGACAAAATGGATCCTGAGCAAAGGCGTTCGAATTTCAATTACGACCTCATCTCAAAAGGCATCTGCAATATAGTTTTAGGACTCATCGGCGGCCTTCCTATTATTACCGAAATTGTGAGAAGCTCTGTCAACGTAGGTAATGGAGCGAGAACGAAATGGGCTAATTTTGCCCACGGTCTCTTTATTCTTCTTTTTATTTTATTTGCCCCCAGCGTTTTAAACTTAATTCCATTGGTTTCGTTCGCTGCTGTTCTCATCGTAGTGGGTTTCCGACTAGCCCATCCACATCAGCTGACTCACGCGAAAGAAATTGGCTGGGATCAACTGGCTCTCTTTTTGACCACCCTTCTCATCAGTCTCAAAACGGATCTCCTCGTAGGAGTGGTATCAGGCATTTTACTCAAAATAGTCTTCAATACAGCAAGAGCTAAATCATGGCTCACCCTGTTCCAGCTGCAGGTGGCTCAAGAAGCTAGTTCGGGGAAGCGCATGATTTCTGTTAAGGGCCCTTTGGTCTTCACCAATATCTTAAAGCTTAAGACACTTTTAGATGAGAGCACCGATTTTCACGTATCCGTAGACCTCAGAGAATGTCCTTTGATTGATCACACCGCTCAAGACCTTTTGGAAAATGAAAAGCGATATTTTACTTCCGACTCTCGGGCATTAGAAATACTGTTTTCGCCTGAACACCAATCAAAAGGGCATCAACCTCTGAGTGTTAAAGTGCTCAACAAGTAAGGAGTAGAGTTTTCATGAACGAAGCCCGTTCCAAGCGTTCCCTCAGGGAGACTGTGTCGGAGATTCGAAAGCTTCTTCCAATACAAGCTCCTCTTAAAGACTTTATCAGCCAAAACTCGCTGCAAGCTTTCCAAGGGCATTCTTTTCATGAAGGGTTGAAGCGAGCTCGTGCCACCTTGTCGATTCAGACTTATTTGGCACCCGAGGACTATCTCCAGCGCTTTAAAAAAGGCCAAATCGACGAAACGGTAATTCGATGGGTAATTGAAAATCGATTCTCCAAAGAGGAAGAAAGACTGGCTTTCCACAGTCTCATTTTTGGGTTTTTGAACGAGTCTACATCCTCACTTTCGGAACAATCCGAGACTCCCACTAATCGCCTAAGAGATCTCTGGAAGAGTCAGTACCACTTAGACGTTATCAGCCATGTCCAACCTATTTTATTTCGGCATTTAGGCCACTTTCTCGATCAGGGCATCTCTTTCTCCTCAATGCCCTTTCAGGAACTTGGATTCTGGGAAGCCCTTAAAAAAATCAATCAGGAAAGCGTTTTTTCACTTTTTCGCCTACGGAATGGTCGAGCCTCTTCTTGGCTAGGACAGGATCCTTGGACAGCCCTGGAGCAATCACTTGATTTTCTCGTAGGCTATCCGGCATTTTTTGAACAGTACCTTTTTGAGATGGTTCAAGAACACCCCGGTTGGTCCGGATTGGTTTCTGTTCTGGAGGACAAACCGGAGCACCTTCATTTCCCCCGAACAATTTATTTTCACGAAGCTTTAGCTTTTGAACTGCTGTTAGAAGTTGACTATATCGAAAAACGATTGCTCGCTAAGAAAAAGCGTCTTAAACCTTTAGCTGAACTTTATTGCACACCCGCTGCTGAAGAACCAATGTCCGAGCCCTCTTCTTATCAGGAAAGCCTGATTGTGCTTCATGAGGCTCTGGAGTGGACTCATTACCGCTCCCTATTGACGGCGTTGCATTTTTCACCTCTTTCTCCACCTGCGACTTCCCCCAGTATTCAAGCTTTATTCTGCGTCGATGACCGCTCTTGCTCCCTGCGGAGATATTTAGAAGAAGTTCTCCCCGATATAGAAACTTTTGGTACTCCTGGTTTTTTTGGAGTGGAATTTTTTTATCAGGGAATACATGATCGATTCCCAGTCAAGCTCTGTCCAGCTCCCCTTTCCCCTCACACTCTTATCCGCGAGGAGGCTCCTGCTGGATCACACCTAAAACGAGAGACAGATGTCCTGCTCTCCAGCGTAACCCATACGTTTTTAAAGGGCTGGCTTATTTCCCAAACCCTGGGCTTAGTTTCCGCTGTCAAATTAATGTTTAATATTTTTCGTCCGACACTTACCCCCAGTGTCGCTTCATCGTTCAAACACACTCAAGAGAAAACCGGCTTTAAGTACTTAAGGCATTCCGACACTGAAAAGGACGGAGGGCTTTTTTTGGGCTTCACCCGCAATGAAATGGCAGACCGTGTTCAGAGCCTTCTCGGTTCAATTGGCCTCATCGGACATTTTAGCTCTTTAATTGCTGTTATAGGGCATGGTTCGAGTACAGTGAACAATCCGCACTACGCTGCGTATGATTGCGGAGCCTGCTCTGGAAGACCGGGATCCATTAATGCTCGTATTCTTTGCTCCATGGCGAATGATATCCAAGTAAGAGCCTTATTAGACCAACGGGGAGTTCATATTCCAGAGTCAACGCGCTTTGTAGCAGGACTCCATGACACCACTCGGGATGACATCACTTTTTATGATACAAGCACACTCGATGCTGAGCACCATCGACTGCTCGCGCAACTCAGACTGGCTTTTCGAGAAGCCTTGGATCGCAATTCAAAAGAACGATCGAGACGATTCCTATCGATACCTTTGGGAACTGATAAGCACAAGGCTCACCAGCTACTTCGAAGGAAATCTGTCTCTATTTTTGAGCCACGGCAGGAATTTACTCATGCCACCAATTCTTCTTGTATCGTAGCTCCACGAACTCGAACCCGAAATATTTTCTTGGACCGGCGGGCTTTTCTAAACTCTTATGTTCCTTCGACGGATCCTCAGGGTGATATTTTAGCAAACATTCTCAAAGCAGCCGTTCCTGTGTGTGGAGGCATTAACCTTCAGTACTTTTGGTCAAAAGTGGACAATGAGAAACTTGGAGCTGGAACCAAGCTTCCGCATAATGTAGTGGGTCTCTTTTCGGTCGCCAACGGTACTGAGGGTGATTTAAGACCGGGACTTCCTTTGCAAATGATCGAATGGCATGAACCTGTGAGACTTATTTTGGTCGTAGAACAAGAACCCGCCATCGCCCTCAAAGCCGCTCAACAAATTCCAGCTACTTACGAGTGGATACACAATGAATGGATACGCTATGCGTGTATAAGTCCGAGCACGCAAGAGGTGTTTGTGTTTTCAAAAGGCCATATGAACCGTTTTGATTTCTTCGAAGATTGCCCACCTTCAATTTCCGAACTTAAAGCGTTAGTGGAAAGCAGTCGGGATAATTTGCCTATTCATATTATTACTGGAGACAAAGTGTGATCTCACTTTTACTTTACACTCTTATCTTAACCCCTTTTCTCAGTGGACTTTTGATTCTCTTAGCTCCGCACAACCAAGAACAAAAAATTGCCCGCCTAGCCCACGGCACTTCTTTTTTACATCTTTTGCTGTCCTTCGCATTGCTCTGTCGCTGGATTTTCTTAGGCGCCATCCCGGTTAGGACTCCCGACATTACTATTTACTCCAGTGAGAATTTTCGTTTTTTTATCACGCTCTTACTCGATTGGATTTCAGCCACTTTTCTTTTCGCATTAACAGTTGTTTCTTATCTCATCACGGTCTACGCAAAAACTTACTTAGGAGGAGAGGAGGGATTCAAACGTTTCTTCGCATCGCTCATGTTTTTTGTTTTTGGATATACCTTAGTAATCCTAGCAAACAACTATGAGGTTCTTTTTGCAGGCTGGGAATTCTTGGGACTCACTTCTTTTTTGTTGATTTCTTTTTATCGCTACCGGATCAGGCCCATCAAGAATGCTTTGAAAATTTTCACCATTTATCGAGTTGGAGACGTGGGACTGCTTTTGGGCGCCTGGATCTCCCAACTTCTTTGGCACGAAAATATCACTTTTGATCGCTTTTCGGAGATTTCGCACCTCATTACCAATTCCATTGGGATCAAAGAAGGGTTGTTCCTCGGGGTTTTAATTGTGCTTTCCGCTTCAGCAAAATCTGCCCAATTTCCTTTTTGTTATTGGCTGCCCAAGGCCATGGAGGGCCCCACTCCTTCAAGTGCTATTTTTTATGGCGCTTTATCTATCCATATCGGAGTTTATGTGCTGTTGAGAACCTATCCCCTGTGGAGCACTTTCTTGGCCATCCGAGAATTGCTGATAATGGTAGGTCTTCTTTCGGCAGCGCTGGCGGCAAAAGCTGCTACCGTTCAATCCAATATCAAAGCACAGATCGCCTATTCCTCGTTGATCCAAGTAGGGATCATTTTTATTGAAGTGGCTTTAGGCTTTACCCATTTAGCTCTTTTTCATTCTGTCGGAAATGCATTTCTGAGGGGCTACCAACTTTTAGTTTCTCCTTCCGTGGTTTCCTACTTGATTCGGTACCATAATGAATCGCCTCCTCGAGCCACATCGCCTTCGCGATTACAAACTCTTCTGGCATCGCCCAAGGTTATTACATCACTCTATATGATCGCTATTCGAGAAGGTTTTCTAGAGCAAGTGATGGAATCATTTATTTGGTATCCTATAAAAAAAATAGGCTCTTTCTTTTTGCTTCAGCTAAACGGTCTAGTGCTTTCATTGTTATTTCTTTTAGCTACGTCAGTATCAATTTTGGGACTCAGCCCCTGGGCCAATTCTGTCGAAATCTTCACTCCTATAGTTGCCACTTTGGCTATTCTCACGTCACTGTCAGCGCTTGCGGAACGGGAGTCTCCCATTCGGGCTTGGATGTGTTTAGGGCTCAGTCAACTGTTTGTTGTTGCTTCAGTATCAGTGTGTGATCACTTTTCAGCTGACCATATTTGGGTTTACCTCTCAGGCTCAATCGTTTTTTGGCCAGTAGGCTATTTCGTTTTGAGGCGATTGAAAGAGATTTCTTTGAATAGCTATTTGGGACTTTACTCCCAGTCAGAGTATTCGAACTTTCTTCTGCTTCTTTGTTGCTTGGGCCTCTCAGGATTCCCTATTTCACCGGGATTTCTGGGTGAGGATCTTATTCTTCACCACGCGAGCCAAGACCGGATATGGCTTGCCCTTGTGATCGCTTTTTCCTTTATTATCTCCGGCATTGCAGCCATCCGGCTCTATGCAAAATTATTTCTGGGACCCCCCAGGAATAAAAGTACTCGCTCCGTTTAAGTAGCCATCTATCGCTAAAACGAATGGCCTAACTCTACGTAAAGCGCTGATCCCTCTTGAGTGAGCGCAAAATCACTACGGAGAATAAAGCGGTCATTCCAAGTGATTCGAGTTCCCCATCCCGTCGAAACGTGAAGATTTCCAATTTGGAGGGGAATTAATTGGTTCCAAACTCGTCCCATATCAACCCAAGGAACTAAGACTACCTCGAGCTTTTGTTTGGCCCAGGAAAACGTCAGAGCTTCCCATCTGAGCTCCCATCCAATAGCCATTTTGATATGATCAATGAATCGATTGCTTTGGAATCCTCGGATAAATTTATCCCCACCAAATCCGATAGTGCTATCAGAACCTCCGGTTGCGCCTAACTCAAAAAAAGGAGCTGTCCCACTAATCACTTCAAACAAAGTTCGATGGGCAAGAGTTAACGAAGGGTAAAGATCCCAAAAACGTCGAAACGTGTAAGTGCTTCTGAGAAAGTTGTAATCACTGCCCAACCAAGGGGCAACCCAGTTGAAGTAAAGCTCGTGGAATGTCCCTCGATGAGGATTTGGAGCAAAATCGAGAGCGTCATACACCAATGCCCAACCGAAGTAATGAGTTCGCCCTCCTTCCACTCCCGGTGGTGATTCCGAGTCCAAGAGGGATCCAGAAGGATAGGACATTTGAGTCCATTTCAAGCCGATCAGAGGCCCCATTTGAAAATACCGATTCATATATTTCAAAACCGCTAGATTTAAATTAGGACCGGTTCTTTGATTTTGGTAAAGAAAGCTATCTTTTTTGAGAAGCTCCTTATCGACTGTCGTATCATTTCCAATGCCAAAATATCTAAAGTTGATATCTCGATTGTACGAGACGCGGGTAGTGATGTGATACCGATCATTGAAAGCATGCGGAAGATCAAGACGAAGAAAATGTTTGTACCTTCCAGCATCACTGGCAAGAGCCTGGGCCGTTATCTCAATTTCGTGAGGATCTTCCCGACGAACATTTGCAAAAACGGCATTTAATCCCAGATTAAAACCAGTGTCAGAGCTTGGGAAAAGCAAGGGTATCCCTTGTAAGGTCCAAGGATCCCCCATAAAACGAAAGCCCTTCCGACTGACTATCTTATCAATTCTTGCTGCTACTTCTTCTCCAAACTCCTCAAAATCTTTTCCGACTTGTTTGATCCCTTTGCGTTTTTGCGGAGACTCGGGATCGTAATATTCCGGATCCTGAATATCCCGGTGATTGGATTTCAGTTCAGGTAGCAGCGGAGTTGCAGAAGAGACTTCACTGGAACTAAACAAAAGCCCCAAGAGCAAAAAATGAATCAACGCTATCATTTAGAAATGAATCCCGAGGCCAGTTCCTAAAAAAAATCCCGAAAAATCAAGGTCTGATCCCGCTGCAAGAAAATCTTCGGTGTCAGATTGCAAATTCCCCAAATTTGCTTTTCGGTATCCCCCTTCCAACACCCATGAAATGGCTGAACTAAATTTAAGATTCAGCTGCAATCGGGTTTCATACAACAGAGGAATCTTAGCCGGCGTGAACGTTTGGGAAGAGTTTTTTAAGCGGTCCATGTGACAAACCAAGGGGTAAGAGATGCCCACCACAGCTCGATACTGGATCCTTGGATTCCCCCATTGCCAACCTAATTCCGGTCCTATTCCCTGCAAATTCAACCGATCCGTTCGATCCTCTCCTGTCACCTGGTACTTTTGTTGTCCCAGCCAATAAGTGTAGCGAAAGCCCACATACACAGGTCCCCAAGCTTGGGTACCTATACCGGCAGAGAGTACGTAAGAGTTGGTAAATTTATCACTGAAGGTCGCATTGGAAATACTGGCGGCTTGGGAGTCAGTGAACTGTAGATCTCCCCCGATCTGAATCAGCACTGGGGTGAAAGCCAAGCGTGTAAAACCATTGGCCGCGGTCCCTCCCCAGAGCAAGCTCACTATGATCCACACCCAAAGTCTCAAGTTCATAGAATCTACCTTACTCAAGGATACCACTTTAGCAGTTTTCTGCGTTGCGCTATTTTGGGGATAAGGCTCGATAGGAGAAAAAACCAGTCCCCTCGGAGTGAGTGGTGAATCCCTCTTTCTCCATTTCCCACCAAAGCCGCTTGCGATTGCTTTTCCCTAATCCGGTCATGGGCAATATCGCTCCCTGTTTATCGACTACTTGAACTACTACGGCAATTGCTTCGCTAAACTCTCTCTCCGTAGGAACATAACACTTGAGGAGCTTCAATCGATGACCGGTTAATTGAAATACTTTCTGGACACGAATCAACGCTTCACCGACTTCATTTCTGAGAAAACATCGACTGCCCACTTTCAACTCTACGAGAAAACTGAAATCAGCTTTTTTGAGATCCATCAGTGTTGGCGCATCGCCCAAACTCTCTGCCCCCCAGAGACAGACCAAAAGAAAACCAATAAGATTTTTTTTAAGCATGAGAAGGGTTAACTAAATGACTAATTTTTCTCTGAGACCAATTTTTGAAGCGATCGATATAGGAAAAAGCAGCCGGCACTACGACCAAACTCAATACGGTGCTCGAAATAAGCCCCCCGATAATGGCAATCCCCATATTCGTTCGTTGTCGAGACGCCTCATTGAGACCAATGGCGACTGGCAACATACCTGCAATCAGCGCAAAGGTCGTCATCAGAATGGGACGTAATCTTAGCTTACCGGCTTCAATAATCGCTTGTTCCCGCGGCTTTCCTTCCGCCATTAACTGTTGAGTACAATCCACCAGCAATATGGAGTTTTTACTAGCCACTCCCAAAAGCAACACACATCCAATCATGGAATTAATGTCCAGTGCTTGCCGAGTAACAAATAAAGCATAAAAAGCTCCGCAAGCTGCCAGAGGAAGCACGAGCATAATAGTAAACGGAGTGACAAATGATTCATAAAGGCTGGCCAACACTAAGTAGATGAAAATAACCGCGAGGATTACTGCAACGACAATGCTGGTTCCCAATTCCTGAAAATTCTCAGCTTGCCCCACAAACGCATAACGAACTCCGGGTGGCAATTTAATGTCCGTTTCGAACATTTTGCGAATATCACTCATGACTCCTCCCATCCCCACTCCCCCGGGAGTGAGATCCGCCATGATTTGTACATATCTCCCTCGGTCTTGCCGACTAATATTGGAGGGACCCGTGGTCTCAACGGGACTTGCTACACTCGAAAGCTTAACGAGCCTAAAGTTCATATTCGGAACAAACGTTTGACTGAAATACTCCTTTAGATCTCTTTGATCCTCCTGCAATCGAACCCGGACGTCATATTCTCTGCCCGCTTCTCTAAAGACAGCGGGAACACTTCCCTCAATTAACGTACGCAATTCCGCTCCGACCATGGAACTGGACACGCCAAAACGCTCCGCTTTATCTTTATCAATCGCCACTTGAAATTCAGGTTTTCCCGGTCGGAAGCTAATATCTGGATCCTTCACCCCAGGGTGCTGTTTCAGTTTTGTTAGGAGCTGATTTCCAATTTCTACAATTTGGGGCAAATCATTCCCAATAATGTTTACATTGAACGGCCTCATTCCAATCCCAACCATATCCACGTCTTTTACCGTAGGATTTGCTTGGGCGAACGTCTTCAGTTGGTCGCGTAGCTTGTCTTTGAATTGTGATGTATTTACTTTTCTCTGTTTCACAGAAACCAATTCCACGTAAAAATTGGCCACATTCGCTTCTCCCTGGTCGTTTCCAACAGTGAGGGTAGTTGCTTTTACTTCCGAATTGGCTCGAATGGCTTTCTCAACTTCCAAGCTCAAATCAGCCATGGCGCCCAGACTGGTCCCAGGTGGCATGTCTAAGCCCACCGAAAATTCACCCATATCCTGAGCTCCTAAAAAGGTCTTCGGAACTCCCTTAGTAGCTACTAAACTTACGAGAAAAATCAACGCAGCCCCACCCAAAACGATCTTGGGTCTTTCAAGTGCACTTTCCAATAACGTTACGTAGCGCTGCTCTAACCAATCCTGAAATCGATTGAAAGCGATTAACGACTTCCCAATCGTGTTTCCCCACCAACCCGTTGTTTTAATTCCGTGTGAGGTTCCAGCAAAATAGGCGGACAACATCGGGGCAACCGTTAACGCGTCAAACAGTGAAATCGCCATAGCGAAACAAATGGTCAACCCAAACTGCTTGAAAAATTGCCCTACTACCCCTGACAAGAAAGCGATTGGACCAAATACTGCTATCACAGCGAGAGTTGTGCCAATAACCGCTAACATCACTTCCTTAGTACCTTGGGAAGCTGCTTTAACCGGATCTTCTCCTTGCTCAATGTGTCTAAAAATATTTTCACGAACTACAATCGCGTCATCAATCAAAAGACCTACCGACAACGAAAGAGCCAAAAGAGTCATTACATTGATCGTAAAGCCAGCAATAGCCATCAAAATAAATGCACCCAAGAGTGAGTTGGGCAAAGCTAATCCAGTAATCAGCGTGGAACGTCCGCTTCCCAAAAAGTAAAACACTACGATGATGGTCAAAATGATCCCAAAGAAGATGGATTCCGTCACATCGTCCACGTTTGCCCGTATAGGCTTACTGCCATCTTGCACAACTTGTAAGGTGGGTTTTTGGGGATCGTTCAGAAGCTCCTGCTGAATGATTTCGACTTTCTTTTTTACTTCCTGAACTACTCGAATAGTATTGGCTCCAGACTGCCGGTAAACTCTTAAAAACAAAGCTTTTTTTCCGTTCAAATAGGAGCGAGTTTTTTCATCTTCTAGCTCATCCACAACTCGACCAAGTTGTCCCACCCGAACCGGAACATCATTTCCTATAAAACTGACCACGGTAGCTGCAACATCGTCGACATTGCGAAATTCTCCCAATGTTCGATAAACGATATCTTTTGATGTTTCTGTCACTTTTCCCGCGGGGATATTCATTCCCGTTGCTTTGATAGCTTGAACCACTTGCGAAGCAGAAATTTCATACGATTGAAGTTTTTTACGATCTAACTCCACTCGAACTTCTCTTTTTCGCCCCCCTTGAATGGAAACTAACCCTACTTGATTGATTTGTTCAAATCGCGGACGAATCACTTCACTCGCCAAATCAAAGAGTTTTCCAGCAGGCAGATCAGCGCTTAAGGAAAGTACAATAATGGGCTGATCTGCAGGATCAATCCTCCGAATCGTGGGCTCTTTTGTTTCCGTGGGTAGTTTCCTCTTTGCAGACGACACTCTGTCCCGGATTTGCTGTTCAGCGTATTTCACATCTGTTTCAAGATTAAACTCCGCAATAACAACACTCACTCCTTCTGAGTTTCGAGAGCTCAGTCGTTTGATTCCGCTCACCGTACTGATCTCTTCTTCAAATACTTTGGACACTAAAGTCTCAACTTCTGCGGGGCCAGCCCCTGGGTATACCGTAGTTACTGTGACTACGGGAAATGTGACATCTGGGAATAAATCTACTCCCAGTTTTTTCATCGACAGAAAGCCCAAAACGATGATCGCCAAAACAATACAGGTAATAAAAATGGGTCTTTTTATAGATAGGTCAGCGAGATTCATGGGCGTCTCCGTAGAGCTTAAGTTGTGAAAATAGACCCAGGACTTCCCCTTGGGTTTTTAAACGAAGTAATTCAGCAGAAGCATAATCCTGCTCAAATAAAATAACTTGATAAGTAACGCTGCGACCAAGTTTCAGGCGTTCTTTTTCGCGTGCTAATTTCTTTTCTTGGACTTCTTCAATCCCGTAGCACAGCTTTAAGCGAGATTTTGCTTCTTCGAATTTCTTAACCAAGTCTTTGTACTGTTGTGCTTCCTCAAATGCTTTTCGACGATAATTGAGTTCAGCGGCTTTCAGCTCTGCACTGTACGCTCGACGATCATCGAGGACTTGACCAATATCGAGAGCCGCTTGAAACTTCACGCCAACTGTAAAAGTCGGAAACTGAGTAGTGAAGGAATCAGAGACGGAACTTCCCCACTGATCGGTTCGACCATTCGTTGCAACAGAGCCAAACACATCTAATACTGGGCTGTTTCTTTCTTTACCTAATTGTGCATTGGCCTCGGCAACTTTGGTAAGCTCCTGCGCTGCTTTCACATCCAAACGCATTTCTTTTTTTTCAGGAAGCATCAATTTTTCAGTAAGATTCTTATCCATGATCGGCAGCACGTCTTTGACTTCAGCTTCGTCAATTCCGCGTAAGCTATTAAACGTTTGAGAGGCGTTTCGCTCTTCATTAAGAGCGCTCTCATATTCGAGAGTCCTCACTTGTAGGTTTGCTTGCGCTTGAAGCTCATCTGATCGGTCGCCCAAGCCCGACTTGGCTCGATTGGAGTTCCATTCTTTCAAACGGGAAGCCCGTTCCAAACTTTCTTTCTGAACTTGAACGAGTTGTCTACTGATCGCAAGTCTCCAAAAAGCCCCTTCGGCTTCTGCCAATGCGGCTTTTAATTTAAATTGTTCTCCATAGGCTTGCGCGAGGGTTCCCGATTCAGCCGCTTGTACTTGGCTTCTGAGTTCACTCCCAAATCCATTTTTCAAGAGAGATTGATTCAATTCTAAAACAGGCTTGGCTTCGTAAAAAATGGGGAGTGATAAGGGAACGGGCGATGAAGCCCCTTCAATTCGGGTGTATGTCCACTGATAATAAAGCTTACCGGACAGCCCAAACGGTGTTTGTTGGGAAAATCCGAAATTGTAAGTATCTGCCAACGTTCGTGTTCCCATGAAAGAGGGAGCAACGGTTGGCTTGGCATCGCTATAAAATGTCACATTGGCAAAAAGATTGGGCCGAGTCAGCAACCGAGCTTCGTCTTTGCGCAGAGGCATGGCCTCACTCGCAGTTATCAGCGCTTGAACGCCTTCGTTCCCTTTTTTTACTTGGTCAAGGTAGCTCTCCAAGGTCAGAGCTGCGCTCCAGGAAACGGTCTCGCCCGCTAACAGCCCCAACAGAAGAATCACTAGAAATTTTGCCTTCATAAAATACCCAAAAAATAGTAAGTGACACGATACGACAGACCCATTAATTTGAAAAGTGCTACCGAGGAGAAAATATGCGACATAACCACTGGATTTTTGTAATTTGTTCTGCTTTTTTGACTGGTTCGCCAGTTTTGTTGGCCCAAAACGAGACTGTTGAAACATTATTAAAATCTTACTCAGCGATCCAGCACTCCTTGGCTGGGGATAAAGTTACAGAAGCACAAACACTAGCGCAAAAAGCTCTCAACGAAATCACTGAGGCTTCAAACTCAGCTGAGAAAGGACAAGTAGAAAGCCTCAAGAAAATGGAATTAGGAACCCAACAACTTGCCCAGAGTAAATCGGATGGAGACTCTCGAAAAGCTTTTGGACTCTATAGCGAAGGAACCGTGAGTTTAATTCGAGCCAATGAGACTTCAAAAGCGAAATGGCAACTTTTTTACTGCCCCATGGTTCCCAAAGGAACTTATGGGTATTGGGTTCAGCCGAAAGGAGAAGGGCTCCTCAATCCCTATTACGGCGCTAAAATGCTAACTTGTGGTGTAAAACGCCCTTGGTGAAACCGATTGAAATTCAATCTCTAAGTGCCATTGAGCACATTTTACGACATCGACCCGAGAGGGTATTGTCGTTGAGCTGTCAAAGTTCATCCCATCGGCTTTCTCCCCGTGTTGAAGAGATTCTCCACTTAGCTAGAGAGATTGGCCTTGCCATTGGTTCTCACTCCAAGAAAGAACCGCACTCTGAGCCTCTGATTGCTCACTTACAACCCTTTGAATATGCCGACTGGTCTTCTTGGCTGGAGAACTTGCACAACGAAAAACACGGGGTTGTATTGGCCCTTGACCATCTTCAGGATCCTCAAAATTTAGGGGCACTCTGTAGAACCGCAGAGGCTTTAGGTGTTAAAGGGGTTATTATTCCAAAAGATAGAAGCGTGATGGTCACTCCGGGCGCTTACCATGCTTCTGTTGGGGCCGTTGAAACGCTCCCCATCCTGCAAGTGACCAATTTAAATGAATCTCTTCGAAAACTAAAGGAACACGACTTCTGGATTGTCGGTGCCGCTCTCGGAGAAAACTCTAAACCACTTGCCGAGTTGCCCACTTTTGAAAAAACTGTACTGGTACTGGGTACGGAATGGGAAGGACTAAAGCCCACCACTCTCGCCACTTGTGACTGGTTAGTAGAAATTCCTCTTCGCGGGAAAGTACAGTCCCTCAATGTGAGCGCAGCAGGAGCTATTCTCTTATTCGAGCTCTCACGCCGCTCGTGAAATCTCGGGATAGTCTTGCTGCAACAACTCTTCATTTTCTTCTTCAGTAACTAGTTCAACAGGAATCCAGAGGCCTGCTTGATTTTGAGAAGACGTGAGCCTTGCGTGAAGAATATCTTTTGCAATTTGTTCTCTACGAACGCCTTTTTCTTCTGTAAGCATTTTGACCACTTCCTCTGAAACCCCTTCCCCTGCCGATACAAAAAACCTGGCCCGAGAAAAATCGAGTTGGAATTTTTTGCTTTTGAGAAGAGAAATAGCTTTCCCCCAAAAGCCTTGGATCCACTCGTCCGGTTGTGTGACACAAGGGATCACGGTGACCCCTTTAGATTCAAAGAGCGCTTGAAATGCAATTTCTGTTTCTCGATAGGCCTCCACAAGAAGCAACGTTCGTTTCGGTCGATTTTTTTGGAAGCTTTCGGATTGAATGAAAGCCAAGAAAGGCCCTAACCCCGAAGGCGTTGCTAACCATACGACGTCTTCCGACGATTGCGTATCAGCAATATTGAAACTACCCACCGGCCCCTCTACCCGCAGTAAATCGCCCACTTTTATTTTCCCTAACCCACACAAAACACCGTTAGCGGAGTGACTGTGAGCCAACACTTCATAACTATTGGTCCGAATCGCCTGAACAGGGTCGCCGCAAAGAGCGAATCTTTGGCTGGCCACGGCCGAACCGTAACTGCGAGTGACTTCAAGCCAAACCGACTGCCCCGGTTGGTATTTTAAGCCCTCAGATAATCTGAATGTGACTTTAGTTAAAGCCGATGAAACTGGAGTCACTTGCGTGACAAAACCCCTAATCCCCTTATTTTTCATAAATCCCCCCCAAACTCCCGAACAATTAAAGAGCACGGGATATGCCAGACTTTTTCAGGCCGTTTACAGCTGAAATACACTTCAACACGTGTCGAACTTTTATCGCTCAACCCGATAATCGAGCTATTTTTACTCATCTTTTCAATAGTTTATAGCGACTACTTCATGTCTTTTACACTCCGTTTTTCCCGTTTAACCTTTATTAAGTGACTCAATTTCCTTGAACTATCCTGATAAAAACTCGGTTTCAGCGAGCATAAGATGGGCAGTTTTCACATTTGCTAGAGTGGGCGAATTTTTTATGGAGATGGAAAGTCGATTGACCCCATCCCTATCGCAAGGTTAAACATGACACTTTATTTGAGCACTTTAGGCCGGCG
>RFNO01000048.1 GCA_009927165.1 Pseudomonadota bacterium
AGCCCGATGCCCCAATATGAAGCGGGCTACCACTGGAAAAGTTGGAACATGGTCTCCTTTCAGGATATTTCGGGCTTTCCTTTCACCAATATCGATAGTTGCGCGCGCGACAGTATCCTTTGCCCACTCAAAAAGTATTTGAGCCAGTGTGACTTTAATAGCACACGCAACAATCCTAATGCAGTGACAAAAGTGGAAGACTTCGTTGGGCGAGTCCTAAAGCTGTCTGACGGAGAAATCGATAGCTCTTGCACAAAGTTGAATCATGCTGGAGCTCAGTGGTTAGTATTTCTGAAACACTATGTAAAGGCATTAAGGATTAACCACTTTGAAGAGAGTTTAAAAACTCGACAAGATTTCCAGAAAATATTTACAGAGAATACCGCAGGAGCCAGATCGCTCCGAGTTGGAACAATACACCAAGGCTATAGCTGTTTATGGCCAACACAGTTAGGCAGTGATTATACAGAAGACAAAGAAAAACAGCCCATAAACAATGATCGCTACCAAAATGGTCGTCCCAAATATCAATATTTTGTTGATACAGAGATTGATAAATATCTTGCCAAATGGAGCAGTGAAAAGGACAAGCCTCTTGCTCCCTGTATGGCGCACGAGATAGACGAACGCCCCGAGTTAACCACCTGGAAGAGCGGAGACAGAAACAATGAAGACCCTAAGTATCGCCCCGAAGATAATGAATACCAACTCAGATATTTTCCTGATTTCAGTGCTGATAAATTTAGAAGGGGTCTTAAAAAAGTTCGGGACTGGCAAGAAAAATACGAACCTTCAGTTACTCGAACAGTTCCACTTATTCGGTACACGAGCCCTAAATTAGAAATTCGTCGAGTCACAACATTTCCTCCTGAGAAACTACCTCAGAATGAAAATTGGAAAGAAGAGATGAAGTGGCTTATTTTTGATGAAGCAAAGCCCGGACAGGAGAGAATCCCACTTTTTGAGTGTCGAACTGAAGAAAAGGGACCTATTTTATTTCTGGCTACGCCGATTGCGAAGGAAAGGTCAAAGTTGGCCTTCTCGGTTATGTTCTTAGAACGATTCCAGATG
>RFNO01000098.1 GCA_009927165.1 Pseudomonadota bacterium
CATTACCCAGGAAATCTCGGATTCTCAGATTTAGCATCGGTATAGTATTCCCAAGCAATAGAAATACTTTTTCTCAGCGGGGTCGTTATAAAAAAGATCGCAATAGCAGAAAGACCAATAAGTAGGGAGCCAATGGTTTGATTTTTTGGAGGCGCCAACATTAACATTGAAATCACAAAAGTGCCGGTAATCGCTGCTGTGCTCATATACATAAAAAAGTAAGTATCTGGTTCTCGGGTACGAATGGGAAGCCTACACTCGCCACACGTTTCCACTAATTCCCCATACGCCAAAAATAACTTTCCAACGCCGCAACGAGGGCATCGGATTTTGAATGCGTGTCTCAAAATTGTTTTGAGAGAAAGCACGACTTAAGTTGAGGATTGTGTTTTCGAGTTGAGTAATTCAGTTAATCGAAAATACACATGAGCCATATCAACAGCATCGCTGAGCGCGGTATGTTCTGCTTGGTGACGAATTTTAAAGTGCTGAAGAAGTTTGGAAGTTGAGTGAAAACCTTTAGGTAAAATTCCCACATCAATCAAAAATCGTGCAACACACGTCAAATCAAGAGTGTGGTGATGAAAATTCTTTTCCATGAAATCTTTACCCAAATATCTTGTGAGTACAGGAATATCTAAAGCACTCATCGATTTACCCAGGAGGGTAGGTCGCTCATTTTGAAAATATTTCTTAATTTCGGGAGAAGTTAAATAATCCTCAACCCATTTTTTAAAAGCTTGAGGAGGGATACCGTCTTTGTGAGCTTTTCGAATGAGCTCCTCGTTGTGTTCCAGTACCCAAGGATTCAGTTTGGGTTTTAATTCCTCAAAGCTGGGGCATTGAATGAGAACTTCTTTCCCCCATTCTGAGAGAATTGTTTTTTGAGTTCCGTCGATAGGAACCAAAGCAACTTGAATAAGGTAGCAGTCTACTTCTAAACCGGTGGCTTCAGTATCAAGGCTGAGATATCGCCCCATCTCCTAGTCCTCTTTCCAAATCAAAAGTGTCACCCGGATAAAGAAGGTGAGTAATAATTTTACTCCGAGATTCTCGATTATCAAAACTCATTGCCATGCTGGGACCGATGACAGTCACTTTTTTCCCATCTTCAAAAACGAGAGTGCAGTCTTCGTCGATTCCAAAGGCAAAGCGTTCTTTTGAAGCTTGTAGGACAGAAATCAGACGGTTTTGCCGTTTTCTTGCTATAAAGTGCTGATCGATAAGGACCCCCTTCAAAAATCCTAGTCCTTGAGCAAGTTCTACTTTTGATGGATCAATAACATCAAACTCACCTTCTCCCGTCAGCATGGTTTCCGGAGCAGCTGCGGTGCCAGCGCTGTTTCCGGCAAAGACTACCCCACGCTGGTAAGCATCTTGAACGCCTTTGAGCAGATCAGGATCGCTTTTCAGTCGGTCCATTAAGACAACTTGATCTCCCCCAGAGATCATGACTCCGCCTACTTCTTTAAGTAATTTCAGAAACTCTGCTTTGTCGAAGTCATTGTGACCGGGGTAGGGAGGAGCAATAATTTCTTGAGGGGCCTCTTGGTCGCCTAGTTCAGAAAAAGACTCCTGAAGGTGCTGAAGCGCATATTCCGTATCATCAGTAGCCCAAGTAAGAGCCATGATCTTGGCTTTTTTTCCGCCGGACCATTTAGCCATGAGTTTGAGAGTTTCAGTAGGGTAGTCGCCCCCACCAATCAGAAGAAGTTTCGTCCCAGCAAAAAGGGGAAATGAAAGAAAGCTAAGCCAAACCCAAATTTTGAGTAATGGATGGCTGAGACCGGAACGACTAGATTGCATGTACTTGTCCTTGTTCAGAATTTTCAAGGTTTTAGCAAATTAACGCATTATGTCAAATAGTTTGGTAAGTAGTTGAGATTAGGGGTTTAAAGATGGGCCATCAGAGTGTATCTTTGCGGTCCAATTCTCAAAAGGGCTCGCGTGGCGGAATTGGTAGACGCAAGGGACTTAAAATCCCTCGGTCCACAAGGCCGTGCCAGTTCGATTCTGGCCGCGAGCACCACACGCTTTTGTTATAATTCTCCAATGTCTTTAGCTGATTTTCTTCTTGAGCGTGGAGCAGAACTTCCTCCACTTTTTAAATCCCGCTTCTTAATGCGCTTATTTTCTCGGTTAATTCCAAGTTCAGATCGCGACACTTCATTTTTTACCAATTTAGGTATCGATTCTTGTCTCAAAGTAGAACTCGACAAACGACGAGATTTTGATCCTCTGCTTGCTTTTGGTAAACCCATTCACCACAAACATGAAAGAGGCGCCTTATATCTTTGTGACATACTTTTCCCTCTTTGTGATTCATTTATTGATATTGGTGCTAATTACGGAATTTTTTCCTATTTTTTGTCTCGCCGGGAACAAAGAAAACCACTCTTTTTGTTTGAGCCCAATCCTCGACTTTCAAAAATCCTATTGAATTCAGCTTTGAGAAATAAAAAAAATAATTTCATTATCAAGTCAGAAGCCGTTGGATCTGCAAGCGGTAAACTGCGTTTTTGGCTTAATTGGGATGATGAGTCCCAATCAAGCTTGAAACAGCCATCTCTCAGCTTCCGTAATTGTGAAGAAGTCGAAGTTGATGTTATCAGCATGGACGAGTTTTTCACTCTGAATCCGAAATTAGTAAAATCGCTTGTGAAAGTAGATATTGAGAACGCCGAATTTGATTTTCTTGCAGGAGCGAGGGGTAGTTTGGGACGGATATCGTATCTGGTCATGGAAGTCCTTTTGCCAGCAGTTCAACAAGGATTCATCCGGAAAATGATTTCTGAGCAGGGGTTTTACGCTTATTACATTGATGACTTTAATCTTCGGTTTTCTAAAGAGGGTGATTTTGATTACTCTCCGGGGCAGCTGAATTGGTTATTCTGCAAATTGGATCCTGATTTATTAGCGCAAACCTTAAAAAAAAGTCGTTTCAAGGTGCTTTAACAATTGCTAATCCAAACATCGTCTTTTTCACAGTTCAGTGAAATCTCAGGTACTATAAAAAAATAACCCCTACCGGAGCATTCATGAAATCCAGATTTCTTTTTGTTGTGCTTTTAGTGCTTTCGTCATCCTCATATGCTGCTTTTGAAGTGCTAGTACAAAATCGGGATAGCGTCGTTCTTAAAATGACTACTCCCAAACCCCGCCTGAAGTCTGTTTCGATTCAAGGTAGACCTTACTTAAGAATCGAGTCAGATGAGCTGAGTAATCAAATGCCTTCCGGCTTCCCTGAAATCCCCACGCAGTCCGACTTAATTTGGATTCCTGAGGGAAAAAGACCAGTAGTGAAAGTGAATGTGAAATCTTATAAGGAAATATCACTAGAAGACGATTTAGCTTTTGAGGAATGGCTTCCTAATCATTGTGGACAATCTAAGAAAGTTAAAAGAAACAAGCTTGCGTACAAAAAAAATTACGGATTTATTGCTGCCGAAATTATTGAAGAGGGATTTGCGGTATCTGACCGGTTAGCTCGTATACGCGTTTGGCCATTTCGTTATGAGCCGCTAAAAAGAAAATTGGCATGGGCACCAGACATAGAAGTGACAGTATCGTTTGAAATTGATCGAGAAAAAACGCTACCTGTGGTCACTGATAAGAAGAACAGTTTGGCATTTTATTTGGTCCTGAACAACAAAGGTCTTGCTTTGCCTAAAGCTGACAACGGTGGCGGAATCGATTTAGTCATTGCTCATACGAGCCATCGGGCTGCTCTTGTACGGCTTATCGACTTCAAGAAAAGTCTGGGAAGGGAAGTTCGAGAGTATTACGTGGAAGGAAAGACCAATCAGCAGATTAAAGACATTATTCTCAAGGAGTACCAAGGAGCCCAAGCGCCTTCTTCCACTTTACTGGTGGGCAATATCGACCAGCTGCCTTCTTGGCGGGGGAGCAGTGATAATCGCTGGACCGATTTTCACTACACTACTTTGGATTCAGACAATCTTCCCGACATATCTCTTGGCAGAGTTCCTGCTCATACCGAAAGTGAAGTGAATGCGTTTACTGACAAGGTAATTTCCCGGGAAAAAGATGTTAATAAAGTTGAGGAGATTCTTCTAACAGCTGGTCAGGACGAAAGTTTGGGATGTCCAGCGAACGTGACAAAAGTTGGAAATAAGCTTAAAACCGGGGCTTCTTTTGCCAAAATTATAAAGAAATATCGAACCGAAGTAAGTACTGAAGATGTGATCAGTGCGTATAATGATAATCCCAATATTATTGTCTACGATGGGCATGGTAATAGACAGGGAATGACAGAAGTTCCTCTTTTGATTTCATCGTTAAGTAAACTTACTAACTCTTCCTATCCACTTCTTCTGGATATTGCCTGCCTGAATGCAAACTGGGGAAGCTCAGCAAGTAGTAGAAACTTTGCTGAATCCATTTTGCTTTCAGGGCAAAGAGGCGTTGCAGGGATCATGGCTTCAGGCGGAAGTGGGTATGGCCACGATTTTTTTCAAACCATTGGAGAATTGATGGGAAAAGCACAATCGATCACAAAAGCGGATCCCAAAATGAACCAAATTGGTCAAGTCATTTTGGCAGCTAAGATCAAACACGGTACTCAGGACAGAACTTATTGGAACTATTATGGCGATCCGATTTCGCGTATTTGGGAACCTACAGTCTACTAAGTAGCGTTTGAAAAAACTTCCAGAGTGGATCCCGTGAGAACAGATGACTGTTCCGGAGCGCTCAGAAAATAAACGAGTTTTGCAATATCTTTTGGTGTAGCTTCTGCTTTCAATTCAGGTAGAGCCTTTTTCAGCATTTCTGTTCCCACAGCTCCTGGTGCAATACAGTTTACTCGAATGCCAAATTTTCGGCCCTCCACAGCCAAGCTCTCAGTAAGGCCCACTAGAGCAAACTTACTAGCCACGTAGGAACTGAGACCCGGAAATTTTTCGGTTCCACGAATACCTGCTAAAGAACTCATATTGATAATGGATTTGGGACCGGTATGAGACAGAGCCATACGAAACAATTCTTGAGCACAGAGAAATGCTCCGGTTAGGTTCACTCGAATCACCTTTTCCCAGTCCTCCAAATTCTGGTCGACAACTGATTTGTTCACAAAAATACCAGCATTATTAACCAGCGTTGTGGGATAGCCCAATGTCTCGATCGTTTTTTTAAACCAATCTTTTACAGTTGGTGCACTGCTGATATCTCCACAGAAGCTAAAGACTTTACCTGGATATTTAGCTAGCAATTCTTTTTCCGTTTGTTTCAGTTCAGAAGCTGTACGACTGATCAGAGATACGGAATGGCCGGATTCTAGAAAGGTTTCGGCGCAAGCTCGACCAATCCCTTTCGCCCCCCCTGTTATCATTGCCACAAGGTTTTTCATGTGTCCTCCGGATGACATTTTCAATTTGCTAGAATAGCTTCTTTAGGAGTTGAAGGGGAGTCCGAAATGACAAAAATAGGTATCCATATTCGAAAGGAAAATATTAAATTTTCCTCAGCTCACATGACTGTTTTTCCCGATGGTTCCAAGGAAGCCCTTCACGGTCATAATTATCAAGTCGAATTGTACGTTGAACTAAAGGATAGCTCTTTTAAGAAAATGATTTCTTTTTCTCGGTTCAAAGACAGCCTGAGAAAAATAGCTGGAAAATGGGATGAAAAAGTTCTTATTCCTGAGCATTGTCCCTTTTTGGAATTAACGTCGAAATCTAAAAAAGAGGTCGAATTTAAGTTGTGTAAGAAACGGTACGTACTTCCCTTAGATGAAGTGGTTCTTCTGCCCCTTGAAAATATTTCTAGTGAGACGCTGGCAGAGCACTTTTTGAATGAGTTCATGGATGATTTTGGGGAAAAAGAATTAAAAAAACAGGTGGCAATAGTTACCGTGAAAATCGAGGAAAGCCGCGGCCAGGGCGCTTCCGCTACTCACGCGTTCTAAGTTCCAAGATGCGTTAGACACATTGAGCAGAACAAAATAATGGACTTCTTTTTTTCTTGTGAGAAAATTTTATTATGAAAAAAATTTTTCTCTCCAGTCTGTTGGCGGTATCTTGTTTAACCTTTGCTGAAAAGCCAGCAGCTCCTTCGAGTGATGTGAAAAAGACGAAGAGTGGCCCTTCCGTTGTTGAACCTCAGAAAAAGACAATGGAAACAGCCCCACAGGCAGCTGAAACTGCCCCTGTTGAATCAGCTCCCACGGAAGCAGCAGCTCCTGCTCAATCGGCCCCAGTAGCAGAGGAATCCTCTTCTGCTCTCAAGCGCTCTCATATTTTTGGAGTTGGATTAGCTTATCCTACCAAAACCTTTGTGCTGAAAAGCTCACTCGCAGTCGCTTATGATTTTTTTATGCCATTATCAGCCGATGTCAGCTTAAGAGCAGGACTTTGGGGCTTTACGAGTTCTCAAGAAGAAGCGGGAACTAAGTATACGTACACATTGCTCAATGTTGATCTCGGAGCGGACTACTGGATCTTGAATGGTGATTTCAAATTAGCGATTGGGGGAAGATTGGGTTATGCCATCCCCATAGTGACCATTAAGTTAAGTAACGGAACTGAGCTACCTTTCTCGGGTGAGTCCTCTATTACTCCAGCACTTAGCCTGTCGACGTATTATAAATTCTCAAGCTTTATGGTCGGAATTGAATCTCGAGCAGCTTTCTATTCCGAAACCAAGACTGGGGTACCCGCCCATATCTCTGCCATGTTGTCATTTGGTAAAGAATTCTAGTGGTGGGTCCGGTTGGGATCGAACCAACTACCCCGAGATTAGAAATCTCGTGCTCTATCCGAATGAGCTACGGACCCGGATGAGAAAGTGCGGTTTTAGCATAGGCTCCTCCAACCGTCTACTCTCGATGATTCCTTGAAGTCCCGTCCTTCTTCGGGCTAAATGACCGCAATGAAATTAGTCAGTTGGAATGTTAACGGGATTCGGTCTGTTTTTGAAAAAGGATTTGAAACCTGGTTTCAAGCAGTCAAAGCCGATGTAGTCTGCCTACAAGAAATTAAGGCCAAACCCGAGCAGCTAGACTCCCGATTTATTCACCCCGAAACCTTTCACAGTTTTTGGCATCCCGCCGAGAAGTCCGGGTACAGTGGCTTGGTTATTTATTCAAAGAAGGAGCCCCTCAACGTAATACCAGGTTTGGGAAAGTCGGAATTTGACCGAGAGGGCAGAGTTTTAACTGCTGAGTATTCTGACTTTTTTGTAGTGAATGCCTATTTTCCGAACAGCCAGCGCGACCATGCCCGCTTGGGATATAAGCTTAAATTTTGTGACGAAATGTTGTTTTTCTTGAATGATCTGACGCGAAAAAAACCCGTTCTCCTCTGTGGAGATTTTAATATTGCTCATCGGGAAATTGATTTAAAAAACCCTAAGGAAAACAAAGATAATGCTGGTTTCTTGCCTCAAGAACGAGCTTGGATGGATAAAATTCTATCTCAGGGTTATGTCGACGCTTTTAGAAAGTTTAACACCCAACCCGAGCATTACACTTGGTGGAGTTATCGCCCTACAATTCGAGAAAGAAATATCGGTTGGCGCCTGGATTATTGGGTAACCAACCAGGAATTTAGTTCACGCCTCAAAAAAGTAACTCATCAAACGCAAGTAATGGGCTCTGACCACTGTCCCGTCACCCTTGAACTCAAGCCCTAAACTGTGATCAAATCTTCAAAATTCCTTCATCAAGAATACCTTAAATCTGATCGATAATAACATATTGCGTTAAATTGGTTTTTGGGGGATTCGATGGCTCTTCGGGTTCTTATTGTCGACGATTCGAAATCGGTTCGAAGACATATTAAAAGCTTATTGGAAGCCAGTGGTTGTCGTGTCATCACGGAAGCCCCTAATGGGCTGGAAGCCATTAATCAATACGTCCGCTACAAGCCTGACTTTGTCACATTAGATCTCGTTATGCCGATTCTCGACGGGCTGTCTGCTTTAGAAGAAATTCGGAAATATGATCCGCATGCAAAAGTGATGGTAATCACATCGAGTTTAAGTAAAAAAATACAGGCCCAAGCCGAAGAGCTAGGTGTGGAAATTTTTGTTATCAAACCGGTGACTTTGGAAAAAATTCAAGCAGCTCTTCATCAATTAAATTCACCCAAAAAGGTAGGGCAGTATGGGTGAGCCACTTCTAAAAATTACTGAATCCAACAGCTCAGAAAGTTCTGAGTTTTCCTTTTCCAGTTTACTAACCAAAGTGCTCGTTGAATCTCTTTGTCCCCTAATAAAATCGCAAGTGGTTTTTGGAAAAATGGAAAAGCTTTCTTCAGAACAAGTGGTTGATTTTTGGGTGGACGCAGTGGTGCGTGGTGACTTAGAGGGAAGAGTGGGGCTTTCGGCAGAAGGGGCTACTCTTATCGGAATTGCAAATCAATTAGGTTATCGAGATTCCTTCGGTAAACCCAATCTCAAGAATGCTCTGGCCGGTCTACATGAAGTTCTAATCTCGAATTTCGAGAAGCATTTTACAGAGGAAGACTTTCGCTGTGATCTCAAAAAAGGCACAGGATTGAGATTGAATTATCTCCTCAATCCTGTCTTGCAAGAGCTCTACTTCTGTCGAATCGAAACCAATTATGGAGTCTTAAGACTTTTTGTTTCATTAAATCCCACGTCAAAAGATTTGAAATCGGAACTTCTCAGTACCAAAAAAAGCGAAGAAACGAGAAAAATTCGCGTTTACGCCAGTCAGGTCGACACTTTTGCTGGGCATGTGAAAGAGATGGAAAGATTGGAATCTCGACTATTCCAAGGGCCCGAGGTAAGGGGCCAGCTTCGTTCCCAGATAAAAAAAATGAAGCGAATGCTGCATCAACTGAAGACGGATTCATTAGATACGATCTTCATGCCAGCCCAAAAAATGTTAACTGAACTTTCAAAGCAGCAAGGAAAGCAAATTCAATTAGAAACCATTGGCACTTGGCTTCACTTAGATAAGACTCTACTTAACTTTTTATATGAACCCATTCTTCACTTGATTCGAAATTCGGTGGATCACGGGATAGAAGAGCCACTTATGCGCGAACAAGCAGGAAAAAAAGCCCAAGCGCAAATCAAAATACTAGCGAGTTTCAATGAGGGTTGCTTACGCTTGCTCTTCACGGATGATGGTGCTGGTCTTAATTTTGGGGCCATCCGAGAAAAGTCGGTTATAAAGGGTATCTTTTCGGCTGAGGAAGCTAACTCAAAACCCAAAGAGGAACTGGCCCAGCTGATTTTTCAACCCGGTTTTTCGACGAGAAATCAAACCGGAATGATTTCCGGAAGAGGTTTGGGGTTGGATATAGTGAAAAAGTCTATGGAATCGATAGGTGGCACGATTCGTTTGCTTTCCACTTCTGGTCATGGAACGTCTTTTGAGATGTTAATACCCATCAATGAAGATTTTGCACCGGTTGAAAATAGGGCAGTACACTTACTATTAAAAGAAGAAGAAGAGAAAGCTCAGCTCATCGATGAATTGAAAGACTATCAGGATCGATTTACAAAAATACTTCAAGCCCTCGATTCCGAGCGAACTCTGCAATCAGCTTATGAAGCTTATCGTATTGCTCATTTGATCAAGGGGCTTTGTGGATTTCTCGGTTGGCAAAGAGTTGTGAGTTTTATTTACCCACTTGAGGAAGTGTTAAAGCTGCTATCGGAAGAAAAACTCATTTTAGATGATCTGACTCTTCAAATCGTCAAAGATGCAGGTTATCAGCTTAAAGATTTTTGTGCAGCTTCGAGAACGGAAGGTTCATTTTCTCTAAACAAAGTGAGAAGAGCTGAAGCCAGACTTCTGCAGCTGATTTGGGGATCTGCAAAAAATGATGAAAAAACCCACCTCTTCCTTGGTAAATACCACTTGAGTGCTGTAGAGAATTATTTTTTGCCCCTTGCGAAGAATGGTTCTTTCAGCGTTCGACCCGAGTCGGATTTTTCCCGAGCCGTTGGTCTGTCTTTTGGAGCACTTGTTCAATTTAACGGAGATAGAAGAGGATTTGCCGGAATCTACCTGCCCGAACGAACTTTGAAAGAAGTTATTTATCCACTCATGAGTGGGTCTAAAGTGGCAGGTGGCAATAAGCGGGCCCTTTGGTCCTTGACTGAATTTGGTAGTTTAATGGGGTCCCAGTTTGCGGAAAATTGCGCAAGGTCCGGAATTACTATTCAGCCCACCGCGCCTCTAACTTATTATGGTGCAGGTTCTCCGATGAGAATTTTGGGAGCTCCTACTTATTGTTTTGAATGTGAAATCAATGGGTATTCTTTTTTTCTGGCTGGAGACTTCCGGCTGCCTCAGGAACTCTCTGAGTCTGTGACTATCGAAGAAAATACGATACCTCCGATTTCTTTTGAGGGGCTTTCTCGCAGTATCGAAACTTGTTTCAACGATTATGATCTTAAGTTGCTCATGAGTGAGACTCCATCCCAATCTGATTTGGTGGGATTTGATGGTGGATTAACCGCAATGATTAGTTTGAATTGTGAAGATAAAAGGGCGCCCGATACTGTTCTTTTTATGAGCTATGAGCCGACTGTCAGTCATCATTTGGTAGACCATATTTCTCGGTTGCTTCAAAAAGTAGGGAGCGAATCAGTCGATTTTTACGAATCCTTAGGTGTAGTGAGCCAGAAGATGGCCGAGCATTTGAAATGTGAATTTGAGAAACGAAAAATTTCTGTGTCACTTGGTCGGCCCACTGTTTTTGTAGGAAAAGCCTATGTTGCTAATTTCAACCGCCTCTTTTTAACAAACAAACTAACTGGAAATTCTGAAAAAGGAAGAATTGAGGCCCAAATTCTCTTCACTGAGTTTGTTGATTAAGGAACAAAGGGTACGTGAATAAAAAGAACCAAATTATTATAGGAGTAGTTGGGGTAGTCACAGTACTAATTGGTATATTATTTACACAGCCTGCGGTTAGAGAATCTAGTGAATCTGGATCTGACACAGACGATAAGCGTGTGGTTGAAGAAAATCGAAAGCGAGTAAAAGAGCTCTATCAATCGCCGCGAGAGAGCCTGGCAGGAAAGGCCAAGGACCTTTCTCCCGATTGCCAGGAATTGTGGTCCGGTCTGCGGGGTCTGGATCTGCGAACCCTATCAAAAGACACTAAAAACATTCGTAATAAAAATTCGAGTGAGAAATGTAGTGCTATACCCCTTCCTTTGAAGGCAGTTCATGATTATTTCAATTCAGCGTGTAAGGAAGGTGCAGATCCGTCGGTCTGTTGGACTGCAATTTATCATTATCGAGCTGCAATTTCTGATTATCTGACAAAAGAAGTGCCTCTGTCCGAAATTAAAGATCCGAGAATCCTGCTAGATAAAATGCTAGCGAATCGAGAAATTAATCCCGAGCTGAGTCTCAAAGCAGCTGAACGGCTGGCCGAAGTTGAGCCAAATTTGTATGAAGCCAGGAAAGCTCAAGTTTTGGGTAGACTGTTTTTAGCGACTAAAAAGCCTGAGCAATCTGAGAGTGCTTGGAATTCACTAGAAGACTCCATCCAAAAGGCCCGGGAGTTGAGCAAGCTTGATCCAGAACTGTTAGAAGCCGAATTGTATGCTGAAATTGCTCGCTCCTCATCGTGGGAACATGCGATTGATAAATCTCAGGAAGTTGCAGAAGAGTTTCCGCAGGAATGGAGAGGCCCCTATTTCGCAGCATGGGGTTTGTTTAAAGAAGGACGCGGACAAGAAGCACTCGACTATTTGCTGGAGGCCCAAAAGCGGGATCCTCAAAATCAACGAGTGAAATTGGCTATTGAAGGAATAAAAAAAGGAGATGCCAACCCGTTTCAGGTCAACATCTCCTACAATGATTTAAGTCAATATGATTAGCGGCAAACCAATTGATTTTGGTAAGTCGTTACCCAGGCTAATCTCCAAGCTCCAAAAGGACCTTGTACCCACTGCCAAGCAGAAACAGGTACCGATACCCAAGTGCAATTAGGAGCAACTGGATAAACCGGAACCACTGGAGCTGGATAAGTCACTACAGGAGCCGGATAGGCTACTATAGGAGCTGGATATACAGGGACTACGTATTGAGCTTGAGAAACTGAACCGATCAGCATTCCGAAAGCCACTGCTACGAACGCTAAGTTTTTCATAAGAATACCTCCGTAAATAACTTCCTACTTCCCCTGTATTGCGCCAAGCGTTATAAAAAGTCAAAGAAGAAACAAAGTATTTTTTAGACCAGGTCGTAATTTCGATATTCGCCGATTCGATAAGGAACGAGTTTTTCCCAGAGCACAGTGAGTGCGTTTTTTAGCTCTCTTCTATTCCAAAGCCGCTTGCAGAGTTGGGGATTGACGTATTCAGGGTTCTTTTTCACCCGTTCAGTCATCAATTGAGGGTGAGAACCTTTAAAAGGAGCTAGACCAAACGTCTTAACTATTTGATATGATTGAATAGTTCTTTTTGCATCTTCGCCCCACCACTGAGACATCTGTTCGGCTTTTGCTTGCAGACTTTTTTGAGTTCTGACGTGTCCATAATGAAACACACGAGCTCCCGATTTCATTGCTTTTAGGCGGTTTCCTTGCTTTCTAAACCCCTGGGCGTCCCGGTAAGATTCAATTCCCCGGCCTTTTTTAAAAGCTCTGACTTCTCTTCGGTACCAGTTGCGTCCGCGACTGATGTAGCTGAAATTGCCGTAGAAATGTAAGTAATCGAAAACGATTCCATCTACTTCTTCTAAGGAATCTGCTTGAGACATTGCTTTTCTAATGAGTGATAAATCAGCTTCGTGGACAACTTCGTCAGCCTGAATGTAAATCAGCCACTTCCCCTGACAGGCATGCAGGGCAGAGTCTGTTTGAGCTTTCAACTGATATCCACCGGATTGATTTTCTCGGGTCCAAACCCTTCGGATAATTTTGACCGTATCTGGATATTCTTTTTGTAAAGTTTGGCAGATCTCCAGCGTGCGATCATCCGAATCACCACAATTAATCACAAACTCATCGCATAGGGGCAGAACGGAAAGAACTGATTCTCGAAAAGGAAAGTCGAGTAATTCAGCATTTCGGACAATCGTGAATCCGCTCGTGGTGATTGATTTACTCATGATAGCTAAACATTAAATCGGAAAAGCAGGACATCGCCCTTTTGAACCACGTAATCTTTACCTTCTTGTCGGTAAAGGCCGTTTTCCTTGATTTTTTGTTCCGAACCTAAAGCCAAAAGGTCGTCACTTCTGTAACATTCAGCGCAAATGAATCCCTTTTCAAAATCCGAATGAATCACTCCAGCTGCCTGTGGTGCTTTGGTTCCAATGGGGATAGTCCACGAACGGGCTTCTTTGGGTCCCAAAGTGTAATAGTTAACTAGACCCAAAAGTTCGAAAGTTGCCCGAATAAAACGATGAAGACCTGGTTCTTCAAGTCCCAAGCCCTGCAAGTATTCGGCTCTTTCATTTTCCGGCAATTGGGCGATTTCAGACTCTAGTGCACAATCGATGACCGTTAACTTAGCACTTTCTGCTTGTGCAATTTTTTCTACTTTTTCAACGTGTGCTTTTTCCTCTGGTTTTCCCGTCGAGTTAGCGACATACAAAACGGGCTTGAAGGTCAGTAGAAAAAGCTGGGCAATGCGATGAACGTCTTTTGGCTCAATGGGAAAAGAACGTGCTGGTTTTCCAGCATTCATATGGCTTCTGAGAGCTTCAAAAATTTCCATATTTCTTCTGGCTTCTTTATCACCAGACTTGGCAACTCTTTGGTCCTTATCGATACGTTTTTCGAGACTCTCCATGTCAGCTAGCAAGAGCTCGGTATTGATTACTTCGATATCTCGTTCTGGGTTTACGCTACCATCCACGTGAACAATATCTTCGTTCTCAAAGCATCGAACGAGTTGAACGATTGCATCTACTTCACGAATGTGATGGAGAAACTTATTTCCCAAGCCTTCTCCTTTGCTAGCTCCTTTAACGATTCCAGCAATGTCGACAATCTGAGTGGCAGCAGGGATAACTTTTTGTGATTTCATGATATCCGCAATTTTGTGAAGTCTAGGATCGGGAACCTCGACAACCCCCACATTCGGTTCAATAGTGCAAAAGGGGTAATTCGCAGCTTCAGCTTTTGCGGAGCCGAGGGCGTTAAATAGAGTAGATTTTCCAACGTTGGGTAAACCAACGATTCCACATTTTAAGCTCATGGATTCTTTCTTTGGTTAAAAGTGTTCATTGCTTTCTGTAAACCATCTTTAAGTACAGCTTCTACGGCATCTGCCGCTTGGGTAACGGCGTTTCGATAAACTTCTCGTTCCTCGTGCGGAATGGCCGCTAACACATGTACATCGGCAGGAAGAGTCGTCGATCTCCCGATACCGACTCTTAGTCGTGCATAACTCTCACTGCCGAGGCACTCTGTGATCGATTTCAAGCCATTGTGGCCTCCAGAGCCCCCAGACAATCTAATCCTTAATACTCCCGGTGATAGATCCAAATCATCGCTAATGACTAACACATGTGTTTCAACTGGGATCTTAAAAAAACTTACAGCTTCGTGAACTGCTTCGCCCGAGTGATTCATATAAGTCTGCGGTTTTAAGAGCAAAGCTTTGATGGATTCTCTTTGGACTTCGACGGCGAGAGCTTTGAACTTTTTTTGGAAAGCTCCGCAACCCCACCGTCTGGCAAGTTCGTCAACGACCTGAAAGCCAATATTATGCCGCGTGTTTTCGTATTTGGTTCCCGGATTCCCGAGACCAACCACCAAAAATCGCGAACCGTCCAAAACCACCTCGATAACAAAGAAGAAAGAGAATTACTTCTTCTTTTCTTCTTTCTTCTCTGCACCAGCTTCGGCTTCGGCTTCTGGCTTCTTTGCTGTGATCACTTCTGGCTCTGCAGAAGCTGTCAATGCAGGAGTTGCTTCTTCTTCTTTTGCAGGAGGCACAACCCCAACTAAAGTTGGGTTGGTGTGACTGACTTTTTCAATGCCAGCTGGAAGTGCAAGCTGGTCTAAGTGAATGGAATCTCCAATCTGAAGCGCACTCACATCGACGTCAATATGCTTTGGAATAGCTGTGGGTAAACAACGAATGGCGATGTTTCGTTCAACGATATTCAAAACGCCACCTTCTCCAACCCCTGCAGCTTTACCGACGAAATTAAGAAGCACAGTGACTTCAATTTTCTTATTGATGTCAATTTCTAGGAAATCGACGTGTAGAAGTTCGCGGCTTACGGGATCAATCATGTAATCCTTAATCAAAGCATAACGGCCCTCTAATCCTTCGCCTTTCAGATTTAGAGTTTTGTTTCGGCCGCCTTCTTCCAAAAGGAGCTTTTTAACTGGGCGTGGATCGACAGTAACAGTCATGCTTTTGCCCAGACCGTAAACGACTCCAGGTAATTTGCCCATGGCGCGCAATTTTCTGGTTACGCTTTTGCCGGTACCGTTTCTCATTTCTACATTGAGATTTAATTGTTCCATAAGTTACCTACTTTCCTATTAATCAAAAAGACTGCTCACAGACTCCTTCATGTGAACTCTTCTAATTGCTTCTGCCAAAACGTTTGCGACTGATAAACAGCTTACTTTAGATAGTTTGTCCATTTGGGGTGAGAGCGGAATGGTATCGGTACAAATGACTTCCCTCAATTGGCTATCTTGAATTCTTTCAAAGGCCGTGCCCGAAAAAACGCCGTGAGTACAAGCGGCACTAACCGTTTCAGCTCCTTTTTCCATAAGGACATTGGTCGCTTGAATAAGAGTACCAGCTGTATCAATCATGTCGTCAACAATGACGGCATGTCTGCCTTTTACATCACCGATCACGTTCATTGCTTGAGCTTCATTAGGACGCAATCTTCGTTTGTCGATAATCGCAAGTCCACAGTCTAGTCGTTTTGCATAAGCTCGTGCTCTTTCCACACCTCCAGCATCGGGAGAAACAACGACAACCTTTGATAAATCGTAATGCTGACGAATATGGTTCAAAATAACTGGTTTCGCATAAAGATGATCAAAAGGGATATTGAAAAATCCTTGAATCTGGCTTGCATGCAGATCCATGGCAATAACTCGATCTACTCCAGCAGCTGTCAGTAAATCTGCAACCAGCTTTGCTGTAATAGGTACTCGCGGCTGTACTTTTCGGTCCTGTCTTGCGTAGCCATAATAGGGCATAACCGCCGTGATTGACTGACAAGAGGAACGCTTTAAAGCATCGGTCATAATGAGCAGTTCCATCAAACTGTCGTTTACAGGGTGTGAAATGGGTTGAACCACAAAAGTATCGCAACCTCTCACACTTTCATGAACTTCAACAAATATTTCCCCATCTGAAAATCGGCGCACTTCTGCCTGCGCTAACTGGGTTCCCAAATGATCAGCAATGGACTTTGCCAAAGGGACGTTGGCTGAACAGGAAAATAACTTAAAGGTATCTCCTGAATTGTGGACTGCGCTTGGCATATAGGGGCGCCATGCTATGAAATTTTTCCAATAATTACAACGCGTTTTTACCCTAAGCCGCAGGAAGTCGTGGCCCGGTGGGGCGTGAAAAATAAGCAAGTAATAACCATTGCTTATGTGTGGTTGGCGATTTAGGGTTCCTCAGGTGAAGCAATGGTTCGGGGAGCTTCGGCAGGTGGAACAATCTCCGGGCTTCTTTCTAGACTCTTCTGAGCGAGTCCGGAGACCAGCTCTTGGGACTCAGTTTCTGCTGCCCAATAAATGGGAAATTGGACGGTTCCTAATAAAGAACCTTTCACTGTGGTGAAAGGATTGCCGACTTGACCATTCACCATGAGTTTCATCATCTGCTTTTTAAAAGGGAGGTTTTTCCCTTCACTTTTTACTGTTACTTTTTCGGCAGAGCCAATTGGGCTAAGAGTAATGACTCCAGTTTCTGAAAAAAAAGTGGCTTTTAGTTTTTCTTGATCATCTGTTGAAATTTTTGTTTGACTCGAATTGAAAACAAAAAAGGCCGATTCTCTTTTTTCTTTATCTGCTTTCTGAATATCTTGGATGTTAATTCTGATTGGGCGCAACGTAGGGATCTTTTTAACTTTAATCGTGATAGAACCAAATTGAGGCTGTAGATCAGCAGGAATATTTCCGCGATTACCCAGGGCAATCTGAATCACTTGATAGTCCCCAATCATTTTTTGGTAGGATTCGGGCAAATTATTTTGAGTAAAAACCAAGCCTAATCCGTAGTGCGTTTTATCTTTTCCAAATTCGATTGATTCATTAGATTCACCAAGTTTGAAATCCAGCTGACCTTCCCCGGCAATTTGGTCAACGGAAAAAATCTCCATCGTCTTTAAAACCGGGATACTAGAAGAAGCTGGTGTGGCATTTCCCAAAAAGCTAATCCCCAATAAAAAAATCAAAAAAAGTTTGTTCATGAAATAATCTCTTTCCAAATTTCTTCCGTTTGTTGGGAAGTCACTTCATTAAACCATTTTGGTGTGTGGTTACTCTTGAAAATAACAACTGCAGTTCCTTTATCGTTGCAGAAGCCCAAGCACCCGGAACGTGAAATCCAGTGGCTATGTTGCAATTGGCTCTCTTTCACTTTTTGTTTGAGTGCTTGATAAAACTCCATTCCCCCCACTTTCTTACAACAAGATTTGTCCGGAGAACGTTCATTGGTGCACACAAAAACGGCTACCTTGCATCCTGTACCATCAAGTTCTATCATTCTTTAATGATAAGGCTTTTTGCCCAATAACGGTAGTATTCATCCACAGAGAAGAGGGGAGAATTTCTGGGCTATGATGCATCCCGTACACGTCCAGGCTCATCGTGGAGCTAGTCGAGAAAAAACGGAAAACACACTAGAGGCTTTTGTTTGTGCAGCTGAAATGGGAGTGAATAGTGTGGAGCTAGATGTTCACCTCACTCAGGATGGTGTGCCCGTTGTTTTTCATGATTTTCTTCTGAAACCCGAAGCAACACTGAATCTAACAAGTGCTGTATCCCTGAGTGAGCTCAGTCTTACAAAGCTCTCCGAAATTAAGTGGAGAGACGCTACGTTCAAAATTCCGACATTGTTAGAAGTATTTGGAGCGTTAAGTTCTTATACCCCAAGCGTTCTTGCCTGGGTGGATATAGAAATGAAGACACATCCGCAATATACAAAGGTTTCTTACGACCGATTTGTTGGTCAAGTTTTTGAGCAAGTCGTATTGGGTTGGTCATTGGACAGAACGGTGTTTCGCTCGTTTAATTGGGAGCTTCTCAAAAAGATAAGAAAACAACTCTCTGAGGCAACCATTGCTACTGTGACCGATGAAACGATTACTAATTACTCGGTAGCGATTTCTGAAACCGAGCCTCAATGGTTGGCTCCCGATTTTCATACACTTAATATCGATAATCTAAGTGGAACTCAGAGAAACGGTGTGAAAGTCATGCCTTACACAGTGAACCGAAAAGAAGATTGGCAGAAGCTGCGTGATTGGGGAATCGATGGAATTACAACTGATGATCCTCGAGGTCTTCTCCAGTGTTTAAGCAATACTACGCCTAAATTCGCTCGATAGTTCCTTTTTTGAAAAGCACATCGATGTATTTGTTCGTGAGCTTTTCCGTCAGGCTGTTTTGTTTGAGTCGGTCGTTCAGGTTTGTGTAATCTACACAATCCGAAATTTGGTCTTGATTAAAACATGAAAACACAAACGACTCTTTTTTGGTAACGGGATCAACATGCCTTTGAAGACACTGAGCGCACACTTCTTTCATCATGCATTGCATGGGAGAGTTAATGGAAGCGATACAGACGTGTTCAGGCTTTAAGAATGGCTTGAGTACTCCGTGCCGAGAAGCTGTTACCGCTGCCATCATTCGATCCGAACCAATTACAATCATGTGATCTACAGAATCCAGTGGATAAAGCGGAGCTCCATCGAGTTCTCCTTTTCCGTAAGCCAACATTGCTTCTACGATATTTCCAACGAACGAACGGTCTTGTTTTCGGTTCGTGCGGATGGGTTCTGAGCCTTTATCAACCGCCCAAATTACTTGATCGGTACCGTCTTCAATTTCCTTCTGCTTAAAAATATCCGTACTCTTCTTGTACCCCGCGAAATAAAGAACTTTACTGCCTTTTGCTCTCAATGCTCTTGAAATCGAAAGAAGTACTGCATTTCCCAATCCTCCCCCAGCGAGCAAGACAGTCTTGTTTTCCGGAATTTCACTGGGAGCCCCGGTGGGACCCATCACAACTACAGGATCTCCAGGACGCAATGAGGCACATAATCGTGAGCTTCCGCCCATTTCAAGCACTACCATGCTGAGTAGGTCATTTTCCTTATCCACCCAAGCTCCCGTAAGAGCCAAGCTCTCTGTCAAAAGTCTAGTTCCCTCCATTGAGTGCGAAAGAGTTTCATAATTCTGTAGCCTGTAGAATTGGCCGGGTTCAAATTTGCGAGCCGCATAGCGTGCTTTCACAATGACTTCAACAATCGTGTCGGTGAGGCGAACGACATTGTGAATTCTTGGCACGAGAGCCGAATCTAAATATTTGATAAGAGATTCAAACTTGGAGCTGGGTACTGGCTTTTGTGAAGCAGCTTGAATGTCCGTTTTGAATAATTGGGCAATAAAAGGAACTCCCTTTTTGGCTGAAGCCATTGCTTTCACGACATTGCCGTTGAAGTCAGGATGATTGTCGCCGAAGTAACTTACAAACCGTTGGGAATTCTCATGGGACAAAAAGAAGCCGCCAGCTTCTCCTTCGACAGTTTCTTTGAGTTTCCATTTTTCATCAGTGTTTTCGAGGCGATGGCTTTGGAAGAAATAGCCGTCCTTATCTAACTTAAAGGTACCTGGAAATTCCCTCTCATAGATCGTGTTGGGGCTTGTCCCAGCAGCCACACAAACCGTCCGAGCGGCAAGAGTCACCGTTTCTCCGTTGGCTTTTTTGAAAACCATGCCTTCTACAGCGCCAAATCGGTCCTTAAGGGCCTCAACTGGGCTTACGTTTTCAATAAAATAAATGCCTTCTTCAAGAGCTTTGATGATTTCCTCATGATTGAGACGATAAGCTGGGGAGTCTTGCATTCTTTTTCGATAAGCAAGTGATACGCCACCCCACTTGCGACAAAGCGAAATAAAGTTTGGTTGTCGTTTTTCTTTCTTGGCAACTGCGCGTTCTTCTCGGATGGCTCTGCCGTGTTCCAAGAAAGTAGTAAGCGTAAGTTTTTCTTCTTCGGAGCACATGGCCCAAACTGAGTTCTCTCCAAACTCATGACAGAGGCTTTCAAAACGATTCAACACATTTTCAACTTGAATCGGATAGTAAGCCAATAATTCAGTGGCAGTATCGATTCCGGTGAGGCCTCCCCCGATTACTAAAGCTGGTAGTCTTACTTCCAAGTTAAAAAGTGTATTTTTCTTAAATCCGCCATTGAGTTGAAGTCCCATCAAGAAGTCACTAGCTTTACGAATTCCTCGACTGAGATTGTTCTTGATATTGATAAGTGTAGGTTTCCCTGCTCCTGTAGCTAGCGCAACGTGATCAAAACCTAACTCCCAAGCATCTTCTAATGTGAGGGTGCCTCCAAAACGAACGCCGCCAAAGAAGTGCACATTATTTCTTCGCAGCAGTGAGAGATAAATTACTGATAGGAAGTTCTTATCCCAACGTACGGTAATTCCGTACTCAGATACTCCTCCGAATCCCATGAGAACTCTTTCATCGAGTTCCTTTTTTAGCTCTGAAAATTGCTGGATAGCTTTCGGCTGAGGCTTACCTTTCCCTGAGAGATAGGGATCCACGGGCTCCAGTTTCAAAGCATCGATGCCCACAACTCCGAAACCCTCGTTAGCGAGATAATGACAAACAGTGTATCCTGCGGGTCCCAAGCCTACCACCAGCACATTTTTTCCGTTGTAGGGGAGAGCGTAGGGACGTTTTCTGTTTAAGGGATTCCATCGCGTGAACAAGCTATAAATTTCAAATCCGTAGGGTAAATTAAGTACTTCACTGAGGACGCCCGTTTCAATTTGGGGAATATTAACTGGATCCTGCTTCTGATAAATACACCCCTTCATGCAGTCGTTACAAATTCGGTGTCCGGTTCCCGGGCACATCGGATTGTCCAACATAATCATGGCGAGACTGCCGACAGCACGACCTTCTTTGCGGAGCGTATGCATTTCTGAAATGCGCTCTTCGAGCGGACACCCGGCGAGAGGGATACCCAGCGGATTTTTCTTGAATCCACCCGTTTTTTCCGGAAATCCTTTGGAGCAAGAATCTTTTTGTCGAGGATGACAGAGGATGCAGTAGTCAACTTCTCGAAGCACTCCGCGTGTCGACATTCTTGAATCGGTTAATTTAAACCCATCTCTATAACGCAAGTGCTGGCTAGGACCCATCAGCTTTTCTGGTAGCTGAGGATCAGCGGGTTGGCATTCTACCAGATGGTCAAAATCCAGCTTTCCTGCTCTTCGGTAGGAGAGCCAATTCTCGATACGTTTTTTTTGTTTTGGGGAGACGTAAACTTGCACGCACCAATCTTCAATGATTTTTAATGCAGCTGAGGTCTTTTCAAGGGGATTTTGACCGTGAAGGTGTGAGCAAATGCTCATGAGTTTTTGATTTTCAACGAGCTCAAGATTGCTCTTTTTCAGCTTTTGCTCACAATCAAGTAGAAAAGCCACCAGCTCCGCTAATTTGCCTTCTTCATCTGATTGTTGAGTAGGGGGGGCGTGAGACAACAACTGCTGGAGAGAGTCATTCAGTTCTTTAAAAGCTGCATCTGTGAATGCTGCTTCCTCAAATCTCTTGAATACACGAGTGTTTAAAAAATCCTTCTTGAATTTGAAAATGATTTGAAGAAGAGAGGTGTCGGTTTTGATTTTGGAAGTTTGGCCAGAAACATTGAAAAGTTTAGCGACAAATTCTCCTACCACGCGACCAACTGCGATAAGGATGTCTCCTTCTTGACCTGAAGGTAAGGTTTCTTTGTCTAACCGCTGAAAATTAGCTGCCGCTTCTGGATAGTGTGTTTGGCAGTATTTCCAAAATTCGGTATGGAGATCCCGCAATCGAAGAGGTTGGTACAAATCCGAAAAATTGAAAGAAGGAATTCCTAGGGGAAAATCTTTACCATCTCGGTTCATGAGTGATCCTATCCGTATTACTGGCGCAATTGGCCGTTTTTGGTAGCGAAGGAAATAGCTTGTTTAAAGGTGTTTGTCACTAGCGGCAAGCATCTAAATAGACGATATTTAGAGCTTTTTACTTTTTCTTAATTCGGTTTCCGAATTCCTTAATTTTGCCAGCGGTCTTTTCCAAAGTGGAAGCTACAGCTTCTGCTCCAGCTGATGCTACTCTGGCTCCCTTGCCCATGATTTCAGCGCCTTTGGAACCGACTTCGAAACCTTTGGCAATTTTATCGCGGTCTATGGATTCAGCCGCTTTTTGAACCATCCCTTTAACTGTTCCAGCCGTGCGCTTGGCTTCTTGAGTTACTTTTTGAGCTTGTTCTTTTACTTCAGCTGCTTTTTGTTTTAACTGTGGCAATAGGTCTTTTTTCATAATTAACTCCCGGCTGTAAGCCCCAATCCAGCAGGGCGAATGATATCAAGTAAACTTTGAAATCCTTTCATAATCTTTCTTACAACTTCCTGAGATTGCTCTTGGGTTGGACGGCGATTTTTAAATGCAGATAAGACCGTTTCAGTTTTTAAAATGCGCCCTTCGGGATCGTAACTGATTTTAACGGTTCCGATGGTCTGATCAGTGATAAGAATAGGTTTGCCTTGAGTTCCGTACTTAAAAAGAATTTTCTTTTTGTTACCGTCCGTCATTTCAATAATTCGACCATATTTATCATAGGAAAGTGACACTCTTTCATTCTTAGAATTCGATGCTTTAACAAGGTTTCCTTTAGCATCATAGGCATATTCGGAAGTTACTCTGTTTTGAGTGACTTTACTTATTTTTTTCCACATTTGATCGTACTCAATTTGAATGTCTTCGGAGGGACCTACTTTTTCCTTGAGTAAACCATCTTCTGTGTACTTAAAATTAGTAACTTCTCCATTTTTTGTAATTTGGAGAGGCTTTCCGCAACAGGCTGTAAAGACAGTGGTGGAATTATTACCAAGTTCCTTTGTCTCTTGTTTGTAGAGATATTTAGAACCATCAGCTCTCGCTTTAAGAAAGAATTCCTCATAGGTTTCTTGTTGGGAGTTTCCAGTTTTATAAGTAGTCCGTGTCCAGAAATTTGAATCGGGGTTGCTTGAGCCTCGACCGTAACTGTAAAGAGTTTCACTGCCTTCTTTATCTCGATGGTAAACAAGAAGACCAGCATCATCGTAACGAAACTCGCGAGAGACTTGGTTTTTGTTGGAGCTTTCGGAGAGGTACTCAATGGTAGTCAACAGGTGCGGAAATTTCTTGTTTTCGTAACGAAAAGCATAAGATTGCTGATTAGAGTCCGTTACTTTGCTGAGATTTCCCAATCCATCATACTCATAGGTAGACTTTCGACCTCGATTATCGACAACAGAGACCACTCGGTCACCCCTCCACACTAACTTCAAACTGGTCACTCGATCTTGGTCATGAATTTCAGAAACCTGGAGTTTGTTGTTACTAGAGTAAAGATAATCAAAGTAAAAACCATTTTTATCTATTTGTCGGACCATTCTTCCGTCTTTATCAAAAACCTGAGTGATGCCATCTTTTTCACGAAACCACTGATTATTTCTATACTGAACTGTTTGATAGCCGTAGTCAGAAGAAATCAAAACATCTACACTGGGAGCTGTTGAGATCTTGTATCTTCCAGCAATTTCGGAGCGGAACTGAGGATCAGTTCTTAATTGAGTGGACATTTTTTCGGGGAGGGCCAATTGACTGAGTTCACTTTCTGAAAGTTTTCTTCCTTTTTTCTGCTCAAAATAAAGCTTTTTCACGGAATGAATAAATCCATCCACTGCTTTTGATTCGAGTTGGCCCGCTCTAAAAATGATATTGTTGCCTGTCCCACCATCCCGCAAGATCACAGATTTTTCTGGAGTAACTGTGAGGGTAGTCTCCAATGGTGAAGTCCATCCCCACCCGAAAGTACCTGACCATCCGCTGGTTTCATTTAAAGCTGTAATTGAGTTGTAAGAGCGAAGCAGTTCTAAAGGGACAGCATAACCGGGAACACTGAAATCAACGTAGACAACATTCATGCTGCCATTGACCCGATTCACGGTAACTGCTGTGGCATGAGACGAAGAGAAAAGCCCCGAGATCACTACCAGAAGGATTATAAGTAATTGCATTTTAACTATTATACTTGAACCAAGGCGCTGGAAAACTAAACTTTGATCTGAATAATTCGCCAAATCGTGTAACCCCCCAAGAACTGAAGCGTCATCATGACACCCAGCATGGCCCATCCCGGCACAGTGGTGAACATCGGGGCAATGCGCTCTGGGTCAATTTGATAAAGGATAGCTCCCATCGCAAAAGGCATCAGCACCACAATTACGCCTTGCATAACCCCCTGAGAAACCATTGCTGAAATTTTAGCTTCAATCTTGATTCTTTCTCGAATGGTATAAGCAATGGTATCAAAAGTTTCCGCTAAGTTACCGCCCGTTTCTTTTAAAATATTAACGCTGGTAGTAAACATTTCGATGTCATCGTGAGGCATTCGTTTGGAGAGATTGCCCATGGCATCCTCAAGAGTTACCCCTAACTTATTTTGAGAAAGGATGAGGCCGAATTCTTGTGAGATTGGGTTGGGCATTTCTGCTTGAACTATAGAAATCGCCTGGGGCACGTTGAGTCCGGAACGAAGGCCATTCGACATCAGACTAAGACCATCCACCATTTGGATAACAAATTTTTTGATTCGTCGACTGTGAAGAAGGCCAATCACGATAGCGGGTAACTTCCATCCGAGAGCAACAAAAATGAGTCCCAAAGTAAAGCCACCGCCGACACTGGGGCGTCCGGCTAGAACTCCCATTAGAAACAGAGCTATCAAATATCCAGTGTAAAGTTGGGTCAGTTTTTTAGGAGTAACTTCAATAAACATTAAATCGAGTTTCACAGCCATTTCGTCTTGTTGCCGAGTGGCTTTGCCCCCTATCCAAGCGTAAAGTTGTTCTCCGTTGCGCAGAAGACCATACAGAAGGCTTCCTCCAACCCATGCAATCGAACCAAATTTTAATAAAAGCGAAGTTTCCATAGTTTAGCTCACAGAAAAAATACCACGAGGAATCTTGATTCCCTGGGAATCTAATTCGTCGATGAATTTGGGTATAAACCCTGTTGCTACGAACTTTCCGATAACTTTTCTGTTTTTATCCATGCCCGTCTTTTTAAAAGCAAAAATTTCTTGAAGGGTTACGACATCCCCTTGCATTCCGATAACTTCTGTAATGCTTGTCACTTTTCTGGAACCGTCTGAGAGGCGAGTTTGTTGAACAATTAAATTTACGGCAGAAGCAATTTGCTCTCGGATAGCTTTTGCCGGCAGGTCCATTCCCGCCATCATTACTAGAGTTTCCATTCGAGCAATGCAATCACGAGGGGTGTTGGAGTGAATAGTCGTCATACTTCCATCATGACCGGTATTCATTGCTTGTAGCATATCCAGAGCTTCTCCGGCACGACACTCTCCGACAACGATCCTGTCTGGTCGCATACGTAAAGTGTTCCGAACTAAATCACGAATGGTTACTTCACCTTTTCCTTCCATGTTGGCCGGCCGAGTTTCCAGACGACCCCAATGCTCTTGAGGAAGTTGCAACTCAGCAGAGTCTTCTACTGTAACAATACGTTCGCCAGAGGGAATGAAAGAAGAAAGCACATTCAACAACGTTGTTTTACCAGATCCAGTACCCCCGGAAATCACAATGTTAAGTCGTGCTTCAATACAAGCTCTGAGAAAATCTGCCATCTCGTCGGTCATGGAACCGTACTTCACGAGATCCTTAAAAGTAAGACGATTTTTTGAAAACTTTCGGATGGTCAGCATAGGGCCCTGGACTGCCAGAGGCGGAATAATAGCGTGCACACGAGAACCATCTGCTAATCGTGCATCAACGTAAGGCTGCTTTTCATCGATTCGGCGCCCGACGCTTGAAACAATTCGTTCAATAACAGAAAGAAGCTGCGCAGTTCCTGAGAAGTTTACGTTACTCAAAACAAGTTTGCCACTGCGCTCGATGAAGATTTGGTCTTTTCGGTTGACCATGATTTCGCTAACTGAATCGTCATTGAGAAGGTCTTGAATGGGTCCTAACTCTAGAGCTTCATCGAGGATTTCTTTTACTAGCTTTTGGATTTCATCTCGAGAGCGAAAAGGATGTTCTTCTTTGTCAAGGAGTTCGACTACTACTGTTTTGGTTTTTTCGCGGAGAACCGCTTTCTTCTTAGAGTCATTTCCTGTTTCAGTATCCACTTTCTTAAGGTCCATCGTTTCAATGAGCTGTTTATGAACTCGCTGCTTGAGAGAAGACCACTGATCAGAAGGTTTTTCGTCCTTCATCGTAGTTCGATCAAAGACAATCTGTGAGGGAGCTTTTTTGTCATCGCCTCCAGATTTGTTTCCTCTCAGCACTCCCCCGAGTTTGCTTGCAGCATCGGTGGGTTTCTTGAGCTGAGCTAGTTTCTCTAGCAGCTGTTGCTGCTGAACCAGACGAACCAAAGTGAAGTACGATTTGGTTATTTCGCTACGAGGAGCAGACACTACGAAGGGCTGAGCTTTAGCCATCGAAGCAACAGTCGTGGGTTCGTCTTCAGGAATAATTCCCAGAATCTGCTTCTTAAGATTGTTCTGAATTACTTGGGGCGGGATCCCTTTTGTTTGAGAAAATCGGTTAACTACTAGCTTGATCATTTCAGTCGGGAAAAGAAGATTTTGGATTCTTTCGATGACTTTTCGAGTGTGATGAAGCACTAGAATTTCAGGGAGTGTAGCAACAAAAATTACGGAGCTCGACTCAAGGGCCTTCACGTTATGAGTTTCGATGTCGGACCCCATATCGACTAAAATGAAATTATAAACCCCTTGAAGCAGTTGCAGTGCCCGTGAAACATGAGTTGGCTCGAGCTGAGAAATTTGTTCCGGTTCGAGAACGCTGGGAATATAATGAATCCCTGATGCGTGAGGGGAGATATAGTTGTTCATTTGGGCTGGGTCGAATTTTCCTTCGTGTTGTCCCAACTCCATAAGAGTCCGTTTGGGTCGAATTCCCAACAACAGAGCAATGTCTCCACAAGCCTTTGGATCTAAATCGACGATACAGACCTTTGCTTTGGAATCAATGGCAGTAGCAATTGCATAGTTCACTGCAAAAGTAGATTTTCCTACCCCACCTTTACCGCCAATAATTGCAATGACGTGTGAATTGGCCATTTTTAATTCCTATTTTTCCCCTGCGTTTAGCCGAAACTTACGGGTCATATCCTCATTGCCTGCGCTGGCCGTTCTTAAAACCTCTGGTGTTACAAAAATAATGTATTGTTGTTTTCGCCTTTGAAATGCTTTAGAGCGGTTTAAGTTGAAAAGAGCTGTTTCGTTGTTTGGATTATTGGGACCCCCCGCATTGCCCAGACCGTTAGCACTGCTGGCACTGGGCGCCCGGTTATAACCGGCAAAAGCTTCATCTATCGCAAAACCTCCGAGGGCTGCCGAATCTCCGTTTTTTACATTCACTGACGTTTGAAGAGAGTTTCTTGCCACAATCGGCTGTCCTTGGTTACTTCCCACCAATGAATTGAGTGAAAGTTGAATGCCCAAATCGAGGCTGTCCGAGCCAGCAATCGTAGCGGCTTTAATTTTGACGGAATTTTGAACTTGCACAGGCACAACCGAAACAACGCCGACAGAATTGAGGGTGTTTGTGTAAATATCGATTGAGCTATCAATACTAGCAGGCTGATCAGACTTGTCTTTTACGATAAGCTGCTGCTGTTTCAAAATTCGAGCGTGGTTATGTGTTTTTTGTGCACTAAGCTTGGGAAGTAATCCAGTTACGGTAGCAACTAGAGCGGAAGTAATGCCACCCAATTGACTATCAAACTTTATGGAGCCTTCATCTTGGGCGAGCGGACGCCAGTTGAAATTGAAGGCTTTATCGTAATCGTTGTCCAATTCAACATAGTTGATAGTAATTTTAATGTCTTGAGCTGGGGGAGGGGATTGTCGAGGTCTTACTTTTAGAAAATCGTAGATCATTGGGCTGCCGGATTCTCCACCTTCCGGCTTTTCCTTTACCTGGACATCTCCGGCAGCTTTGTAAACCACCACTTCAGGCATATAAGTCTTTGCAATGTTTACGGCCCGGTCACCCTCAAAGTCACTTTCTGCAGTTCCTTCAATGAAAAGATTGTTGTTAATTACTCTGACAGTAATTTCAGGTGAACCGATCTCTCGCTCAATTCTTTCCGCCAAAATAGTCATGGTGAGCTTGCTAATCGTAGCCAGATTTCGAATGGATACTTCTTTGTTTCCCTTTTCTGTCTTTTTGGGGTCGCGGTCTCTCAGAGCATCTACTACTCGGTTGATTCGAACCATGTCTTTGGGCAGAAGGATTTCTCCATCTAAAATAATGGTTCCTCCCACCGGACGAATTTTAAGGCCTTCGATGTCCCCGACGAGCTCCTCTAACTGAGAGATTACTTGACCGAGATCTTCACGGGTCACTCTCACGTTGTAAGAAATTCTTGGGTTTCCAGATAAGTCATGAACTGTGAGATCACTTGTTCCTGGAGCTAGAGGAGTGATCATAAGTCGGTTGATATCGCTCGAGGTTTTGTCCTTTACTCGTTCGTATTTCAAAATGGTTGTGTCGCCCAAATTCACGGGACCAATCGAAAACGGAAATTCTAAGATTCTGGAGGCTCCCATAGATAAGGTTAGAGAGCGCTCTTTACCTTTGATAATTTTGGCCTCATCTTTTTTGTCGAGTTCTTCGTCATTGGCTACTGATGCAAGCGGGATGAGCCCAACTACCAATGCCGCAATCAGAAATCGATTGATATTGTTCATCATGGGCCGTTTCCTTCCATCAAAAAAATTAATCTTTAGGGCCATACACTTTCACCTGTTCACCGCCGACATAATCATAAAAACGTATCCTAGGTGCACTTTTTGGAGTGGGTGCCTTGGGACCCTTCACCAACCAAGAATCAGGCCCCATCACATCTCGTAAAGTGGTTGTGCTTGTTTGATTAACTGTTCTGTCTTCCGAGTTTCTCAAGAGAAGAGTCAAAGAATCCGGATAGGCCGTCATGACATAAGTAATGCTTTGGGCCTGTTCTGGGGTCACTTCGAGCGTTACCGTTGTATAGTTTGCATCGGTTTTTGCGTAATTCAAAGTGTCTCGGAGTTCAATTTGGTCTTTGGGGATCTCCGGATTATTTCCGCTTAAAAGCCCTTTGATAATATTTTGGTCGACTGCTTTCGGGGCCTCACTTTGGATGGTACGTCCCGAAGCAAGCACCAGAAGATCCTGCAAAAACACTTTTACTTCACTTACGCTTGGCTTTGTTTTCACGCTGTACTCAAAGAGAGCAGCAAGGTCGACGCGACTTCCGGGTCTCAGCTGGAATCCTACCGAACTTCTTACATTAACCGGTACTGAAATTGCTCTTTTTCCACGAGTAATTTGAGTGTCTAGACCTGAGTAGACATTCTTTGAAATGATTTTGTTATCGAGAATGTATTCCCCCTTGCTGATGGGGATAGCGGCAACGGAATCATAGACGTCTTCCTGATTTACAATGAGTCCGGGAGGTAAGTATTTCGCTGGAACGCTGAGAGTTGTAATATCTGTAGGTCTAATGGTCTCAAACTGGAGAATATCTCTTTTCGCAATAACCACGTTTAAAGTGGTTTCGTAATCCTTTTTGAGACGTTCATCCTCTCCAGAAATATACTGCCACACCAAATACATGGCGAGAACGGATAGTCCTATTGATAGTAAAGTGGCTCGTTTTTCCATAAATTAAATCCCTTAGTATACTGGGGTTAGAGTTCCCCCTTTGTTGTCGTAGAACCGCGGCTCCACTGGTGGAAGCTCAACAGGTTTTACTTTGCTACGACCTAATTCACTTTCAGGACCTAGGATTTGATCTAGAATTGTTGTATCTAATTTGGCGACACCTTGGTCCGCATTGTTTCTCAATGTCAGATAAAGTTTTCGATCTCCAATTTCCGATTGAAGTAGAATCATTTTTTCTGCGTCGATAGCAGATAGCTGAACCGTTACCGTATTGTAATTATCATCGGGACGAGAAGTCGTAGAAGGATCAGGGGATGTTTGATAGAGGTCTTTTCTTCTCTGGGCTTCAAATTCCATCTCAAGGCTACTTAAAACTGCTCGATTCACTCGAGTAGGCACGCCATTTAAGATGGCCTTTCCTGTGGCGACTACCAGTACATTTTGAAAGACAGTTTTAATTTCGATTTGGGTTTCATCTCCTACTTTGAATTGGGCAGGAGCCAGAATGTCAACACGATTTCCTGGTCTAATCAAGCGGCCAACTCCAGTATGGGGAGAGATTTCAAAAGTAATTGCTCTCGAGTTCTTTTCGATTTGTCTGTCCAAGAGGGGCTTGCCGTCTTGATGAACCAATTTAGTGAGCGTTACCTGTTCGCCAGCATAAATGTTCATGTAGGCCGATTTGCCCACAATGGATTCCGTTGCTTTTGCCAGAGCGCTTTCATCTTCGCTGTCTACTAGAATGGTCTGTGGTTGAACAAATTTTTTATAAACAGAAGAAGTGCCTAGTTGGCTGAGTCGAATGAGACCGTATTCCGGGATCGATTCCTTAGCGACAACAACAACAACTTTCTCCCCAAAGGTCTTTGTTACTTCAGATTCACGCATGTTTGTGTAAGCGGAAACCAAAAGCAACGCGACTGCGAAAGAAACTGCGGAAAGAATAATGGGACGAGAGTTAGCCATTTAATTACACCTCGGTTCTCGGCAAATTCCCACAACCGTGTCTATTTCAATGGATCCTCTTACTATTTTTCGCTTGGGAGTGGTGTTGCCATCGATGTTTCGGTACTGCACTGCCAAAAAGTTTCTGTTGGCCAGACTTCGTTTGACCCCATCCACCACAAAAATTGCCCGGTGATCCAGCCGTTGATGTAAATTATTGGCGGCATACTTTTGCCCAACTTGAGCAGTTCGCAGAACCAAAAAAGAGCTGAGCGTGTAGTAGATAAGCCAAATAATGAAAGGCAGCGCAATTGCCATTTCAACCACTGCTTGTCCTTTTTGGTTCTTTTTCATATTAGCATCCATTATCTTCCATTTGCCGAGTTAAATCATTTCCTTCACCCAACATTTGCAAGCGCAATCGAGAAGCAAAAGATTCAAAGAAGCTAAAACATTCATCAGTGTTAGGATCTCTTCCTAAAAAGCTTTCACTCGTAAGCAAAATCCGGCTGGGAATGGGTTGGTCTACGAACAGAGGCGGCAAATAGAATAAGCTAAGTTCGTATTGGGCCCGAACACCATTGTTGTTGGGAAAATCCAGTCGGACATTGCGAACTAAGCTGGTCGCCGTTACTCTGTCGGCGTAAGCAAAAAACACTTTTTGCGCATTGTCTCTTTGAGTAGGAAGATCCCCATGAGCGGCTTTGTAAGTTCTGGCGGCCATGAAAGTTGCGTAGTCCATGTACTGGCTAAGAACGAGCGCAAAACTGAGACTGAGGAAGAAAAGTAGAAAGAAAAAAACAACGAGCGTAACAATCATGAATTCAACTGCAGATTGCCCGCTCCGGTTCAGTTTTAAATGTTTACAGTTTATCATGGCTCTAAAAATGCAACTCTTTAAAACGTTTATCATTCGAAGGGTGTCCTTGCTGTCCTGGAGATGTTTCCCCGTCTGAAACTTCACCATTTCGAACGACGTTTTTTAATTTTCCCGAAATCATCGCTACTGTCTCTTTAGTAAAATTACCGGTGATCCTCAAAACAACCACAGCAGTGAGCCCCGCAAATAAAGTAAGCAGCAAGTACTCAACGACTGTTTGGCCGCTCCGGTTTTTTAGTAAAGTGACCATCCTCTTAACTCCGCAATTTTTAAAACTGAAAAAGCACACAAAAACGCTGGTGCAAAAGGGATCCGAGTCGATTCTTTATTGGGTTGATCCGTTAAATGTCGGGCTAAACTTTGGGTGGTTCCCTTAATACCTTTTCGCACCATCATCACAATGAGCCCCACCACAGCACCGAAAACTACGGCGAGTGCTGCCAGTTCCATAACAGACTTGGGATTGAGCCAAGCCCCCGCTGCCATGAGCAATTTCACATCTCCAGCCGCCATAATTTTTGCAAAATAAAGAGGAAAAAGAACTAGGAAAGCCGTTCCAGCCGCAAGCAAAGAGAGTCCAAGCTGGTTCAGTCCCCAGCCAAAATAGCTGAAGAGACAGCCCAGAGCCAAAAAGGGCAGAGTGAGGCCATTAAATACTTTGCCCCAAAGTATGTCGGTGATACTTGCTGCAATCAGCAGGCACCACACCCCAATTTCCAAAGCCCCACCCATACGTTCCCCCAAAGTTCCTAGAGCGGGACAAACAGCTTGCTCGGACCAAAGTTACTTAAAACCTTGCCCCGTGCGAGCTTCTACTTCAACGTTTCCTTCAAGAACGGTTAACCCTTCTTTGAAGACATCGTTGAAGAAGCCGATGATCTTGACGGAGAACAACGCCGCCATCGCTAGCAGAAGCACGTACTCTACGGTACTCTGACCGCGGCACTTTCTTCTGCCAACGAAGTTGCGCATCTTTTCTCCTCAAGAGACAACTTGCGTTGTCTGCTTACTTAACCACCATTAGCAGCTTTCATGAGCTTGCCGACTTGGGTCTCTACGCCGCTGAAGACTGATTGAGTTAACTTCTCCAGTCCGACTTGCATTTTTTTACCCACCAGCGAAATGCCCACTACGATTACTGCAATGATCAGTAAGTATTCGACTGTTGTTTGTCCTTGTTCGTCCTTTAAGAATTGCTTCAACATGATGTTACTCCTTACCTGTTGTTATCTTTTAAATGTTAGTCTTTGACGCAACGTTCTATACTCATAGTGTAGCAATTCTTAAAAACCGGGTCAAAACGAGAGGTAGCTTAAGTTACTGAAAGTATGAGCTAAAACCCGTCTAACCTTTCTACAATTCCTCAAGTCCTTATCGGAAAGTTCAATCATTTCCATAAGTAAGCGATGCGTTAATTTGTAGAATGTTTAGTCAGTAAATTAGGGGACTTAACCTAAGTATCGAAAATCTTACTGCAAGCACCTGTCAGTTGTGATACATTGCGTCATTATTTGGGTGGGTATTCTAACGCAATACGGGGGGTCTCTCAGGGTGCCATCTCATCGTTTGACGTTTTTTTCAAAATCACTCGCTTGTGTTCTGATTGTCTTCGTTTCTTGGTGGGGGCTGAAACAATTTCCCGCTAGCTCATCTGAAAGCAAGTTCGTTCCCTCATTAAACTGTGGAGACTTGGTTCAAATGGCTCGTTGGGGAGCGTCTCACCACAGCCTGAAATCAAATGCACTTCAATCGACCCGTGCCGCAAAAAAAACAGCCGAAATGTTTGTCCAAAAAATCGATCCGCACCGAATTCTTTTTTTAGAAGAGGAAGTGACTGATTTAAGAAATCAAGTTTTGGCTTCTTGGGACTCTTTCTTGAATCAAAAAAATTGTTCCGTTTTTGATTCTTGGTTTAATAACCATATTCAATCAGTCAAAAAACGCTTTATCCAACAAGCCACTTTGTTCTCAGAAAAAAATCTTTCGCTTGCTAAAAGAAATAAAGCAAGCAAGACTTCGAACACATTTAACCAGTTTGCAAAGAATGTCCAGGAACTCTCCCAGCGCCAAAACAAAATAATTCAAGAATGGGTCGATTCTACTCCCTTAGAAGTTTTAAAAAGCTATCGGAATCACAAAGAGCTATTTGTGCGTGAAAGAGCCGAACAGATTTTAGCCACTGAGCAGCTCAATGGCCGAGTTATTCTAGCGAAAGCAGTTCTTGGTTCTTTAGATCCTTATTCTACGTACTATTCAAAAAGTGAATTCAAAGAGTTCTATGATGAGCTATCGGGAGAATCAGCTGGCGTGGGAATTCGAGTTCAAAAATCTCTGAAAGGACTTTGGGTCGAAGAAACTATTCCTGAGTCTCCTGCTCAAGAGGCTGGAATAAAAAAGGGTGATTTGATTGTGAAAATTAATGACCAATCAATTGAAAAAATGAGTTTCAATGAAGCCACTGAGCTTTTAAAAGGGGCAAAAGATACTGCCGTAAACCTAACAATTGCTTCCCAAAACAGAGATAAGACCATATCTCTTACTCGTTCGGAATCTGCATTTCAGGACAAAAAAGTAGGTTCCGAATGGTTAGCTACTGCGGGAGGGAAAAAAATATTTGTCATCACTATCCCAAGTTTTTACGGAAGGGGAGGTATGGGACAGACCGCAGAGGAAGACAGTAGCTCTGATGATGTAAAAACCCAGTTAGAGCGACTCAAGAAAAGCGAAGAGAACTTTCAAGCGGTTGTTCTGGATTTGCGAGGCAATCCGGGCGGATATTTAGAAGAAGCAGTTGCGATGGCTGGGTTGTTTTTAGGTTCTGAAACCGTAGTGGGCGTAAAAGATCAAACTGAAACTCGAGTGATAACACCAGAAGAGAGCAACAAACCTGTTTATGATGGACCCTTAGTTGTTTTGGTGGATAAAGAGACAGCCAGTGCCGGCGAGGTTCTCGCAGCTGCGCTTAAAGATCATCAACGCGCTTTATTAGTGGGTACGTCCGCTACTTACGGTAAGGGGAGTGTTCAAAAACTTTTTCAGTTAGATGATCCTTTCTTGGATTTAGGAACGCAGGCAGCTACGGGAGTTATTAAATTAACGACGAGTGTTTTTTATTCGCCTCTGGGACATTCTCCGGCCAATGGAGGAGTTACAACCCAAATCCAATTGGGTGAATCTGAAGAGAAAAACAGCCAGCACCATTCGTTACTTGTTAAAGTCGAAGACATCTCTCCTTTGGTGGGTCCTTCGACTTTGGAAAAACTCCAACAAAGAGAACCTTTATTACAGCAAGCGATATCGGCCCTCGAACTCAACAAATCAAGTACAGATCTGTTGGCCAGAACGGAAGCCGACTCCATGATGCGCAACGCGGTAGAGTTGGCCGGTAATTTCTCGGAGTCGTCTTTTGAGATACTTCGCCAATCTGAAACCAGAAAACCGAACAACGTAATGCGTTAATTCTTTCGTGGGATTCTCCTTCTTGGTTTTAACTAGATTGGGCTATGATATGAGTGTCTTTTCCGGCTCAGCGAATCATAGCTGAACGAGGGAAGCACTAACCCTTAGCAGAGGAAACATCATGGCTGAAGAAACCGCCTATTGTGTCAAGTGCCGACAAAAAACAACAATGAAAGACACTCAAGAAGTGAAAATGAAAAACGGCAGACCTGCCCTTCAGGGAAAATGTTCTGCTTGTGGAACGGGTGTCTACAAGATTCTGTCTCAGAAACCTTCCTAAGTTTTATTTTTTTGAGGGTTTGTCTTCGAATTGGCAAAAGCGATTCCTACCATTTGCTTTTGCCTGATAGAGGGCAGAGTCTGCTTGGTGGATAAGATTGGTCTGTAATTCATCTAGGTTTACGTCTTGAGACCAACCTAACATTAAAGAAGAAGTTCCCAAGCTGATCGTGATGGGGATTCGCTTGCCTTCAAAAATAAATAGAGTGCTTTCGATATTTTTTCTTAAGCGCTCACAAAATATCTTTGCCCCGTCAGCGTCGCAGTTATTAAGAATAAACATAAACTCTTCGCCACCAAATCTTCCCGCTAAATCCGTTTCCCTCATCATGTTTTTAATGATGGTAGCTACGAGTTTTAAAACATAATCTCCTGCTTGATGCCCATAGGTATCATTGACTCGTTTAAAATGATCAACGTCTCCCATGATGAGAGTGAGAGGTCTTTTTTCTCGCAGTGAATTCTTAAGAAGCTTTTTAAGATGTTCTTCGAGGTATGTCTTATTAAACATTCGAGTGAGTCCATCAGTCACAGACTCTTTCTTTCGTTCTTCGTATTTCAATTGAAGCATTACTTCAGCAGAAACATTTCGAAAGGTGAGAACTGCTCCAAGTAATTGCGATTGAGACCCAAAAACAGGCACTGCACCGATAATCAAGTTGAGTTCGCTGTACGCTTTGGTGCTTCCTTTTACTTCATCCAGGCGAACCGATTGCCCAGTCCTAATCACGGTTTCTGAAGGATAGGGGAGTGACGCATCGATTTTGATTAATTCCGAAAGTTGTCCAACTTTCAGGATCTTTCGATGGGATTCTCCAGTCAACTCAGTGAAAGCGATATTGAATTCCAAAACCTTACCTTGGCAATCTACAACACAAAACGCATCCAAAAAAATATCAAAATAGGAACGGTACTGGTCAATCCAGTCCTGTAAAGGATTTTTATTTTCTAATGCCTGCGCTTTCATTTAATTATTTCTTGAATGCAAAATACTGCTTGGGATTGCCATCAAGCTCCATTTCTCCATTTTTGCAGTTCTCACAAGAGAACGATTCCGCTACCTGAGGAGATGATAAAGATAGTTCCTTTTGCCCAACGAGAACTAATTTTTCAGTCTCACAATTGTCACAAACATAAGGCACGAAAACTGACACTACTTTCGCCTGTCCGGAAAAGCTTGGGATCATATTCATTTGGCGCACAATAACCGGTGGACATTCGATATAAAATATTTCCCGTCCAGACAGTTCCTTCCCAAGGTTGACCCAGTTCCGAATACCTAGTGAATTGATACCGGTTACTTCTGATAAATTTAAATAAAGAGGTCCATTTTCTTTTTTAATTACGTCAAAGCTCGCATCTTCATCGATGACTCCCTTCAACTTGAGTTGAGGCTGCCCATCAACCATTATTTTTTCAATTTTTAGTTTGTCATTTATCATTTTGAAGATTCCTCAAAAAAATTGAATGAAAAATTATCGGGGTCAAAGGAGCTCATATTGGAAAGCCAACAGGATATGAGTGTCCGTTGATTGGGTGATACACGCATATGCAAATGAGTGACATTTTCAAATATCATAAATAGGCCTAGTCCCGCCCCTGAACCTTTCTGCTCAATCAGTTCACGTTGTCCTTTGGGAGCGTAACAGCGTGAGAAACATGAAGCTAGATTTGCAAACATGAGACTCCCTCCGTGATCTTCAACAACGAGATGTAGGCCTTCCTTATTTTCTTTGAAACCTATGCCAATTGCTTCAGGTTGAGTGAGTTGTGCAGGGTTTTGTCTTAGGTATTTCTCTTGGCCCTGGCTGCTTTTGTAAGCGTGGTAAAAAGCGTTCGTTAGCAATTCCTCGGCAACACACTGGAGTCGATTACGATTCTGTAAGGTTTTTCCAAACTGAGTCGTTTCGATGATGTTTTGGATAATTGAGTGTCTGTCCGAACTGTTTTCAAAGTAATCGAGTTTATCGAAGGAGTTGATTTCCCATGTGTACTGAGCTTTCACTCCTTTTTGGAGTTGTTGCGTGTTCACGACACAGGCGTCTTGTAGTCCTAGAACAGTAGAATGCAAATGCCGAATTCCTTCAGATATTTTTAAGGCAGCCTCCATTTTCGAAAACAAGCCAACGCAGAGAGTGTCCGTTTGAGGCTGTGGTTTTTGTTTAGCTGAAATCATGCGGCTTTCGATTCATTTCTGAGTTGCGAATGGGGTTTTTTCCATCCGAAAAGAACAAAAGTAATATCGTCATCTTGGTGCGCATCGCCCATAAATGTCTCAACTGATTTGACCAATTCGAGTTTGATTTCCTCGAGCGTTCGATTCCCTATGGATGCAAATAAGTTTTTGAGTGCTCTTTCGCCCCAAGCTTTACCTTCTTTGTTATGAGCTTCCGAAATTCCGTCTGAATAAAGGAGAACCGAATCTCCTGCTTCCATTTGGAGCTGAAGAGTCTCATATTGGGTTTCCGCAGAAAACCCAAGTCGTTCACCCCGAACAAACAGAGCTTCTGCTTTTGGTTTTTTTTGTTCATTTTGGGACTTTAAATGGGAGAACTGACTGCCCTTTACATAAAACGGAGACTCATGTCCTGCATTAGAAACAGCTAATTGCCCAGTCTTCAAATCTAATTGGGCCACAGCCATCGTCATGAGCAGTTCGCCTTTACAGGACTGATAAACGATTTCATTTACCCGATTCAGCATTTCTGACGGAGAGAGCACTTTTCCTGCAGTAAAACTATTTAAAGTGGATACACAGCTCTTAACCACAGCAGTTACAATAGCAGCGGGAGCTCCATGGCCAGTGGCATCGCCAAGTATTACTGTTAACTTATCATCTTTTACGAAGGCATCCCAAAGATCGCCCCCGCACTCGCTTGCTGCTTTGTAATAGGGAACCACTTCCGTAGAATCAATGTTCAATTTGGGAGGGGTCAGAATGGTATTCTGAATAAGACTAGCAGTTGCAAGTTCCTCTTCCATCCTAGCCTTTTCAGCTGTTTCTTTAATGAGAGCAATGATTTTTACCGTCATCCACTGAAATGTTGTTGCTACGCTCTCCACCTCATCACCCGATTTAATATCTACTTTGACATCCAGATTTCCCGCTCCAATTTCTCTTGCAGCATGTTCAAGTTTTTGTATGTTCTGGGTGAGTGTAGCGGCAAAAATGACGCTGACTGCGAGAGCAATGGCAATAATGAGTAAACCAATGAGTAGTGTTTGTTGAGTGATAGTTCTTAAGGCTCTAAATGCATCACTTTTTTTGATCTGAGATACTGCGAATGCATCGCCTAAACCCGTTTCTCCTAAGTTTCCTAAGTAGCTTTCTTTACCCAACTCAAGTTCTAAGGATTCTCGAGGAAATGTTCTGGTTTCAAGTTTCTGTACAATAGGATGATTATATTTTTTGTTATTAAACTCAAAAAGCGGCTGTAATTGCGGATGGCTAATAAGAAAACCCGATTTGGAAATCAAGAATAGCTCAGCTAGCTCAGACTGCCTGAGGTTGTTGGTCATGAAGTCCTGGAGCATATCGATCGCAATGAGAGTTTGTTGAGACTGGTCATTTAAGAATGAACTAGAAACAATAATCGTAAGAAGTGGAAGTGACACTTTTTTCGAGTCTGTTCCAAATGATACGGATCGATTCAAAAGCTGAATTCCTGCTTCATTAGGAACTACGTTCTGCGCGAGGGGTTTTAATCTGTCGACTTGTTTGTAGTCGTTTGAAGAGAGATTGTATTTTTTCAAAAGACTGATGTTTTCATGATAGCGGTTGATCTTGTAGGTTTCGCCAGTTTTTTGAAGAAAAGTAATCGCAAAAACTTCTGAAGAAAGACGTTTTGAAAGACCTCGGTACAACTGGGGATCGTCCAGGGATCCGCTGGCGGCGGACTGATAAACGCGAGGAATTAAGATTTGCAGCTCTTCCATTCGTCCTTTCAACTCGAGCTTGATCTCGCTAATAGTTGATTTGAGGTTATTGAGATTCCAATCAAGAACAAAAAGCTTTTTATCTTCGGAGAACGTTTTTCGGGAAAAGAAAAAGAAGGTCGATAGTCCCGCTACGACAATCGCTAAAAGAACGGAAAGAAATTTATATTTCAGTGATAATTTCATAGTGTTGTGAGCCCTCTTAGAGCCTCTGTCTAGTTAGATATCGGCTGAAGAGTTGAAAAAGATTACACTTTTGTTAGTTAAGGAAGGCGCGAAGCGTCAAAAAAATAAATCGACGACCTTGGGCGTTGTTGATACCTGTTTCCCAGGGATTCACTTTTCATGAAAAAAACATCTCAAATTCGAGGTTTTCAGTGGCTAATTACCTTTGCACTTTTGTTTTTTTGTTGGGGTCAATGCTTTTCAGCGTCAGTGGGTTTTTTGGCCTTTGGTGATTCAGGCTCCGGGGATGCTAATCAAAAAACAGTGGCTCGTGCTACGGCTCGTTTTTGTCAGGACGAGATTTGCCAATTCGTTCTTCTCTTGGGGGACAATATTTATCCTTCAGGAGTGGAGTCTTATCAGGACCCTCAATGGCAAACCAAATTTGAAGAGCCCTATGAATCTTTAGATATGCCTTTTTATCCAACTTTGGGAAATCATGACTATCGTGGCAGTCTCCAAGCGCAGATCGATTTTTCAAAAATGTGCAGTAAATGGAAATTTCCGTCGCGTTATTACGGGTTTCAAAAAGAGGACGTCGATTTTTTTGTGATCGATACCGAGAACTTCGATGATGAGCAGGTACTTTGGCTCAAAGAACAAATCGCCTTGTCGAGGACACAGTGGAAAATTGTGTACGGTCATCGTCCTATTTTTTCCCACGGCATGCATGGCGACACGTCTTCACTGAAAGAAAAGCTGCTGCCATTATTAAAGAATCGGATTGATTTTTATTTTTCGGGGCATGATCACAACTTGGAATACTTAACACGAGGTGAGCGGCCTGATTTTATCGTTAGTGGAGCTGCCTCCGAGCATCGTCCGGTAAGCAAGGGGAAATCTACTGTATTTGCTTCTAGTCAACTAGGTTTTGCTCACCTTCTTTTAACCAAAAACAAAGCTCTATTTCGCTTTCTGGACGAAGAAGGCGATGAGCTGTTTCGGCACAATATAAAAAAGTAACAGTTTATTTTCCTGATTTTCGATGGGTTTCTTTGCTTCCCTCATTGAGTTTCTGGGTAAGTTTAAGAATATGGTATTGGTAATCATCCAGTTGTGCTTTGTTTGCAACGATAAAAGACTTAGCTAATCTATCGATCATCTTGACGAGTTTTTTAGTGTTTTTTAATCGAAGGTCTTCTAATTGTTTTTTCTCATTATTTGGAAGCGAATCAGGAATGGTAATTAGTGTATCCTCATTCATTTTGCCCAGACCAGACTCAATTATAGAGAGAATGTCCTTGGACTCTTTGGGATTCATTGCCAGAATTCCAGTATTTGAAAGCGCCATCTGAGACTTACGCATTTTTGAATAATCAAAAGCGGTTAAGGTAGCTGACAATACTTTCATGAGTCGTACATCTTCGTCCAAGTTTTTGTGAGCGATATTCCGACGAGCTTTAGGTAGTTTTCTTACACCCCGATTGAATTCGTCCAGGTACTCAATATAGGTCAGCATAACTATCGAAGCTTCTAGCAAAAGCAGGTTTGAACAAATTTTCTTTTCGAATTGTTTAATCAAAAGGGGGCTTTTTCCAAGTTCGTCAATAAAGATCGAGTCTGCCTCCAGCCTTTTTCTTTCGGTAATCATAGCTTGCAACAAATTAATGTCCGGGAGAACTTTTCCCTTTTCACTAAATTGTGTTGTCACCTTAAGTTTTCTATCGCCCAAAATATTTCGAAACTCTTCTGAGAGTCCATCGGATTTATTTTCCACTTCAAAGTATCTCACTAAGGTTTGTTGATGAAGGCTTTGATATTGATTGAAAAGAACCTTGAGAAAAAGTGGGTTACCGATATCAACTGGTTCGTTTGCCCAAGAGGCGAAGTTCACAAATAAACAGAGGATTGAAATGGCTAATCTCATAAATAAAGTTTATCATACTATCCTCATCTCCCAAGGTCTGTTAAGGGTTTCGATTTCTTGGAAAGGAAATGCCATGCGGCTGATTTCAATCCTCATTCTTAGCTTCCTTACAGGATGCGTCTCAAAGCCTGTGAGTTTGAAACAGGATGTGGGTGGTTTCAAAATGGAAGGAAAACTGGTCAGCAGCTTTAAGTGCCGTTTAGGCAATGATGAACGTTTTTTAGCGGTGCTTGAAAAAGAATCTGGTGGTTGTGAGCTTTCTTACGTTAAATTTGGTGAGAAAAAGTCTATAGCCACTAGCATCCAAGGGACTGAACACTGTGCCAAAGTCTTGGACAGAACCAAAGCCATTTTAGAGTCGGCCAAATTTCAATGTGGTTGAAGTCACCATTCCACAGATAAACCGGAAAGAAATTGGAAGTGATTAAACTTGAGACTGCTACCTTCACTTGCCGATTGGTTCTTCAAACCTAATAAATAGCGACCATCCACAAAAATTGCTGCCGAGGGAAAGATTGAAAATTCTACACTCACACTGGAGTACAACCCGTAGTCTGATTTTTGTTCCGACGCTAAAGCGACTTCGCTAGTTGCGGTCGCTAACCCCGGAACCGAAACGGACTGATCTGCCTGAGAACTTGTAGCAACACCGTAATAGCCTCCCAAACCTAGATTGAAAAATGGGATTAATCGCAGTCTGAGCCCCACAGGAATGAGTAGCTGTTTCCATTTGGTTTCACTGGTGACCTGAGTTGAAGTATCTTTCAACGACTGACCGTAAGGGTGGAGAAGAGCACCTGAGTCGAGATTAACGAAGGGAAATAGTGGCAACTCAAAGAGTAAGCCTCCCAGCAAAGCAGTTTGTTTCGATACGTCTACTCCTCTATTTTCAGGCGAAATTTGAGGAGCGCAAAAGCCCCAATTGAGTGCGGGTTTGAGTGTGAGTCCTGGGCTAGTGGAGGGAGTGACAAAGAAAAAAATGAAAACAAAAGCAAAAAAGAAAGTTGATTTGTTTCCCATTTGTGTCTGGTTAAGCTGCCTCATATTGCGCTAAAGACTCAAAAGACACTGAATCTAGCAAATGTTCATCTTGGGTAGTATAGGAGTGATTTTGGTCAGCTTGCAGAATGTTCAAATCACAAAGTGTGGCCAACCACTCGCCGACTTCATCTGAACTACAGCCAATTTGGAATGCGATGTCCTCGTCCGATAATAAAGCCATTCGTCCACTAAAGTTGGGTTGGCTAAAATGGGCGAAAACATACTTTACGTAATCTAAAAATCTCTTTCTTGGGTCGTAGTTTCTTAAACAACTTACCAATTGGTTTGAGGCATCTAAGCGCTGAATACAGGTTTTAAAAGCTTTTTTCAGTAGAACATTAAAAACTGCAGGAGCGTCCTTCTCAAGTTGAGCAAATTGTGTGGCTCCCAATTCGATCACAAAGACCGATTCCGCAGCTACGGCAGAACAGAAGCGGGGGAAAGGTTTGTCCTGTAAAAGAGCTTTTTCACCAATAAATTCGCCAGCGCTCACGCTCCCAATAATTGATTCCTTTTGAGAGCGTTTAGCAATCAAATTGACTGAACCCTGCAAAATTAGAAAAACGGTATTGCCAGGATCGCCTTGCTCAAAAATAACGTCGCCCCGATCAAAAGTTCTGGCCAATTTTTTCAGAAACGGATTTTGGGCTAAAGAATCATTTTTCATCAGAATTAACCCTCTCTCTTTATCAACGGAAAAACCCCTGCTTTTCTAAAGGGTGCATTTTGCAGCACCGTGTCCTAGCGTAGGGCAGTTTCCCATGCTACAAAAAGCTATGTTGTCGAAAAGAAAATCCAAACCTCTGCGGGTTGAGGTGCTTGAGCGACTGGTCAAGATTTTGCCCGGGCGGAATTTATTGGAACTTGCTCAGTGTTACTCCATTTCAATTTCCTTTGGGGGGAAAAAAAACAAAGGATGGGTAGGGCAAACCATCGAGCGAGCAGCAGGTCTCAATTTAGATCCGAGTGCTGCTCGTGATGGTGAAGACTTCGAATTGAAGACTACTGAGTTGCTGTTTCGTGACGGACAATTTGTTCCAAAAGAAACACTAAAAATCACTCAGCTTAACCCAAAAAGCGTTCTAGATGAGGAGTTTGAAAATTCGGTTTTCTGGCAGAAGTTTGGTCGGTTGATCTTAGTGGGTTACTATAACCCAGCCCCTGATATTTACCTGACAAAAAAAATTCTTCCTGTTGATGTAAATAACCCAGCAATTTATCGAGAAGTAAAATCATTTTGGGATGATGTTCGTCATGTCGTTTGCAGTGGAGAAATTTGCGGCCTTAATAATTTGGGTTCCTCGGAAGGTTATGTTCAATTGCGACCCTTAGGGAATGGAAAACAAACAAGCGTGTGCCCTGTTTCAGGTAGAAGGTTTCCGGCTAGAGCTTTTTATGCCACAAAAAAACTTATTCAGTTGCTAATAAACGAAGCAGCTCTTTGATTCTAGTAACCGTGGCTTGATATTGTTTTCCGCAAAATTCACATTTCACGCCAACATTCTCTCCCTTGAGAGCCATTTCAGCCAAAGTCGCTTTGCCCATTAAAGTAAGCGTTTTCTCAACTTTTTCCATAGAACAACGACAACTGTAACGAATGGGATGTTCATGTTCCACCCCGATGATTGGTGAGTTGTGCAAATATTCACCGATAATCTCACGTGGGTTATCCCCTCTTTGAAGTCGGACAGAAAGAGGACCTGCGAGAGCAATTTTATCCTCTAAGTTCTTAATGATAGTTTCAGGAGCACCTGGAATTAGCTCAATCAGTACTCCTCCAGCCGCTGTTACTTTGCCCTCTTTATCCAGCGAAACGGATAGAGAGACGATTGATGGGATTTGATGAGACTGTTGTAAATAAAACGCCAAATCCTCCCCGATTTCTCCACTCACAATGGGAACAATTCCCATTTGAGATTGTCGTTGAAAAGGAATGTTTTTATTTACAACCAAAACTCCTTCCCCAATGGCCGATTTGAGATCGAGACGACCATCACTGAGGTGGGGAATATCAGCTTGAGGATTTTGAACATAAGCTCGACAAGTGCCTTCAAAAGCGCTTTCGGCATAAAGGTGTCCCAGCGCGCCACTTCCTTCTAATCGAACTGAAAGCGACTGTTGCTCCCACAGCTGACTAGCCATGAGAAGAGTTCCGGTTAACAGTCTACCGACGGCCATGGTGGCAAGGGGGAAGGTCTGGTGAATAGAGCAAATTTCTCGACAAATGCCAGTGCTGATCACTACGGAAGCCCTAACAGCTAAGTCTTCCGTGTAAAATTTATGAACCTTTTCAGTGTTCAGATTCATTTAGTGAGTTGCAGATGCCATCGAAATTTTTCGATTAGGTTTATGATTGGCCAAGTCATCCAGCGCTCCTTGAATTTGCTCAAATTGAAATTTATATCCTGCTTTTTGAGCAACTTCTGGGAGTACTTTTTGGCTGTGAAGTACCAAACATGAAAGTTCACCCATAGCTAACTTAATAGCTATCGCCGGAGCTGGCATAAAAGCAGGACGATGTACTGCTTTTCCCAAAGCCTGAGAAAACTCTTTGTTTGTGACGGGGTGGGGAGCTACTGCATTCATGACTCCCTTAACTTCTTTGTTTTTCAAAGCGAAAAGGATCATTCCAGCTACATCTTTTACGTGAATCCAGCTCATGTATTGATTTCCGGAACCAACGGGACCGCCCCCGCCTAATTTAAAGAGGGGGAAAAGTTTGGCAAGCGCACCGCCTTCTCGTCCTAATACGATTCCAATTCTGGGAATCACGAGCCGAATCGAAGAGTCAATTTTTTTGGCTTCGTCTTCCCACGCAGAGCATACGTCTGACAAAAATCCATTTCCCAATAAAGACGACTCTGTAAGTAAGTCGTTCCCACGATTTCCGTAAAAGCCGATGGCCGAAGCGCTGATTAAAACGGAAGGCTTCTTGCCCTTGAGCGTGTTTAGAGCGGAAACGAGATGCCGAGTTCCCAGCACTCGAGATTCCAAAATTTTCTTTTTTTGTTTCTCACTCCACCGTTTATTAGCAATACCTTCGCCCGCTAAGTGAATCACAGCGTCTGCCGAACTAAGAACTTCAGAAGGAGCTGGTTCCCGTTCGGGATTCCAAGCGTGGGCTTCGATTTGAGAGCCAAACACTTTCTGGGCTGTCTGGGGTGAGCGGGTCAGTATGATAGGGGTTGCCCCTTCTTTTAAAAGACCTTGAACAACGTATTTGCCAATAAAGCCGGTTGCACCCGTAATAATCACTCGCATATTCACCTCGTGTTTATGTCATCAAGCATGGAACAGTCTAATGTTGAGTCGGGAAAAATCAAATAGAATTAGGTTCTTATCACCCAGTCTCAGGAGTGACAAAAAAGGGCCTTTTTTTGAGGTCAATCAGCCACTTTAACTGCTTGAAATTTTCACGGATTATTGCTATGCGTTACTACTGATGGAGGTGTTTCTTATGAAACTCAGTAAATGGTTTGCAGCGCTTGCTGTATTGGCAATGGCTGTAGTGAACAATGTTCACGCGGATCAAATCGATAACGAAGCTCACGAAGCAGCTCAGGCTCCTGCAGCTGTTTTAGTGAGAGTGGACCAAGCAGCTAAGAAGGTTCACGTGTATCGTGTAGATAATCTAGATGCTCGAGTGAAAGCTCGAACAATGGATGAAGCTACTATGGATGCCTATGCTTCTAGCGTTGCAGTCGATGCCAATAAAGTTGGTGAATTGGATATCGTAGCAACTGCTTCTAGCGAACTCGACAAAGAAGCTTCCACTCAAGCTTGGTGGGGCCGATGGTGGGGTTACGGCTGGGGT
>RFNO01000137.1 GCA_009927165.1 Pseudomonadota bacterium
GCATCCGTTTGATCTGATGAAGATCACTTGGATGAACCATTCCCATTTGGCGTAAACGCCGCCCGCGTTTAGCAGATTTGTGTTCTAAAATGTGGTTACCGAAAGCTCGAGCTCGCTTTACACGACCAGAGCCAGTTACTCTGAATCGCTTCTTGGCTCCCGAAACTGTTTTCAATTTGGGCATACTTCCTACTTCCTTCTAACCGTCTGACTTTAAAGCACTTTCTGTTTGCTTGGCTGGAGTGGGTCCAGACTTTTTATCTTTTTCCACTTTACCTGTTTCAGCGGGTTTTGCTACTTTTTTCGCACCAACTTTTCCAGCTGGAGCGAATATCAAAGATAAGGCTTTCCCCTCCATCTTTGAATTTTGCTCCACAATACCCAAGGAACCCACCATGTCAATGATTTGCTTGAGTAAAGCGTAACCTAAATCCGTATGAGCCATTTCTCGGCCCCGAAAACGAATCGAAACCTTCACTTTGTTGCCGTCTTCAAGGAAATCTTTAACGTGTTTTACTTTATATTCAATGTCGTGAGTGCCTGTTTGAGGCCGAAATTGGACTTCTTTGAGAATCACAACTACTTGATTTTTCTTGCTTTGTTGGGCTTTCTTCTTCTGCTGGTACTTGTATTTACCGTAGTCGAGGATCTTACAAACCGGGGGAGTAGAAGTGGGAGATATTTCTGCCAAATCCAGTCCCGCACTTATGGCGAGTTCGAGGGCTTTACGGGTATCCATCACTCCCAACTGAGCTCCATCCGCTCCTATTAAGCGAACTTGAGGCGCTCGGATTCTATGGTTAATACGAATATTATCTCCACCTGAACGATTATCTCTCAGATTAATGGCTATCTCCTCCTGGTACTAGAAGGGGTTCGACGAGTTTTTTGAACCCTTCTAAAGTTAAGTCATTCAAGGTTTCCCCTGTTGATTTTCGAACTGACAAAGTTCCAGAATCTTTTTCTTTGTTTCCTAAAACCAACATCAAGGGCACACGTTGTAGCTGAGCTTCTCGAATTTTGTAACCTAGTTTTTCATTGCGCAAATCTTCTTCTACTCTGAGTCCCATATGACGAAGATTTTGTGCTACTTCCTTGGCATAAGCTTCTTGGTCGCCAGTGACATTGATAACAAGAGCTTGAACCGGACTAATCCATAACGGAAAATGTCCGTTATGGTGTTCGACTAAAATCCCGAAGAAGCGTTCAATACTTCCTAAAACAGCTCGGTGGATCATAACTGGCCGGTGGGGTTTTCCATCAGAGTCAGTGAATTCCAATTGAAAGCGTTCAGGCAATCCAAAATCTAACTGAATAGTTCCACATTGCCATGTGCGCTTTAAACTATCTTTAATGTGAAATTCAATTTTGGGACCATAGAAAGCTCCTTCTTCTTTCGCGACGGTAAATGGACGTCCAAAAGAAACTAAGCTTTGCTCAAGAGCTTGCTCAGCTTTGTCCCAAGTTTCAGGAGTACCTAAGAATTTTTCTGGTCGAGTGGCAAGTTTGAGTTCAACTTCTTTAAATCCAAACAGATCGTAAATTTTAAATGTAAAAGCGATGCCGCGAAGAGCTTCCTCTGCAATTTGAGATTCAGAGCAAAAAATATGACCGTCATCTTGACTAAAAGTGCGAGTTCTCAAAATTCCATGAGTTACTCCCGCTCGCTCATCTCGATGCAGTTTAGAGTACTCCGAAAACCTTAGAGGCAATTCCCGATAACTTCTCTTGGTAGTAGCAAAAAGAGCAGCATGTCCGGGGCAATTCATAGGTTTCAAGCAAAGCGTGTCTCTTTCTTCGTGCTCTACTACGAACATGTTGTCACGATAGTGATCCCAGTGCCCGCTGGTTTTCCACAGATCAGCTGTCATCAATTGAGGACAGATCACTTCTTCGAAACCCAAAGTACGAGTTTCTTTTCTCATGAAATCCGCCAAAGCATTAAATAGCCATGCGCCCTTGGGAAGATAGAAAGGCATAGCAGGAGCAATCGGAAGAAAAGTGAATAAACCAAGCTCTGGGCCCAGTTTCCGATGGTCCCGTTTTCTTGCCTCGTCCAAACGATTCAAATGTTCGTCGAGTTCCTTTTGAGTTAAAAAAGCAGTCCCATAAATGCGGGTTAACATTTTGTTGTTTTCATTTCCTCGCCAATAGGCACCCGCCAAAGAAAGGAGTTTGAATTTTCCTAACTTTTTGGTGTTGGGCACATGAGGGCCTCGACAGAGATCCGTAAAGTCACCTTGGGTGTAGGCAGTGATGACTTCTTCCTCTGGGAAGCTAGCGATTAATTCCGCTTTATAATTTTCTCCCATGGATTTAAACAAATTCACTGCTTTGGTACGAGGAAGTTCTTGTCGAGTAACCTCTAACCCTCGATTTGCAATTTCGGCCATTCTTTTTTCAATTTTTGGCAAATCGTCAGGGGTGATGGGCTCTGGGAAATCAATATCGTAATAAAAGCCATCTTCAATCACAGGACCGATGGTGATTTGGGATTTTGGATAAAGTTCCTTAATGGCATGAGCCAAAAGATGGGCAGTGGAGTGGCGTAAAATTTCCAATCCTTCCGGGGAGTCTTTTGTGATAATCGAAATTTGAACGTCTTTATCTAACGGACGAGATAAATCCCATTCCTTACCATCTACTGTGGCGGCAATGGCAGCTTCTTCCAAACGTTTTCCGATGCTTGCAGCGACTTGAGACGGAGTAGTAGAGCCCTCAAATCGTTTTTGGGAGCCATCCGGAAGAGTAATAACGACAGGCTTCATGAAAAAAACAATTTAAAAAGTTGCAAAGACATCATTCGGACTTAAAGGAAGAAGCTTGGAATTGGGACTGCACGTTCGAAAAGTGAATCATCTAGATTGCGATCTAACCTGAAAAGCCCTTGAAAATCAAGCTTTGGAAGTTTTAACCCGGCTCTTGCAGAGGAAGGTACAGTTCTTGCTTTCGGGACCGGCATGAAAAATTTAGTTTTACTCTTTGCTTTTGTGTCCTTCGTTTCATCAGTCAGTTGGTCGGTTCAGGGGCTGCCCCCTTCTTTCCAACGTATCAATCGGTTTGAACTCAGAAAGGAAGGCGAACCTACCGATAAGCAAAGGGTTTGGTTTTTGGACGAGCACATCAGTACGGGGCAGCATCCTACTGTTTTTCTCCATATTTCAGCTTTGAATCGACTCTTTTGGATAGAGCGCTCAGAAAAAGACGCTTGTGGAACCACACACTTTAAAGGAAGGGGGTTCCCTTTAAGCGGGGAATTCCAAAAAAGCAAAGGGGCTGATCCTAATAAAGGAGAAACGGTGGAACTGGATATTTCCTGTTGGCCCATTCCTTTTGAAAGGTGTGGTGCCTTAACCCGTGATCCTATTAAGTGGGTAGGAGCTTATCTTTTTCATGAGTTGACCCAGTTAGGCTCTGAGTGTTGGGTCCAATTGAGTCTTCCGGGTTTAAAATCGCTAATGCTCCAAGTTCTGCTCCCGTCAACGCTCCCCAAAGATTAACGCGACACAACAAGCGATGATAAAAAGTGGGGCCTGCTGAGTAACGGCACAGCGCACCATAGACTGTGTCCCTAAGTACTGGAAATTCCAAAGTTAAACCTTTATACTCTTTAAAGATTCCATAAATCTTTCGTAAAGGCCTATCTTCTTAAAAATCGGACCATGAACACTTTGAAATGCATAGGATTTCTTCTCGTTAGCGCTCTTACCCTTTCGGCATTTGGTGCAGAAACAGAAGAAATTGAAAAACAGTTATCTGAGATCGGTTCGATATCCAAAGACGAAGTCTTGGTTGTTCAAAAGAAATTTACTCGAAAAGAGTGGCGCCATGAGATTACCCCCTTTCTCTTCGGGGGCATCCCTTTTGGTACGGTAAGAAGAACCATGACCAGTGGTGGGAGTTACACTCTCCATCTTAAAGATTGGTTTGCGCTAGAGCCCCTAAACTTCACGTTCTCAAAAAACTTTTTTACCAGTTTTACGGACGACATAAATACTAACTCCAGTCCGAGCCCTAATTTGAGGCCAGATCCTCAACGTATCCTCTATTTTTTAACGACCGGAGTTCAGCTGACCCCCATTTACGGGAAGGTTTCTACGCTGTCACGGTGGTTAGCTTACGTTGAGCCCTATTTTGGATTGGGGGCGGGATTAGCAAAAACTGAAACGGACTCTTACTTTACTTTTTATCCTGCAGTAGGAATGAGAGTTTATTTCAGAGAGTGGTTCTCTATGAAGCTTGAGCTGAGAGACTACATGTATACTGAGCAGACGATAAATCCGACGACTCAAGAGCGAACTCCCAATTTTAGAAATAATTACCAAGTGGGAATTGCACTAAGTTTTTGGCTCCCGAAGATGCCGCGATAACTATTTCTCGTACTTAACCGAAACTCAACTCGTTTACTCAAACGCCTGGCTTTTTAAAAAGGAAAAATCCTATGAAGCTCACAAGAGTACTCATCCTAGTATCAATACTTATTTTAACCAGTTCTTTGCAGAGCTTTTCAGAAAATTCCAAAACAGCCTCTCTGGAATTGGGACGAAAGCAATTTGAGTCAGGAAATTACGAAAGAGCACTTGAAACGTTGGCGCAGACGATTTCTTCGACATCCGATGCCAACATCAGAAATCGAGCGTTCTATTATCAAGGCCTGAGTTTCTTCGAAATGGGACTCTACTATTCTAGTTATGTTGCGTTTCGCAACGTCCTTTTGAATCCGGACGAAAGATTCAAAGAGGTTTACGAAAAAGCTATAAAAAATGCAGTGATCATTGCAGACCGTCTTAATGTTGCGGACCGTCTTGGAAAAGTAATTGAGAAAATGGACAACAAACTTATCCCAACTTCAGTGAGTGGTCTTGCTCGATATTCTATGGGAGTTGCTAAGTTTGAAGCCAATCAAAATTCTGAAGCAGAGAAAAATCTAAAGTCTGTCTCTCCAGAATCCCAATTTTACAATAAAGCTCTCTATTATCTCGGTATCTTGGCTACTAAACGAAAAGATTACAAAGAAGCGGCTTACTACTTTGAAAAACTGGTGGCTGTTACTCAAGGCAAGAAAGACCTCTATTGGCTTGAGGAACTAGGCCGTCTCAACTTGGCCAGAACTGCCTATTCAGCCGATAATGTTGAAAAGTCAGTGGAGCTTTATTCGAAATTTTTAAGTTCATCACCCTATTGGATAGATGTTCTTTTAGAAGCTAGCTGGCCGCTCATGAAAATGAACGACACGGCAGTCTCTTTGGGGAATCTCCATACGATCACTTCTCCTTTTTATCAGAAAGACTTAGTGGGGGAAGCTTACATTTTAAAAGCCACTATTCTTTATAAACTTTGTAAATATGAGGAAATGAGAAAAGACCTATCAACTTTCTTTTCCCTATACGATCCAATTATTCGATCAATGGAACAAGAAACGGCTTCTTTGGGTTCGAGAGATGCGTATTTCAGAGCGTATCAATCAAAAAAAGGTCTTAACTCATCATTTGTTAACTTTTTGGGGCGCGATCAGGGTATTCAAAACAATATGAAGATCTTAAAAGGTCTCAATGAGGAAAGGGAAAATCTAACTAAGCTTTCCAGGACAGACCAGACCAACCGTACGATCTCTCAGCTAGATGAGCTTCGTGAAAGCCTAAGTCGCGAAACGGGTGTTGCGATTGAAAAACTCCACAAACGAAAACTCACCGAACTACTTCAACAAAGAGAGCAAGCAAACTACCTTAAAGTAGAAGTAGTCACTGGAGAAAAAGAATTGATTGAAGGACAGAAGGGATTGCCTGCCAAACGGGTTGTTGATGTTGAGACAACAGTAGCCGCTGGCTATCACTTTTGGCCGTTCAATGGCGAATACTGGGAAGACGAGTTAGGAACATACATTTACACAACGGAGAGCTCCTGTGTTAACTAAAGAAAAACAAATGGCGGGAAAAAAAATGGGCCTTGCATTGGTGGGCCTTTTCGTAATTTGTTCAACGAGCACAAGAGCTCGTGAGAAAGACTATGAAAATTTTGAGCTTCCCGATCAAGCCAAAGTCGCACTTCCAGAGAAGTCCTTTTCTTACAAGAGTCAACGAGTAGAAATCAAAGGGGTAAAGACAAGGGAAAAGGAGCCGTCACTAACTGCGCAACAGTTCCTTTTTGCGAAAGAGACGTTTCTAGCCGAAAAAAGAGATGAAGCCATAAAGTTGCTTCGCCAGGAATTGGATTCCGGTAACAAGGGAAATAAAGACAATGTTCTGCTCAAGCTGGGCCAACTCTATGCTGAAAAATACATGGAGCTCAGTTTTAGGGAAGGGGAAGTCTATAATCAGGAGTTTGTCGAATATGAAAAGAAGAAATCCGAAGAGGAAAAAGTAGGTTCTGCCCCAAAATTGGATAATAGTCGTTCACAGTATTACTTAAAAGAAGCATTGTCGGTTTTTTACCAGCTGGAAAAAGAGTATTCCAAACATCCTCGTCTTGATGAAATTCTCTATTTCATCGGCTTTGTTGAAATGGAATCGGGAAACTCAGAAAAGGGAAAAAAATATCTCGAGAGGGTTATTAAACAATTTCCCCAAAGCAAAAAATACGATGATGCGGCAGTGTACTTGGCCGACTATTATTTTGACAAAGCAAAGTTCAAACTTGCACGTGAAGATTATCAGCTCTTGGTTTCTCGGGGCTCTAGCCTGAAAGATTATGCCAAGTACAAGTTATCCTGGTGTGAGCTGAACACAGGAAGTGCTGAAAAAGCGGTCAGAGATTTGAAAACGTTGATCATCTCTTTAGGCTCTAGTCCAGACAAAGCAAAGTTTAATCTGCGAGAACAGGCACTTCGCGACTTAGTCGTGTTTTACGGTGAAAGTGGACAGGTCGATGACGCGATGGACTTTTTTACAAAAGCCCAGGGGAAAAGCAAAGCTCTTGATAACTTGAAAGTGTTAGCTGATTTCCTGAGGTCTAAAGCTCAGGATGAGGCCGCAGTAAAAGCTTACACTCGCCTTATCAAGGAATTCCCCGATGCGCCTGAGGCCCCGAAATGGTACCTCGGTCTTTATGATTGTGAGTCTCGCCTGGGAAAAGCCAAAGGCGGGGTTTCAAAACTTCTTGAGTTGCTTGAAAAGTTCAGTGAAGAATCTGACTGGGCCAAATCGTTTCCTGAGGGAAAAGAGGGAGAGAAAAAAGAAACTCTCGACTTAATCTCCTCTGAAGCGGAAAAAGCAGCCTATTTCCATCATCAAGCAGGTCAAAAGAGTTCAGATAAGGGACACTATGATGCTGCCATCAAACTCTACTCAAGTTTGTTAAAAAACTTTCCAAGTTTTTCGAATCGGAAAAAAGTAGCTTTCTTTCGGGGGGAAGCGCTCTTTAATCAGTCCCGTTGGGTCGACGCTAGCGACTCCTACATGATAGCTGCGAAAATGTCGCCCAAGGATAAGCTTAGTGAAGAAGCTGTCTACAACGCTCTACTTGCCTTGGACCATCTGACTCAAAAGTCCGAGAAAATTACGAAGTATAGTAAAGAAGAGGCTAAGAACGTTGATACAACTCCAAAAGAATTGTCTGAACCCGATAAAAAATTTATCGAGATTACCCATTTTTATCTTCAAGAATATCCAAATGGCCCTCGAGCGACAGATGTAACCTTCCGAGAAGGCAGTATTTATTATCAGAACCATCATTTCGATGAAGCAATGAATGTGTTTCAGGGGATCGTTAAGAATAATCCCAAGCACCGAACGGCGTCTACTGCAGCTCATTTGGTATTAGATATTTATAATATTCGAAAGGATTATTCGAATCTAACAGAGACAGCTCAAGCCTTCTACCGTCAGCCCGACCTGGGGGATGCCAACTTCAAATCAGAAATGAAGCAGATTATGGGAGAAGTTGATTTCAAACAAATTGAACCGTTAGAAAAGGAAAATAAATGGGCTGAAGCAGGTGACGCGTATTTCAAGTTTTTTCAGTCAAATTCCAATTCGAGTTTAGCTGAAAAGGCCCTCTACAATGCATTTGTTAGCTTTGAAAAAGCTGACAATGCGGCACGCGCATCCGAGACAGCTCGAATCTTTGTATCGAAATTTCCAAAGAGTGATTACGCCTCTAAGATGGTTTTAAGCCTCGCTCAGACCGCTGAAAAAAGTTTTGATTTTGAACAAGCTCAGCGGTTTTTTGAGGAGTTTTCAGAAAAATTCCCGAAAGATCCAGAAGCGAAAAAAGCTCTCTATAATGCCGCTGTTTTTTCAGAGCTCTTGGAGAAAAATAAAAAATCAATCGAGCTCTATAATCAATACCTCAAAGAACCTGGAATTACCGTTGATGAGCGTAAAGCAATCCACATTAGTCTGGCCAAAATTTATCGCAAAGAGGGCGACTGGGATAAAGTGAATACGATATATCGTGCTCTGGCAAAGGATGCCAAGACGTCTGACGAAAAAATAAGGATTTTGGCTGAACTTGCTCGAATTTACGAAAAAGCGGGCAAATCAAATGAAAAACAGAAAATAGTTCAGGAAATTCGGGCTCAAATCGATCCCAAAAAGAAAGCCTCTTTGGGGCTTGCTAGTTATTATATTGCGGAAGTGGAATTCGGAAAACTCAAAGAGGAACGCGATAAGTATCAGAAAATCAAACTGCGATTTCCCCCCGACGAGTTTCTGCGACTTCTCAAGAAAAAGCAGAAGGCACTCGGCAAACTGGCGTCTTTATACGATGGAGTCGTGGAATTTGGTGTTCCAGATTGGGGAGTAGCGGCACTCTTTGAAAAAGGTGAGGCTTATCAGGAAATGGTAACTCACTTTCGTTCAGTTAAGCTTCCCAAAAAAGGATACAAGCCTGAGGAACTCGCTGAGCTGGAAAGTGCGTTAAAAGGCATTGATCAAAAAGATATCGTACCGGTTGAAAAGATTGCAAAAGAAATTTGGCAAACCTGTGCTCAGCGATCGGTAGAGTTTAAAGTGGTCAATGAATATGCTGAAAAGTGTCGAGCCAAGAGTGAAAAAGCGGTTGGTACCGAGGGAATTTTGCCCCAAGCTCGTCATTGGAGCTATGTTCCCAATGAGGAAAAGACAACGGATACAGATTCAATAAAAAAAGAGCCTTCAATGGAGGACTCTGAAGGCTATTTAGACTATCTGATTCGATTAAGCGCATTAGGAAAAAGCTCCGAAACTGAGGGAAAAATTAAAAAGTATCTCATTCGATATCCTCAGGAAAAGCGAGCAGTTTATCTTCTTGCCGTTCATTATTTGCGTAATAAAAAGAGAGAACTAGCCAACTTCTTCTTCTCCCAATTGGATAAAGATCCCAAGTTTTCCTGGAAAAGCTTAGTGAATAACAATTTAGGGATGTTGGCCCTTCAGGATAAAAATCGTGAACAAGCGATTGGTCTCTTTGAAAAGGCAACACAGCAGGAGCCTCTTAACGTATCTGCCTTAACTAACCTAGGGGCTCTTTACGAAGAGAGTTCGAATACGAGAGATTCACTCAAACTGTTTGAACAAGCTTACAGTGCTTTGGCATCGGATGAGGATGTGGTGTTGGGATATGGGGTTGCACTTGAAGGTGAAGGGCAGTTTGAAAAAGCCGCGAAAGTGTATCAAGAGTTTATCGCTGCAAATCCAAATTCTGTATCCCCGCTCTTTAACTATTCGATTGTATTAGGAAATCACTTAAAACGCCGGGAAGAAGCGGCCCAAATAATGCTTCGTTACATTCAACGAGGCGGTAAGCAGGCTGGGCGTGCTCATGAAATCATAAAAAGCTGGCGATAAGGAGAGTGTCCGAGCCTCCGTTGAAAAAGGGGGAATTCATCTCGGTGGGGAGTTTTGAATGAGATTTAAGTTTGTTTTCACTCTGATGCTTTTTCTGAGCGTTTCGTCAGCTAGCTGGGGTAAGAAGCCCAGTAGTAAGGCCAACCTGTCCAAACCTATTCAAGGATCAGGTCGGCCCGTTGGAAAATCAGAAGAGGGAGATTTCATCGTTGAAAAGCGCTCGGACGGCTCGGTCGTAAAGTACAAAAAGAAGACGACCTATGATTTTGAGGGGACGGGTATTGAAGGATTGTACAATAAGCCTTCAGGCGCCTACATCTCCAATATAAAAGAAGTTAAAGGTAAAAGTGTGATACGAGTTCGGGAGAATTTCGATGCAGAAGTGATCGATTCAGCCCGAATGTTAAAGTAAGAGAAGATCCATGGAATCCCAACCAAAAAACAATAACTCTCAAAATAGTATTCCCGTCAGATTAGACGTATTGAAAGACGGAAAAGTCCAATACAGTGGTGAGTTTGTAAAAGACAAAATTGTATTAGGAAGAGTACTTTCGGCTGATTTGCGAATAGATGATCCCCGGGTTTCCCGTATTCATGCTCTGATTGAAACCAAAGCTGATTTAGTGGTGATCACTGATCTTGCGAGTAGTCACGGTACCTTTGTTAATGGCAAAAAAGTGGTCGAAGCCAAGCTTAATTTTGGGGATACCCTACGTTTGGGATTTGTTGAGGTTAAATTTGAAAAGGGATCTGGAAAAACCACTCCAGCGGACTTGCCGTCTTCCGATTTCTCATCAGAGAGTGACGCTACACTTGTTGAGGTTGATCGCGGGATGATCGATAAGATGGATCGGCGAGGAATTGATCGCAGACAGAAAAATGCATTTCCCGAAGAAAAGCGTCTCGATGAAAGACGTCAAGGAGATAGAAGAATTGATCAGCGTGTAGCTGATCGACGAAGTGAAGAGCAAGCAGGTCCCGTTGACGAGCGCAGAACGGGCCAGGAAAGAAGAGTTCCTCTTGAAGGCGAAAGAAGAGTCGGAGATCGGCGCAGGGGAGATCGCAGAGCTTTTGATATCACCAGTTTAGAGCGGCGAATTGAAGACAGAAGAACTCGAACAAGCGATGATGATATCCTGCCTGAAGAGTTGGAAAAAGCTTTCGATGCTCCTGATCATGCTCGAGAGTTGGAACTAACGGTTCTTTGGGGAGACCACATTCTCGATGTCTCAAACTTTTCGGAAGAGTCTGAAATTACAGTCGGTGAAAGTCCACGCAATGATTATATAATTCCTAGCCAAGGAATTCCGGACGAGTTCCCTCTCGTTTCTATTCATGAAGATGGAGGAGCCCAACTTGCTTTTACTGATAAAATGACGGGAACGATACGTTCTCGCGATAAGATTTTTTCTCTTTCTGAACTCAAAGAAGAAAAGTTTGTTAAACGCAGTGGTACTTCCTATAGCTTAAAGTTACAACAAGATGATTTCGCAAAGCTGGCGATCGGGAATGTTAACTTTTTTATGCTTTATGTGCAGCCGGCCCCTCGGATTAAGCCGCCTCCATTCATGGAAAAAGATCCTCTGCTCATCCGCACCACGGTAGGATCTGTGCTGGTGTTTTTGTTGTTGTTGATTGGACTCAGTTTTGTTCCCAAGCCAGTTCCAGTCACGATTGATCAAATCCCTGAAAGATTCCAAAAAATTGTGATCAGGAAGCGGCCCGTGCTTCCTTCCAGCAAAGATGGTCTTATTGCTAAAGGCGAAGAAGCCAAGCAAGGGGGATCTGTTGCAGGCCAAGGAGGACCTTTTATTGGTCCTGAAGGAGAAGCTGGGAGAAAAGATTTACCGCGCAAGGAAGAAAAAGCTCAGTTGATTTTGCCGCAATCGAAACCGAAAGAAGTGGCGCCGCCTCAGATCAATACACCAAAGCCAGATGCAAAATCCAGTCAGAAATCACAGAAAGTGGTGGATGCTGATCGTGCAAAAAAAGTGGGACTCTTAAAAGCTTTCAGTCAAGGAGCGGCTTCTAAGGAAGCTCAAAACCTTTTGGGAGGAGCCGGAGTTGGTCCCGAGGGCCCCGGAGGATTTGACGAATTTGGAAAAGCAATTTCGGGTGCAAGAGGCAAGACTCTGGAAGAAACTGGCGGTGCAGGAGGAAAAGGGTTGAAGGGAGTCGAAGCTGGAGGAGGTGGAAAAACAGTCGGTATTGATGGTCCCTCCACCGGTGGGTTAGGCCGTGGCTACTATGGCACTGGAATTGGAGAAGGCATTTCAGGACCTGGGCGATTTGGACAGAAAGGCGAGCACGCAATCAGCATCGTGTCCGAGAACGTCCAGGTTCTTTCGGGTTTATCCAAGGATATCATTAATGCAGTAGTAGCAAGACACCGTTCGGAGATTCGAGCTTGCTACGAATCGGCTCTGCAACGAAATCCGAATCTCAGGGGTAAAGTGGTAATGGCCTTTACAATTCAAGCAAATGGGATTGTGTCTTCAGCAATTCCAAAAGAAAGTACGATTGGCGATGCAGGTTTGGAAGGGTGTATTACTTCCAAAATAAAAACTTGGGTATTCCCAAAACCTGATGCACCGGCTGTGACTGAAGTGAGCGCCTATCCGTTCTACTTAAACCCAGGTGGTGGCTAAGCCTTTTTCTTCTGCGATAGCGCAGTTACCGATAGCAGAGTTGCGAGTACTCCAAAAAACACTAGCGGTAAAACATTGCTCTCCTGAGCCCCTGCCCACAAATCACCGACGTTCAAGCTTTTAGCCCATTTGTCATTTACGCTCATTAAAGCAAGAAGAATACCTGCAATTGAACCGCCCGCTATAAGGCCTGAGGAAAATAGTATTCCCGGGCCTGATTCTTTTTCTTCTTCGCTTAGTACAGCTCCTTTTCGAGCTTGGATTTTCTCTACTAACCACCGAATGATGCCGCCAACAAAAATAGGCGTTGATGCTGACAGAGGGAGGTAAACACCAACCGCAAAAGGAAGAGCCGCAATTCCGCAAAGCTCAAGCACCAGAGCAATGGACACTCCCAAGAGAACTAAGCCCCACGGCAGCTTTTGGGTTAGGATCCCATCAATGATAAGTGACATGAGTCTTGCTTTAGGGGCTTCGTATTTAGGAACTTTCGTACCGTCATCTTTTGCTTCCAAAACACCATTAATTCCAGGATCAACTAAATAAACAACCTCGCCTGAAGCATTGACCAAATACTTTCCGGGTCTCAGCTTGGAAAGAGGTCCTTGGGAAGGTGTTTCGACTAATTGGAGAACACGGTACTCTTGAGGATCTTGAGGAGCCTTCTCAGTGACAGTAAGCTTGGAAACATCCTCTACGCGAGTTCCAGCTGGGATAGAATTTTTAGAATAAATAGTGGAAGCATCATTAAGCAGTTTAAGAGTGAAACCAATCACTAAAGCCGAAGTTACTGCACCGAGAAGAATCCCGATTTGCTGATACTTTGGAGTTCCGCCCAATAAAAACCCAGTTTTCAGGTCCTGAGACGTTGTTCCTCCGTTAGAAGCAGCTACGCAAACAATGGCGGCTACACTCAAAGCGGTGACTCGATATTCGGCTCCAACCCAACCAATCAACAAGAACGCAAGACAAGTGAGAAGTAAGGTGGCCACTGTCATACCTGAAATTGGGTTTGAGGAAGAGCCGATTTCTCCTGTTAAGCGAGAACTTACCGTAACAAATAAGAAGCCAAAAAGTACGATGAGGACCGCACCCAATAAATTCATGTGAAGACTTGGAGCAAACCAAATGGTCGCTACAATTCCAAGAACACCCAATAATACCATTGAAATTGGAAGATCTTTCTCGGTTCGGGAGATTCTTTCTGGTTTTGCAGCTGGTGCTGTAATGCCACGCAACCCGGAAATTGCTCCCTGAATGATGGTTGGTAAACTTTGGAGCAAACTGATGATCCCTCCTGCCGCAACCGCTCCTGCCCCAATGTACAGAACATAAGACTTCCAAATATCATGAAGAGACATTTCGGAGATGAGGGTTGTTGCTGGAAATAACGGAGCAGAAAGCCCATCTCCAAAAAGTTTGATCATTGGGATGAGAACCCAGCTTGCTAAAATTCCGCCGCCCAACATGATGGAAGCAATGCGAGGCCCAATGATGTAGCCAACACCGAGAAGTTCGGGAGAAACTTCTATGGAGACCGAAGCCCCTTTAAAAAATGAAAGAGTTCTTTCTGGAACGTCTTTAAAAATTCGAAGACCTAAATTAGTAAATTTGTAGAAAAGGCCTAAAAAAAAGCCGCTAAATACTGTAAACGCTGAAGTTCCCCCTTTTTCACCTGCCATCAGCACTTGGGCACAGGCGGTACCTTCGGGATAGGCCAATTCCCCATGGGATTTAACAACGAGGCCGTAACGAAGAGGAATCATCATTAAGACTCCTAAGAGTCCACCAAGGACTGCAACTAGCATGATTCGGGACAATTCCATGTCATAGCCGAGAATAAGCAAAGCGGGCATAGTGACTGCAATGCCGAAAGCAATCGATTCCCCGGCGCTGCCAGTTGCCTGAGTAATGTTGTTTTCAAGAATGGTAGCTCTTCTTAAGCCCAGAGCTTTTGAAAGCCCCCTAAAAAGAGTGATAGAAAGCACTGCTACGGGGATCGAGGCGCTAACGGTCATTCCCACTTTTAAAGCGAGGTAAAGGGAAGACGCTCCGAATACAATTCCTAATAGACAGCCCAGAATGAGCGGTAAGAAAGAAAATTCCGGAATAGTTTCTTTTTCGGAAATAAAACTTCGAAAGGAATAATCCGACATGACACACCTTTTTTTGGAGTTTCATTCACGAGTAACAAGGGGGGGGCTTTTTGGCAAGAAAGGACTGTCAGAGATTGAATTTAGAATTTAAAGAATGCTCGGACTTTCCCCCAAAAATCCTTTTCAGAGGAAGGCTTCTTGGATGCAGCTTTCGGAACAGGCGAACGACTTGCTAGGCCTCGAGATGCAGTGGATGGCTCACCCATTGAATCGACAAAATCAGTAAACTGACCACTGCCTGGTTGAGCTTTCAAGATAGCGGGAAGTTCAGTTGCTTTGGTCGGTACGGGTGCCAAAATATCTTTTACTTTTCCAAGTTCTTCAGGAGTTAAAGAGATAGAATTGCTAGCTACTGCTTTTTCCGAGTTGGATTTGGTCGGTGTTCCAGTGCTTTCAGTACTGGCCTCGGCAGCAACTTCAGCGATATCGCTGAGGTTTCCCGAGCCGGCAGGGAGGGTCCAGTAAGTTGCTGGATTGTAACTTTGTTCGCCAGTTTTTCTGCGAGCAGAAGTTTCGGCACTCGCGTTAGAATAAGAATTGGTTGAGGATCCAGACCCAGTCGAAAAGCTATTGCTGCTTCCGGTTAATCCATTGGAATTACCAGAAGTTTGAGGTGAGGAACTTGAAAAATCCCCCGATGGACCCGAGCCGCTAAAAGAGTCTCCTCTTCTTAACGAAGTAACTCCCGAACTTCGATTATCCGCGGACGAGCGATTTTCCGACTGATTCCCCGAGAAAGTATTAGATGAAGTTTGGGTTCCGGCTCCACTTTCAAGCGCATTTTTTCGGTAGCTGTAAGAATCTCCGTAAGATTCCACTGAAGGTTTTCTGCGGTCACTTAATTGTTCGGAACCTGTTCCCTTACCTGAAAGGCCTTTATTCATTGCTGGAGTATTTACAGAGAGAGCCTCTCGGAAAGCAGCTAGCGCCTCGGGATCGGATGCGAGTTGCGAAGCCAACTCACGAATAGAGGTTCCTTCGCGACGTTGAGAATAAACTCCATCTTTACCATTTTGGTTATTAAAAATACGACCTTCGTGATCTCTGCCTCCAGTCTCCACATTCGAGCCTAAAGTCCCTCGACTGCCGCCGCACCACTGGAAGTTGGGGTAGAGCCAGAACCGGAACCATTGCCGGAAATACCACCGATGGGTTTTTGCGAACTCGGCGGTGGTTTAGAAGCTGGCGGCGGTTGTTGCTGATTTGGTTTTTTGCAATTTGGGCATGAATCTTCGGCGATTTCGCTCGGTGTGTTTTGGGAATAACCTGTTGGGCTATCGATGTGTTCCTCATGAGTCGCGGAAGAGGAGGAAGGAGGTTGATAAGGAGTTGCTTGGCTTTGATGAGCAGGCGTCAAGTTTTGGTTTTGGCTGGAAGCCATGGGAGAACGGGGGGGACTTGTTTCAATCGGAGCTGAAATGGGAACGCGGCTTGTTCCAGAAAAATAATCGATGGCGTGACCAATTCCGCCTCCGACATAACTTCCAAGGGTCTGGGCTCCCCAGATTCCGGTCGACTTCCCTAACTTTTCTCCGTGATGGCTAAGATATTCGGCATATCCTCTATTTGATTGTTTAGTATCCTCAAGTTCCTTTAGCACCCCCTCCAACTTCTCTCGTTCTCTCTTGGGGAGCTTATCCTTAAAAGTGTCGAATTCTTTGCGCATATCTTCAAGCTCTTGGGTATGCGGCAAATGGTTTTCTTTTTTGAAGTATTTCAAGATTTCATCAATTTCTTTTTCAAGCTCTTCTTTCTGAAGCTGGGCTAAGTCTTTTTCAGTGGCAGCTTTATCGGTTTCTGTAAGGTCTCCCTGAATTTTTTTATAATAGGTTTCTAGCATTTGAGCTAAACGTTTTTTGTATTTTTCTAGATTGGAAGGATCATCTGAGAGATCTTCAGAAAACTTTTCCATATCCTCCATTTCTTTTGAAGCTTTGCGAATTCGCCACTGCTATTGTTTGGCTCGGGAGTTGACTCCTGGGGGAGAATTGAAAGACTACCCTCGATACCAGAGTGATCCGAGACGCCTTTCCAAGTGGCCAACCCTGGAATGGAAATCAGCAAGAGCGCGAGAAATGTGGTTCTCAGCAGTAAATTCATAGTTAAGATTCTGTTCTTCAGAATACAGGATGCAAACTTGAGGCCTCGGTGGGGCATTCAACAAAATTCAGGTAGTTACCGGTTCAAACAGAGCAATTAGGTCATTTTGGAGTATTCCAAGTGATTTTGGCCTTCATAATTATTGGTAGGAATTAACCGAGTGTCACCAAAGTATACGATCTTAAGATGTGACATAAGTATAAGATATTATTGTCTAAAATCGAACGGAATCCGGGTTTGTAGGGGGACCCCCCAAAGATTAATCAGTTTGGGAAAGAGAAAAAACCGCCCCGCTTTACAAGCTACTAAAAAGAAACTACCTTGCTCAGTTCCTACAGTTCGGATGTGCGGGACTAGCTCAATTGGCTAGAGCGCCACCTTGCCAAGGTGGAGGTTGCGGGTTCGAGACCCGTGTCCCGCTCCAAA
>RFNO01000005.1 GCA_009927165.1 Pseudomonadota bacterium
AGTGGTAGATGGAGCAAAGTATGCATTCCGACGGCCTCGTGTTCGTAATGAAAACGGAGAGGTTGAACTGGAGACGTTGAAAAAGCTTCGTAATCAAGATCTTTTTGACGAAACAATTGCATCTCGAATGATGCTAGGAGTACCGAAAATGCAGAGCTTGTGAAGAACTTGCTCGCAGCAATCATGGAGCGAAAGTTCACCCTCAGGTGCCCGACGATCTTTGCTGTTATCGCCGGTAGTAAAGCCCTAAAGAAAGGCCTTCTCGACGTCTTTGGAGATAGAATCATTATTCAACGATGCTGGCTGCATAAACTTCGCAATCTGAAAAACTATGCGCCCGACAACTATCACAAGCAAATTCATTAGAGAATGAAGAAGCTGATGAATCTTGTCAGCTTCGAAGACGCGATGAAAGAGTTGGCTTCGTTTACTCAATGGCTATCCGGATGGAGTCTTTGAAACAAGAAATGTGGAAATAAGTAACATTTTTTTATTGGATTGAAGTCTTTTATAACCGGCAGAGAATTCATTCCGCACTGAACTATCAATCGCCGGTTGACTATGAGGCTGCTCAATGCCAATAACTTGCGAGTACTACAACTCCGTTTTTGGAGGGGACGATTATTATCCTGACAATTTACGACAGAGCAGAAAGCATCAAGACCTTGGGCTGGATTTCTCTCGTCAGGTTGAGCAATTTCCGCGGCATCTACTAAATCCCATCCATTCCCATAATCGGCTGTGTAGATCTTTGTTGCCATTGACCATAATTAACTAAAACGGGGGATTGCCAGAGCCCTGTGGAATTTAAAATGTTTGTACTACCACTATCTTGCCACACGTAGAAACAGCTAGTGGTACAGCTCGGGGCAGCTTTGTTGATTATGGTTGGGTTTGCTGTACTTTCATTCCCATCTTAATGTATATTAGTTTCAATTATACTCTTACAAAAAAATAGGATTTTTACAACTGAATGAATCATTAACAATTTACTACGATGGGTCTTGCTACCTTTGTTCGGCTGAAATGGATCATTATCGCAAACTCAATTGCAAAACTCTTGTGTTTGTAAACATTGCAGATCCGCATTTCAGCCCGGAAAAAGAAGGGCTGGATTCCTTTGAAGTGCAAAGTAAAATGCATGTCAAAACCGCTCAGGGTAAAGTGATTAAAGGAGTGGATTCTTTTATTGAAATTTGGAAACACTTACCTCGCTATCAATGGTTGGTTCCTATCTGTGATAATAAAGTATCGAAGCCATGTTTACGTGTGGGCTATTTCATCTTTGCGAGAATGATTCGACCTTACCTTCCTAAGAAAAAAGTTCACTGTGAAACAGGAAGTTGCCCGGTAAAAAAAAGATAATTCGTGGATAAAGTCTATGAATTTTATACGGGGAAACCTTACATAAACCGTGATACTCTTAGCACTCATATGCGTGACCGAACCCCCCCGCTTGAAAAAGAACTCAAATATTTTTTAACAAAACGAGACTACGACAAGCTGTTGCGAGCCTCACGCAAAGAGGTTCTAACAACACTAAAACAGTTGAACGTCTACTTCGACGACAACGCCTTGCGGCTGCGAAAAAAAAGAATTGGTCTTCGTGTTCGTATTGAGAACCAAGATAAATGCACTTTGACTCTTAAAGAACCTTCAAAAATTCGCTCAAAAAAAGTACCAAAATTAAAAGTTCGACACGAATGGGAATCGGCACTTCCTCTTTCCCTAGCTAAACAGGTTATAAAAGGGAGAGCCCCCATCGGGTCGTTGAAGAAAAAGCCGATTCTGGTCTTAAAGCACCATTTTTCTGATAGCCAAATAAAAAAAATAATGCCCCTCGGCTCCCTGAAGACGGTCCGAACTCTTGTTCCGGCAGATCAC
>RFNO01000074.1 GCA_009927165.1 Pseudomonadota bacterium
CCCCGGTAACATTTTTTACGAGGCCATTCGGACTTACAGCACTTCCATTTTTCCTTCACAATTTAACGTTAGACTATGGTCGGGATGTTTAAGCACGGAGGAATTTTAATGGAGGATATATGAAGAGTACCTACACTCTTCTGATGTTCAGCTTTCTTTTAGCGAGCTGTTCTCAAATCATTAGTCCCTCAAAAAATACTGAACTTACCGGAGTGGTTCAATTAGCAAGAGTCAGTGGTGCAACTATCAGTGTGTATGAGCTTTTAAGTGATGGCTCTAAAGGGGTGCTTCTTGCTCAAACAGTTACAGATGAAAATGGAGAGTACAAAGTTTCTTTAGGTGACTACCGAAGACATGTGATGATTGAGTCGATTGGAGGAAAGTACTTAGACGAAGCCGACATTGGAAATCCTAATGCTCAACTTAAAGACGCAGTTCCTCTTACAGCAATAACAGATGCTAAATTTGCTTCTAAAGCGTCCATTACTCCCATGACCGACTTAGCAGTTAAAAGAACTTTAGAGCTTTTGACTTCTCATTCATCAAAAGAGGAAGCAAAAGACCAAGCGCTTAGTGAAGTAGCTGCAGTGTTTGGAGTTAAAAAAGAAGACATTGACGCAGTTCCTGTAGCTCCTCAAGCCAATGCTTTAGCACGCGATAAAGTGAGTAACGTAAGCGCAGTAAGAGCAGCACTTGCTCTTACTGCGTTTTCTTTAGTGTTAAAGGACCTGAAAGAAGAAGACAGCAACTTGTCGTTAAGCACTGTGCTTGAAGCTCTTAAAGAAGATTTAAAGAAAGACGGTAAATTCGACGGAAAAGCAAATGGAGAAACAAACGAATTAGCAGCGACCCTTTCTCTTATTTGGAAAGATTCGTTAGAAGCTAAAAAAGACGCAGCAAAAAGTGATTCAAGGTTTGTGTTTAAAAGTGGTGTTTCTAGTGAAGTAATCTCCCAAGCTTCTAGCACTACAGTGAATACAAGAGGCGCTTTCACAGGGACTCTGAAAGGCAAGCGTTACAAAGACGGGCTTTTATTTTCAGGGCTTGGGACAGAAGCTTTGGGGGAAGCGGGGAAAATGTACAAAGACGGAGTATTTGCCCAATTTTTAGATGGAGCTATTAGCGGAAAAAGATATGTCGATGGGGTTTTAGCTGAAGGATTGCAACCAGACTCTAAATTCTACAAATTAGGAATGCTAGCTCAGTTTTCAGATGGAGCTATCGATGGCAAAACCTATGTAGATGGGGCTTTAGCAACTGGTCTCCAATCAGACAACCAAACCTACTCAGGGGGAGTGTTAGCTAATGGAGAAATGGATGGTATTCATTATTCTTCCGGTAAACCATCTAATAGGTTCCTCAGCGGTAAATGCTACGTAATGGGAGTCGATACCCTGATCAATGGCAAAGGCTTATGCTCAGTTGATGGAAAGTACTATCGGGCAGGAATTGAAAGCACTTGTGTTGATCTAAATGGTGAGGCCTCTTTTTCTGGGGGCATTGGGAGCGAAGCAGATCCCTATTTGATTTGCGATGCACCAGACTTCAACTCAATAGGAGCTAGTAATTTGAGCAGTTCTTTCAAGCTAGCAGACAACATCGATTTTGGGGGTCTAGCTTTAACTCCTATTGGAACAAATGGGCTTTCTTTTAATGGTGTTTTTGATGGAAACAATTTTTCCCTTAGTAACTTCAATCTAAACGGAACGGAGACTCGGATGGGAATAATCCGTTCTTTGGGAACAACCGGGCAAGTTAAGAATCTAAAAGTCACTTCTGCCACTATTACGGGTTCGGATCGAGTCGGAATAATTGCTGGTTATTCCGCCGGGAAATTAGAATCAATTATAGTAAGAGATTCCTCAGTAACAGGCACTGGAGATTATGTTGGTGGTTTGGTGGGACTAATGGAAGGAAATACTACAGCTATCTTGCTACAGACTTATTTTGAGGGTGATGTGGTGGGAGTGAATCATGTGGGTGGAATTGTAGGTCGAATTTATTTTGGAGCATTAAGAAAATCCGTTAGTGAAGCAAATGTTAATGCCTCTGCAAATAACGTGGGTGGAATGGTTGGTTCTTACCATGATAACCATTGTGCTGGAGACGAATTTACTGACAGTATTTCTAAAGCGACGGTATCAGGAGTTTCTTATGTCGGGGGAGCGGTGGGGCGAGCGGCAACAGGAGCCCCTTGTACTAATAGGGTCATTTCCTTAGCATCGGTTACGGCTAGTGGGAGTTTTGTGGGTGGCTTTGCTGGTGAAATCGATAATGGAAGTGGACAAATATTATTTCGGTGGCTTCAGTTAGCGCTAGCTCTAGTTACCGTGGAGCGTTTTGTGGTCTGAATTCTCCGATGATGGTCATGGGGGGGCTCTACACTGATATGACTATGGCCGGAATGCCGTTCGCAAACGGAGGAAGTACAAGTTCTAATGGATCAAATAGCTACGTGAATCTAGTAAACATAGATGGAAGCGCTCCAAACCATTTCAAAAACATAGCCAATGCTCCGTATTCCCAATTTGACTTCTTTGATACTTGGACTCAAGTAGATACTAACTCATATCCCACATTAAAGTGGCTAGAAGCTGCTCTAGGAGGATTATAAACTATAAAAACTAAAGCTTTGTGCAT
>RFNO01000068.1 GCA_009927165.1 Pseudomonadota bacterium
CATTTGGAAAAAAGAACGGCGTCGTTAGTCCTTATGAGTCGCTTACGCTTTTCACGTTTTCTTTCATTTCTCGACTCCTCTCCCAGGTTTCCCTTGGTTCATCGCGATCTTTCCTGGCTACAATTCAATGAACGAGTCTTGGCAGAGTCTCAAAATCCCAAACATCTTCTCCTCGAACGAGTCAAGTTTCTGGCTATTTCGGCATCCAATTTAGATGAGTTTTTTTCCATTCGAGTTTCTACACTTGAAAAGAGCCTATTAAAGGCTAAAAAGGCCTTCGATTTTTCGAAGATTCAATTTCTAAGTGAGACCCAGGAACATTTACTGAAAGGGATTCGCCGATTTGGGGGAATTCAACGAGAAACTCTAGACAATCTTGCCAGTGAGCTTGCTCAAATTGGAATCTTTCTTCATTTAAAAACCAAGAGAAAAGAACCTGCTTTTTATGTTGCGCGAGAACTCTTCGATTCCCTTATTAGCCCAAATTTACCCGCTCCACAGCCCTTTGAAATGAAGTCAATGACCTCACTGGAGACCCTTCAGTCTGCACTGTTATTGCCAGGCAACCTCTGGATTAAAGTTCCCAAGAATCTGCCACAGCTTCTAGGAAAACCGGGACCAAAAGGAAGGCATTGGGACTTTTTCTTCTTAGACGAACTTCTTCCCCTCTTTCTTGGACCTCCCGCTCCGGCGCTTTGGTCCACTGGAATGATTCGAATCACCCGAGATGGAGACTACGAGTACGATTTGGCCGATGCCGATAGCAAGACGGTACCTGACTTAATTCAAAGCAAAGTCAATAATCGAGAGCGCGGACGTCCCATCCGGCTGCAGACGATTGGAAACTTACCAAAAGATTTCGTTGAACAGCTAGCGGACAAACTTAATTTAGATAAGAGACAGATTTTTCCCGCGCCAAATACTTTATTTCTTCAAAGTCTTTGGAGTCTCTACCGGGCAATTCTCCCAGAATTCGGAAAGAGCCCTATTCGTTTTGCGGTTCCACAGCCGCTCATCCCCCCCATGTTTAAAAAGAGCTCATCATTGTTCGATCGCCTTAAGGAGCAAGATCTCCTGCTCCACCACCCCTATGATTCCTTTGATGCGTTTATAAAGTTCATTGAAAATGCGGCTCATGATCCCGATGTCATTTCAATCGAACAGACGATTTATCGAATGGACCCCAGTTCTCCGATCATTGGCTATCTGACACACGCCGCTCAAACGAAGAAAGTGAAAGTCGTGATTGAATTAAGGGCGCGTTTTGATGAAATGAACAATCTAACGATTGCGTCTGAGCTAAAAAAAGCAGGAGTCAAAGTATTCTATGGTTTTGGAAAACTAAAGCTTCACGCTAAAGTTACACTCGTCACGCGCAAGGAAGGAAATCAGCAGTGCTACTACACACATCTTTCTACAGGCAATTATCACTCCGGCACAGCTAAATCCTACACAGATCTAGCTATTCTCTCTTCGAGGGAGGAAATGGGGCAAGACGCCAGACATTTTTTTGATTCTGTTTACCAACAAAAAATTCCAACGCACTTTAAAAAGTGGGTAGTCGCTCCTCATGAACTCTCAAAAAAAGTTCATAAGCTGATAAAACGTGAGGTAGAAGCGGCAAAGGAAGGGCGTAAAGCTTATATCTTCGCCAAAGTGAATGCCCTAGTGGATGAAGACACGATTGAGTCTTTGTACATCGCTTCTCAGGCAGGAGTAAAAATTGATTTAGTTGTTCGAGGGGCTTGTTCCCTGATCCCGGGTGTGAAGGGCATTAGTGATAACATCCGCGTCATAAGTATTTTGGATTATTTCCTGGAGCACAGCCGCATCTACTATTTCGAAAACTCTCAAAAACTTTACCTTTCTAGTGCGGATTGGATGCCTCGAAACTTTCTTCGACGCCTGGAAATCGCGTTTCCCGTTTTGGATGAACGGCTGTACTCGTTTTTGCGCGATGTTGTCCTGTCGGCCTATCTAAAAGACAATGCCCAGGCCAAGGAGTTAGCCGCTCAAGGAATCTGGAAAACAAGAACAGTTCCCAAAGGCGAAACTCCATTTCGTTCGCAGTTTTTCTTTCGGGAGCTAGCCGAAAACAGTTATAGAGGAACCGGTCTTGAATAAACATTTTTAGAATCCCTACCACGTTTAGAGACTGGCTTACCCAAACCATTCGATGAATTTCAAAAAGAGTGGTTTAAAACCAAACCACGACTCCAGCTGGGCTGGTAGAAGCTTTGATAGCATATGAGCGACAGGAAAAAATAATTTGTCGAGAAACATATTTTGTTGTCCCGAGGAAAAGAATGCCCTCTGTAGTGATAAATCACAAACCTGCCTTTGATGATACGCTTATCACGGACACTACGGTTGAATTTTCTTTTTTGGGAAAAACCTTCGTACAAGGTATCGATAACCTAAATCACTGGACAAAAAATGGCTCCTCCCTTGCAAAAGTCCTAGAAGCTCAGGAAAAGACCAAAGATGAATTTTTTGGGAAGCAGGGAATTAAACCCTTGAGAACTAAATTGGCTAAGTGCTTCAGCCCATGAATAAAGAAATCGTACTTTAAAAATCTGATTCCGAAAAAAGTAGGGCCTATTAACGAATTAAATCTCGACCAGTTTTTTGAGAACATCACGATTGAACCAGATAATTATAGAAAGCATTATAAAAATTAAACGCTTTATTGGGGAACGCCACATTTTGAGAGTTGTTAACAGTAGTCAAGAGTGCATCTTCGAAAAGCGCAATGGCCGCTGGATGTTCATTGTGCAGGAGTTAAGAGATGACTGCTAATGGGTTTCTCTTTCTCTTCAGGTGTCTACGGGGATTAAGAATTGCGCCGTTAATCTGAGTAATCCTACTATTAGAAATTTCAGCGAAAGTTTTGGAGACTCAGCCCGCTCGCTCACTTTTACCGAGTGAACGCATTACCTTTCCGGTTTAGTTAATTTGTTCAATATTTCGGAAAGCGGCAACCTATCCGCAACACTTTGTGCTTTCCAAGAAGTAACCGTTTGGCCCCCCATCCACAGTTGAGCTCCCGGCATCATCATGCCATCGCCTTCGAGAGCCCCTACCCCGTGGCCATTGAGAATTCCTGCAACAAACCCCCGCCAAAGTACCGAGATCGAAAACACTTGTCCCCAGGTACCTCGCTCCAGCCCCGCTAATCGATACAACGCTCGTTCTTTATCCAAAATGCTTTTCCATTCACCAGGCAATGACTGGCCAGATAATCCCATGTGAACCAGAACTACCGATACTTGAGCTGTTTTCAGTGCTTCATTGCTCTTTTTCAAGTCTGCGATCATTTCTCTGCAAAAAGTACATCCAGAATGCCTGAGAAAAACAACCAAAATCGGATTTAGCTTTGAGTCTTCTGACAAAGTGCCCAAGGTTTTCCGGTGGTCCTCTGTGATTTCAACCATTTCGGGTTGGACTATTCGCGCAATGGCTTCTTTGACCATGATAGCAAAGGGTATCCACCAAATGAGATCATTGAAGACGATTATCCAACCAAACTTCATCGGAAAAACACCCTCCCATAAAGCTTTTGCAAACCCCAAAGGGCCAAATGTTTTTCCGAGCCATCCCACCAAAACCACTGGCCAGTGCCTATAAGGATCATAAGCAGCTATCCAATAGCCGATACCATAGACTCCCACTATCATCCCAATGCACTGCCAGAGCTCCGGCAAGTTAGGTCGAGTCGCTCCCGTCACATCAAAAATCCAAAATGGAGCTACTAAGGTTATCAGAAAAAAGGCACCATTGTAGACTGCAGCTGTTTTTAAAGTGGTTGTCATCCATTGTGGGTGATTTGCTCTAACCATTGATTGACCTCCCGAGAATGTGAATACTGAATTAAGTGTTTAGCCCCTGAAAGAGTGACCACTTCAGATTCGTTCGAAAAAGGAATAATAGGATCTTTCTCGCCTTGAATTTCAAAAATAGGAAATGGCGCTTGAGCAGATTGATACCGAACTCCGGGATTCCAGGTTGCGCAAGCAATGAGAGACCATTTAAAAAAACTAAAATCAATTTTTTTCAGCATCGTAGCGAGTTGTGCTGCTTGCTCCGCACTCAAGCTTTCTCTTTCTAAAAAACCATGGACAAGCTGTTGGTTCAAAACCCACTTGAGAATACCGTTAGGGAGACGGGCTCCTATTAGGGCTTGGATCTGAAACAGTGGGCGAATAATCTGTTGCGTTCGCCCCGAGGAGATCAAAAGAACCCCTTTAACTTTTCCTGGATACTTTTGGTGAACTGCAGAGCCAATCTCCAAAGCCGCCATCCCTCCGAAGCTAAATCCCCCTAAATAAACCCCGTTTGACTCCTTGAAGGTTGAACTGCCGAGGAATTGATCAGCGTATCGGTGGCAGTAGTCTGCCAAACACTCTTGGCTTATCGGAGCGATCCAATCGAGTGTGAACAGCCTGTCACCGAAATATTTTTTTTGCTCAAAAAATAAATCGGAATCAGCTCCCAAACCCGGGAAAAGAATAATCGGTGCAGGATTCATCTTGGACAAAGTTTAACATACAGGATTTATGAATCACTAAAAACACTAACCGTGTTTATGGTTCTTTTAGGACTCTTTCTGAAGATCTTTGAGTGCTGCCTCATAAAAACATTCCCCCGGCCTTCCTCAGGCAAATAAGCGCTGTTTTGGCAGGGCCTATTATGACTGCGCTGTGAGGCCCTTTATCAAGCGTATCTTTCGTGAAAACCAAGTTTTGGGATGGATTGACTTACCTGATAACGGTCGCCAATGCCGTTTTGACAAGAGCGGCGGCCGCTGGATGTTCGTAGTTCCTGTACGGTGGAAGTATTAACGGGTTTAAAACCGCTCAATATACTGGCAACGCTTGCAGAGTTCCTCTTGCAGTACTCGGTTGCGAAAACCCTGGACCATTGCTTTGGCTCGAGGGCTTGAGAGAATATCCTGCAAGGACTCTGTGGTCACATTTCCCAAAGGAATATTGCCCTCTTTGTCTAAACAACAAGGCACTACTGTTCCGTCAACCAAAACACCAAAATGACTTCTTAAACCATAACAGGTTCCAGATGCTCCCAGAACAGGCAGTTCAGGTTCCGGCCAAATAAACTCCGTATCAAAATGAAGGGAAAGATAGTTTTTCAGCACCAAATTCTTTTTAAACTGGTAATTCCAATTTCTTGGAATGGTGACTTGAAATCGCTTCTCGATAGCTTGAAAGAAAATCTCGTTTTTTCTCTCGCGATCCTTTTTTGAATTTAAATTCCACAATCGGTAGTTAATAAAGAGCTTGGGGCGCTCTTTAAAGGCAAGCTCAGTGAATTCGAAAATACGATTGAGATAGGGCTCCGGATCCTTCTCCGGGAAATTGTCCGTATAACTATGCAAAGAAAAACTCACTTGTTGAATGGCTGGATGGAGAAGTAAATTCGGCTCTCTCATCAGAACTCCATTGGTCACGAAAAATACTTTGAGATGTTTTTCTAAGCAGAGATCCAAAAAAAGTCGAAGTTCCGGATGAACGAGAGGCTCTCCCATCAAATGAAAAGTCACGAGCCGAGTAACTTTGGAAACTTGTGAAATAACTGTTTTAAAGGTCTCCAGTTCCATCATCCCTTTTGGTCGAACTACTTCAGGGCAAAAACTGCACTGGAGATTACAAATATTGGAAATCTCGATGTTTACTTTTCGAAACGAGATAATAGCTCCTCAGGAATTTTTGTCCTACAGATTAAATTTTCCGCAATCAAACCAATTGTTCTGATCAAGAGAGCTGGAAATCAGAAGCTGATACTCGCTGTGATCGTGTCGTTTTCTATGTTCCAGAATATCGAATCCTCCGGAGGGGATGAACAATTTATAGTGTTCAGAAAAATAAGACTCAAAGGAACGCGTAGCACGGGATAGAGTGGCCATTTTTGAAATCGACACTTTTGCCACTAACGTTTCCGCTGCCCCCATTTCCATGGCTTGATGAAGACTTACGATAAATTCAGAGTCCGATGGAGTATTAAACTCGAGGGTACAGGATTTTCCTTCATGATTAGTTCCTTTGAAAACAAATGGGTTTTGAGTAACTGCGCCATCAAAAAGTAGGCGAAGTTTTTCTTCAGCTGCTTTACCTGTCATAATTTCGAATGAAGGCATGTTTTCCGCCAAAAGCCCGAGCGAAAAAAAACAAGCAACAATGGCAATCACTTTCATGGGCACCACCCCTTTCTTGGTTCTGATTTTAAGCGAAGCGGGATGGTTTTGCTAGCGAATCACAGCGAAGGCATAACCAACGTTTTTCCCTGGCTAGCTGAGCGAGCAGCCCCGTTGATATCTTCGATAGTTTCTATAAGCGATAGCCGTCGAGCAACGTGAGTTACCCCTTCTTCCTTAAGTAGTCTTTTCAAATTCAAGAACAGTTGAATCATTTCCCAGGGTTTTTTCTGCTTAATATAGTGTGATAACCAAAAACCGTTTACTTGAATATTTCTGAAAATAAGTTCCCCCGGTTCTACTAGACAGGGTTTTCCCGAAAGCACCCCGTAAACCGATATTTTGCCTGCCGAAAGGAGCGCTCGTGTCAGGATCCCTGTCATCTCTCCTGCAACAGCATCGATTGCATACCGAACCTGAAATTGTTCGCAAGCAGCTTTGAGCTTGCTCTCAAAATGGGGATGACTTGAATCGAGAACGCATTCAGCCCCTTCCCTCTGAATTGCTTCAACAAGCTCTGCTCGGTGAACAATATGAATTCCGGGCACTTGATATGTTTTAGAAAGCCGAATAACCATTTTACCTAATTGGCTCGCCGCTGCGGTTTGCACGAAAGATGAGAATTTCCTCCTCCGTAGCGGCTCAAACAGTGCCCAAGCCGAAAGCGGATTGACAAAAGAGCAAGAAGCGCTTTCATCTGAAATATCCCCTGCCACCGGTAAGCATTGGTTGGCCGACAGGACTACATATTCAGCCCAAAAGCCGTCAGTTCCTTGAACTGCTCCCGAAACACGTTTCCCCATCAGCCTTCTGGCCATGAAATGGGTTCCCGTTTTTACGACTGTGCCCGAACCTTCAAAGCCCGGTACCACCGATTGAGTTGCTTTAGTTCCGTAAAGGCCCTGACAAAAAAGCCGATCAGAGGGATTAATAGGCGATCCCCAAACTTTGATGACTACTTCATGGGGTCTAGGGTCTGGCATCAATCGGGTTGCCAGGGATAAAGCACCGGATTGGGGATTAAACTCGATACATTTAAACTGTGTGTTGAGAGGTTTGCTCATGTTAGCGATTGATTTTAACTAAATCCTAATAAAACGCTCATCTTTTCTGGATGTTTCTTGCAGATCATGAAGGCAAAGGAGGGTTTTATGAAAGCCTCTCACCCAATTTTCAATCTCAAGCCCCGCATCACTTGGTGGGGAGCGCCTCCTACCGAACAATTTGAGCAGAAAGTTCCCATTTGTTTTGAGCGATCCAAGTACTTGGTAAAAACCATTGAAACCCAAGCTGAGTTTGATGCAGTGTTGAAATTTCGGTATGAAATTTTTCACCGGGAGTTTCAGGGAAAGCTTCTTCCTTTTGGAAAAGATCAGGATAGCTTAGATACTATTGCTGACCATCTGGTAATTATCGATAAAACCAAAGGACAAATGATCGGGACTTATCGCTTGATTTCAACTTCTTTCTCCCATCAGCTTTACTCCAATTTAGAATTTGATGTGACAGAAATTCTTGAGACTCCCGAGATTAAATTGGAACTTAGTCGGGCCTGTATTCATCGAGAGTATCGAAATGGAATTGTGATTAGCCTCCTTTGGAGGGGTATTTGCCAATATCTGGCGGAAGTCAGAGCAGATTATGTGATGGGTTGCTCCAGTGTAAACACTATGGATAGCCGAGAAATCGCAAAAATAATTTCTTTCTTAGCTCATCAAAAAGTTGGATTGATTGATTATATGGTTTTACCGAGAGAAGATTATTTCAGGCGAAACGGCTTTCATATTATCAACCGCAAAAAGCAGGTAACTCTTCCCTCCCTTCTTCAATCATACTTAAATTTCGGAGCCCAGGTTAGCCTCCATCCCGCTTGGGACTACCAATTTCACTGTGTTGACTTTTTTACACTGCTAAAAGTGTCGGACATGCCAGACTCTTATCGAAGTAAATTTTTATGATTACTCAATTTTTTAAAGCCATCTCCCTCGCTTGCGCACTTTTGTTTCATTTGGTGATCGCTTCGGGATTACTTATCGCTCTGCCCGACACGCACGAAAGACGATTGTTTCTAGTGCAGTGGATGCATCACTGTTCTCGCATTATCCTGCAGATTTTAGATATTTCTTTTTGGGTAGAAGACCAGACCACTTCGCCCCCACCAGCAGGGACTTTGTTTCTCGCTAATCATGTGTCTTACATTGATGCACTTATTTTATCTGCACAGTACCCCGCCGTATTTGTAACTTCTCATGAAGTTAGAGACACTGTTTTTCTGGGTTGGCTAGCTCGTTGCTCTGGCTGTGTCTTTGTTGAAAGAAGGGGATTTAACACGCTCAAAAGAGACATATCTGATATTCGAGATCTACTAGCCAGCGGACTGAATGTAATTATTTTTCCCGAAGGCACCACTAGCGATGGGTCCCAGATTCTGCCTTTCAAGCAATCTCTTTTGGAAGCTGCGGTAGGTATTGCATCGGAAGTCAGGCCTATTTGTGTCAACTACCGATACTGCAATGGGCAAACTATTTCATTAGAAACTTCAAAACATCTCTTCTATTTTGGAGAAATGAATTTAATCAGGCAGCTAATTTCCCTTTTTGGTGTTTTTGAAGTGGTAGTGGAAATCATTCTTCGGCCGGCCTTAACGTTGAAGGAGCAGAGCTGCCGAAAAAAATTGGCAGAAGCATCGCGCTTGTCCATTCGCCAAGTATTCGCACCAATCTTAGATACGGGAACTGCGTTATGACGGCTTCCAGATACCTGCCGAAGTTGATCCTGTTTTTTAGTCTGGTTACTCCAGCTGTTTTTGCAAAGGCCCATTTGGCGGTACTTTTGGAACGGGGAGATACGGCTTTTGGAAAGCGCAACCAGAAAGAGGCATTAAAACGAGCACTTTCTTTTTATAAAGAGGCACAGAGCCGATTTCCCCAGTCAAGCGAAGCAGCATGGAAATACTCCATGGCTTTGCACAGTCTAGCAACCCGATTCACTGAGGAAGAAGCGACTCGACAAAGTCTATTCCATCAGGGGGTGGAAATTGCCAAAACAGCCGCCACCCGAGAACCCGATTGCGGCCCTTGTCAGTTTTGGACGGCGATACACATGGCTCAATACGGAGAGCTTGCAGGGATCTTTAAAATGATTTCTACACTTTCAGAAATAAAGGAACGCTTGGAACAAGCGGCTCTGCTCTCCCCAGAACATGCCATGGGTGGTCCTTACCGAGTTTTAGGAACAATCTATCAATCACTCCCCGGCATTTTAGGAGGGGACAATGACAAAGCTATTTCTTATTTCCAAAAAGCAGTCGCGATTGTCCCCAATGAAGCCATCAATTACCTGCCTTTGGCGAAACTTAAGGCAATAGAAGGGGATCTTACTTCGGCATGGAATATTGCAAAAGCAGGACTGCAGATGAAGGATTCCGCTAAAGATCCAATATCTCTAGAAAGCAAAGAGACACTTCCAGAGCTTTCTCAAATCATCACAACGATGGTAGCAGAGAATTAGTTTTCAGATTGCCTTTAGTTAAAAAACCTTTTGTAATGCAGGGGCAGCTTATAATCATGTAAACATGACTCACTCTATCCAGCTTCCGCTTCTACTGCTTTTTCTTTTTTTTGTACCAAACAGCTATGCTGTAACTCTCCTCGATTTTTCACAATACAACTTTGGTTTCAACAATCGCCCCTTCTTCGGAGCAATTGTGAAGGACCTAATGGATGATTTTGGTGAGATGGTATCGGTATCCTACGGAAAGGGGTTTGAAGCAAGAGGCAATCAAATTGTGATCGATGAAGAAAAGATGGACCAGCTTTTAAAAGAAACTGTTCATTCGAGCGAAAGAGAATCAATCGCAAGATTCATCATTGCCCACGAATTCTTTCATATTGCTTTGAAACATACGAAAACCAGTCACCGAGTACGAGGGTTTGAGGACTTAACAATTGTGGGAACTTTTTCAGAAGCTCGCAAACAGATGGAACAACAAGTGGACCATCTTGCAGCAAAATACCTTCATAAACTTGGCCTCTCTACAGCCCCAATCCAGAGACTGTTTCGCTCTCATCCCGAAATGCATGGAGGGGAGTTCTACCCAACGGCAGAAGAACGGGTGGAAGCCGTACTGAAGGCACAAGCCAATGGAATCGAACCCACTTATTTTGATAATCCAGCCATCAAGTGCACTCAAGTGTTAGGAAAATTAGCTCCTAAGTTGCACTAGCTTATTCGGCTTAATGAATAATTTCTGGCTCAACTGGAACAAAATCAAACAGCTCTTTAAATCGATTTTTCATTCCGGCAACGTAGAGGTCTTGAAAGCTAGATTCAAAAGTGTTGCCGTAGCACTCTACGGCCCGTACTGCTTGAGAGTTCATGATGCCAGCTGTGTAGACATAATCGATATAATTGAATGCATTTTTGTTCTGCTTTTTTTCGGATATTCCAGAAAATGTAAGTTCCGAGCCCTGAGGAATCTTTCTGCTTTTTTGAGAAGGCTCTATCACTAAAGCACAGCCAGCTTTCTTAAAACCGGAATCTATTTCTAAACCGTAGTAAAGGCGTTCCGTATTTGCGGGCAAGTGAAGGTCTTTTTTCAAAACCAGTTTATCTCCTTCAGCAATTTGTAGAAGACTATGTTTGTCTTCTGTTTGAGCCTGGACACAAACGCTGCCCAACACCAACAAGACCACAATAAAACCACTTAATTTCAAGACGTTAACCTCCGTCAGAACTTTATTTGGCCCTGACCATAACATGTAGCGCCACCACAAACAAGTCGCGACACGAACCTCCGTTGCGTACTTAAAGGAGAGTAGGCTATCACAGTGTTCTCATTGTTATGGTGATGCCTGTACTCATTTTGTTTCTTTTTTATCATCTCGCCCTACTGCTTTGGTTAATTTGGGGAGCGTGGCAACTCTCCCAGCTTCCTTCTGAAATTCCTGGTACTCCCTCAACGACTCTTCCTTCCCTCACCATTGTTGTCCCAGCTCGCAACGAAGAGAACACAATAAGCTTGGGTTTAACTTCACTCAGTTCACTTTCCTATCCCCGTTTGTCTATTATCGTCGTCAACGACCGTTCAGAAGACGCAACTGGAAAGCATATTGCGGACTTTGAAAAACAAGATCCTCGCATTCGTTGCGAGGTCGTAAAACAACTGCCTTCTGATTGGCTAGGCAAAAATCATGCCTTGCAATTAGGAGCGGAATCTTCTGAGAGCGAACTTATTCTTTTCACGGATGCCGATGTGGAAATCGATGACGACTTTTTAAAAAGGGCGGTCACTTTTTTTCAACAAAAACAGTTAGACCATTTAGCAGGTATTCCTAGAGTTGTGTCAACCGACCCTCTCCTCTACTCTCTGCTAGGTGTTTTTGGGCTAGCTTTCTCTTTGGCGACTCGCCCTTGGCAAGGAAAAGACCCAAAGAAGGATCGTGCAGTAGGGATTGGTGCTTTTAATTTAGTCAGACGAACTTCATATCTGGCCATGGGGGGACACCGAGAACTAAAACTTCGCCCAGATGACGATTTAAAATTAGCTCTCTTAATGAAACGCCATGGATTTAAAACTGATTGCATTAAGGCAGTCAATGGTCTGCAAGTGGAATGGTACCCAAACATTCCGGCATTAGCTCGCGGCTTGGAAAAAAACATCATGACTGATTTTGAGTACTCTTTTTTTAAAGCTTTTTTAGCTAATAGTATTTTTGCGGTTACTTTCTTACTCCCTTTTCTTCTTTTGTTTATAATGAAGGGGCCTGCTTTTGTTGTTACTTGCATTTCTGTAGGGCTTCTTCTGATTGCTTACTTGGGGCAATTACGAGAAGCAAAAATGCCTCTTTGGTGTGTCCCCTTTTTTCCTCTGGCCACGTTTCTCATCTTAATCATTTTTAGCCGGGCCTGTTTTCTTACATACTTTCGAAAGGGAGTTTACTGGCGGGATACTTTTTACTCGTTGGAACTTTTGAGATCGAACATCATTCCTCGACCTGGGAGAAGAAGAAGTCCGTCCACCATCAAATGAGCACTTTTGCGTTAGTCTTCTTTTGCTACTTCTTTGCAAGTGATGCTTTCTTCTTCAGTGGTGACCAAAAGAAAGCATCATTCCAACAAGCATTAATCATTTGACCATGTTTTATTTTCTTTTTCCAATGTTCTTCTAATTAGCTCAGCAAAAGCCGTCAAATCCTTTTCTCTGATTAAACTTTTCCTGGCCACTAATACTATTTCTCTCCCCACTGGTTTCTCGAAGGGAATGTAGTGAATGAGCGGCTCTAAACTGGTTGATTTTGACACTGCCATTTGAGGAATCAAAGTGTATCCCGCGCCGCTGGCCACCAAATACCTCAGCGTCTCCACACTCGTGGTTTGATAAGCATCTCTTTTCACTCCCTTGCCTTTGGGACAAAGCTCAAGAACTTGATCGGAAAGGCAGTGGCCATCTTGGAGCAGCACCATTTCTTTGGCGTCAATCTCCCGAGGATTGAGTGATTTCCTCGTTTCAAATCGATGCCCCTGGGGAACGGCAACAAAGAAGGGCTCAAAGTACAGAGGTGTTTTTATAAACTTCTCCGAAGTAACCGTATCTGCTGCAACAACTGCATCGAGCTCACCGGAATCCAGCTGTCGCAACAAATCATCTGTTAGCCCTTCAACAATGAATAGCTGACAATTCGGAAAATTTTTTCTTAATGGCACAAGAATCTTCGGAAGAAGATAGGGACCCACAGTGGCTATTGCACCTAAGCGAAGCTCTCCCGAAAGGATTTCCTTTTTCACTTTCGACTGTTCAATCAAACGACTAACTTCTTCCGCGATCCTTTGGGCTTGCGCCAAAATATCTTTTCCTTTTTCAGTAACTCTCACGCTTCGGTTGTCGCGCTCAAAGACAAGCACACCGATTCTTTCTTCAAACTTCCGAACCTGAGTGCTGAGGGCCGGCTGGGAAACGTGACAAGCTTTGGCTGCTTTTGCAAAGTGTCCCAACTTGGCCACGGCCAGTAAGTATTCGATATCCCTCAGAGTTACCCAGTTTCCAGTCATAATCTTTTCTTATTATATCATTAGTTTTAATAACTTGGACCTATCAATAAAAAACAGCGATGATGAATCCGTAACCAAAACGAGGAGTAACTATGAAACCGAAACGTTTTGAACAATCCCAGACTAAGAAAAATCTAGAAGCCGCTTTTGCGGGCGAATCGATGGCCAATCGCAAGTATCTCTACTTTGCTCGCATTGCCAGAGAACTCGGAGACTCAGAAGTGGCCGCGGTCTTTGAGGAAACCGCTCAGCAGGAAACCGAGCATGCGTTGTCGCATCTCTCTTTGCTCTATCCAAAAGATGAGCTGACTGTGACACAGCTTTTAGAATTAGCCATCGAAGGAGAGCGCTACGAACACACTACGATGTATCCCGGATTTGAGAAGTTGGCCCTAGAGGAAGCACGAGAGGACGCTGCCAAAGAGTTTGCTGAGCAAGCCAAAGAGTCCAAAGAGCACGATGAACGCTTTATGAGAGCTCTGGTTTTGGCCAAAAAGCGGTTTGCAGCACTTACCAAAATCGAAAAAATTCACGCGGATCGCTATCAAAGCATTTTAATTAAACGAAAGGGAACTTTATGAATATGCCATACCGAAAGTTTCTCTGCATTGTGTGTGACTATATTTACGATGAAGAAAAGGGAGATCCCGATTCAGGCCTAGCTCCGGGCACTCGATGGGAGGATATCCCTGCAGACTGGAGTTGTCCCGACTGCGGAGTTAGCAAAGCAGATTTTGAGGAAATGAAAGAGTGAGTTCTGCTTGCTTTTTTGATAGGAGATCAGGCTATCGGATTCGGCCTTTAAGTCAATCGATTAGAAAATCATGGCACTACGCGCTATATCGTTTACTCTTTTTCCCAGCGCTTTCGTTAACGTATTGTACTCAAAAAGAATTCATACCTCTCGCGTTCTTCGACTAAGGATTAAGCAGCACAAGCATTGAATATCTTTTTAAATTCTTTTTCGAAAGATACTTATGAGCAGATCCTAGACACTGTTTTAACTCCACGACACCTGTTTTTAGCTCAGACGTTTGAGTGGCACGAGACTGGCAACGGCAATGAGAAACGTAAAACCTGAGGGGGTATTCGATGACAAATGCTAATTGGTTTCTTTTAACATTTCTTTTCACAAACATGGCACTGGCCATGGGACCCAAAGCACCCACGACTGCTGTCAGAATTGGGGTTACAGAAGTCTCCGCAGGAGTGGCTTCGGATGGAATTATTCAACACGAAATTACCGGCTCCCCCCAAGCTATATCCAACCAAACAGAACAACACCCGTCAGTTATTTTTAATTATTCTGTGATACTCAATGAAAGAAATTTTGCCTCGGAAAGAGATCAAAAACTATTAAAACACTGCTTGAGTCTCGCGCAAGCGGCAGACGGTCATGAGTCATTTTCTATTTCGGGAGCTTATCGGCGCCCCAATTATCAGAAACCGGAAGTAGCAACTATCGAACTCATTTCGATTGTTTCCTGCGGTAAGAAAAAATTTAATTACTTTAAACCCGGAGAACCGGTGGTATTGAACTCTAAACAACCGATGTAATTGTTTTGGGCCCGTTCTCCAGCAAATCAATTGGAGAACGGGTCTTTTTTTCTACACCTTGCTTTTTAAAATTCCCCGTTTGCATTTCAGCAGTTTTTCAAGCGACTTCCTGCTTACTCAATCTTGGTCCTAACGTTGCAACACTCTGGCACCGTGGAGGATTCTTGTATGACGAGATTTTTTACCCTGTTTTTTCTGACAAGTGTGAGTCTTTTTGCGGCAGAGCGAACTCTCATCATTGAAAACCCAGCGGAGCGAGGGATTTATGTTGCGCGTTCCTTAGAGATAGATAACGAAATTATCACAGAAGGTTTTTGGAATGTTCTCCCTCACCAAAAAGAGAGCTATGAAATTCCCCAAGCCGGGAAACTCACCGTTAGAATTAATTTCTATGAGGTCACTGAGAACGCAACTCCTGCTGGACTCAAGCGCTGCGGCAGCAAAACAGAGCGCTTCAAGTCGATAGAAAAAAAACAAGGGCAACCTCAATTCACACTGTTCACTGGAGAAGGTGAAGTAGATGGCTATGCTTTAAAAAAAGAAGGTAAAGATTGTTCCCAAGCTGGTGGGGAACTCCTAGATGGATTTGCAGACACAGTCGTTTGCTCCACCACTAACTCTACAGAACTCTGCCTTTCTCAACCCATTAGGGATATCCGACCTGATCCAGAAGCTTATGTGGGCGTGTGCAATGATACTGACATTGCGAATTTGTACGTAGCGATTCGCTTCTATCAGAGCAACGAATTTCGCACTCAGGGTTGGTGGAAAGTAGCTAGTCACAAATGTTTGAAGTTAGGGCCGTTCCCCTCAGAGAAAGGAATCTACGGATTTGCTACAACAGATAGTTTAGATCCTGATGCCTCGGAGTGGAGGCCTACTTGGGATAATGCCCTTGCTTGTATGAATCCCGAAACGGCTTTTGATTATGCTGAAACTCCCAATGGCCTTTGTGAAGCTAGAGAGTCTATCCCCGCAGATGCCCCGAGTCCTATTAAAATACCTGTGGGCAAACTCGCTTCGGATGGATTTAGGGGATTAGTCACTTTCGACTTAAAGCCCTCCTTTATCTCGCTCTTTCGTTCACCTTCCACAGGAGACTTCGGACTAGCAAAGGATCCTAGCGCAAGTGCAGCCAAGTTGGCTGCAAAAGCTATTTGTAAAAAACAAGATTGTGAAGAAGTTACTCAGGTTCAGAACCAGTGCTTGGCTTTTGCGGTTGGCAGTGACGTAACAACTGAATTCGGCTGGGGTCGCAACGCCGATCGAAAAAAGGCAGAAGAACTAGCTCTCAATTATTGCCGGGAATCGTCTGAAGAACCCTCCTTGTGTCGAGTGCTTATTTCGGAATGCCCGTAATTCATTACCCTCTTTGACGCGCCGTCAAACATTCCCTTTTTTAATTGTGAAGGAAATATGAAGCAATTGTGTTCCTGCTCTCACAGTCTTCAAATTCAAGAGTGATTGGTAACGGCCGTTAAGCTTTCTGCACTCATTCTCCTAAGCCATCCCAACTCTACGACCGATTCGTAATTCAAGAACGATTTTCATTCTACGGAGGGAAAAATGAAACGTTACTTCTATTCGCTCGCTCTTGGTTTAGTTTCTTTGAGTTGGGCCTCGGATGCTTTGGAATCTCAACCATCACGATATAAAACTTTTTCAGAGAGCGCAGTGAGACAATGCTCCATTATGAAAATTCACAATCCAAGCTTTAATATTTGTCTCGATGGAAAAGCCTCTGCTTCAGATTTGGAGCGCGCACAAAGTTGGGCAGCTCGCGCGAGTCTTACGTGGCTGCGGGCCCTCAAAGTAATGGACGAACGAGTAACTCGAACTATTCTTTTTACTTGCAAAGAACCGCACTTAACAATTCACCTCCGTCCAGGAAGTGGAACTTCCCATGCTTCGCCGAGTGTTACCACTATTTATCTCACTCGCCCCTACGGTACTTGGACCCATGAACTAGGACATGCCCTAGCAGGACTTAGTGACACTTATTTGGGAACTTCAGCAGGGAGCTGCGGAAGTCAACCCCCTTCGTTGATGTGCTGGGGTGCCTATGGACCGAGAGCCAACCCTGAAGAATGGAGCACTTTATGGACAGATGATATCCAAGCTATCCAGCACAATTTCAAGAAAGTATTTTCTGGAGCAGCGAATCCTCCCTCCTGGTCCAACAGTGTCAACTTAGAAGCGCCACTTTTCTTGAACGAACCTTGGCCAACAAGACTTGAGGAAGATGTCTATCTCGAAAATCATGAAGTGGAACTTTTGAGAGGACCTGCTTCTGAAATAGATTATTCGGAAGAGAGTCGAAGCTCAGACTTATAATTTGGTTAGAGCTTCCATGCGATTAGCCCCAAATTAAATACAGAGAGGGCTACAAGTGTGTATAAAGTAAGCTTCATCCCAATCACTCTTGGCTTGAAGTGTTCTTTGCCTCCCAGAAAAGCATAGGCATGGAAAGCTCTTCCCAAAAAAATCGCAACTGCAAACGCTAAGACGATAAGTTCATGTGCGAGATTTATCTCAGCCACTCCCAAGAGAATTAAACTGAGAGGGACATACTCGGAAAAATTGCCATGCGCTCGCATAGCCATAGCCAAGTCGTTAATCCCACCGTCACCAATAGACACTTTGTGTTTTCTTCGTTGTTGAATGACGCGGATGGAAAGCCAAAAAAACATCAGTCCCATGATTGAAGATAAGATGGAAGTTGTTTTGAGCATAGTTCCCCCTATTAATTTCATCATACTATAGAAATCCCATAGAAAAATATGTGCATTTTTCTCAAAAAACAGGCATTCTCTACAGCCCATGGGATATACGATTCTTTTAAAGCCTTATTTTCTCATCTGTTTTGGTTCTGGCTTAGGAATGGGTGTTTTGGCTCTCTTACTGGGATCCGCTCCCTTTGTAGCTCCGCTTCTACTGGGTCTTAACAGTTCTTTTTATTTGGGTCTGGGTCTTTTAGGAACAGTTGTGGTCCTTTCCCTCTTTTCGAAACTCAGAGAACATATCGACTGGAAAGAAATATTTCGGCTTGGGCCGTTCTTCTTTGTGGGGGCTGGGGCCGCATTTTATTATTCTTTTCAATTTTATTTTCGGTATTCGGGACTATTCCTGTTTGTGTCGGCCGTTGCATGGCTCTTCTCTGTGCCTTTTTTGCCCAGACACACTACAAATCGCCAATTTCTCTTTTTTCCTTTTTTATCGAATGTCCTTCAAGGATTCCTGGGCGGACTGGTTGTGGGCGGACTGGGACTTGCGGGTCTTCCTTTAGTAACTCCTTTTCTCCAAATTTTTAGAAAAATGGATCGAAGCGCGGCAACCAGTACTTCCGTTCCCTTAAGTGCTCTATCTCTTATTCCGATGGTGTTGGTTCTATCCCTACATCCAGCAAGCCAAACCCCGCTTCAACCCAATAATCAAATGTTTCTCCTGGTGGGACTCCTGTTTGTGATGGGACTCATTTTTGGTCTTAACTTTGGAAAAAAACTACTGAAGTCGCTTTCTCCGCTGGTCATTTCGTTAGTACAAATCACAACGATTGTGCTCATGATTTTCGGAGGTTTTCGGCTCGTCGAGTCTTCCCTCCCCTGCTTTAGTCAAAACCCACTGACTTGTATCAGTTGCTTCCGCAGGCAGTCACAAGAATTGGGATGGAAATCCTTCGATTGGCTGACTGCTCTGAACGAACAACATCCCTCGATGGATATCGTGATTGATTCTTGTGGTTATCCAATGGGTTTTCATCGACCCAGCAATCGTCGTTCCGATCTGATTGTGGAACTCCCAGACCATTCCTTGTGGATGGGAATTGATAAACTCACGGGACGATACACGCAAACTTGGGATGGGTTGAGAACCAAACGAGTAAAAAAACAACGAGTGTATTTCACTAAAGACAATTGCAAAGGAGAAGCTGCTATTTCAAAGCGAAAACTAGAGACCCAAGTAGGCAGCACAATTTTCAATGATTCTGGTTACCGAGATGTAAAGGGATTGAGATCGGCTTTTTGGTATATCAGCTATCGCGATCCGGAAGGCGAGTGTGTAAGTCAAAGCGGAATGATTAAGGCATCCTCTGACTTGGGGGTTTATGATTTGTCTGCTAGCACCCTGAAAACGGAATGGGGTGAACCCATTTTAGATGAAGATTGCTGCCACAAGTTTTCTCAGCCGGATCATTTTGAAAGTATCATTTATTTTTCTGATGAAGATTGTCAGAGTTCTCAAATAGCTACAGATGATGAAGGCGCTGGTAAGATAGGGCAATCGATTCTTCACCATCAGGATAAGTATTATTTGACCAAAAACCTAAAATCGTTTTTTGAATACAAGAGTTATCGAGTCAGCGGTAAAGATTGTGTTAAACAAGAAGGGATCTTGTCTCCTTTGAGTGAACGTTTGGCTTTTTCAGTAGAAGAACTGGACCGTCCAGTCGACTTTTCTCAGCATCCCCCCTTATCGGTCAGGACTTTTCACTCAGGTGACTTTGATCTCTGGCTAGGAAAACCTTAAACTTTCAGCTGCCATTCTCCCTGAGCGCAATGCCCCATTAATTGACGGAGAAGCATAGCGGTCACCGCAGTAAACCACTCCCTCCCGGATTTCAAAACCTGACGTTTCTCCCGTTATCACTGGCAACGCCCGGGGAACTTGAGTTGTTGCTACCCAATCCAGACCAAGTCGCTTACCTGCAACTTGTTCGACTTCTTGAGTGACTCTGGATAACTTCACTTCTTTTGACCCAATAGCACTCACACTAAGAAGCGGTTCACCAGATGTCGAATAGGCCTTCGAAACTGACGAAATCAGAGCCATATGAGTAATTGCCATTCCCAAGCGGGGCGGAACTAAAACGAGCCATTTCTCCCAACCCAATTGCGCAAGTTCAGGGGAAGTAAAATAGTAGGTGGTAACTTGTCGGAATTTTTCACCGGATGAACTTGAATTCATCTTTTCATCAAATGCACACACGACTTGCGATGCTTCAATTGTTTCGCCGCTCTCCAGAATTACTTCTTTAGCAGTCCAAGACCTCACTGGAGAGTTTATTCGAATACTTTTCTTAGGTAAGTCATAAGCTATACTGAGGGGAAGTTGCTCCATTCCTCCAGCGGGAAGACAAACTTTTCCCCACCCAAAACACCGAACTAGAAACTGAAAATAATGGCTTCCTATGCTTAAATTGGAATCAAGATAAACTCCTCCTAAAAAAGGTCTCCAAAAATTTTCGATAAATCCAGGACTAAAACCAAATTTTCTCAAAAATTCCAAAGTGGATATTTTACCGAGCGGAGTATCGGTTTTGAAGCGTTGCGAGGAAAGCAGCAAGGAAACGACCAAAGCTTTATCCTTAAACGAAGCGTAAGGAAAAGAAAGTGTTCTGAATACCTTTTGAGGGTGTCGGAACGGGTTGGCTAAAAGATCCAAGCGCTCGCCATTGAAAATAAGAGCACCTGAATTAAATGACTCAAGATGGAGGGAATCTAGTGATACCGTCGTTTTCAGCTCAGGATAAGAGCTTAATAGGACCTGAAAACCCTCATCAACCAAAAACCCTTTCTCTGTCCGAAAAGAACTGACTCTTCCACCGACTTTCGGTTTGGCTTCTAAGACCAGAATAGTTTTTCCCTGCTCGCTTAAGCTCTTTGCACAGGCCAATCCCGCTAAACCTGCCCCCAAAATAACCACTGGCTTCATACTGAATTCCCCTTATGTCTATAATTCTCAGACAACTTAGGTTAACCTTTCAGAAAACTTTTTAAAAGAGCCCCCCATGAAACTCTACTTTGAAGCTAAAGTAAAAAGCGGCATTCCAGAAATTAAGGACCGATTTAACAAAGAACTTTTTTTGAAACTCGCTCCTCCTGGTCTAGTACTCAAACTTGACCGATTTGATGGATGCGAGGAGGGAAATGAAGTCCATCTCCGAATGGGACTCCCGGGGATACTTCAGAAGTGGGTGAGTAAAATTACTTTTGCTAGCACCACTCCGGCGAAATGGGTTTTTGTTGATGAAGGAACAGTCCTCCCCTTTCCTTTTAAATCATGGTGCCACGAACATTCGGTTACCCAGATAACAGATTCAGTTTCGCTTATTTCTGATTCGATAAATTATGATTGTGGAAATAGCTTGCTCAACACCCTCATTTGGGGCCCGTTGTGGTTAAGCTTTCGTATCAGACCCAAAGTGTATCAAAAAGAGTTTGGCCACTGCTCTTAGTGCGTTACTGGTAATCAAATAAAATGGTGGCTTCAATATCTGGATGAAGGCTTTTTTTGACCGGACAGGAATGAGCGGCTCGCTCAAGCTTTTCGCGCATATCAACTGGGATTTTTGAGGAAAGAGTTACTTTTACATTGAGTGCCCCCACTCGACGACTGGGAGTCGTTATCATTTCTTTAATCACTTCAGCAGAGGCTCCCTTCAACACGATTCCCTCTCGCTCTCCGACGATAGCCATAGTTGTCAAAATACAACTCGATAACGCAGCCCCCATCAGATCGGTCGGAGAAAACCTTTCTCCTTTGCCCATATTGTCTTTTGGAGCGTCTGTTTCAATCAGTGAAGTAGAAGGTTGGTGTTTGACTTCGCAATGAAGCCCACCTGTGTAATAAGCTTGCATTTTTACCATGGTTTACCTCAATGGTGTAAAATACCAAGATGATGATTTATTTCCAAATGCTTGTTTTCTGTTTTTTTATGAGTGCTTGCTCATCAGTCCAAACCAACCGAAAGCCCACAGATGTGAACTCTACTGCGAATGCCCTTTATGAAACTGTGAATGCACTCCCTCAATTTGCTGACGGAGAAGATCATTTCCTTTTTTATTGGGCCATTTGGAGAGGGCTTTCTGAGCAGGAAAAGGGAGTTCTCGGGGATGCTGAAGGCGCTCTGATTTCTTTGCGAGATATCCGTTGGCAGGTTCTCGATTGCCAGAACGGTACTGAATTAAATCAAGATGGAGAAAAAATATGGTACTGGGATGCCATTAAGCTGAATTCTCAAGGACTGGTGAGTCCGATTAAAGAGGCTCCTCGAAACGGCTATCGATATTTTAATATGCTGAATGTCAATTCCCAGCACTTGAGGGGAGCTGGGCCCTTTAAAGCCCCGAAGAAACAACGAGGGGAGAAAATGGAAGAATGGGATAAACGAAGACATAGGGCATTTTTGGAATGGCTCAAACAAAGTACTGCAAAAAACACCAAAGGCTCTATTGGGGTTGAAGCCGAACACAGACTTTTTTCAAAGCAAATTTTGAACTCTCAAGATGCTTGGGTACACCCTCAGGATTACCCCAAGCTCACTGGTGATTTACTTGAAAAGATCACTCGTTATTCTCCGAGTCGCTGGCCTATTTTTTTTGATGAAAGGGCTCATAAACCACACTTATTTAGTGAACCCAAATCATGGCAGGATCCTCACGTTATTTCACAAAATCAGTTCCGGATGAAGCTGGCTTGGGATTGGTGTGAGCCCAATCAACCCGTTAAAGTAGAAGTGTTTGTTCCCAAAGGGGAACTGCCGCCTCCAGGTCCCAACCGCCCAGGCCGAACCGATTCAGGAAAAAACCATGTTAAAATAACAGAAATTGATTGGCCTCGTTAAAAGGAGAACTCATGCTCAGAACTTCGAACCCGGCGCTTTCAGATAAGCGCTTTCAAGTAGCTGCGATTTCGGAAGAGAAAATGACATTAGAAGGGACCGTTAATAAATCGTTTGTTCTCATCGGTTTAGTGGTCTTAATTGCTTTTTTCTCTTGGAGCCAAGCGGTATCAGTGGGAGACGACGGTTTCTCCAAAGTAGCCATTCCCAATTGGTACTTGCCTTCAATCCTTGTGGCTTTTTTGGTGGCCTTAACCCTGATGTTCAAACAGAGTTGGGCTCCCTTCTTGGCTCCCGTTTACGCTGTTTTTGAAGGTCTTGTGTTAGGTGCTCTCTCTGCTTGGTTTGAGCTTCAATACCCAGGCATTGTATTTCAAGCTGTACTCTGTACTTGCGGAACTTTCACAGCTCTTCTTCTTGCCTACAAATCACGCCTCATAAAAGCCACGGAGAACTTCAAGTTGGGGGTAGTGGCTGCAACCTGCGGAATTGCTCTGGTTTATTTAGCTGAATTCGTCTTAAGTTTCTTCGGACATCGAATACCGTTGATTCATGAAACAGGGATCAGAGGTATTTTGTTCTCTGCTGTTGTGACAGTGATAGCTGCTCTCAATTTGGTTCTTGATTTTGATTTTATTGAAAAAGGTGCCGAGAGAGGTTCTCCGAAATACATGGAGTGGTATTCGGCATTTGGTCTTTTAGTGACTCTGGTTTGGCTTTACGTCGAGTTTTTGCGACTTCTGAGCAAAACCAGAAAGCGATAAGTGTTCAGTTCAGGAATTTAAAAGAACTACTTTTCCGAAATTTTCTCGATTCTCGATATATTGGTGGGCTTTAGGAGCATCTGTAAAGCTGAACTCTTTATCAATGGTAATATTTAGTTGTCCAGCTTTGTAGAAAACCAAAAGCTCTTTCATCCATTCGCCCAAAAGTGAGAAAGATTTTTTCCATAGGGTTGCGAGATTAAATCCTGCTAATGCCATATTCCCCTGAGCCAATTGAAAAAGATCAGCGGTATACCACTGCCCCGCCCCACTGGGCCGAGCACTTTTTCCTGTCGTAAGTTCGTTAAGGCTATTCGCAAAACCGAACGCTATTAATTTTCCGAGAGGTGAAAGAAGCTGCAACCCTTGAGACCAGCTTTCTCCACCCGATGAGTCAAAGATAAAATCAAACCCTTTGGAATTACTCAGTTTCATTAAATCGCTTTCCAAGTTATTGCTCCGAGCATCGACCAATTGGGAAAATCCTCTTGCTTTCAAGCGTTCATGTTTTTGAATCGAGGCAATTCCATACGGCGACGCTCCTGATATCTTACAGAGGTCAAAGAGAGCCAATCCCACTCCCCCGCCGGCAGAATGGATTAAAACGCGGTCTCCCTTTTTAATACGGGCCATTTTAAAGGCCATACCATAAGCAGTGAGATAATTTACGGGCAGTGCTGCCCCTTGTGAAAATCCCATTCCCTGAGGCAACTCAAACACTTGCTCTTTTGGAACACAGACTTTAGTGGAGTAACCTCCAAAAAATACTGGGGCCAGAACTGACTTGCCCTGAAGGCCACTATCTTCTTTTTTACCCACCGCTTCAATTACGCCACTAACCTCATAACCCACCACCATAGGCGGCTGGGGAGCTTCGGGGTAACGCCCTCTGCGAGCTAGAATGTCAGAAAAATTTATTCCTGCAGCTTTTACATTAATTAACACTTCACCTGCTTGCGGGGAGGGATCTTGGGCCTCTTTTACCATTAAGACTTCAGGGGCACCTTTTCGAGTTATCCAAATCTGTTTCATATTTTTCGATAAGTTTGTTTAAGTCCGTATTATAATTCAGATTCCGAATGTTAATGAAACAAAAAACATGGCCTGCTTTGGAGCTTTTTAAAGCCCTAGCCATTGGTACCATGGTGATTAATCACAGTTGGGGAAAAATAATTTCTCAACAGGAAATTGGGCTTCACAAAAACACGTTCAGTCTTAATTTGGCAAATGCCATACACGCGCTCTTTTTTTTCAACATTTGGATACCCGCCCTTGCGGCTAGTTCGCTTCGCTTGCAATCGGAACTGATCAAAAACGTCCCGGGCACTCATTCCTCCCCACCTCGGCTTGCCCTCAAATGGGGAATCATTCTGTGGATTTCAGGTTACGTGTTTTCCTTTTTCTCTAAGGAATCCTTAACTTTTTTCATGTTCAATCCTCTTCATTTTTTAGGTCTAAGCTTTTTTCTTTTGGCCTTACTGATTCGATTTGTGCCACGCAAATTAAACTGGCCCATTTCTTTAGCTTTTGTTGGTCTTTCTTTTTTGTTTTATTTGTTTAAAAACTCCCTGTTTCAATTCCCGGAAATTTCCCCATATTTCGCTCCCGATGTCTCTTTGATTCAGCGTATGCAATTCTTTGCCCTCGAAATACTCTTTGGCACTCCGCGAACGGGCTGGTCGGTTTTTCCTTGGTTTTCACTCTGTTTGATTGGCTATTCCTTGGCTGATAGTTATGTGTATCTCAAAGGGGAGTCCAAACTCTTCCGAAAATTCTCCGCTATTAGTTTTTTGGTTGGAATCTCCGGACTTCTCTTTCCTTCTTCCTTTGATTTTATAAAACAACAGGATATTTCCGGTGAATTGCTCATGTTGTTTATGCCTTTCGGCTTATTTCTAAGCGTAACAGCGGGATATGTCTTTTTTCTAACTCTTTTTTCTTTGTTCTATCATGGAATCAAAGAACCATGGGCTCTTTTGATTAACTCGTTATCTCGGGGTTCCTTTTGGATTTTTTTTCTACAGTTTCCTCTTATCTCCAATTTTTCTATCCCATTTCAAGACACCCCTTTTGAGATTCGGCTTTTTGTATTTCCTCTGTTGGTGCTTTTGTGGTGCTTTGGCATCGGTTTTTTTATTTTAGAACTCAGTAAAAAACAGCTCACCATTAAAATTCGAAAGGATGGCTAAGATAATGGTTTTTCGCGAGCCTATCGCTATCATTGGAGCTGGGTGTTTATTACCGGGTGCTGTTGATATTTCCGCTTACTGGCGCCTTTTAATTTCGGGAAAAAACCAGTTCCGGAAACTAGCTAAAGAACGATTCCATCCGGATGTGTTTTTATCTCCTGAGTTTAATTCCCCAGATACCAGTTACTCGGACCAAGCAGCATTTGTTGATGATAGTTCTTTCTTCTCCAAAGAAGATCCTCTTCCCAGAGGACATCAGATGCTACTAAAAGCCCTTAAAGAAGCAGTGGACCCATTACCTAACGGCTATTTTAGCGGCAAAAAGATTCAAATTATTTTGGGGTGCATGAATCCCGAGGACTTGTCCGCTGAGAGCCTCTTAAAAGCAGAACAAAAAGAAATTATCGAGGCTATTTTAAACCAGGGCAAAACGAGGTCGGAATCACTTTCAATTATAGAAAAGCAATTTGAAGATTTGTTTGGAAATGCTTCCACCGATCCAAGCATTCATTATCCGAGCTCTCTAGGAACGGTCGTTCACGATTTTCTTAAAACGCATGGCCCTGCTTACTGCGCCGATTCAGCTTGTGCTTCTTCCTTAACAGCCATAGAGCTTGCAGCGCTCACTTTAGATTCGAGAGAAACAGATCTTGTCATTTCGGGGGGAGTTGAGAGCAATCTTGGGATAGAAACTTACGTTCCATTCAGTCACTTAGGTGTTCTCTCGAGAAATCAATGTCTACCCTATGACGAGCGAACCGACGGAATCGTTCAAGGTGAAGGGGCAGTGGTTTTTATTCTTAAAAGATTGTCGGATGCCTTGAAGGCAAAACTTCCGATTTGGGGAGTAATCGAAGGAATCAGTAGTTCGAGTAACGGATCAAAGGCAAGTCTCTTTTCCCCCTCTTTTGAAAGTCAAAAACGCATTTTTGATGGCCTCAACCAGGAATTGGGCCAATCCAAAGTTCATTATGTCGAAGGACATGGCACCGGAACACCTGTGGGCGACTTAGCCGAGTTGACCGCTCTCCGAGACGCCTTTTCAAGTGCCGCGGACCCGATTTACTTGGGATCGGTTAAATCTCTAATCGGTCATACGAAAGGAGCTGCAGGGGCTGCAGGACTCCTTAAGTGTTTGCTAGCCATCAAGCATCGAACGATTCCCCCTTCGCCCTATTTTAAGCAGACCCCGTTGCGAGAGAAATCGAAACCCTTTCTGATAAATTCGACAGCGATATCCGTGGGTGATGTGGCAGAGCCTCTTCGAATGCGAGTTTGCAGTGCTGGTTTCGGCGGGGCCAATTATCATTTGGCGATCCGGGAGTTTCAGGGAGAAATGCAAGGCCTCCCCCAAACAGTAGTTCCTCAGGACGAAATCTGCCTAGTGGGTTTTTCGCAAGTTTCCTTCAATTTGTCCGAGCCCCAACTTAAGGGGTACTCTTGGAAAATCCCCCCTAACCTGCTGAGCAATCTAGATACTTCACAGGTTTACTCTCTTTTAGCACTTGAAAAAGCCATTGAGAGCAGTCTGATTTCTTTCGAGCGATTGGACAAAACTCAAATCTGCATCATTTCGGCATCTCACACACGAACTACAAAAATAGAAAATCTCACCCGTAATCTACAGCTCAAAAAACTAGAAAAAGCACTTCTTGTTTCTCATTTCCCAGAAGCTGCTCTGATTAAGAATTATCGATCGTCATTAATCACTTTAGACGAAACCAGTTGCCAAAGTTTGAATAGCATGACCAGCGGCCGGGTAGCCAATGAGTTTGACTTACAGGGCTGCAATTTCCATTTAGATGCGGATTTTTCTTCCTTGCCTGTTGGAATTAAAGTCGCTGAACTGTTGCTCAGAAACGGAAAATGCCAAATGGTCATTCTTTTCAATGTGGGAGAGAGCACCAAAGACAACCCCATTTTAATATCCCGCGAAGCCATGAGCTGCTGGATTTTCTCCACCAAAAGATTTTCTCAAAACCAAATGCTTCCCATGTTGGGAACACTGGATACGATTGAATACTTATGAAACGCACACTCCGCTCATCTCATACCTCCGGCTATTTGGGACATTTTGAGAGCAAGGGTTTATTTAATTCTGGATTGAAGTGGTCGATTGAAGCTGTTGCTGAACCCCTATCTTCAAAAATTTGTTTCGTTTATCCGGGACAAGGGGCGATGTTTTCTGGAATGGCAAGAGGTTATGAAGCCAGTGAGATTTTTTCATCTTTTTTCAAACGAGCTGATTTTATTCTTTCTCGTACAGGATTTCCCTCTGTTTCTCACTACGCTTTTTCACCGGAACTTCTCACTGTTGAAGCGTCTGATAAAATAGAGTCCGTAGCCCTCTTTACTTTCTGCTGTGCTCTGACCCACGAATTGGTTCGCGCCGGTTTCAGACCCGAAGTCGTTACTGGACATAGCTTCGGAGAATATGCTGCCCTCGTAGCCTCTGGCATTTGGGACTTTGAAACAGGACTTGAGTGCGTTCTTCAGAGGGAGCGTATTTTACCTGAAAGAAATTCAGCCGGTTACATGCTGGCAGTAGCAAAACCAGTGCACGAACTAAACCAAGCTCTTTCCGGGATTCCTTTTTATCTGTCTAATGTCAACTCACCCAATCAGACTGTCATTTCCCTTTCTTGGGACCATTTGATTGATGCGGAAACTCGTCTAAAGAAAACAGAAACGCGCCACAAACGACTTTCTAGCCCACAACCTTTTCACTCTCCATTGCTCAATCCCGCAGCACAAGCAATGGCCAAGTTTGCTTCCCAACAAAGCCACTCCTCACTGAGGAGAACTGATTTCTTCTCGGGGGTTCTGAAATCGTGGACTCTGGGTGGCCCTGGAAACGAAAAGCAGATCGAACGGATTGTCAGTACGCAGCTCGTCGAACCCGTAGACTTTCCCCTTCAAATTCAATCAATCGCCAAACGCTGTCAGCACTTCATCGAAGTGGGACCACGCCCTTTTTTGCTCGATCTCATCAAATCTAATTTGAATTCAAAGGACTTTACTTGTTCCGCAGGATTAGGCCTCATTAAGCTGAATGACCGTCAGGAATCACAGCGACTCATTAGAAGGGAGGAAGTTAATGAAGGCATCCTCCGACGAGTGAATACCATTATTGCTAAAATCACTGGGTACTCCTTTGAGGAAATTAAATTTGAAGATCGATTTCAAGAGGACTTAGGAATTGACTCCATCAAAACTATGGAAATTTCGATCGAGCTCCTGAATGAATTTCAATTGCCTCGGGATGTACTGACTTCAGTACAACAAGTAAAATCTGTAGGTGAGCTCGCTTTTCAAGTACAACGACAAAGGGATAAGAAGCCCGTTGGCTCGGAAGTACCTCTCAAGACAACCCAATTTCAAGTTTTCAAGAATACATGGTTCCCTAGTCCCCTCAACGAAACATTCCTGACTGATTTCACTTTCGCAAAACACAGTTTAATAGTAGCTAACGGCCGAGAGTGTTGGAGCAAGCTGAAGGGAAGAAACCTATCAACTATTCAGTTTTTAATTCTCTTCTTTGATAAACCGATTGAATTGAGCTTTAAGTCAATTAATCTTGAGGCTTTTTGCGAATGGTTTCTCGGATTTCAAAAAGCAGCAGGCTCAGGACTCATCAATAACTCAACAAGAATTGCTGTCATCAGCACTGAGCCAGAGGACCCTATGGCTCAAACTATTGCTTCATTCTTGTTTTCAATAAAAAAAGAGAATGCCATCCGTTTTGCAACACACATCGTTTTTGATTCATCCTACGCGCGCAAGGAGCAGGAGCAACTCGCCCTGAAAGAATTACGGCTGGGAAGCGATAACCGAGTTCGCTACCAAGACAGCAAACGACAAGTGCTGAGTCTTGAGCCCGTCCCGGTAAGCACAAGTGGGAAAGAAAACAAGCAAACCTTTATCGCGCTGGGCGGGGCCAAAGGAATTACCTTTGAAATTGTGAAACACTTGGTTTCACAACATTCTTATGATGTTCACTTAATCGGACGAACCCCCTCAGAAGACCCAGAGGTTCAACGCAATCTGATGGAACTCAAGGCTTTTGGTACCCAGGTCAGTTATCATCAAGCTGATGGAACTGATTTCCCTGAATTGGAAAAAGCCTTCCGTCTAATTTTTGAGCAATCAACGTCTGTTTCTGGAGTACTACAAGGTGCAGGAGCTGAAAGCAGTCGAAGTTTTTCTGAAAAAAGCCAAGAGGACATTCGCGATGAGTTTTTTGCAAAAGTTCAGCCAACCCTCAACTTGAAAACTCTGGCAGATCAGTTTGGAATTAAAAATCAGATTCTTTTTTCATCGATCATTGCCCATTTTGGGAACTTGGGCCAATCGATTTACTCGGCGGCCAATAATCTCTCCGAAAACATGTGGTACTGGCGAGCCGAAAAAGGAGCGATAGTCATTCAATGGCCTCCCTGGGAAGCAACAGGAATGACAAAAAAACCGGTTATTGACCAAGTATTACGTCAGGCAGGTGTTTCGCTTCTTCCCAAAGACCAAGCGGGAAAGTTTTTTGATAGCTTTCCTGTGGAACTCGGAAAAATGATTTTTGATGCAAACGACTTTCTTCTCTACCAAGGACCACTTGTGGATTGGGGCCGGCTGGGCTTTGGAGAAATTTCTGCTCTTCCCCTAAATTCAAAGCTCCAATTAAAACTGTCCCTTTCAACAGAACGTTTTCCAGTGCTGAAGGATCATTCTATTGAAGAACGAACTCTTATGCCAATTGCTTTGGTCGGATTTGTTTTTGATGAAACTCGATTTCTTTTGGGGCTTTCCACAACAACAGTGAGCCAACTTCACATGTATCGCCCCTTTGAAGTCGACCACCATTCGAAAAATCTTTTTTTGTCAGTGAGCAGACAAGAAGCCAATACCAATCGGATCAATTTGGCGCTTTTTGATGAGTCTGGACTGTTGGCCGAGGCATCGACTGGGGAATTTACTTCTAATAGGAACCCACAAAAGCGCAATGATGGACAAGCATTAAAGAAGTATGGCCCCGAGGAACTCTATCGAAAAGAGCGCTTATTTCACGGACCCCATTTTCAGTTTCTGAAGCGTTTGAGCATTTATGAAAATAAAACAGCGAAGGCTGAGATTGATTGTCAAAAGATCAGACAAGCTGGACAGCCTACTTGGTATGTTTGGACTGGTTTAATTGATTCCGGTTTACAAGCTTTAGCTGGGGTAGGCTTTCATTTCTTTTCGGGGGCTGGCTTACCCGTTGCCATTGGAGAAATTGAGCGGTTGGCAAGCCCTTCTGAAAATGATGAACTTAGTTGGGAGATCACTCATGTCAAAAATGAAGACAGAAAGCTGTCAGCAGACTTGACACTTAAGAATCAGAAAGAAGAAGTGCTCGCACACATCTACAGCGCCAGTTTTAATTGGAAATGAGAAGCCTACTTAAGGGCTCGACGATTTCATCGCATCTAGAGTCGAATTACTGATGTTAGGACAGTCCGCTCCGGTAACAGTGCTGGTCAGCGCTCCAGAAAAAGATCCGGTCAATCTACAACCAGTGGATGAAATCGTGACATTGTTTCCTAGGATGGTGCCCGTACAGGCTCCAGTAAAACTGACAGAAACATTCGAGAGTGTTCTCGAAGTTGGAGTCGGAAGTGTACCAGAAAATGTACCGTCCAAACTGGTCCCTGTACCCACCGCACTTCCGCTGACGCTCGTCCCGCTCTGAGTCAGGGTGAACTGGAGTCCTTGCGCAAAATTACCCCCGTCCACTTTCTGGCCACTTAAAAGCCCAAGAAAGCTTCCTTGAAAGGGCAGATTCACATCTCCACAAACGGTCGGCGTTGCCACAATTGGGGCTTGAATGACTTCTTGGAAAGGAGCTGAATCCACGTTGATGACACCCGTGTAGTCGATGTTGTGAAGCTGAGATGTCGGGCAAGGAGAGGGCCAATTCACACCCTTCGTATATTGACCCAGGGGCTCACACGAGGCTGTCGCATTCAAAGTACCCTGAGTGCAATAAGGAAGGTCTCCTCGGTTGGTCGGTTGCCGTAAAGTATAGCCGCTCGGACACGTGCAGACTTCTGCTACACTCCGGCCTGCGATGGGAACTTCACACGCTGCAAAGGACACTTTCAGTTGATACCGATACTGTTGATCGAAAGCAGGGTTTGACGTAGCAGGATTTGGCTTGGTTAAACTCAATCGAGTAATGGTAACTACCGGATCAGTTTCAGGAAAAAGAACCCCTCCTTGAGAATAATCCAACGAAACACTGCCTTTGGGATACTTCAATTGCTTTTGCGGTACTTTTACTTTGACCGCCGAAGCAGGAGGAAGATACAAAGCGGCAATCGTCTGATCATAGTTGTAATACTTCTCACCGACCCTGCAACTTACCGATGCTCCCGTGTTCGCATATTCCAACCCTGCATTGATGCAAACATTTATTGTTTTAGGAATAGGACAGTTGATTCCCTTAGGCACCAAGTAAGAGTCCAGATTAAATCGTCCCCATTGATCCTTAGCAGCGCAGAAAGTAGTCACCGTCGAGGTGAGCGGAGTACAAGGTTTTATATCATATTTGCTGGCAGCTGGCATGGTTTGGGTTGTGCAGGTCTTTGCGCTACAAACCTTTGGGTTGAAGGGAATATTCTTTCTACACGGGCTGGCGGAGGCGGGGCTCCCACAGGTGTTATGTTGACTTGTGCCTGAAGGACAACTACACACCTGTCGACTGCATTGGGTTCCCGAAAGGGTATATGTTGTATTCGAACAAAAATAGACCAGCGAATTACTTTGGCATTTTCCATGGTTGGGACCCCCAACTATTTTGGTATAACCCGGTGGGCAACTACAAATGGAATTATGGGTGATAGGCGTAATCTTAGCCGGGAGAGGAGGATCTTGAAGGCCCACGGCTTCCGGATACCGAGAAGCTAACTGGAGATCTGTAAAAATTCTAGCCAGTAGGGGTTGAAGCAGGCCTTGATACTCAACGTTACGAGTGGTCTTATTTATTAAGACCTTTTGTTGGTTAGTGGAATAAATCGCCCAACCAATGGCGATGACCGATGCAGTGGCAAGTGTCATCACTAGAACGATTGTTCCAAACCCATTTTTCTTCATCGACTTAACCTTTGTGTTAATTTTAACACGTATTGTTATCCTTGAATAGACCCGGTATAATTATAGAATAATAACATGATGACTCCGCCAAAAAGTAAATCGGGCTACGCGTTCATAGAGCTGGCAGTTGCTGGAGCAGTAGCCGGCACTGCCATGTTGGGTCTTGTTTCTGCGCAAGGATTACTGAGTAAACAATCCGGTAGCTTGCAAGTCGTGGCAGATTCGATTTCCGAACATCAAAGCATCAACAATTTTGTCACGGGTATTCCGCTGCGAGAAGCCCTTTCAGTGTTTTGTTTGCCCCATCCCTGGGGCTACTACACTAAAAACACTAAGGGATCAGATGCTTGCATCAGTTTGGAAGCAGCAACCTTATGGCCCAACCGAACCGATGGCATGCCGGGTCCCGGCCCCTATCGGCCAATGCAATGGGGCAATCTCTCAGCTGCCTATCAGCTTTTTGTGAGAGGCGTTTCGGCTCAAAACGAACTCACTCCGTTGGGTGGAAAATATCTGACTCAAGAAACTGTGGCCTGGGAGAACCCGACGACGGGTATCCGCGGTCGTTTAACCGATGCCGGATGTATGCAGTGCCATAACGGAAGCTATAGCGGCCTTCGCAATTTTGGAAGTTACTCAGCTATGTTGCAATCTCCGACTCTAGTGAGCCGCTACGGCTTAGGAAGTAAAATGGGGCGGTACTTACTGCCAACAACCGGAGTCCAGATACTTTCGGGTGGCCGTGATCCGATGCCAGAGCAAACCGTAAAGCGAGAACACGAAATTCAGTTTTTTAAAAGGTATCGGTCTATTTCCACTGGCACAACGGTTTCTAATACGTTTAAATGCGAAGCGATGGATCTCACCGGGTCTCGTCACGCAGGGTATTGTGGACAGGTCTACTGTGGTCCAAACTGCTTCTACAGACAATATGGTGGCACCTATAATGTTTGTGCTGGTGGGAAAAAAGATGGGTTTGATTGTCACTGCGAACAGTACTACAAGTGTTTGTGCCCCAAGCCCGGTTTAACGGCAGCATCCGTTACCTGTGACTCTGGCTATGTACCCAACGGCATTTTCTACCCGGCTGTTCAATCTCCCGATGCTAGATTTGCGCTCTGTGAATCGATTTCTCAGTTGTCGAATGTTTCTGGATATAGTTATTGGGAATGCACGCCCATTGCCTCTGAGACGGTCTACCAAATAGATCCTGTAACGAATGAGCCGATACTATCTGCTGCAAACAGGAATACGATGCAGACTCGTTGGTCAGTGGAATATAAAATCACGACTCGTTGGTGGACGAGAGGGAATGTGTCGGAATCTTTTGACTACTCACCGGACAGTTCAAAACCTGGCCCTAACCGCGTGATTAGCTTTGGAGCTCTCAAATGAAAAAACCTCGAGGGATTAATCTGATAGAACTCATGGTGGTGATGGCGATCATGGGGGCTACTGTTCCCTGGTTATCGTACATGTGGGCAAGCTTTAACAAAACAACTGCCGAATCGTTATCAAAAGCCACACTAACTGGCCAACTGATTGCTTCCGTGAAAAGTTTACAAAGCTTTCTCGGAACAGCCACCAATATGGCAGCCACACAGGTCCCCGGAACTGCGACAGAGGCCGGTAAACTCCTGGCCGGACAAGGAGCAGTCGTCATTCGTGTGGATTTTCGAGAGCTCACTCAAACCTGTCAGAATTTTTCTCCCGCTAGCACACTGACCGGCAATTTAGCCACAGCGGCACTCAGTTGCTGTGACCCTGCCAGACTCACCATGAGCGCTGCTTGGCCTCGGGCAACTGGCCTCTTGCAGATTAAAAATGCGTGTGGAAAGGATTGGGGGCTCACGGTCGTAACCTATAGGCCTAATGGTACCGTCTTCAATTCTCGGTGCATTCGAGGAATTACTGATTTGTATCTCTTCCAATCGGGAATTGATTCGCTCAAAGGCAGCAGTGCTCTTTATACTTTTGATTTGGCCGGACAAACTTCTTTTGATTCTCTGGGTAAGCCCATGGATAAACAAAAAGTTCGAGCAACTTATACTGGCTCATTAGGCAATTTCATGTCGACCACGTCAGCTGGGACTGCTTTCTCGGGATCTCCCTATGTCACCTGTGGCAAAGGCCAATTTTAAGTTCCGACTTTCCAGGGCAAACTCACGACTATTTTTAAGCCTCCCCAGAGAGATTCCGTCAGGTTAATCGAACCGCGCTCTGAATCAATACACGCTTTCACAATCGACAAACCCAGACCATGACTATTCGTATTGTTGTCAGTTTGTTTCCGGTCTGTAAAAAAGGGGGCAAATACGTGCTCACGATTTTCTGCAGAAATCCCAGGTCCATCATCTTCGATGCTCCACAACAAACTCTGAGACTGCCTGTCAATGGTTACTCGAATTCTGTCCTGAGAATATTTCAGAGCATTTTCCAAAAGATTCGTTAGAACCGTTGTAAAAATCTCCCTATTGCCATGAGCCTTGAGAGTGACTCCCACTGGCTCAATAGAAATTGTTCTGCTTGATTTCCCATAAGCTTGTTGCAGGCCCTCAATAACTTCCTCTACCGTTTCTCCGACATTAAATTCCGTTTTTAAGTTTTCTTGTCCCAAGCGCTCTACTTCACTCAGTGCAAAAAGTTGATTAATGATAGTTCTCAATTTCAAACAAGCTTCCATTTGTTTTTGAAACACGCTCAAACAACTTTTCACATCTTCAGGCGGACGCTTGAGCACCCTTTCTCCCTGCGCAATGACCACAGCAAGTGGTGTTCTGAGTTCGTGAGATGCATTTACAGCAAAGTTCCTGATTTGATTGAAAGATTTTTCAAGACGATCGAAAAGCAAATTGAAATTTCTAGCTAACATCCCAAACTCATCTCGATATCGACTCTCTGGCAACCGAAATGACAAACGATCTGCTGAAAGCAGTGATGTCTGTATGGCAAGAGCGGTAAATGGTCTCAACAACAATCGCGTGAGCAACAAAGAGATGGGAATAAGTACAACCATAAAAAGCAGTCCCCCAAGAAAAAGGGCTTTTCGAAATACAGATAAATACTCCACAATAAGAGATGCATCATAAAAACCCGCAACTTTGTAATGATGCCCCTGATGAACTTTCTGCACGGTACTGTACAATTTCCCCTGGCTGCGATCACTTACGAAATTCAACTCTCCTATGCTGCGACGGGGAAAAGAATCATAAATCAGTTCGCCTTCTTTCCAAATTCGTAAATACACATTCCTGAAATGCGGAGCATTTTGCTGATGAGTGCTTTGATGAGATGGCAAATCCAGATGCTCCCACTCGTGCTCGACGAGCGAACTCAAATAGTTTTCAGCAACTTGAAAAGAATTATCCCGAACTCGACCGTAAATAAGGTAAGCAAAGCCAATCAGAAGAACAAAAACAGTACTGGCCATCAAAATGGTGAACCGAAAACGCATCGTCACGCTAAATACTCTCTGGCTTTATAAAAACAAATCCGCTGCTTCTAATAGTTTGCAACCAACTACCCCGCTTGAGATCTGTTAGTTTTTTTCTCAAATTAAATAAATGCACGCCAATAAAATTCGTGTCTGACTCGTGGCTCAGTCCCCACACATTTTCTAGAATCTCTTTTCTACTGATCACCCTCCCCGGGGCACCCAGAAACAACGACAGGATTGAAGCTTCCTTGGGAGTAAGAACAGTACTACTCTCTCCTGCAATGAGCGTAAAAGTGGAAGGATCCAGTGACATGTCTTCATACAGAAACTTTTGCTTTCGAACCCGCTGAGATCTTCGAAGAAGCGCTCGCACTCGCTCTCTGAGCTCTTCGTAGATATAAGGTTTCGTGAGATAATCATCGCAGCCTTCCTGAAACAATTGCAGCTTATCCTGTAAAGAGCTTCGTGCAGTAAGAATGAGAACTGGCGCATAGTCAGACTGTTGTTTGTAGTAATTCAGTAAGGCTTCCCCCGATAAATCTGGAAGCATGAGATCCAGAATGACCAAATCCCAATGATCAACAACTTTTCTTCGGCCTTCTTCTCCACTCATTGCTATTTCAACGTGATACCCCTCATCTCTTAAATTTTCTGCCAAGGGAATGGCGAGATCGGCTTCGTCTTCAATGATCAATATTTTTGACGCCATGGCTCGTGACTCGTAGCACTAATTGAATTTAGGACCTATCATTTCCCAACGCTTTCCCCCTGTCAAAAATCTCGCTCAACGCGCTGCTCAGGTTCTTAAAACAATCTTAAAATGCAGTTCATCTTCTGATCAGTAAACTAAAGACTGAGTTGAGTTTGACTCAAACAACAATCATTGAGGAGATACCCATGAAACATCTACTGATTGCCATCATGACTGTGGCTTGTTTAGCGATAACCGCTCAAGCCAAAGAAAAGAAAGCTGCTCCAAAAGCAGAACATACTTGTCACAAGGCAGATGAGGACCACAGCCCGCACAAGCACGGTGAAGCTGGTTGTACTTGCGAAAAACGCGAGCACGCTGGACACACTGATTATAAGCATGGTGAGCACTGGCACATGGCTCACGGTGACCATTTCGACGAGTGCACTGCAAAAAACTAATTCATTAACTTGAATCAGATAAAAAAAGGGACCGGCACAAGCCGGTCCCTTTTTTTCTGTGCTACACTTAAGACAGACTTTTCCAATCCTCATGACTAGCAAACACTTCCCATCCAAACCCGACCACATTCCTGAATTAGATGGGTTACGTGGACTCGCGATTTTGGCAGTTCTTTTTTATCATTTTTTTTGGTTCCCTTCGGATCCCACTCACTGGCCCAAGTTTTTTTCGCTTCTTTGGAAACTGGGTCAGATAGGATGGGTCGGGGTTAATCTCTTTTTCGTTCTTTCAGGATTTCTCATCACTCGGATTCTTTTGGCACAAAAGGGCAGCCATTCATTTTTCAAAGATTTTTACTGGAGAAGAGCACTTCGAATCTTACCTTTATACTTTTTAACTCTTCTCTTTATCGGTTTTTACTACCCAAGCTCAGGCCCTTTTGTTCTTTTTAGTTTGTTTTTCTTGAGCAATGCCGTGGAGCTTTGGGGAGTCTACAGTCCCTATCAACCCCTGTGGTCGTTGGCAGTTGAGGAACAGTTTTATCTTTTTTGGCCTTGGATGGTTTCGAAGCTCAGTACTCGTCACCTCAAAATGCTCTGTTGGGGAGCTTTGTGTTTAGAACCGGTAGCCAGGTATTTTTACTTCATGAATCACCCTCCTAATTATTGGCTTCTTTTAATTAATTTTGATGGGTTTGCTATCGGTGCACTCTTAGCAGCTGAATTAAAAACAGACCGTTCAGCTAAGTCACGATGGCCCACTTACTTTCAATACCTAGGCCTCACTGTTTTGTTATGCTTTTGTCTTTTCAAATTAGGTCTGTTTACCCGGACTCGAGTAGTGGGAGAAATGTTCCTTCCTACTGTTATTTACTTGATGAGTGCTTCGCTACTTTCATTTTGTATCCACTTCAAAGGAAGTAAGTGGCTCAGCATTTTTTCAAAAGGCACTTTACCTAGTTGGGGCAAGCTCAGCTATGCAGCTTATCTGTGTCACTACCCCATCAATGGATGGATTGAACAGGTACTTTCCCATCATTACACTTTAAAAGAGTACAATTACCTCTGGTCAGTGTCACTGTTGAGAACAATACTCTGTTTTGGAACTACTTACGGATTGTCCTGGGGCCTCCACCGATTTGTAGAACTTCCCTTTTTACGGCTGAAAGACCGATTGCCAAAGTGTGATTTTATCGGAAGGGCAGCCCGTACTCACGATTGAGTGTGGGAAATTGATAGCGTTGAGTGGACCGGATCAATCCTCGCTCGTGGAGACTCGGAAGTATTTCCCTGGGCCACATTTCTGGATCAGCTTCATCCCCTTGGGAAAGATTTCGATAATTAGTGATATCATCAAAAATATCTATCGCACCAGAAATGCAGTTTTTCTCCCGCCCGTTGTACATGGGAGGTCTTCCCGAACGATAGGCCTGGTAATCTTTCTCACTTCTCATTAACGCTGAACGCAAATAATCTTGTCGCTTTTGGTTCTGCTGTTCCCACGTTCCGGGAATTTGGATGGGATACTGAGCAATTTCATGCTTTAAGTCTTTTACGGACACTTCAATCACTTGATCCAAAGAAAGCACTCGCTTAGCTAATCCATAGTGATCTCTGTTTCCTTTAAACGGATTGAATTTCTCGCCTTTCCGTCTAACGGCTTCAGAAGAAGCCACAATATTGGATAGTTTCTCTGCAGGCGAATGGTCATTGGTAAATTGCGGAATTAACGTAGCTTCCAAGCCCTTTTTGAACTTGAATCGGACTTGTGCATGAGCTGCAAACCATCTTTTGTGATTTAGGGCCGCAAGGAGTGGACCATCCGGATCAAACCGCTCTACTTGAAAAATAACATCTTCTACTGAATCTACCGGAATCCTTGCCACCCAAAACTTATCTTTGTGCCGAATATTGGCTACCCATAATTCGCCGGGGACTGGAGGAGGCAACTGAGCCTTCTCTGCATACTGAAAAGCCTCTTCTTCGGTTAAAACATGGATGGGTCGAAACTCATCTAAGCGGAAGCACTCTCCTTGTCGAGGCCCCACTTTGTATCGATAGTTCATTGAAAAAGGATCAAACGGACTATAGCCCGGACAAGCATTAGCGACTTGCGGTCTATTTACCAAAATGCTTGAACCGGTTGAACCCGTTGCGTGTTGACTCGTTTTCGTTTCCGAAAGAGCCGCTGAACTTACGAGGAAGGTTGCACTTACTAAAACTAACTTTTGGATTAACAAATAAGGTCTCATCATCGCGCGAAAGGAGAGCAAAAATGGGACCGAAACCTCAGGCACTGTATACTGATGGAATCCGTCTAAACTGAAAACGTTCCTCTGACAATTAAGGCCAATCTACTAATTTTCTTCAATACAGATCCCATGCATTTCTTTAGCAAAGGGGGCTTCGTGATTGATGAGAACAGCTTTGTATTCGCCTTTTTCATTTTGTGCATTACGCACAATCATTTCAATTTCCTTCCCGGGCTTGTCCGCATCCAGATAAAGGTGAAAACGCTGATCACTTTCCAACGAGAGTTCCTGAATTTGGCTGGTGAATACTTGGCCTTGGTGATCGATTTCAGCTGTCGACGCGAGTTTTCCATCTTCCGAAACTTTTAGAGTTACTTTGCAAAAAGGGATGTCTTGAACTACGTAATGTTGGCAAACGACTTGCTGGGAAAAACTAGTAGAAGCCCCTCCTATAACAATGAATAACAGTAACAAATTGTGAGTGACTTTATTTGTCATGATTGCTCCCTTAATGAGAAAAAAGATATCTGATTTGGATCCGAAATTATATTAAAATAGAGGAAAATTTGAGGTTATTATGAGTGATGCTAAGGTATTGGCAAAACATCCCCAGGTTAAAGAGCTGGATCCTAGAACTTATTTCTGGTGTTCCTGTGGCCAATCTTCAAAGCAGCCTTTTTGCGATGGTTCCCTTACAGGCAGTACATTTAGTCCAGTTCGTTTTGAATTGACCGAAAAGAAGAAAGAAGCTCTTTGTCTGTGTAAACATACGAAGAAAGCGCCAATTTGCGATGGCTTTCATTCGAAACTGAAGTGATAGGCTTTAGTAGTCAGATAAACCTAGTGTCTGCTCTACTTGTTCAACGGTTACCCCAAAATTGTTGTCATACCAGGAAGCAACAAAACGAGGGGTTTCAGCAGGCTTTCCTCGAAGGCAACGGTGAACGATGTCTCCTTGCTCTTCCATCGAAGTCGCATTTCCCATAGAGTTGCAGTAAGTATCTCGCCACGCTTGAGTTGCACTACTTTCAATTTTCTGACCGATTTGATTTGCTCGAAGCTTTATCCAATCAAAAGGAGCAGGCAATTCAGCTCTCTTAGGAAGGAGCCCAATAGCTGGCATATTCCAGTCGTGTTGGAAATCTCTTTTTTCGTCTCTTTCACTGACTTGAATATTGACGTTATTTTTTCCCAAAATCATTTGGCCTGATAAATAAAGACCCAAGGCCTGATTGATTTCCATTCCTTCATATCGTTGAGTGCGGGGCTCAATTCGGAATCGAGTGACTGGCTCTTGCACAGTGTACTCGTCGTTTTTAAGCTTCGCCATGGGAACACTTTGACAAGTCTCAAGACCGGCAGAATCTTTACTGCAAGTTCTTTCTAAATCAAGAAATGGTATTTGCCGTGTTTTCTTGACAGGAACGTATTCCGTATAAGGAACTGAAACGGTATACTCAAAAACTCGCGACTGCGGAATTCTTTCTATCGTTTTGGTATATTTTCCGCTGAGTTTTAGCTCGATGACATTGGCTGCGTTGGCATCAAACCAGGGCGTTTTTGAAAAGTTTGTTTGGGCTTGCGAGTTGAAGTCTCCAAACAGTTCGCTGGGAAAATCTTCAACATTCAAAACCAAATTAATTCCTCGATAAAGTTCTTTTACTTTTTCCTGCGATGCCCCCGCAATTTCACGAGGGCGACTCCCAAAGAGCCCGCAGTACCGGGAGACAAATTGAGCGTAGTAGGGTTTCGATGCGACGTTTGACTTCACCAAGCTTTTACAACTTTTTTCACCTACGGGTTTAACCAAAGATTGCGCTTTGTTGTAGGCTCCCAAAAGTCCACCCTGGAAAATCGGTTTGTATTTCGCGAGCTGATACTGTGCTCGCAAAGGAAAATTCTGACTAACAGCTTCTCTTACTGTTCGAGAAATGAAAAAGACCGCAGCTTTTCCCTCTTCTTCTTGTGTAAAGGCGACGGCCCCTTTGGGGGAATAGCCCCATTCGTTTTCTTTTTTTACTACGTTAAGAAGCATGTCGATACTATTCTGCTCGTTACCAGCAAGGCGAGATTGTCGAACTTCTATCAACTTTTTATCAATAATCATTTCCCGAGATCTCATTTTGCCAACTGCAGCCTCTTCATCGCCAGGATTTCGTTGGAGAGCCAGCTCATAAGCTGCCAATGCTTCTTCGTAAGCACCCGCCTCAAAGAGATTTTGGCCTCTTTTGGTGAGAGAAGAACAAGCTCCCAGAAAGAACATGATTGAAATTGAAGACAAACCCAAAAAACTAAGAAAGGTATTTCGACGCATGACTAAAAAATCGGCTGACTGAGATAAGTTCTAAAGAACTTTATCTTGAAGAAATTCCAATAATCACAAAAAACATCTTCCTATTTTTGTGTTTATTTTCAGATACTTATGATTGGTCTCGCGAAAAGATTCTACTTCGGCGATGGATTCTGTGCTACACCTCCGCCATGCCCATTACCCGTCTCACTATTCAGAAGCTTGGACCGCTTGCGGACGGGATTACCGAAACTCCCCAAGGAACCGTTTATGTCGATAGAGCGCTGCCCGACGATGAACTCAGAGTTTCAATTTATCAGGATAAAGACGGTAAAACTCGCGGTGACATTACTGAGATTTTGAAAGAATCTCCTCATAGACAACTCGCCTCTTGTTCTCATTATGACGTGTGTGGCAATTGTTCTCTCCAACATCTGAAGCAGTCCACTTATCAAAGCTGGAAACAAGAAATCGTGAAGGAAGCTTTTCAGAAAGTGGGCCTCACTCCCTCAACCTGGAAAGCGCCACTTTTCATCGGTAAAGGCAATCGCCGGAGGGTAACTTTTACCTTAAAGAAGCAAAATGGAAAAACTTCTATGGGGTACTTTCGAAGAAGAAGCCATGAAGTTTCCGAGATTGAGTCATGCGAGATTATTCATCCCGAATTACTGGATCTTAAAAATTGGTTCCGACCTTTTTTGGGTCCCCTTCTGCATGAAGGAGACTCTGTCGATGTCTTCCTGCAAAAAGTTGGAAAATCCATTGATGTGGTCCTGTCTCCTTCATTAGAGATTTCTTCGAAGAGAATTTCAGCGTGGGAACCTCTCCTGACTAATTTACTTGATTCAGGCCCGGTTGACAGATTAAGCGTAAAAACTCAAACAGAATTACGTACTCTTTTCAGTGAGCGTCCCATTGAGACTAGCTTCGGCCCACTCAAAGTGGAACTTCCCCCTGCTGCCTTTCTCCAACCCACTCAAGAAGGAGAACGGGGCCTCGTTGAAACCGTAATGGATTCACTGCCCAAGACCGGACACTTCGCTGATCTCTTTTCAGGTTGTGGAACTTTTGCTGGCCCCCTATTAAGCCGTGGCAGTGTCCATGCATTTGAAGTTTCTTCAATGGCGATTTCAGCTCTCAAAAAAGCTTCCAAAAATTTTCCACTGCAAGCTTTCCAAAGGGACCTCTTTAAGAACCCCCTAACTGCCAACGAATTGAGTAAGTTTGATGCTTTGGTTTTTGACCCTCCCCGATCGGGATGTATTGAGCAGGCAAAAGAAATGGCCAAGTCTTCTTGCCCGGTAATTGTGGGAGTATCTTGCAATCCGGCATCGTTGGCAAAAGATGCTCGGATCCTAGTGAATGGGGGCTATCGGATAGAAGCAGTCAGAGTGATTGATCAGTTTCTTTTCTCTCATCATGTAGAGGTCGTGATTACTTTCACGAAATCGCGATGACCTCAACTCTTTTTCCCATACACGTCCGAACGTCTACTGGACTAGAGACTTTGCTGTTTAATGATTTGTCCGCTTTAGGCCTTCGAGAACTCAAAACAAAACATCGCTTGGTTACCGGGGTGGGCACCCAAAAACAGCTTTATAAAATTAATCTGTGGTCCCGAACAGCTATCCGCGTTTTTAAACCATTAGCTAGTTTTTCTGCTCCCACAGAAAAAACCTTCTATGACCATATCAAAGCTATCGATTGGTCCCCATGGCTCTCAGCCAGCGGAACTTTAGCGATTGATAGCCATGTCCATTCTTCCTTCACTACTCATTCTCTCTACATATCTCAGCTTGCTAAAGATGCAATATGCGACCAGTTCCGAGAACAAAGCGGGAAAAGGCCTTCGGTTGATCTCGAGAGACCGGATCTCAGACTCTCGATCAATCTGTTTAAAAACCACGTGGAGCTATTTTTGGATTCTTCCGGAGATTCTCTCCACAAAAGAGGTTATCGAAAGAAAACGGGAGTGGCCCCACTGAACGAAAGCTTAGCAGCCGGTATTATTGCTCTATCACATTGGAATGGGGAGACTCCTCTTTTAGATCCCATGACAGGCTCCGGTACTCTGGCCATTGAAGCTGCTCTTATAGCTACCAACACAGCTCCTGGACTTTTCAGAAGTCGGTTCGGTTTCCAGAATTGGAAAGATTACGATTCTGTACTCTTTGACACTTTAGTCGCTGAAGCCAGAAATGCAGTTCGCCCCATTTCATCTCCAAAAGTATTTGCATCTGATCATGATCCTCGCATGATCACCATTGCAAGTGACAATATTGCTCGAGCCGGAATGGAACACGTTATTTCACTTTCTCAAAAAGACTTTTTTAGCATTGATTCCCTCCCCAGCTCCTCAGGAGTCGTTGTTATGAATCCCCCTTACGACGAGCGGATGGAAGTACGCAATATTGCCGAACACTACTCCCAGCTCGGAGCACACTTAAAACAGCGTTTTGGAGGATGGAAATCTTTTATTCTTACCAGCAACTTAGAGGCTGCAAAAGATGTTGGCCTGCGAGCGGCAAACAAGTTTCCCCTCAATAATGGCGCCCTCGAATGCCTCTTACTCGAGTATGAAATAAATTCTCAGCAAGCTTCACCCTCTTCGGTCAAAAGCCCTGTAGAAGAGAACCCTGTCTGGATAGAAAAAGCTACTGTTTTCACCAATCGCCTGCAAAAGAACTACAAGCACCTAAACAAATGGGCAAAACGTGACAACGTAAGTTGCTGGCGTGTTTATGACCGAGACATTCCCGAATTTCCTTTTATCATCGATCTGTTTGAGGACTATCTACATTTTGCTGAAGTCCCCAGAAATCATGAGCACACTCCTTTAGAACACCAACGCTATTTGAATCTAATGACTCGAATGTGCGCCGAAAGGCTCGGTTTCTCCGAGGAAAGAACTATTCTAAAAATCAGACAGTCATCAAAGCCTCCCCAAGAAGCATCGGCTCCCGCCATTGAAGTAAGAGAAAATGGCAAGAAGTTCCTGGTGAATCTTATTGATTACGTAGATGTGGGATTATTCTTGGAACAAAGAGAAATTCGAAAATTTATTGGCGAACAGTGCAAGGGAAAAGATTTTCTCAATCTTTTTGGTTTTACTGGTACCGCGAGCGTTTATGCTGCCTTAGGAGGAGCCCATTCAACCACAACTGTGGATGCATCCATTACTTATCTTTCCTGGGCTGAGCAGAATTTTAAATTAAATGGGCTAATTAAGAGCAAGAATCACACTTCCCGTTCGGATGTTGTGGAATTCCTCAAGACTACTGATCTGCAGTTTGATTTTTGTTGGGTGGATCCCCCAGTCCGATTTGTAAATCGCCAATTGGGAACTGATTTTAATGTTCAGGACAATCACGTCGAACTTATCACGTCAGTGTTAAATCGAATGAGAAATCGCGGAACAGTTCTTTTCACTACTTCTGCACGAAGTTTTGTTTTTGCCGAAAGTGCCATAAAGAACTTGGGGATCCAGGTTCTTGATATGACTCCACCCCTCACCCCTCTCGATTTTTCGAGAAGTCAGCCTTTTCAGGCGTGGCTATTAACTCGAAGCTGAATCTCCAGTTTAATATCGTTCTGGGACCCATTCCAGCGAGGGACTCAGTCGATAGAATCGATTATCTGCCGGATCCAAAGCGACTAGACGAATCCACTCATTTGAGACCAATTTTTTCACCGATTCGTGCTTGGTTACTAGACGAGCAATCCTGTCCCTAGGCGCCTCGATAATCGAAAGAAGTCTCATGGGTTCATGGACCCACTCCTTCCCATTATTGACTGATTGAAGCGGCAATCCAATTTTTAAGTCGCTCACATTTCCCTGCATCACACCGAGTTTTCCCACAACATTGTGAATGGTTTTATTGCCGCTTCCAAACACATCGTTATCGACTGTCGAGAAATAATATTGGGTATTGATCCATTCGGCCACAATCATGGGAGCCGTCATGATCACTTCCAGCGCACTTCCCGTTGTGTCGGTTTTCCAGTCGTAGGAATGAAGGAAGGTGCGCGACTCTAAATCTACACCCTTGGTTAGACTCCTTTTTGCCACGATGAATGCTGCATTCCCAGCCAGCCCCCACTCGGGACGAGCTTCTGACCAGTCTAAAGAACGTCGAGCCACTTCTTTTACGGCTTCGTAGTGAGTGGGAGCTGGATTATCAAATCTTTGAGTACGCTCCCAGTTCAAAAACTCTTTGGCTTCTTTTAGAGCAACTTTTAAAAGAGCAATATCCCGCAAATGAGTTACAGGCAAACTTTCCTGGTCAAAGAAAGTCAATTCGTCTGTTGCCGTATTATGCTCGGCCGCTACAAAGATAGTATCCTCAGGTATTTTGATTCCTCTCTGGGCAAGAGCTTCCCTCACTTGGCTATTATTAAAGATCTGAGAAGCAATTCTCGCATTGGGAGCCCCTCTATGACCACCACAAGCGCCGCAATCAAGTGCGGAAGCATAGGCATTATTGGTAGTAGTACTTCCATGGCCACAAAGGAGGACAACCCGCGCAAAGTTTTCGAGCAGCCCCATTATTCGCAATGAATTTTCAGCAATCGCCAGCTGATCCTTAAAGGGAATTCCAGATACATAGCGATGGTTGGTGGTTCCGCTCTGCTCGGCCAGGGAAGGTCTAGTTTTTAATGCGGGAGTTGGTAGTTTCCATTTTAAAGAAGGAATAAAGCTTCGTAAGGCCATTGAAACAAAACCAAGGCCCCCGATTGTTTCAACCAGTGCGAAGGGAGATACAGACGTATCTTTTACTTCATGGATGGCTTCTTCTAAGGCTCGTTTATTTTCCAAAGCACTAAGGTACCGATGGGCCTCTTTGGAACTTTTTACCGTGGGCTCATCTGAGACCAGATATTTCGGTCGAATCAGAACAGGGCACTGAGAGGAGGGCTCGTGGGAACCAAACTCTTGATGAGCCAACGGAATGGCAAAGAATCCGGCAAAACCATAAGTATCATAATTACCCACATACTCCAGATTTCGACGAAATGCTTCAGACCTTACGTCGATACAAAACACCGCTTGAGCTTGTGGCCTTATCACTGCTCGGTCCTCAGTAGCTATCGTAAGTTCTCTGGATTTCCGTAGCTTCTGAAATAGGCGGTCCCGATAATTTTTTTCAAAAGCCTCTAACCAGACCATTCCGATTCCAGGGAAACGTGCAGCACCGGCTTCTTTCTCCTCAATAAGGCTTTGTTTCGCGAGTGCCATGATGCTTTCCCAAGGTTTTGAACTCAAGTCCTGTTTCCCAAGTACTTGACAGGAACCGGCGCTGTCGTAAGCAAGTCTTACTGCCAGAAAATCAATCAGAGGTAATGATTTATCAGTGCCGTGCTGAAAGTTCTGTTCAGCTCCTAAGTGCGCCAGCATTCCCGACCAACCCGGGGAAGCCGCTAAATGACGAGCCAGATAATCTCGGCAGTGGTGCTCCGGCACTTCCAATCGCTTCAGCATTTGCTTAATTGCTTGAAGACTATCGGAAGGCAACTCTTTTACATAGTCTCGGAATCCAGTGATGCCAGCTCGCTCAAAGCTTAGATCGTAAATAACAAGATTCTTCCAAGCGCTATATAATCCCAATTCTTTTCCCGGCATGGTCCATGCTGCTTCTCCTCTGTCCAAATAAGAAGCACACCACTTTGTAATTTCAGCTTGCATGGTGGGATAAAGACGACTTCCCTTGAGTTGATCTGCCCACTCCGAAACCAAAAGAAATACTTCTTGAAGAGGTTGCTTCGCATCGGAAGCGTTTTTAAACACTTCCTCAACCAATACCATCATCAAGTCTTCCGGGGTTCCCGAGAGTTTACGTTCTTTTATTACTTCGAGAATGTCTGACGGTTTCACCCGACCTTGTAAATAATGGTGATGAAAATATTCGAGATCTGGAAGTGCTTTCGCGTGAAAGAGCTTCTTGGCAATCTCAACAGCTTGAGAAAAAGGATTAGATTCATATCCCTGCAGCGGATTAACTGCAATGAAGTTCGCAAGGGGCCACATGGGAGCTACTTTCGAACACACCTCTCTCACTAAAGTGCTCAAATCTATTTCACTTACTTGGTAAGCTCCCATCTTATCTGTCTGGTTTAAGAGCGCTAACGTTCTTCTTGTCGCTTCAATGTTTTGGGTAAACACAGTATCTCCTCCTTGTCCTGACTCTTTAATTGTTGGTTCCTATATTTTTTTTGAATTGCCATAGTTTCGAAGCTTGGCATGAGTCGACTTCTCCCCAAGACTTTTGAGACCATTTTTTGCCAGATTTGCTCGATGTAAAAGTGATTCAAGCACAGCACGTACCATTTGCGAGCCCACTTTTGGTCGGGTTGTGAACGAGCAACTTCCACCAACAAATAGGCAATAACAAATATGAAACCAACGATTGTAACGAGAACTGGACTGAGCTCAGTTACCATGGGTTCGAGACCCTCTGGATCGAGTACAGGAGCTAAGAATGCTCCTATCCCATCAAGCGCAGTCCAATAAACACACATTCCTAAGAAAGTTAGCATTGAAAGAGAAGAAATCGACTTAAAAGACCCTTTCACTGATAAAGCTGTACCAATAAACTGAGTTGAGGCTACCCATAAAAAGATAGCTAGAAAAAAACCGCCCGGTTTTTGAGCAAGATCAACTTTCATCAACACAACACTCCCCACCAACAAGGCCATTGAGATAAGCGCAGCGGGAAACTTAGATAGTGGGGGCAGTTTCTTTGACTCGCCCCCAGTTTTGGGTATGAAGGGGGAATGATCGATATTTCCAGCAGCACTAAGGAATGCATTTGCCTTATAAAATCCATGCATCACTACATGCAGAACAGCTGCCGAGAAAGCGCCCAATCCACATTGCATCATCATGTAACCCATTTGCCCAATCGTGGAGAAGGCCAGTGAGCGCTTGATGTCTGTCTGGACTAAGTAAATCAGCCCCCCGAAGAATGCAGTTACCGCACCGACCGCAAACAAAACATGGAGAGCAAAACTTGCGTGGGAAACAATGGGGCTTAACCGTACGATTAAAAATCCTCCGGCATTAATGATCCCAGCGTGCATTAAAGCGGAAACTGGAGTGGGAGTCTCCATAGTGTCAGGTAACCAGATATGAAATGGGAATTGAGCCGACTTAGTCATCGCACCTATCACATATAAGGAACCCACAAGAGCCGCCGGATTGAGAGACCATCCCAGAACACTTATAGGATCCCAAGCTCCGTGCGTTCTCACGATTTCAAAAATGTCACGAAATTCAAAGGTGCCAAAGACTGTATAAGTCAACACCAGTGCCGCAACTAGCGCTGTGTCTCCGATACGACTGATGACAAATTTTCTCCAAGCAGCTTTTTGAGCCGATTCCCGCTCAGGAAAATGAAGCAAAAGCCGGTGGACACCAGAGCTAACAAGAAACCACGATAAAGTCAGAGCTAGTAAGTTTCGGCTGATTACGAAGAGAGTAACCGAGAAAAGTACGAAAGAAAGCCAAGTAAAGAAACGGCCCTGCCGTTGATCCCCGTCGAGATATCTCACGGAGTATTTCTGAACCACAAAGCCAATAGAAGTGATGAGTAACACCGACAGTAAGGAAAGCCGATCAACGTAAACCCCAACCGAAAAGTGAAACGAGGAAGGGTTACCTATTATTCCCCAGATTTGGTCCACCGTGCCCTGATGAACAACACCCACTGCAAGTACTAAAGCTGATAAAAACGCGAGACCTGCCGCCGCAAGGGACAATCGTCTCATTTTTTGAGGGGAACTCTGTAATCCTGATAGGCCTATCACGCTGACTAGGAAGGGGGCCCCAATTAAAAATAACGTTGCACTTGAGAAGAGTGAGCTCATCTAGGAATCCTCCATAATTCGTTTTCTGAATATACGGAATCAGGAGGTATTTTAAAAAATAGATAATAAGTATTTTTTGTATCGTTTTTGGAAATGCATCACAAATCGGGGTAACTCTCGCCCAAAGCGGCTTTTAAGCTAGCGATACTTTTTTGGTAGTCAGTAAGGGCCTCTAATTCCCGAATAGCGGCATCTGCAGTAGCTTGTTCACGTAGGTTTACGAATAATTGATTGCTGTCTCCGTGTCGAAAACGTTCCCGTTCACCTTGTTCCATTTTTTTAGCTAACTCCAACTCTCGGTGGGTCACTTCAGCTCTCATGGCAGCTGCGTTTAGAGCCGAACGTGCATCTCGCACTTCCATGGCCACCCTATCTCGTAAAAACTTCTCTTGAAGCTCCAACCTCATTGTTGTTGCCAATGCTGAGTCTTCCCTACCGCCAGCAACGTTTGCCTGCAGAGGAATTTCTATTAATACTCCAGCTTCAACTTGGGTTCCGTTGCGACTGGGGTCCCCTTCCCTGAGACTTCGCACTGCTTGGAGTTGAACATCGAGCTTTGGCCCTGTTTGATTTCCAGCCAATAAAAGCTCTACGTTGTTCTGTGTTTTGAGAGGGCCAAATCGAAGCAGGTCCGGTCGTGTTTGGAGGGCTTTTTCGACACCTTCCGGGGGCTCCTGGCTTCGATCGATTGAAGGAAGTTCCAAACCAAGTCTATCTTCTCCAGGAAAAATCGGATTTCCCTCAGGGTCTCGAAAAAACATCCCGAGTTCAAGTGTTGCTTGTTGAAGGCTTCGCTCGGCACTAATGAGCTGGGATCTTCTTTGCAGAATGGCTCTTTCGTTATCTCTTCTTTCAAATTCAGGAAGGTCGCCATGACGAACCCTTTCGGCAAGCCCTGAATCGCGGTCTTCCGCAATTTTTAGCAGAATTCGATAAATTTCAACCCGTTTACCGGCGGCTACCCAATCCCAAAATCGATGAGTAGCGGAACGAACCGCATCTAATCTTTGTTGCGATACTTGAGTGTTCGCAATATTTAATCCTAATTGGGCACGTTGGATGTTGGCTCGTCTTCGATCAATTGGGCCATCCCGAAGCAGAGGGACGCTCAATCCGGCTCGGATCTCCCCTCCGGGGTTGGTTTCAAGCTTACCATCGTAAATCGCAAATTTTCCTTCTCCTAGACGGTATCCTGCAAAAAGATTAGTTCCCCAAAAAGGTGTAGGCTGCTCGACCACCGAATCGATTCTTTCATTCTGGTAATAGCCTACAAACGAACTGACTAATCGGGTCTTCCACTGAATATCAAACGCACCTTGAGAAGCTCTCAATTCTCCTTGAGCCGCTTCAAGATCACGATGAACTCCCTCCAACAGAGGATACTTTTCTTTCACACTTTGTAGCACTTCTCCGAGAGTCAACGGCGCAGCAAACACGTCTGCGGATACAAAGAGCAATGCGAGCGATAGCACCATTCGCATTTTACGATTTACCTCCCCCTGAAACTGGCTTTACAGGTTCTGGAAATCCGGGGGGAAACCCGTTAAATCTTCTCCACAACTCATAGCCAAGAGTCACTCGATTGAGCAGAACCCATCCTAACGCTCTTGCACCCTGACGAAGATAGGTTCCTTCGGGCCATGGTTCTTTATCCAAAGGGGTAATCACTATCCTAAATTTTCCTTGGCCATTATCACTTGCATCAATAAGGGCAACTTTTCCGCCATAAGTTCCGTAGGCGGCTCCTGGCCAACCGCTGAATTGAATCGCAGGCCACCCTTCGAATTGTAGTCGAACTTCGGCATTTTCTCGGATCAGGGGAACATCATTTCCTTGAATCCAGAGTTCTACCGCTCTCGATTCAGTCTCCGGAACCAAAACCGCAAGCATTTGCCCAGACTTTACGATCTGTGCCCCCTGCCCTGAAATAATTTTCAGAATAGTGCCTGGAACGGGAGCTTTCACTGATTGGGTTAACTGTCTGGATAGTCGAACATCCATTCTGGCCAACTCGGCAGATGCATTTGCTTCGTCAACCAGAAATTTAGTGTAATCCAAATTAGCTTGCTCGAAAGCTCTTCGAGCACTCAATCCTTTTTTAACCAAGAGGTCTTGTCGATCGACATTAATTTTAGCCGTTTGTACAGCAGCTTCCGCCGCCATTACTCGCTTAGCTAGGGCATCTCGTTCCTGTCGGAGGCGTTCAATAATCTCAGGATCGTTATCCGAAAGATCCACAATGGGCTCTCCTTCTTTGATTTTAGACCCCTCAACTACGTGCCATTTCTGGATTCTTCCATCGATGGGAGCGTTGATCTCTTGAGCTCGATCATTTGGGGAATAAGCAATAACTCGTCCATTTCCCTTGGCTGTTTGTTGCCAAGGCAGGAGCAACAGTGCGATCCCGAGGATAACAAAAAGCAAGAAAAAGCCCCCAAAAAAAAGCCGATAATTCCTTCTGGGAATCACTCTATTTAAGGCAGAGGGAATAGGATTCAATGCCCTCACATGAAATTTTTCGGAACGGAGTGCCATTAAGCAGACCTCCGCTGATTGTTATCATCGATCGAAATTACTTTTTCGCAACGTTTTGCAATATCACTATCATGAGTTGCAATAATTAACGTCCAAGGCGCTTTTTTATCTAAAAGCACTTGAAGCGCTACTTCACGAGACTCATCATCTAGTTCATCGAGTGTCTCATCAATCAAAAGTAGATTCGGCTTACCGACAATAGCTCGTGCTAGAGCTATTCGATTCGCCTGTGCAATTGAAAACGGTCGTCCATCCCCTGCTAATTGGGTGTGTATTCCTTTGGGGAGACTTGTAATGTCATCTAAAAGCCCCACTCGAGCAAGTGAGTTGCGAATTTGGTCTAAGTCAATACTATCGCGACCCAGCCGAACATTTTCCAAGATGGTATCGGGAAGAATTTCGAATCCTCTCACCAAAGCCACACAGTCCCGAATACTTTCCGGTGTCAAGTCTCGGTAATCCCGACCATCGAGAAGAACGGCGCCCCCGGTGGTGCTTTTAATGCCATAGAGCAGATCGACTAACGTGGATTTCCCAGAAGAATTTGATCCTAGAATGGCTACTTTGCTACCTGCAGAAATCTTAAAAGATAGACCTTGAAAAATTGGATCACTCTCTCCAAAAGCAAAAACCAAGTCGCGAATTTCAACATCGACAGGTTGGCTTTGGGTGGGTAACGCTACTCCGTCGACTTTCTCTAACGGCAAATTGAGCAAGCCATCCAGTTTATCAAGAGCAGCGACAAGGTCATAAAAAGCTTCCAGATGCTTCTGAAATTTGGCTAACGATCCCAAAGCAGTAGTAACCACGATTTCCGCTGCTACTAACTGCCCAAGAGTGAGTTGATTGTTGATTACCAGTAGTCCGCCCAATCCCAAAAGCACGGAACTTGCCACTGCTTGAAGAGTGAGAGAGCCCACTACTTGTCGCATTAGAATGCGAAAATGGGCAGACCGAGCATCGAGATAACTTCCGATTATTTCATTGGCCCGCAACAACGCCATTTCTCGAGAAGCGCCCGATCGAAAGAGCAGGGGTCGGGCCGCTAGCTCTTCGAGCCAAGCTGCCACTCGATATTTTTGAACCGACTCTTCAATACTAGATGCAACAGCTCCCCTTCCTAACCCGAAAAGTATTACTCCAACCGCTAAAATCATGACAAGCGCAAACGCTAAAAGAAACCAATGATAAAATGCTAGCAGCAAAAGCCCCAATCCAATTTGAAGAGCAAGCGCAAAGCCCTCCAGAAGCAAAGTGGCACTACTCTTTTGTACAGTAAGAACATCAAAAAAACGATTTACCAATTCAGGAAAACGAGCTTTGGTCTTTCCATCAAGCCGAAATCGAGGAATACGGTAAGCAAGCTCTAGGGCAACTTGCGCAAAAAATCGTTTTTGGAATTGCTCAACAATTTTTATTTGAATGGCTCTCAGAAAAGCAGCAGAAGCTAAACCCACAAACACCGCTAACACCAAAAACAATACTGGCTGGCTAAGTGAGCCAAAATTTACAGTACTGACTAACGTTTGAACCCCAACCGGTATTGCCAGCGAAAGGAGTCCCACCCCTAACCCGTAGAGAAGAATCACACTGATTTCGCGACTTTCTCCTCGAAAAAGCGAGAGAAACAATTTAGACGGAGATACTTTGTGATTATCCTTACCCACTTTTCGTCTTCCTTGAATGAGACAATCTAAAATAAACCTACTTACTTTTCGGTTGTTTTTAACTTTAATTTGAATCACTCTGACGCGGCGACTCTTTCGGTTTAATGATCCAAGAAAGGGCAATCGATGCCCCAATCAAGCAAGAGATGATCATGAGTGACCAAGTGACCGGAAACTTTCCATTAAAAAGTGAGTTCAACCAAGCCATTTTGAGTCCCACAAACACCAGCACTGAAGCCAAACCCAGCTTTATATAACGAAACTTTGAAAGAACTCCGGAAAGCATAAAGTACATGGAGCGAAGCCCCAAAATCGCAAAGATATTGGAGGTGAACACAATCAGCGGTTCACTGGTCAGTGCAAAGATGGCCGGAACAGAATCGACAGCAAACAGAAAATCGGTGAATTCAATTAAGATGAGAGCCAAACACAGTCGAGTCGCAAACCACTTTCCACTTCGGTTAACAAAAAAGTCTTCTCCCTCCGCTTTCAAATCCAGTGGCACCAGTTGCTTGATTCGCCTCATTAACCACATTCGATCGGGATTAAAAGATTCCGAACCCGAAAAGAACATTTTTAGTCCAGTAAGGACCAGGAGAACTCCAAAAGTTACCACTACAAAGTGATAGGCCATCAACTGGGCCCCAATGGCTATAAAGAGAGCTCTAAAAATCAATGCACCAATGATCCCATAAAACAAAACTCGATGTTGATGAACTCGATGAATCCCGAAGTAATTAAAAATGAGTGTGAAAACAAAAATATTATCCACAGCCAATGACTTCTCCACAAGAAATCCAGTAAGAAACTCAAGAGCCAGTTGCCGTGCTCGTCCCTCTCCTCCGTCAATGCTCGAAAATTTATGAAGACAGTAACAATAAAAGGCCCAATTGAAGAGCGCAGCAAGACCTACCCAAACGGCAGTCCAAATCGCCGCTTCTTTGAGCGACACTTCCCGAGCCTTTCTATGCAGCACACCTAAATCAACTGCCAGTAGAACACCTACGAGCAACAGAAAACTTAAGTAAGCCCACCAATATTCGCCAAAAGAAAAAAATACCATCATCGACCTCAACCCTTAGTATCGGAAATCCAGACATATATTTACAATAGATAATAAATCTGTTATCTATCGCAACAAACAATGAATCACTGGCTTAATTACCATCATCTGTTTTACTTTAAGACCATTGCTGAAGAAGGAAGCGTCTCGAAAGCCGCTCAGAAATTGCGTCTGGGACAACCCACGCTGAGCGCCCAGTTAAAACAGTTTGAAGAATCCATCGGAGTTCAACTTTTTGAACGCCAACACAAAAAGCTGATTTTAACTGAGCAGGGTCAAGTGGCGTTGGATTATGCTCGAAATATTTTTAAAATGGGCTCCGAACTTGTAGAGGTCCTACATGATCGGCTTACTCCCCAGAAAATATCACTTCAAATAGGTGCTCTGGATAGCATTGGAAAACAAATTATCGTCCAAATGGCAAAACACGCCTATAAATTAGGAGATTGTCTCATCTCTCTGGTCGAAGGCAAATCCGACGAACTTTTGAGAGAATTACTATCCCACCGGATCGATATTTTAGTAACGAATTTTTTGCCCTCTGGAATCGATGCCAAAGGGTTGTCTCATAGACTCTTAAGCAAGAAAAATGTCTCCATTTTCGGAGCTCCTAAATTCAAGCAACTCCGAAAAGGATTTCCGAAAAGTATTTCTGGGCACCCCATCGTTCTCCCTACTTATGATAGCAAAATGCGCTACGACCTCGATCACTGGTGCACGAACCAAGGAATCACTTTTAATATCATTTCGGAAAGCCAAGATATCGCAGTGAAGAAACTGATGGCTATCAGTGAAATTGGGCTTATTCCGGCAGCTCCCCACACCGTTAATCGCCAAGTTTTAGCGGGGGAACTCATTGAGATTGGCCAACTTCAGGGCGTTCACGAAGAACTCTTTTTAGTCACAGCAGGTAGAAAACTAGAAAATCCCATTGCTGCTGCACTGATGAAAACCTTTTCAATATAGATCACAACGAATCAATTCATCTAATTTATCCATTTTAATTATTTGCTCGAATACCCTAGCCTTAGGGAAGGAGGCGAACATGGTCCGTGTTGTATTTAAAAATCTGGAACAGTCCGTATTAGCTAGAGAAGCTGCAGAAGAATCATTGGAGGACATGGTAGAACGGTTTCCGGGTTTATCAAAGAGCACTATCACGGTAACGCTTTCCATGGACAACTCTCCCCGACAACCTGGTCCTGATGTTTTTCAAGTGATTACTCGAATTACAGGTGGAAAATATCATGGAATTATTTTAAGCAAGTCAGCCTCGAGCCTATATACAGCTCTTGCCGAAGTCCGAGAACACCTTCTTGAGAGAATCAATCGAAAAGGAGATAAGATTCGTTTAAAAAACCGAACACAGGAACGAAAGTTTGTCTCAAGAAATACTTAATATCTGGACTGAGACATTGTTATCCTTGGTACCAAACATGCATCGGGACACCTTAGGAGTTTTCCGTGCAGATACCGATTCAAATCACTCTGAGAAACATCCCTGATTCTATTCCAATCAAAAAGCTGATCATGGATGAGGCAGAAGACCTCGATCGTTTTTTTCCAGGCATTATGGGATGCAGAATAGTTCTTGATAATCCGCATCGACACAGTCATCACGGACAATTATTTCATGTCACCATCGATCTCACCGTTCCGGGAAAGGAACTGGTTGTCAGAAGATGTCCTGATGAACACAAATCACATGCAGATGCCTACCTTGCAATTCGCGATGCCTTTCGCGAAATTCGTCGCCAACTGCAAGATCATTTGCGATTACGACGAGGCTTTACCAAACAGCATGTTTCTCCCCCCCACGCTCATGTTCGAGTTATTTTCCCTCATCAAGGTTACGGTTTTTTAGAAACCAAAGATGGTCGAGAACTCTACTTTCATAAAAATAGCGTCCTCCACAATGCTTTTAATCGGCTTAAAGCAGGTGATGAAGTCAAATTCCACGAAACTACCGGTGATGAAGGCCCTCAAGCAAGCACTGTGGAAGGACTAGGGAGACATTAGCTTCTATGGACAAATTAAAAATTCCACCCTCACTACTGGTTGAGGACTACATGACTCCCAGTCCAGTGACCATCCCACTCAACGCCTCAGTTCAAGACGCCCAAGCCATCATGAGAAATAAAGCCATCAGACACTTGCCAGTAACATTTGGTCAACGCTTGGTTGGTGTAGTCACCGATAAAATCATTAACGCCGCTATCCTGTGCAAGTGGGGAGAACAACTAAAAATTGGGGACGTCATGTTACCCGATCCTTACGTCGTCTCAAGAAATACTGCCCTAGAGCAGATAATAGACCATATGGTCGATGACAAATTGGATAGCGCCATTGTTACTGATCATTTTGGGGAGGTTATCGGCATTTTTACTTCCCTCGATGCACTCCAGCTTCTGCGACAGCAAAAATAAGTAATCCCATTTATCTTAAAGTCCCAATAAAGAGGGTTTTCTCATCCCGCTTTGGCGGGTATGATACAGGCTATATGAACAAACTTGTAAAAAATGCGGATGAAGCTGTTGCTGAGATTTTTGATGGAGCCGTTCTTGCTATTGGAGGTTTCGGTCTTTGCGGAATTCCAGAAAACTGCATTGCTGCTCTAGTAAAAAAAAGGGTAAAAAATTTAACCTGTATTTCAAATAATGCAGGAGTTGATGACTTTGGAATAGGTCTCCTTCTACAACAACGCCAAGTAAAGAAAATGATCTCCAGTTATGTCGGAGAAAACAAGCTTTTCGAAGAGATGGTTTTGTCTGGTGAACTCGAGCTGGAACTTACTCCACAAGGCACTCTAGCTGAAAAGCTCAGAGCCGGCGGAGCCGGAATTCCCGCATTTTTCACTGCAACTGGATATGGAACCCAAATTGGAGAGCTCAAAGAAACTCGTGAATTCAATGGCAGACACTATATTTTAGAACGCTCCTTGTTCGCCGATTTTTCTATCGTAAAAGCCTGGAAAGGTGACACCATGGGAAATTTGGTTTTTCGAGGGACTGCACGAAATTTTAATCCCGATGTTGCCACAGCCAGCTACAAAACGATTGCTGAAGTTGAAGAACTGGTTCCAGCCGGTGAACTAAATCCCGATCACATTCACGTGCCAGGTATTTATATTAAGAAAATTTTTCAGGGTTCTGCTTACGAAAAACGTATTGAAAGAAGAATGCTTAGAAAGGGATAGAACCTCATGGCTCTTACGCGCGAACAGATTGCTCAACGAATAGCATTGGAACTGAAAGACGGAGACTATGTCAATTTAGGTATCGGTATCCCTACTTTAGTTGCGAATTACATTCCTAAGGGCATTAATGTCATTCTCCAAAGTGAAAATGGGCTTCTGGGGGTCGGTCCCTACCCAACTGAGAAAGAAGTGGATCCCGATCTCATCAATGCGGGTAAAGAAACCGTCACTACCCTGCCCGGTTCATCCATTTTCTCTAGTTCCCAAAGTTTTGCCATGATTAGAGGTGGCCACATGGATCTCACTATTATGGGGGCCATGGAAGTTGATGAAGTTGGTAATATTGCTAACTGGATCATTCCGGGAAAAATGGTGAAGGGCATGGGCGGAGCTATGGATCTAGTTGCTTCAGGCAGTCGATTGATTGTAGCCATGCAACATGTGTCCAAGAATGGGGAGAGTAAGGTGCTTCCCCAGTGTAACTTGCCCCTTACGGGAGTAAAAGTGGTGAAAAAGATTGTGACGGAGTTAGCAGTGATTGACGTAACGGAACAAGGCCTTGTTTTGCGGGAACATGCCCCAGGGGTAAGCGTGGACAACATCGTAAAAGCTACTGCAGCTAAACTGACCGTTCCCAAAGTTGTTACGGAAATGCGATTTTCAGTGTAGCGCTTTTTTGCGGCCATCTGTCTAGACAATAATTGTCAGTCATAGCATGAATATCTTTTAGCCAGCTGTAGTCTTCTTGTGCACGCCTTTTGCTTTACCCTGTTCAAGTGCCGTCGCAGCGGCAGCTAGGGGGATTACCATGTCGGGTTTACTGAGACTGATCTTCGCGGTTTATTTTCTCGCAGCAACAGCTGCAACATCTCATGATTTTCATGGGGGTATTCCCGAAAGCAGTAACACTTCTCAGCGAATCGAAGCGGATTCTCCACAAGCTCCTTCAAGCGAAGATCTCAAGACTTTTCTGGAATTACTCAATCAAAGAGAAAAAGTGCTTCAAGCTGCAAATGCATCTCTTTTAAAAGAAGCTGATTACAGTTACGTAAAAATTACTGCTTTTATGATCAAAGCCGCTCTCGATGGTTATTATGCGGCTGGCTTAGTTCAAAAAGCCGGAGAAGCGGGTGTTACGGTAGTGGCGCAAACCACTCTCCAAGCTTGGATTAAGTCGGGAGGCTTGAATCGAATGAAATCCATTGGATTTGACGTTAGTCTCCTGGGGTTATCAGCTGCTTCGAGCTCGGCTCTGACGGAAACTTATCGATGGCAATATGCTGTTCCCATTCTCGGTACAGCTTATGCCGCCTATCTTTGGTCAGACAAACTGATGAGCGCTAGCGACATTATTGAGAAGAATGGAAAAGAGATTTATCGTATCAGAAAAGAAAAGTTTAGAATCAGACAAGCTCTGGGCTCTTAGTATTTAAGCATATCGGCTTCAGGCATAAAGATCGACAAGCCAGCAGGATTAATCCTTAAAACCCCAACTCGAGACACTTGTTGCAGTGATTTTTTTGCAGCTAAAATTAAAGGCCTTTCAATTGCCGGATCCGCACTATTCAAAATTTCCCGGAATACTTGCTTAGCTTTTTCAGCTTCTCCTCGGTGTGCCCAAATTCTTCCTAAATAGTATTTACCCGCTAGGTGATAATGAACGTACTTCAATCCAGTACAATGTTCGAAAGCTTGCTCTGCATCGCTAAAGTCTTCTGCCTTTAGCGCCATAATCCCACGTACAAATGAGTAACCGGGATTGCCGGGATCTAAAGCAACAGCTTCTTTCAGAAAGTCCCGAGCCTTTGCAGGATTAAACTCATTTTCAAAAGCAGCTTTTGCATCGATAAATTTTTGCTCAGCTGCCGCCATGTGGGGAGCTTCGTCATAGAAAGCTTTGTTTTCCAAGGTTTCGAATCCTCCCTCAATGCCAACTTCGCTATTAAATTGGCCCACTAAAGGAAACTCGACGTATGTACCAAGCGAAATGGGAGCTCCTGTATTTGCAACAAAGACTTTTCCTCTTCCAGGATCAAAGACGGCACTCGATAGAGTGGTATGGACAGCAATAACATTTCCCAAACCTCTCACTTCTTGATTGATGGGGTCCCACTTATCTGAGAGTACGTTCACGGCTTCCTGTGCACCAAAGTTTCCTAAATGTGCTGATAGCATTTGCTCTCCGCGCAATTTTCTCGCTCGAGAATCCTCATTAATAGAAGCGTTCAGATCTAAATTCTTCGGGGCCATTTTTGGAGAAACAAAGTGGTTTGTTTGAACGTGCCCATCAGACAGAACTTCGCTGACGGAGACATTTTTATTGGAAATTTCAATCGCTGCCACACGATTTTCCTTCACACTCGCTAGTGTATAAGTCCAACCAGCAGCTGATCGATACTTCTTAAAATAAGCCGTCACTTCATCAAAGGTTTTGGCGTGCCGGAGAGCTTCCTGTGCAATGACAAAAACACTCATCCCTTTGGTAGAAACTTCTACAGTCGGAATCGTGTGAACTCCCAGAAAAATACCTGATTCGTTATAGCCGATCACACCCGCACTATGCACGCCGGCTGAGGTCACTGCCATATACTGTTGCGTTCCATCAGTGGGTTCGTAGTAAATAAGCGTCGTATATTTCTCGAAAAAACCGTTAAGAGGGTAATCAGTATTTCGGCCAATTACCATTTCCCCATTTTGAGTGAGAGAACCACGCGCAACAAAGTCAGTGCATTCGTTGACTGCACTTGCAGTCGGTAAACGAGATTTACCTTTCATCATATCCCCCAAAATTGTTTGGAGGGATTCCGGTGCAAACGCACCATGAAGAACTGTATCTAAGTCCAAACCACTGCCCTCGGCTAAGCCATACCCTTCCAGCAACACTTGATCGCGATCTCCGCCAAAGCTTTTGACGGTATAATCGATGATCGCGTCGGTATAATGTTTATAAAAGTAATTAACTGCTGAGTCAGTCACGACAGGAATATTCGGGATAATGTTTCTGAGTGAATTCTCGATGGATTTAGCTATTTGGGGAAGCGCTCCCTTTCGAGCTTGTTCTTGAAGGAGTCGTCCGTGTTGAAACGCCATTTCAAAGGGATCGCCTTTTAAGTGAAGCACATTAATTCCCCCTCTTTGGTATAGTCGCCCTTGATGAAATTTAATGGAACCATCGGGCTGTACTTCGGGCTTCAGTGAATAAAGCATGCGATACTTATCTTTGACGAAACCAGGAGTTTCGTGGGCCCAAGAAATCATCGCCATGCAGAAGAGTAGAAAAAATGCGTATTTCATAATGCTCCAGGTTATTTCATAACTCTTATCGTCAGCTTGATGCGGTGCTTTACCAAGCAACGCTGTAGATATTTAACTAATTGTTTTTATTAATTTTTATATTCTTGTCTTTTTGCTCGCTAGTTTGCAAAGCAATTGACGCATTGATTAATTCTGGTATAGTGAGCCAACTTTTTATGAGGTTTTTATGAAAAATTTATTTTTGCTAATCGCAATCATGGGAAGCGTGGAGTTGTTTGCGGATCCCGTCAGAGAAGTGATCTCTTGCGGAAACGAGCACTATCGGCTGGTTTTGAGAGATTCGGCTGTGGTGACTTACAAAACAGGAACGCTGAGTTTTTCCAACAGAACAATCTCAATGGCTTGCAAGCTCGTTACGCTCAATCCGACTGAAGACCAAATGGAGTTTACCTGTGAAGAAAATCGTGCTGGCGACGGAAGATTTTTAGCAGGTGTCACTCTTGTGGGAGAAGAGGGGACAGCTGAAATTTCACATGAGCAAATCCATCCATTAAAACCGCATGTGCTAGCTGACTTGCGTTGTCGGGTAACCTACGAGTAATCGGTAAGTTTTATTGGGGATTGAGAGATTTTAGAACGCTCTCATAGATTCCGCTTTTCTTTAAAAAAACGCTGACGGTCTCCGTAATGCTTTCAGGGTTCTTTTTAAGCGTCTGAATAGCTTTAATTTGCGAAGCTATGATTTGTTTTTGCTGCTCTGGACTCTCAAAAAACAGAGGATCTTTCGCCCAGTTGTGAAACAACATTTTCAGTTCTTGATGTTTCTCATCTCTATTAAAGCTTAAATTCCAAAGCCGCTTCACCCCTAGCTCTTTGCGCACTTCCGAAGGACTTTGCCTAATCACTTCGTACCAGCTCTTTTGATACCAATTCTCGGTGAGAGCTTTGCTGTAATCTCCCTCATAGAGGTCCAACCAATGCTTCAGTGCTGTCTGGGATATCCCAGTTTTTTGCTGCATCCATGATTTCTGGATTGTATTAAGGAACCGTTCGTACACTTTCAAATCTGAATGAGGCGCAATTGAACGAATTTCCATACCCATGAGGTCCGGCTTATCAAACTTATCGTGTCCTCGAAATCCTACCCAAGCCATCTTGGCTTGATCGCCCAAACGAAGCTCTTGCTTTTGGCCGCGAGCTACTAAGTAGTCTGCAACTGCTACAAGATTCCTGGGTCGCAACGAGCCGAAGATATCAATTCGGTCTGCCCCCGAACCTTTGTATTTCTCAGCAATTCTTCCTTCTTCTTCCACTACTGAAATCATTTCAGCAGCAAGATTTACCCTGCGGTAAAAATCGGCATTTTGAGTTGCGACTAATTCCGGATTTTTTTCCAGCTTTTTCTGAGGAATGGGAGAAACAACATAAACATGCTGATGAGTAGGTTTTACCCCCAATAATTGCTGAAGCTTTCGCGCTTCCACACTCACTTCCCCTGCAGGCTTCTGAATACGAAAATGAAGCTCAATTCCCCCTGGATAGTTAAAAGGCCCCATATACTCAATCGCTCCTTTGAGAAATTCGGGCGGTCGAATCGTATGTAACCCAGGAGGATAAGTTTTTCCCAAAAAGTCGGTCTCCTCATGAACGTTTGCAAATACAGCTGATTCGTATCTCACTTTGGGGATTTTTCTGTCCTGGGTAAAAGAGGTTCCTTTTCTTTTGGCATCGTAATTCAAGATAGCCAGTGCTTTATAAGGGGCCAATTCTTTCCACGGGGTTTTTAAAATCTCACTATCTGAAAGCCCAGGAAAATGCCCTTTTATTTCTGGAGGGACCAAACCATCATTTAAAATTCCTCTCACCGTGCCAGTCTGAGAAGTGATCAAGTTCATAATCGCAGGATCGGAAATCATTTCTAATTCCACTGCGCTTTCATATTTGGGATGAGCAAGTTTATGTAAGGGCGATAGACACCGATAAACAGAACCATCATTCTGAGCCATTCCAGTGGCTCCCACAATGATAAAAATCAATAGAATCAAGGAATTAACCCGCATCCCAAGAACCCTCAACCTTTTTGTTCAGTTGCCTGAACTATGGCAGTTTTTAGTGCTGAAAGCCCCACTCGGGTAGCAAGGCTGCAAGCGACCAGCCAACTTGGGGTGCATTCCCAAAGAATACCGGGGTTAGCTAGCTTTTGTTTTCGGCGGTTTATCGAGGTCCTCGCGTCGTTTTCTAAGCTTACCGAGGAGTTCGCTAAAAGATTTCTCTTTTAAGAATGCATCCAATTGTTCTCGAATATTGGAACTGTATTTTAGCTCCTCATACGCAATATCCTGAATCAACCACTGCCTTCCTTTTTTCCCAAGATAATAATCGAGCTGGAAAGAATCATCTTTCACGACAAACTTGGCAGAGACATGAGCTTGGGTTCCTTTGAGATCCACTTTTTCAATAATCGCACGGGTCCCGCCCTCCCAAAATTTATCCATTCGAGAATAAGCGGTTTTTGAGATTACTTCCCGCAGTAAATTCCGAAAATCTCCAAAATTTTTTCCGGCGTATTTTTTGGCGTGTTCTGGTCCCAAACACAAAGTAGCAATGCTGTCCCAATCAATGGAAGAATCAATCGTTTTTCTAGCTTTTTCCTTTTCCTCTGATGTTGAATTCACTTTTTTGGAAGACTCAAACAGTTGATTCAAATAGGTTTTGATATTTTCGACTTCCGTATCGGCTGGCGAGGCCGATTTCGCAAAAGAGATGCAATTCAAAGCAACAATCAAACTAAAAAGTATTTTTTTCATACCCGAGAGTTTACGAAAATTGACCTAGAACTGTCAAAGTGAAAGGACCCGAAAGACTGCCCCTAAGACTTCCTCAGTCGAAATCCGTTTGAGACAGGCCTGATAACCGAAAGGAGCACGACAATAGGCTTTTTCACAAGGACTGCACGGGAGACTCTTAGGCGTCACGCACGATACCTGAGTCCCTTGAGGTGCAATATAATTAGGAGATCCTGGACCAAAAATCACTAGTGTCGTTGCTTGCCCACACGTTGCAGCCAAGTGTGCCACACCCGAGTCATTGGCAATAACCAACCGGGATCTGCGGCAAAGATGCAACAAATCGGATAACGAAGTCTTTCCGATAAGATCATCAACTCGTTCCAGATTTAATCGTCGAATTCGAGACTGCCAGGACTCTTCAAGATGAGTTCCTACCACTTTGATCCTTGTTCTTGGCAATTGACGATGCAGCTCAATTAACAGTTCCAAAAAATAAGGCCATTCCCTCAAAGGATGAGCTGCGCCCGGAGCTAAAACTATGAAGTCCTCTTTGACTTCGGAAGCAGGTTTAACAACATTCAACGCATTTATTACGACTCCGCCCATCAGCTCCAAGACTCCCAAGTAGAGCTGAGACTTGTGTTGGCCGCTTTTTATGCCTCTCCAGGGCAAAGATTGGGTAGCCAAAATCCCAGTGCCTCCCTGCGAAAATCCAAGACGCTGGGGGATTTTTGCTCGAAAGAAAAGCCAATGGCTGGACCAGCTGGAATTCAAATTGATCGATAAATCAAATTGGCGGTCTTGAATTTGCGTGACCAGTTTGTTTCTTTTTGAGCGATTTTTTAAATCATTTTTGTGGAAACCCCATTCTTCATCGATTACCGTTTTTAATACCAACCCCTTTAGTGCATGGGGCATCAGGGCCGTAATAGAAGCTTCCGGGAATCGGGTTCTTAAGGCTTGGTAAAAGGCCAAGGCCATCACGTGGTCACCTAGCCAGTTCGGAGTTCGAACAATAATTTGTCGGGGTTGATCCATGTCCCCTAGAGGTATAGAACATCCTGGATGCCCTTTCAAATCGCTGAACAAAAACAAGTGAGGACAAGCCTGTTTTGCTATCTTTTTATGGGCGTTGTCTTAGCTTTGGGCTATCAAGCCACCTGCAATTTATGGATGAATTATGTTCTAACTGCATTTTCTTGCAATTCGGGGCTCTCTTGCGAGCTCTGGAAAAAGTCTGGATTTGCCATTTTTGCATTTTTATTTTTCATTTCTCTCCCCCGCCCCTCCTTGC
>RFNO01000038.1 GCA_009927165.1 Pseudomonadota bacterium
AAAGTGGTTAGGCTCCGTTCCAGTGAAAAAAAGATAGATGTATTCGCTTTGTTTTCAATTCTGTATTCATAGCTAATCAAAATGGCACGTTGCTTGCTCCTCTCCACCGATATCGCAAAAGTTTTTTAGGGGAGCTGAGGTATTTATGACTTTATCGTTTCGGCGATCACTTTTAGTTGCCTTTTCTTTGCTAGTGGGATTTTCGGGGGTTTCACAAGGGTGTGGACTTCTTCTTCCCCAAAGCGTCTGCGGTGGCACCGGATATGGAAATTCGGGTTATCCCACCTTGGGAGTAGTTGCTTATGTGCCCACCAGCCTTTTAACGGGTTCGTGCAACTCCGGCAGTGGAATCAGTTACCCACCGGTTCCGTTTTACACGAATAATTCACAAACTCCCCCTTACGCATTTCTGTATCCGGGCATGGGCATGTCTTATTCTGGTTATGGTGGAATGGGTGGATTAGGCGGTTACGGCGGTTATCCTGGTTATGGTGGAATGGGTGGATTAGGCGGTTACGGCGGTTATCCTGGTTATGGTGGAATGGGTGGATTAGGCGGTTACGGTGGTTATCCTGGTTATGGTGGAATGGGTGGATTAGGCGGTTACGGTGGTTATCCTGGTTATGGTGGAATGGGTGGATTAGGCGGTTACGGCGGTTATCCTGGTTATGGTGGAATGGGTGGAACTTATCCTCTGACTGGAGGTAGTTCGCCCGTCGTGATTACTTCGGGCCCTGTCTATGTTTCCAACTCAGGAATGGGTTCACATGGCGGAACTTGTGGAACTCTTGTCCCCTCTTGCGGGGGGCTTGGGCTAGTCAATTCGCCGGTAACTGTGGGAGTTCCCCGACCTGTTTGCCTTCAATGTGGAGTAGCGCGAAATCTTCTCAGACCAATATCAAGAGCCCGAACTTTGGCTTCTGAACGATTTTATTAGTGGGTAAGCTTTTTGGGGGGCGCTGCTAGCTCTTTTTTTATTCTCTTTTAGTAAGCTTTCCGGCAGAGTAGGGATTCACTGAGGAGAAAACCATGGCCGAGCTTATTGAAAGTAAAGGACTAGAAGAACTAAAACGCGTGGCCACTGATTTAGAGCGCCGTTTCCAGGTCATCCGGGGGCGACTTTGACGTCGATAAGAAAAAGCTTCGACTCTCTGAAATAGAAAATATTGAGTTACAAGATAATTTCTGGAACGATCAAAAATTCGCCAAAACTGTTCAAAAAGAAAAAGCTCTCCTCCAACAGATCCTAGAAAAAGTAAGCACCACGGATAGATTGATTGAGGATAGTCACGTCCTTCTTGAATTAATTGCTGAAGACCCTAGCGACGAAAATATGAAAGAGGCAAACTCAGAGGTTTCTCGGTTGGCGCTCCAGGTTCGAGCTATGGAACTTCAAGAAATGCTTTCTGGAGAAAATGATTCCAAAGACGCTATTTTGAGCATCAATGCTGGAGCAGGTGGAACAGAAGCGCAAGATTGGGCAGAAATGCTTTTGCGCATGTTTGTTCGGTACTCTGAACGTCGCGGATGGAAAATCCAGATCTTGGAGCAGACCCAAGGAGAAGAAGCAGGAATTAAATCAGCGACCTGTATTATTCAAGGACAGGCAGCCTTCGGATTTCTGAAAGCGGAAAACGGCGTTCACCGCTTGGTTAGAATATCGCCCTTCGATTCGAATGCTAGAAGACATACTTCTTTTGCTTCTGTGTTCGTTTATCCTGACATTGAAGAGGAAATTGAAATCGACATTCCTGAGAAAGACCTTCGCGTGGATACTTATCGGGCAGGTGGAAAAGGGGGGCAGAATGTAAACAAAGTCGAATCCGCTGTGCGCTTAACTCACATTCCCACTGGGATTCAAGTGGCTTGCCAGAATGAGCGATCGCAACATCAGAACCGTGCGCTTGCGATGAAAATTCTCAAAGCAAAATTATATGACAGAGAAATGGAAGCTCGCCAGAAAGAAAAGCAAGCCGTTGAAGACAGTAAAATGGATATTGCTTGGGGAAGCCAAATCCGATCCTATGTATTGGCTCCCTATCGGTTGGTAAAAGATCATCGAACCGATTGCGAATCGGGCGACCCGCAGAAAATTTTGGATGGGGATCTCGACACATTTATTGAAACTTACTTAATGAAAAAGGGTGAAAAGCAGTGAAAATTTTAGTGAGTAATGATGATGGCTTTGATTCGCCGGGTATTCAACTTTTAGCAAAAGCAGTCGAATCTCTTGGAGAAGTGTATATTGTAGCTCCTCACCGCGAAAGAAGCACTGCTGGTCACAGTCTTACGTTACATAAACCACTCAGAATCATTCAGCATGGGCCTCGCCAGTTCGCTACTAGTGGAACTCCAGCCGATTGTATTTATCTTGGAATTCACCATATTTTGCAGGGAAAGCCTGACATCATTCTCTCCGGGATCAATAGGGGCGCCAATCTTGGAACAGATGTATTTTATTCAGGAACGGTAGCCGCTGCTAGAGAGGGAGCGCTCATGAATATTCGAAGTTACTCCTTTTCCATGGTGGACGTGGAAGCCCTCAATTTAGGCGAACGACAGCCATTTCGTTTTGAGATGGCCGCTGAAATAGCTCAACGAGTTGTTCTCCAAACGTTGAGTTTAAAATTCCCGCCGCATACTTTATTGAATGTAAACATTCCCAACATTGAGAGAAAGTTGATTCGAGGTATTGAAATTGCACGACAAGGATTCCGCCACTACAAAACGGAAGTTACTCGAGGAACTGATCCGAGGGGAAAGGAATATTTTTGGGTCGGAGGGCCATATCGAGGGTTTGAAAAAAGCGAGGTCTCTGACTGCCATGCGGTGGAAGAAAGAAAAGTCAGTGTGACCCCGCTAACTATTGATTGCACTCATAACGAGTTTTACGGTTCTCTGAAAAGCCAATTTTGTCAGGGCTTAGTATTAAACTAAGATTGCGCTCTATTCCCCTACAAGATCGGGGCGGACATTGTTCCAAGAGGAATCACCAGAAAACATCTTTAGAAGCCAATCTGTTAACTGGATGCCACTCGAGTTGGTTCTCGAGAGAGGCTGATCAAAATGTAAATGTTCGCGGTTTTCCACAAAGAACACACGGGCGTTTGACGACTCGTTTCCCAAATAATTTTCAGCGGCATCGATCATGGTGTTGCTGACTGCCGAAGAAGCTGAAGGAGATCCCACGCTCTTAGCAAAAACAGTCATCACGATATCATCATAACTTTGAACTAGGCCATAACGGATATGAGGAAAGTGAAGGGTGTTATAGTGAAGCAAATCCCCAAGATGGTGCATCGTTTCGGGGTAAGACACTGCAGGGAGAGTCTCTCTCACATTCCATTTGTCCATTACTTCTGCATAAGCTGACTCAAAAATATGGGGAGGCATGAAGGGAGTCCCAGCGTCTGCCAATGCGAATTTTTTCGCACTAGGAAAAAACAGATCAATGTTGCGAACATGTCCTAAAACGCCCATGCCTCCTGCGCTCATTCCAAAAAGCACCACTTTATCGGGGTTAGGATGGATCGATTTGACGGCGTCAAATGTGAGTAAGACGTTTTTGTAACCGTGATGTTTAACGATGTGAGGACTCGAATCTGTTCCATAGTTTATTTCGTTGTTGCCCAGAAAAGTATCGCCGGTGCAGTATGGAATCGAAACAATTGAAAAATTTCGGAAAGGGTTCTTGGCATCAGCCAGATTAAAAATTCCTCGTTTTTTTCCCCATTTGTTTCGATGCTCCTTTCGGGTTAAGCTGAGGACGTGACTGAAATTGCAAGTTTCTTTACTCCAACAGGCACCGCCCGGCTCTAAGAAAAATACGATACTGTTCGTGTTTTTTTGGGGTAGGACCGCGTAGTAAGAAGAGGTGCCATCTGCACAGAAGCTGCCGGGAAGCTCAACAACACACTCTTTATTGTACTGACAACCTGGGGGAAGAAAATCGGCTTTCAGAAAATGAACAGAGAAAAAAAAGAAAAATAGGAGAAGAGCTCGCTCTGTAACCATAGTAATGACGCCTCCCCGTTTGAAATCAGTGACTGGAATACTCTTCGGTAATCCGAAAGAAAGATTAATGCTGTGCGTCTAACTGATTGAGAAAATGAGGGGAATAAAGCTTTTGGAGCTCTTGCTGTCGACGGTAAGTAAGAAAATCGAAAAGCCCTCGCTGTCCTTCGGAACTTGCCGAGAGTGCTTCTCCGGCGCGTTGAGAGAGTTCTTTAAGTTGGGACGGAATGGCTTCAGTAGGATGGGTAACCTTCCATCGGAGTTCTGCTTCTTTGGCAGTGTAATAGGCAAACGCTTGTTCTTGCCGAGTCAGTAAGCTTTCTGAGTAAGCCATTAACGATTGAGCGGAGGGGGCTCCTGCCTGGGAGTCCAATCTCTCTGGATGAATGAGATACCGTAAAACCTCTGTCATTGCAGGATTTCGAATCGAGTCGCTGTCATGAATAATACTGTGAAAAGCGGCATCATCAAAGTAAGTCGAAATCCAAGGATGTTTCGATGCCAAAGCCTTAATCACATCAGTGCGTACTAAACCGTCTTGTCCCGCTCCAATGACTAAAGTGGGTTTTTGAATTTGATGAAAGCTTTTTTGGATTTGTTTATTCGCTCCTAGCATTCGAGCGAGCCATCCATGAGTCAACCCTCCGGGAACCGTCATGGGATAGGTTTTTAGGACAGTGAGAAATGCTTGCCAGCGATCGGAATCGTGCGTGTGTTGCCGGAGAAGTTCAAGTTTGTCCTCAGAAAAATCCTTCTGAAAAAAAGAGTATTCTGATTCTTTACCCAAGAGAACCATCAAGTCGACAGCGGCGCGCACTAGCGAGCTGGGCACCTCTCTGGTTCTAATTTGATAAGCGGGAGAAATGGCTACGAGGGCTGAAAAATCTTCCGGATTCTTTAAGTGATTAAAAGTGGCAACTAAACCGCCTAGTGAAAAACCTATTCCATACACCGGTCCCTGACTGCGAGGGCGAACCACTTTTTGAACGAACTCATGCATGTCGCTGTCGTAATCAGAAAACCGGTTAATATGAACTTTTTGATAGTTTGGCAGAGGGCGATCGGAATGGGCTTGTCCTCGATGTTCGTAAATGAAAACGTTATAACCTTCTTTAATGAAGGTTTTAATCTGGTCTAACCATTGCGGACGGCTCTCGCCCAAACCGTGGGAAATCACGAGAGTGCCTTTGGGAGTTAAACCAATCTCAGCTTCTGGCAAAGCCTTGAAATAGGAAAAAGCAACAGAAATACCATCCTGAGTTTTAAATTTTCCATGTTCAGCAGAGCGATAAAGAGGCATGAGCTCTTTTTCAACTGTGCTTGCTAATTGAGCGGCATTCTGGGTGATACTTTTGGGCCATTCGAGGGGAGTATCGGTCAGTTGTTTGTCGTAAGCTTTTTTTGCGATGACAGCCTGAAGTTCTTGGCAAGTACGAATGCCAGCGTGTGCATTCGAACTGCTAAAAACAATCAGTGCTAAACTTAAGAAAAAAATTTTCTTCATCACGTTCAACCAGCCCACGAATAGGGGCAACCTACTCTGAGCAATTGCGATTCCACCTCTGGGAGAATACACCCATTTTTTTTGTGAAAAATTTCGAAGAGATAAAATGAGAGCCTCCTAAAACTCCCAACATGCATGTCTAACGTTTAGCGAATCAGTGCCCAATTAAGGCTATCTTGAGAGAAAATGTGAAGGTAACAACACAAAGCTCTCGTCAAAATTCTCTGACTTTTTTCCGATATCCTTGAACGAGCGCTATGAAATATTTAGTTCAACAACTTCTCTGGGTAAGTTTGTTAGCGGGGCTATCAGCTTGCGGCTCTTTTCGAGTAGTTCCCTCTCGAGCCGTACACCAACGTGTTGTGAGAACCGATTATGTTCGATGGAGCGCTCAAGAAGCTCCCTTGGAAAAACCTTCCGTTGTTGCCAGAACGCCTGCTGCTTTGAGGAGCGAACCCCTTGCTTATGAGTTGGGGCAAGCTCGGTTTTCATGGCCTCTGTCTACTCAGCGAGTAACTTCACTGTTCGGCGAACGTTGGGGACGTCCTCATGAGGGCCTCGATATTGGGGCTCCTTCTGGTACCCCGGTAAAAGCGGCTCGGGCCGGTAAGGTTATCTACGCCAATAACCAAATCTCAGGTTATGGAAACATGGTCGTTGTTCGGCATTCAGCTAGCTTTGCCAGCGTTTATGCCCATCTTTCTCAGATAGGGGTTCGAGTGGGAGATTATGTCGAACGGGGAAAAGTAATAGGCAAAGTAGGAATGACTGGGCGTGCCACCAGACCCCATCTTCATTTTGAAGTCCGGAACAATCGCATGGCAGTGGATCCTCTCCTTTATTTGCCTGGACGGTATGCTTTTTCTGGTGTGAAGTAAGCATTCTTCGTCGCTTGGAAGTTAGCAATTTACTTGCCTTTTTTGGTTAGTGGCGTCATCCTGTTGACCACTGATTGGGACGAATATGACGCAAGATAAAAATCCTCCGCATGCTTCTCTCATCAATCCAGAAGACGCAGATATTCGTAACGTTGCTTTTACTACTCGTCTTGAAGACTTTGTAAATTGGAGTCGGAAAAATTCACTGTGGCCCCTTCCTTTTGGGACTGCTTGTTGTGCGATTGAGTACATGTCGGTGGTATCGAGTCACTACGACGTTTCTCGTTTTGGTGCCGAGGTCGTGCGATTTAGTCCGCGCCAAAGTGACTGTATTTTAGTTTTAGGAACAGTCGTTGAAAAAATGGGTCCTGTTTTACGCGAGATTTATGATCAGATGCTGGAGCCGAAATGGGTAATTGCTGTGGGCGTGTGTGCTTCATCCGGAGGCTTTTATCGGGCTTATCATGTGATGCAGGGAATCGACGAGGTTGTTCCAGTTGATGTTTATGTGCCCGGGTGTCCGCCCACACCGGAGGGAATTATTTACGGAATGATGAAACTTCAAGAGAAAATCACTAAAGGGGGAATTGTTCGTGCTCGAGATCGACACAAACTTACTGGAAAGTAAGCTCCCCGGGTTTTCGAATCGTTTCGGCAAAGATGTCCTTACGGTTTCTGATCACCGGGGGGACTTAACGATTGAAATTCAACCGAGTGTCTTGAGAGATGCCTTGATGTTTCTCAAAGCAACATTAAGGTTTGAGATTCTCATGGATGTCTTTGCGATGGATTACTCAAAGTTTGATCCGCCCACTCGTGAACGATTTGCCGTGATTTACAACCTGTACTCGGTATCCCAACAACGTCGAGTCAGACTCAAAGTCTTTTTGAACGAAGACAAACCGGAAATAGAATCAGTTCACGATGTCTATGCCTCAGCTAACTGGTTCGAAAGAGAAGCTTGGGATCTTTTTGGAATTGTTTTTAAGGGCCATCCCCATCTCGTGCGTATTCTCTGTCACCATGATTTTGAAGGGCATCCGTTACGAAAAGATTATCCTTCGGATGGGTATCAACGTTTGAAGTCGGCCAGTCCAGCCGCGGGGATTTAATTATGATTGATACGCCCATCATTACTACTCGGCGGTCTTCTGGTACGGATAAAAACTCCGATAAGTTTTTACAGTTAAACGTGGGGCCGTCTCATCCAGCTACTCATGGAACACTTCGGATTTTAGTTAAGCTTGAGGGCGAAATGATTCGCGATATGAAACTGGAGATCGGTTACCTCCATCGATGCTTTGAGAAAATGGCAGAAACTCACTCGTGGAATCAGGTAATTCCCTTCACAGATCGCCTCAATTACGTCTCAGCCATGATGAATAATGTGGGTTATGTCATGGCTGTTGAAAAGCTTCTTGGGATTCAAGTTACCAAAAGATGTCAGAGGATACGAGTCATTGTGGCTGAGTTGTCACGTATTATTGATCATTTGGTTTGTATTGGAGCTAATGCTGTCGATTTGGGGGCGCTTACTTGTTTTTGGTACTTTTTTAGAGAGCGCGAAAATATATACGATCTTTTTGAAGCAGCTTGTGGTGCAAGGCTGACAACAAGCTATACAAGAGTGGGTGGTTTGTTGGCGGATCTCCCAGAGGGCTGGACTTCGTGGTGCCGGAAAGTAATTGATAATCTTCCCAGAACACTGGATGACGTTGAGGGGCTTCTTACGGGCAATCGTATTTGGATCGATCGTACTCGTGGTATTGGAGTTATTTCTCAGGAAAGAGCCATCGATTATGGCTTCACTGGCCCCTGTCTTCGGGCTACAGGAAATGCCTACGATGTGCGAAAAGCACATCCCTATTATGATTATGACCAATTTGATTTTAAGGTGATTACTGAAAACGCCGGGGATACCTATGCTCGGTATTTGGTGAGAATGGCTGAAATGCGAGAGAGCATAAAAATTATTCGCCAAGCGTTGGATAATTTGCCAGAGGGCGATGTGAACGTGAACGATTGGGCCATCACTCTTCCTCCCAAAGAGCAAGTCTACAACAGTATTGAAGGCTTGATGGCTCATTTCAAACTCATCATGCATGGAATTCGTCCGCCTAAAGGAGAAGTTTACTCCTATTCGGAAGCGGCCAATGGAGAATTAGGATTCTTTGTGTGCTCAGATGAGCAGGGAAGGCCTTACCGAGTCCGAGTCCGTCCCCCTTGTTTTGCGATTTACCAAGCATTTCCTGAAATGTGCATTGGCCAAACAGTCTCAGATGCAGTGGCTACTTTGGGGAGTCTTAACATCGTGGCAGGGGAGCTTGATCGATGACAGACCTTAAGTTCACAGCAGAGCGAAAGCAGCAATTTGATGAATTGCTGACCCACTACGAAACCAAAGCATCGGCTTTATTGCCGGTTTTGAGACTTGCTCAAGAGCAATGGGGATACTTGAAGCCGGAAGTGATGGACTATGTTGCTAACCTGCTAGAACTCTGTCCTCGTCATGTTCGTGAAGTCGCAAGCTTCTACGTGATGTTGAAGAAACAGGACATGGGTAAGCACTGTTTGCAAGTGTGTACGAATATCACTTGTTGCATGATGGGAAGTGATGACCTTTTGAAAGTTATCGAAGAAGAGTTAGGATTGAGCGAGTCCATGCAGCTTACGGCCGACGGACAATTTAGCTTGATGCCCGTTCAATGTCTGGGCTCCTGTGATACTGCCCCCGTAGTTCAAGTCAATGAAGACTACTATGAAAAACTGAATCCAGAGGTCTTTCGCAGTTTACTCAAAAAATTAAAGGACGGTCAGAAAACTGAGCCGGGGAGGCAAACATGAAGCTGCTTGCTCCGGAAAGACGAATTTTAACCCGCGATATTGATTTGCCTGGACTGCATTCGATTGCCACTTATGAAAAACAAGGAGGCTATCAAGCTCTCAAAAAAGCGTTGGGATTGGCCCGAGATGCCGTCATTGAAGAAGTGAAGAAAAGTGGATTGAGGGGCAGAGGTGGAGCTGGGTTTCCAACGGGTCAAAAGTGGAGCTTTGTTCCCTTTAACGCCGGAAAACCTATTTATTTGTTATGCAATGCCGATGAATCCGAGCCGGGGACTTTTAAGGATCGAGTAATTTTGGAGAAAAACCCTCACTTGTTGATTGAGGGAATTATTATTTCTGCTTATGCCGTTCGTTCACAGAAAAGCTATATTTATATTCGTGGCGAGTATGCCCATGCCGCAAAAATTTTAGAGAAAGCAATTCAAGAAGCTTACTCAAAGGGGTATTTGGGAAAAAACATGTTGGGTTCAGCGCATTCTCTGGAATTGGTGTTACATCGGGGAGCTGGAGCCTACATTTGTGGAGAAGAAACAGGGTTGATTTCTTCGCTTGAAGGAAAAAAGGGGCAACCGAAGTTAAAACCACCTTTTCCTGCGGTTTCAGGTTTCTTAGGATGTCCCACTGTAGTTAACAATGTGGAGACCCTGGCAACTGTTCCGTGGATCATCAACCACGGCGGTGAAGCTTATTCTCAATATGGAATAGGAACTGCAAAAGGAACACGATTATTTTGCTTGAGCGGTTGGGTGAACAAGCCTGGGGTTTACGAAGAAGAAATGGGGATCCCATTAGTTGATTTTATTGAACACTATGGCGGGGGCATGAAAGATGGCGCTAAGTTAAAAGCTGTTATTCCTGGCGGTAGTTCTACTCCGCCCCTCACTCCCGAAGAAGCAAATACGGCCACTTTAGACTACGATTCCATGACTAAATTCGGAACCTTTTTAGGTTCAGGGGGCATCATTGTGATCCCAGACCATTTTCCCCTGCTGAAACTTCTCGAGAGACTAACCGAGTTTTATTGGGATGAGTCGTGCGGCCAATGTACACCCTGCCGTGAAGGGACCGGATGGCTCTTTAAAATGATGAAAAATATTGAACATGGGCACGGAACCCAAAAAGACTTTGATGGATTACAAAAAACCGCGAAGAGCATGATGGGAACAACCATTTGTGCTTTGTCCGATGCCGCTGCCATGCCCGTTCTGGGCTTTCTCAAGAAGTTTGCTGACGATATCAAAGCCCATCTGATGGAAACTGCTGAGGTAAGACCGTGAGCGACAAGAAAGTAAAATTAACAATCAATGGGAAAGAAGTTGAAGTCGCACCGGGCACTACGGTGTTTAATGCTGCGGCAGAAGCAGATATTTTTATTCCTCACTATTGCTACCATCCAGATTTATCCGTGGCCGGTGTTTGCCGAATGTGTATGGTGGACATCGAAAAAAATCCTCGACTCCAAATTTCATGCAATACCCCGGTATCCGAAGGCATGGTCGTTCGGACCGACACTGAAAAAGTAAAAGAAACGGTAAAAAACGTTCTTGAACTTCACTTGATCAATCACCCACTAGATTGTCCCATTTGCGATAAAGCTGGGGAGTGCAAGTTACAGGACTTTTATGCCCAGTATGGTCTTTATGAAAGCCGAATGGCTTATGAGAAAGTACATAAGCCGAAAGTACAGGATATCGGAACCATTGTACTGGATTCCGAGCGATGCATTCTTTGCAGTCGCTGCGTGAGATTCACTGCTGAAGTCACCAAGACTAACGAGCTAGGAATTTTTAACCGGGGAGATCGAAGTGTTTTAGGCACTGTGGACCATCAGCCTTTGAAAAATGATTACACGGGTAATCTTGCAGATATTTGTCCAGTCGGTGCGCTAACAGCCAAAGATTTCCGGTTCAAGCAACGAGTGTGGTTTTTGGATAAAACTAATTCTGTTTGTGGGTTCTGTGCACATGGATGCAATACCGTGGTATCCAAAAATCCCCAAACCAATAAACTCTTTAGAATTGAGCCGCGTCGAAATGTGGAAGTGAATAAGAGTTGGATTTGCGATAGAGGGCGTTGGGATTTTCATTATGTTCATGACGATAATCGAGTTGGTGAGCCTCGGTTTTTTGCAGATGGAAAATGGAGCGAGCAGACTTGGCATGCTGCTTTTCAGAGCTTGGGAGATGAGATTTCAGCAGAGTCTGAAAAATGTCTTGTTGGACTATCTACTCAGATGACCAATGAAGAGTTAGCAGACGCAGTGTCTACTTTTTCTAGTCTCGGAGTCACCCAATTCTGTTGGATTGTTGACGAAACAGTAGTTGGGGAAAAAATTCCATTCGATGGAATTTTAAAGCATCGAGATTTGACCCCAAATTCTCGCGGCTTTGAGAAGACTCTGAAGACTTTAGGAGCTGCTTGGCTTCGCTCCAACGAGGCCCAGGAAAAATTAAAAAGCGGCAGTGTGACTCGTTTTATGGTGCTGGGACTAGAAGGGTATGAAATGCCAGGATTGGCCCCCTTATTGTTGGCGGCATCGAAGTCTACTCGAGTAGCTCTTCATTTAACTTCACAAAACAGTTTTTTGGAAAAATGCGATTGGGTTCTGCCTAATGTTACCGCTTTTGAGAAGTCGGGAACTTTTGTGAATGCGGAAGGAAGAGTTCAGAAGCTCGAAGCGAGCGTACCGAAGCAATTTCTTGCTCGAGATGCCCATCAATTGTTATGGGGCTTAGTCCAAAAAAACGATCGAAAGCCGATGAACTTATTACGGTTCCAAGAGTTTTTTAAAAGTATGATTGGTTCGCAATGGTTCGGTGAAAGCACCCTGGACTGGCGAAAATTTCCAAAAAACGGAATGCTTCTCAAGGGCGAGGGAGGGAAGTAGATGAATGACGTAACTTCTAAATATCGCCTGCCGGTATCTCAAAAGATTTATCTAATCGCCATTTTGAAAGGAATGATGATTACGATGAGGCATTTGCTTCGAAATCTTTTTAATCCCGGCGGAATGCCTACCATCCAGTATCCAGAAAAGCGAAGACCTTATTCTAAGCGGTTTCGGGGACTTCAAATTTTAACAGTCAAAGAAAATGGAGATATTCGTTGTACGGCGTGTATGTTGTGTGCAACTAATTGTCCTGCATCCTGCATTCACATCACTGCCACCGAACACCCAGACCCCAAAGTAGAGAAGTATCCTCTTGAGTTTAATATCGACATGCTGAGGTGTGTTTTTTGCGGCATGTGTGAAGAAGCTTGTCCCGTTGATGCTATTCGAATGGGGTCGAATTATGAACTGGCCAGCTTTGACCGTAGTGATTTTATCTACACAAAAGAAGATCTCATCCGCAACGGGAAGAAAACCATTAGTAAAGTAACGCATCACTAAGCCGGAAAAACCCAATACAGGCAGGCGTGGCGCAACGTGTTGCGAGCTGGGTGGGCCCAAGTCTTGTGGCACATCGAAAATGTAAGTATACTAAATAGATAAGCTTTTGCTCTACCCCGACGAGGAGAACGAAATGACCCTGACCAAAGCTGAACTCATTGATTCGGTTTACGAAAAAGTTGGTTTTTCCAAGAAAGAAGCCGCTGATTTAGTGGAACTTGTATTCGAGAGCATGAAAGAGAGCTTGTGCAAAAGCGAATCCATCAAAATTTCAGGATTTGGAAAGTTTCGTGTCAGACAAAAGAAGTCTCGGATGGGTAGAAATCCTCAGACGGGCGAAGCGATGGAAATTTCTGCTCGCAAAGTGCTTACGTTTACTCCAAGCCGAATTCTTCGCGATGGGATTAACGGTAAATCTAACGTTCTCCCCAGTGCTGTCGTAGCAGGTAGCAAAGAAGATGACGACGACGACATGGACAACGATTAAGTTGTAAGCGTTGAAACCTCTCTTCCTGTGTTTCTTTTCTTTTGGGTGCGCTCTTAGCTTTGCCCACTTTTCCCTTGTTTCGGATCTCTTTGATAGGCTTGATGCTCGTGAACTTGCCCAAGCGCAATCTGCCTTAAAAAATAAGCAGGAGCCAGGAACTCAAGTTGATTCAGTAGTTGTAGAGTTTTTCTTGGCCGAACTTGATTACCTCGAGGGAAGGATTCATTCCGCTGAACACCGCCTTAAAACCAATTTAGATTTTTGTGAAAAACAATTTCATCAATTAACCAAATCATCGTCCCTTATTCAGGCTAGAGCCTCCGCTATCTGTCTTTTATCTAAATTAGGATTTTCTCAGAAACAGGAAACTCTCTCCTTTAATCTTACAGGAAAAAGTATTGGCCAATGGATTGAGCTCACCCAAAAACATCCTCTTCCTTTTGAGGAGCGAATTTACTTTGAAGGACGAGTTGCTTCACGCATTCCTCCAGAAATGGGAGGAAGTGTAGGAAGAGCTCTGTTGGGATTGGAATCCTTGAGAAGAATGCGTCCCGGCCTCAGCTCAGTAAATTTCTTTATGGCTCAGATTTATCAAAAGCAGGGAAACGAAAATGAGTCGAAGAAAGCTTTTGATAGAGCTCTGAACCATGCTCCACCCGATCACCGAGCCCAATTGGTGAGCAAAGGTGAAGTCGGGGGTCAGCTTCCCTCGGAAGAACCTTCTGAATCAAAATTCTATTTTGGGGTTATCGCTAATCCAGCTGGAGGAACAGGACTTGTTTTGGGCAGACGAGATGATCGATTGGGGGATACACGTCGTAAATTAGACATGGCTATCTTTGGACAAAGTCGGGGGATTGTTGGAGCACGAGTGAGTTATCAAGACGAAGAATCACTGAAACCTTATTTTCTGTCGGGTCGAGTGTTGGGACAGACTGAAATTGAGCAGTTTTATGGATTGGGCCAAGAAAGTAAACTCACTGAAATAACTGAAATTCATCAAAACCAGGGAAAGGCTGAGATTTCTTTGAAGAGAAACTTTCAAGCTTGGTATGTTCAGATGGCAATTGATTGGTTTTATCGAGAGCCAACCAAGCTTTCGGGGGAGTATGCGAGCTCTGTGTTTCTAAGTGAGAAACAAAACAGTCTTTATCCTTCCTTGGAGTTGGGGTGGGATAATCGAGAATCTCCATTTCAGCCGAGGCGAGGAACCTTAATTTTTGCACGCTTAGGGAAGGGCGTAAAAGGTATGGGGAGTACCCATGAATTTGAGAGTTATCGATTAACTCTTAGGCAATGGTTTCCTGTGTTTCGCCGAGGGAGTGTTGAATGTAGGGTCACTCAAAGTTGGGTATCAGAAAATTCCCCGTTTGGCCTTCTTCCACAGCTGAGTGGTAACCCCGTGTTACCTGGTGTGCGTTGGGGGCGATTTAGAGATGGGGCAGCTCTCGCTGGTACAATTGAAGCTGTTACGCCCATAGCAGGTGAGCTCCGATTGGCAATATTTGGAAATGTGGGGAGAGTAGGAGAATCCGTGAGCGACCTGTGGAAAAAAAGTCTGTTAATGGGCGGCGGAGCAGCCTTAACTGTGGGATCCGGACCGTTTCAAAGCAGAATCGAAGTGGGTCAATTCGGAGGGGAGAGTATCATTCAGGTAGGGCTCCAACTTTCCTCTGAATGAAATCCTGAATGAGGTCCTTCTGATTTTCAGCATCTTTCATTCCTAGGTCCAGAAGCTTTCGAATGTAAGGCGCAGAGAACATCAAATAACTGAGTAAATCTCCCATTTCCTCTGGGTTGGCCGTTGATTTTAAGAGTTGCCTAAAATGAAAGGGAACTTCTTCGATATGCCCTTTTGCGAGAGCCCCCAAATCCCGGCTCGGTCTCAACAATAGCGCATCAACCGGATTGGCGTTTTTACCTCGCATTCGATTAATGCGGAGCAGATTCTCATAATCTAAATCGATACTATCGAGAAAAATCGAATTGAGTACTGCTCCAGCAATAAATCCCATGCCTGCTTGTTCAGGGCGTTCTTTGAAAGGGTTTTCTGGGTTGGGGCTTCGTATCCCAATCGCCAAAATTTTATTAGCTCCTAACTTGATGGCAGGGCTAAAAGGGAAATTAAATCTCAATGCTCCGTCACCATAAAAAAAGTCACCTATTCTGATCGGTTCGAAGAGGATCGGAATCGAGCAAGAGGCCATAATATGCTTCAGCTTGATAGGAGTTCGAATACCAATTCGATGAGCTCTCTCCCATCCTGCTTCCTCATGATGTGAATCAAAAAAGACGGTTGTGATCCCCGTGTGATAATTGGTCGCAGTTACTGCGAGTCCCCTTACTTTTCCTTGTCTAATCGCTCGGGCAATTTTCCAGAAATGGGTATGAGTCAGAATGGTCTGAGATAATGGACTGGCATCTAAAAGCGAACGCAGCAAAAGTTTTCGCGTCAATTTGGATATGAAAAGGTCGTAGAGCCAACGATTCAAAATCGAAAAAAGATTGGTAAAATTAGTCTCTAGAACTTGCTCAAAAGTTAAGGAGTACCAAAGATCATAAAGCTGTCTGGAGGCCACGGAAAAGGGTTGTCCTTGGGCCAGAAAGGAAGCATTGATAGAGCCCGAAGAAACCCCGGCATAAATCTGAGGATTAAACTCAGGAAAGTGTTCTCCAATATACCTAAGAACCCCAACTTGATAGGCCGCTCGGGCACCACCTGCCGAAAGGACTAGGCCTTGATTATGAGGGGAAAAATCATTCACCTTCTTATTTTACACCGGCTTCTTGAATCAGAAGAATAAATTCCCCTTTTTTCAGAGAACGCCGTTCGGCTTCCCGCTCCAAGTCTTTAAGAGTTCCCCAAAAATAAAACTCTGAGGAAGACCCGATTTCCCAAGCGAGAAAAGTATGGCGCTCAGCCCCTAAGATTTGGATACAATCCTTCAGTAGGGCCTGAAACCGGTAGGGGGTATCCATAAGGACTAAATGACCAGTCCCTGAAGCATACTGCCGTAATTGCTGTTGCCTTTCCTCCACTTTTGGAGAAAGAAAACCTACTATCAAAAAAGGCGGAGACCAGCCTGATAAAGCACACGCTGTGCCCCAGGAAGTGGGGCCAGGAACGCAACGAATCGTGTACTCGAGGGAGTGAGCACTTTGAAGTACTTCATTCCCTGGATCAAACAGAATGGGCATCCCCATATCTGAAAAAAGACTGACACAAACACCTTTGTTTGCATAATTTTTCAGTTGTTTGGTTAATTCTGATTTATCCCTTACAGAAAGATTATCGAGATAAAAAATTTGAACATCTGGTTTTAAAGTTAGTTTGGCGAGCACGCGGCTAACAATCTTCGGGCTCTCTCCAATAATGAGGGTACTTTTTTCCAGAACTTCCGCTACCCAGCGTGGTGTTGGTTTTCGCTCGTCAAGGGGCATTCCCAAAACATAGAAACTAGATTTCATGAGGGGCCTCGGGTATTCGAAGTTCCAGTGGGCGGCCCTCCAAATGACAGACCAAAAACAAGGCGCGCATATCGTTCATTTTGAACCGTTCTTCCCGTTAGAAAACTCAAAGACCAGCAATTTCTGGGTTTAGCAGCAAATAAAAATCCAATCTGATAATTGCGAGTAATAGCTTGTCTGAAAGAGTGTTCTACTGAACCAAAAAAATCTAAATAAATCGGAAGCGTCTTATAAATAGATAAAACAATCGATTGATCATCATTAATTGGGTCAGCTTTTTGTCTGATTAAAGTTGCCAAACTTACTTTATCTCCCAGCTCGCTGACATAGGAGAGGGTGCCCGACCAATCATTTTCATGAATTCCATTGATGCTTTTTAAACTATAAGTCCCCTGAATTTGGGTAGAAAATCTGCCCAGTTGGAGATCAAGATAACCTTCAAGAGGTCCCATTCCCGCTTCCTGATTATTAAGCGGGGAGGGTTTGACAAAGTAATTGCTGGAGAGCTGAGCTAACATGAACCGTTGGGCTTCATTTGAGACTTTTTTGAGAAGCCGATTATTGAATTCAAATCTAAAAAAACCAAACTCCTGATTATCATCTAAAATATCAAACCTGGGACTTGTAAAGCCAGGGTAGTCTGATTTAGCAAAAAATACGTGTTGGGGAGTAGCGCTCTTGTAAAGACTTGCCGAAAAAAGCACACGAGGTTGAACAATGTGCCGAATTTTTTCTTCCGGGTTTTCAGCAGAACCATAAGTGCGAGACAAATAGAGAGCAAAGGGAATTTCGGTTTCAATGTAACTTTGCTTTTCGATGCTCGGTTGAGGAAGATCGAATTGATAGGCCAGTAATCCAGCTTTTAGCACCGGTTGGAATTGAAAACCAGGTGCCAAAGGGGCATTGGCTACTAAACGAGGTTCTAAGTGAAGCCTTCTTCCCACTCTCAAAAAATCATTACTGTCGAAATCGGTATTAGAGTCAGAAATGATGGGATTACTCAAATCAAACAACGGGTTATTGTTTGCGAGATCGGCATTGGTTGTTATTCGGCTTGAGGGAATATTATCCCAAGCCGAGTTCGGCCGAATATAATTGGTAAACCGACTGCCGACTTCAAAATAAAAATGATCCCAAAACAGAGGGGATGTCTTCTGGTAGAATCTAATCTCAGGAGCACTGCCTACAGAGCCTTTGTCTGCTCCATGGTCAATCGTGTTTACGATCGATTGGTTAAGTTTCACAGTTGCCGTTGTTAACGTTGAGTTTCCGGGGGCTGAAAAAGAAATTTGATTGCGCAAATACTGAAAGTCTCCCAATCCCCCTAAATCGTTCGGAAAATCCTGGGTCCAAAAGTTGTTAGTAACGAGATTAATATCCTGGCGTGACTGGGTTCTTCCAAAAAGTGAGAGCTGGTTGTGAATATCCAGGGCAGCTTCACTGAAGAGGCCTGCGTAACGATGTTCTGAGGGGCGCACCCATGCGATGCTTTCATTCGGGTTGAAGGGGCGCTCCAATAAAAAGATGCGAGCCTGTCCCTTTTTGGTAGATGAGTAGATATACCGATAATCAATCCCCAAATGATAACCAATGTTAGTCCACCAAGTTGGGGTGAGAGTGAGGTCGTGCCAAGAACCCAGAGCAATAAAAAGGGGAAGTGAGAAACCCGTGCCGAGTCTTTCGCGAAACGTCAGGGATGGAACCAGTACTCCAGTTTGCCTTTTAGTTTTAGCTGGGGCCACAAAATACGGGGTGTAAAATACTGGCAGCTCTTTCGTATAAAGAATAGCATCGTAAATATGAACGTAAGATTCCAGTGTCAGAAAAAATTTTCGAGCATAAATTTTAACGTCAAAAGGGCACTTAGCCACGTCGCGATCGACGAAGGGAACCGTATTACAGTTTGTGTAAACTCCATCTTGAACTTCAAAATCTTCCTTACTGAGCTGATTGATCGCACTTCCCGAAATCACCGTTTGGCCAAAAATTAAGGTCGCTTTTTCTAATGAAGCGTCACCACCCTCAAGAGCGTAGGTCCCGCTTTCACAAAAAATATCGAGGTCTTTGTCTTTGATATGGACATTGCCCGTTGCAAAGACTCTATTGAGCGTGAGGTCCACTTCAAGCTCATCAGCCGAAATCTCTTTGCCGGCCATTCTTACCCAGGCAGCTCCTCGACCTTTGAGGGTGTTTCGACTATTGTCACGTTGGTAAAAACTGGCACCAAATTCTAATCCTTGTCCGAGGGCTAAAAAGCCAAATGAGAGGAATAAAATTGAGATCGATAAATAAAGTTTCAAGTGTTTTAAACCTTCAACAATGCTGCAATCCCTTGACCCCCACCAATACAAGCCGTAGCAATTCCCAAACCTCCTCCGACAGATTTCAAACGGTAAATCAAGTGAGTTGCTAGTCGGGTCCCACTTGCAGCGAGAGGATGGCCTACAGCAATTGCTCCCCCATCAATGTTGAGTTTGCTTACCGGGAATTTTAATTCTCTTTGAACGGCTAAAACCTGGGCTGCAAAAGCTTCATTGATTTCAATCAAACGAATATCGGTTTCACTGACATCTAATTGTTTTAAGAGCTTGCGAGTGGCTTCTACCGGGCCCAAGCCCATTTCTTTAGGATCACATCCCGTAACGGTAGAACCACACCAAATAGCCAATACGGGCCAGCCGTGCTCTTGTGCTTTCTGTTGTGTAGTGAGAATCATAGCAGCAGCTCCATCACAAATACCGCTGGCATTGCCCGCAGTGACTACACCATCAGTTTTAAAAACCGGCTTGAGTTTTTTTAGAGATTCCAGAGTAGCATCAGTACGTAAATGTTCGTCGTTTAAAAATTGGGTTACTGAAGTTCGGGACTTGATTTCAACAGGGGTTATTTCCTCTTTGAAATGTCCCTCCTTTTGGGCTGCCGCTGCTTTCTTTTGAGAATCCAAAGCAAAGGTATCGATTTCATCGCGAGTAATCGAATACTTTTCTGCAAGTCTTTCAGCTGTTAGCGCCATCGGTAAGTTGGCGTAAGTATCAAAGAGTCCAGCCATCAACGTATCTTCGATTTCCCCATTTCCCATTCGATAACCAAATCGAGCTTTTCGCAGAGTGAAAGGAGCTTGGCTCATATTCTCAGTTCCACCCACTAGAACTACCGAAGCTTCTCCTAAACGAATGCGCCGGAAACCATCTGCGGCAGCTTCCAACCCGGAACCACAGAGGCGGTTGAGAGTGAGGGCCGGAGTAGTTATGGGAATTCCTGTTTTGAGTCCAACATGCCTTGCCAGATAGGCGGCATCCGAAGAGGAGGGGATGACGTTTCCAAAAACAACATGGTCAATCAAGTGAGGATCCATTTTTATTTGAGCCAGAGCCCCTTGAGAAGCTTGGACTGCGAGATCGGTAGCTGAAAAGTCTGTGAGAGAGCCTCCAAAAGCTCCGAATGCGGTGCGTTTAGCCGCTACGATTACGAGAGAGTCTTGATTCAACGTTTTTTCGTTTTTCATAATGGGCCCAGGGGTTGAAGCGTAAAAAGTATCGAACCTAGGGGCATTGGTAAACGGTTTCTCAACGCAAAAAACACTTAAAAATCTTGAAATAGATGTTGGGTATTCTTAGAATTTTCAATCATGGATTATTTCGAAAAAAATCGAACGGCCAACCGGGATGGCGCATTGCATAATTGTTGGGTGATGTGGGGGGATCAAGTAGCCCCAGTGGGTGATTTGTCTTTCAGTCGTTTGGTTGTGGACGAGGCCCCTGCCGATTTGGCTTTTCCTGAACAGGGGCCAGTTGAAGTCCGACTACAACTGCATACGCTTCAATTGAGTGCTACGGTTGTTTTTCATAGCCGGTCCAGCAAGTGGATTCGGCTGAGTTTTGGTAAATTGTCGTTAGGCAATCAAGCAGTGTTAAGAGCTTTCCTACATTCAAAAAGAATCGCGGATTCTTTATTTGAAGTGGAAACGGTTACTAGCCTTACTCACTATCACGGACTGAATGAAACAGAGCTCTTCATTGATAAACGGGGTGAAGTGTTTTTTACTTTTGTTGAGCCCGCAATGGAACAAAAGCAATTTGTATTAAGAATGTCTGCTCAAGGAGAAATTCTACAAATAGGACTCATGAGTCGAGAAAGTTATTTGAGTTTAGAAAATATGGAAGGCCATTTTGATTTGTTACCGGAAGCCCCAAACCCATCTCACTGGGAGCTTTGTCGTGGCATTCTTACGAACTGGAAACCGTCGGTTGCCACCAAGTTGCCAGTGAAACAAAAAATTCTGCAAGCGATTTCTGATTATTTTTTGCAGAGGAAATATATGCCCACCAAGGTCGAAAGGAGTCGGCTGTGGCCTGGATATCAGTCTCATTAGTTTTTTCTTTGATTCATTTGTTTGTCGCCTTTTCTGTGATGAGCTTTGCGGATCCTGGCCATTTGAATGAGCCAGTTGTTCCTTCTGAAAGTGATATGCGATTGCTCGTTAAGAGACGGTTTGAAAAAAACGATTCGGCTCAACGAGGCGTTTTAATTTCCACTTCCTATCGTTGTCGAAGTGCTTGCCGATGTGAGGGAATGGCTCGAGCCAGGTCCTCAACGGAATATGTTGTTTGCGCCGATTCTCAAGAAGAGGCTACTGATATGGTTGTAGCAACCGGCGCATGTAAGTCTATTTGTCCTTTGGGCTCTGCTCCTCGTCCCGCTTCTCCCGCGTGCCAGCCTACGAATGTTCAGTGCAAAAAAGCTCATTGTCCTTAAATCCCCGTTATAAAATTGACGAAGGTTTAGGCACCTGTCGAATCACTCAAAAATGTCGAACTTTTTGACAGAGTAACCCCTTGAAGGAAGAAAGAAAATTAACCCTCCAATACCGAAATTGCGAAAGCGATCTAACTTTACCTTTTTCCCGCACAAAAAGCCTTGGCTCTCTCTTTGCACCTCCAGGGGGTGATCGCACAACTGTTAAGCTTACGAAGGACCTGATAAGTGGCAGAAGTATTTACAAAAATCTTCTTAGTGATGACTCTCTGCTGGGTGTCGCTAGTTTCAGCAGAAAGTGAAGAGTCTCACGGTCCGTCCGCAGCGTTACCCGAACCAGAAAATAAAGTGGTAACCCAGGGAGAGCTTAAGCGACTGTTCGAGGAAGCCAAAAAAGAAGCTCCCACTCTCAATGCTACGGAAGCTGCTCTGAGAAAAGCGGCGAAAGCCATTGACGACAGAAAACAAGTAACGGTGATTGCTAACGAGTTTCCACACGCCAAAGAATTGGTAGAAGCTTTTGAAACCTTTGTGGAGCAACACAAAGGAAAAGTTAAAGCCGATGATATCCGCACCGAAATATTCGAAGAGGATTCTGAACCCGCACCAAAAAGCGCTAAACCTGAGGAGGCTCAGGAAAGCGCTCGGTTAAGAGAAAAACTTCGAGAATTGGAAAACGAAGTTTTAAATAAAGACCGGGCCGATCGGGGGCGTTCAGGTGGAGCAGGGTCAGGAGGTTCGGGCGGTGACGGAGACAGGGGTGATTCGAGCGGACAAAATTCCACGCCGTTTCCATCACCCAATAACGCCAGTCAAAATTCCAATAGTGGTAATTCAACCGACCCTTTTAACCAATTAATGAATAAGCTTGGCAGCTCCAATCAAGGATTGGGAAATTTTTCCATCTCACCTAACAGTTCAAAAAAAGAAGATGAAAAGAAATCTGACTTTTCTTTGGGGTCGTCAAAGTCCAATGCTAAAGACGATTTTTTCAGCTCCGAAAACAGTGCCAAGAAAGCAAGCCCAACACTACCTAAGCCTTTGGGCAATGATTTACCGGAGCTTAGCACTGCAAAAAACAGCTTGCCTCCTCAAGGGGAACCTTTGACTTTGATGGACGCTGCTTCGCAACCCGGGATTTCTAAAAACAACAACTCTGGTTTTAATGGGTCACAGGGCAATGGAATGAATAATAGCGGCATGAGTAACGCAGTGAACAATGGCATGGCAGGGCAGTCTCAGTTGGGAAGCTTAGGAGGCAATGGAGATTTTCCTTTCAATATTACAGGTGAGCCAGCTCCAGGAGAGAGTGAAGGCTATGAAGGCCCTCGGTTTAGAACGGTTCCTATTACGATGAATGGAAGCAGCGACGGACAAAGCGATGGAATGGGTTCAGTCGGATCAGGAGCTGCCAGCTCACCCGATGCATCTAAAAGATTACAAGCGAATGGGATAATTCCCCAAAATCTTTATACACTTTCAGCAGAAGAAGCGGCACTCAAAAATGTCCCTGGTGTCTTTAGAAGCTTGGCAGCTGGATTTCGTACATCACGCATTCAAAATCTTTGTAAGAGCGCAGACAAACAAGTCATTGGTGTCTGTTCCCGTCTTGAAAGTCAAAGACGAAACCAATGAAGTGAGAGTGAGGAGTAACCTATGAAAAAGCACCTTCTTTTATTTGCCGTAATCGTATACCTCCCGACTACGTTACTGGCTGATGCAGGGTCTATCGCAAACAGTATTGTCGACCATTCGGAAAAAACCATGAATCAAGCCGTCACGAGCACCGGGAGAGAGTTTGCTTTTCAGGAAGCGGGTAATAATGCTGCTACGGGCGCCGCTCTTGCGGGCGCTACGGGAGCTGCATTAACGGGCGCTGCGGTGGCTCAGTTTCTTTTAGGGAACTGGGGAGTAGGGGGAACTCTCATGGGCATGGCGGGAATGGAATTTGCCCAGATGGCCGCTTCAAGTGGGGTTGCTAGAGACAATGGAAGTCGTTCCATGTGCATTCAAAATAACAATGCCATTAGTGACGTAAATGGAGGATGTTATGGGTTTGATCCGATGACAGGAACTGCTTCGGGTCCAGTGGGTCAGTCAAATAACATGAGCAGCCAGATTCAGCCAGAGCTGCCGGCGAGTTTAGACAAGTATTTGGCTCAAGCCGGTGTAGATCCTAATCTATTCAGAGACGCGCTTCTTTCGGGACGACTGACTGATGGAGCTTCAGTGATGGAAGCGCTAGGAAAAGATCCCAGTCTGGTGCGAGAATCTGATATGGCAAAAGCTCTCGAATTGGCTCAGGATGTAGTCAAAAGTACATCCGAAGAAATGTCATTGGCAACACCAGCAGGAGATGTAGCTAAATCACAAAGCACGTATCAAAACAAAAATGAAGCTGAAAAAGGAAAAGACTTTGAAAATAGAGAAGCAGAGGAACGCAAAAGCGAACGCAAAAATGCAAAGAGTCTGGTCGCTGAAACAGGAACAGAAAATGAGCTAGCAGGCTCCGCTAATTTGTTGCGTAACTTGTTCGGAGCTCCCACAGAGAGTTTTACTTTGCGAGATCAAGGTCTGGTGTTTGAAATGTATTTGAAGGATCAGGGCCTTGTTAAAACGAGACAGGGAATGAATATTTTTCAAATTGCAAAACAAAACTACCGTGGATTTTCCAAGTGGAGAACAAAATCACAGCCAAAGAAAAGTCCTCGCGTTGCTACTCTTCAGTAATGTCCTAGGCAATTTACCAGAATGTGAAGAATTGACCATAATCTACTGTTATCAAATCTCAAGCGAGTTCTGCTCTGTGCCGAAAAGACTTCAAGTCTGTGTTTGGGTTTGAGGTGCTATGGTGAGATTTTGGGTCCTTTGGGCCCTAGGGCTTTGCCTCTTTACGCAAAGCCTTACCGCGAAGGAAATTGCGGGAGAATGGATTCTCACAGTAGATGTCCCAGGGAATTGGGAAAGCGTCGTTCAATCCTTACGAGGTCGGGCAAAGTTCATACGGGCATTGGGGTCTTCCCATCGCCATGCCCTATTCTTTTCGGAGCAGGCGTTTTCTAAAGAACGCAGTCAATGGCCAAGACATATTCTCTTTATTCAACCCAACCTGTCCTACAATACTCAGGAGAGTGTGGACCCCAATAACAACGGACCAAGAAACACGGTCAATAGTTGGGGGCTTCAACTGAATGAAGCTTGGAAAATCACTCAGGGTTCGAAAGAGGTTCGTGTAGCGATTTTAGATTCGGGAATAGATAGAAACCACGAAGACTTGCGCCAAAACATAGGGATATTAACAAAAGAAGTTCCCGGTAATGGAAAAGACGATGATGGAAACGGTTGGATAGACGATGACTGGGGATGGAATTTCATTCATCAGAACAATAACCCTCAAGATGACAAAGGACATGGGTCGTTTTGTGCTGGCATCATCGGAGCCGATTGGGACAACGACAAAGGGGTTCAAGGGATTAATCGGTTAGTCAGTCTGTTATCTGTGAAGATTTTAGATTCTTTTGGGCAAGGGAGCACGGCTACGGCTATCGAGGGCATCGAGTATGCCATGAGCACGGGGGTGCACATCATCAATGCCAGTTGGGGGGGGAAACAGTTTGATCCGGCACTCTTTGAGACCATTAAACGAGCAACCCTGCAAGGCATCCTCTTTGTTGCAGCTGCGGGCAATAACTCGGAAGACAACGATGAAAATTCAAAGGCTATTTATCCAGCGAGTTTCAATATTCCAGGCCTCATTGCAGTAGCCGCTTATGACGATGGAGGAACACGGGCCCCCTGTTCAAACTATGGTCGACAACGAGTTCATTTGGGAGCTCCTGGAGTGGATCTTGTTGGTCTTCAATTAGGGGGGTACGGAGTTAAAAGTGGAACTTCGTTCGCGGCTCCGCAAGTCGCTGGAATAGCCGCTCTTTTGAAAGCTGCTTTCTTTGAAATGACCCCCTTCGAAATCCAAAGGATTTTGATGAGAACAAGTTCTCCGCTTCATTACAGTGAAAAGTATTACACAGTAACTGGAGGCCTAGTAAATGCAGAGCACGCTGTTGCTCAGTTCGCTCCTCCTACGCCAACTTCTCCCAAGCGTTGGAAAAAGATTCCGTTCTTTGTGAGCTCAGCCCATCCTTACGCAGCCAGCTCCTCTGAAGAAATCACCATCAAGGAGCCAGGAGCGCAATTCCTGCGCATCAATTTTAAGAAGTTTGATGTAGAGAAAACATTCGACAAAGTTGTGCTACGTGATAGTGAAGGCTACAAAGTGTATGAGTACTCGGGAAAATTAGAGAGTTTTACTTCTGTAGAGTCTCAGGGTGAGGAATTAAGGTTGCAGTTGATAAGCGATTATAACCGTCAGTTTTACGGCTTCGATATTGATTCTATCGAAGCCGCCTATGAAAACTAAGCTAGCTTACCTTCGTACTTTTGAGCGTGCTGGAGCCCCTTCACTCATCGAGGGAAGTTGAATGGGCCGGTAAGCAATTTGTTGGGAAATAGACTTGGCGTGTGTTTCTAAAAAGGTGTTTGAATAATGCCAAGTGGTCATAACCAAAAGAACGGCAAAGCCACCCACAAACGCAGTTTCAATAAAACCCAATCCGAACTGCTCTCTCAGTGAAAAGAATCCCAACAAGGCTGCCCAAAAGAAAATAAATAAGCTGGCAGTTTCCATCCAGGGATAAAGGTGGGTTAAATGAGTGCTGGTATAAGCGGTTAAAAATAAAGTGAACACGACAGACAATCTTCTAAAAAGAACTCTTTGGCTAGATGAGTGCCCCAAGAACGAGCCTACAAACCAGACTCCCAAAGAAATCAGCGAAGCTCCAATTAAAGTACAGGCTAGTTTCAGCGAAACGATTAACCAGGTGCCAATTTCCTTGCTGACACCTAGACGGAAAGAAAGGGCTTCTCCAAAAGCTTCCAGAACAACGTGATGGCGGCCGACATGAGCCTCTACTCCAGCTACCATCAAAAAAGCAAGTAGTAACCAGGTGTGGTGACTTGACCACTGAAGTTGATTTACAAACGCATTTGGCTTAACGAAAAAACGTACACCCTGTCGCACACGACCCCCTGAGAGATGGCCTTCTCCCCAACGAGGGATGAGTGCAAGAGTATGCCAACGGGCTACACATGATATTTATGCGTAAAATGGCGAAGAGTGCTCAAAAAAATACTGTCGAACTTTTGGACAGTGGGCCCAAAGACCGCCTGTATACGCCGTGAACGGAGGTCTTTGAGTTCAACAAAAAAAATCGGACGACAGTCGAAAAATACCAATGGTTTCAAGGGGGGCAAAGTGGACTCCAAGTTGCATCAAGTTAGGGGTAAGAATTTTTTACAACCATGGGAATGACTACTGTGAAACACATCACGAAACACATCGTTTTTCTCGGAGCTTTACTGCTCACTTCGTCGGGTTGTACCCAAAAAATGCCAAAAATTACGATGCCCGTTCAACAAGATACAGGGTTGCTTCCCGAAAGCGAATTTACCGAAATTAATCAAGACGTGAAACTATTCCAAGCTGATGGTTATCTTTATGCGACTGGCCGTGGCGAAGGGTTCGGTATTTGGCAATTAAGTTCCAGAACTTTTTACAGCGGGTTGAATACTCTTCAAACCACAACCGGTGGTTTTAATTTTTTGGGCACTAATCCGCTCTCTGTCGGTGCCATCGTCAAAGCTGGCGGGATTTTAGTCATCAGTAGTGGAACAGGGCTTACGTTCATTGATGTTGCAACCAACGTCTCTATTCCCCAGGTCGTAGGGAGATTACCGCAAGTAAGTGGCCAACCTGTAGGTCCCGAATTTATTTGGCAAAGTGCGGTTTACGATTCCTCTACAAATCAAGTCTATGGATTTCGCGGAAACCAAATGTTTACTCTGAGTATGGCCTCTAGAACCATTGTCAGCACGGCTGCTATTCCTGATTTGGGCTGTGGTCGAGGAGCGACTCGTTTCAATAATCGAATTTTCGTAGCCGGTTGTTCTAGTTTATACGAACTGACAAATCCGAATGGTGCAATGAGACAGATCACGGGCATTAACGCAGTTGATATCGTCTCGACTGCTCGGTTTCTTTATATCCACCACAAGCCATTGGTTAATAATTCTTATGAGGGAATTTACGTGTATGATTCCAATTTGGCGTCGCGACTAACCATGCTGCGTAAAGTTGGTTCCTTGGAACCACGAAGTTTTGCTATTTCTCCCGATGATCAGTTTATTTATTCCAATGATGTAGACGCCAATGGTCGAGGTGTTGAACTGAACATCTATCGCATTCCATGGACAAATAACTTTTAGCCCCGTACTCTTTAAGAATGAGAAATGCATCTTGGTTTTTCCGAAAAGGACTTGTCTGCACCTTAACGCTCAGTTTGCTTTCTTTCCCGGCTTGGTGTGCTCCCGTAAAATTTGAAATCCGAGATTTAACCCATAGAAATGTTTTGGCTTTTATCTCAGATGCGCTTCTTGAAAAAATCATCGCTCAATTCCAGCTCGTAAAGGGATACGTTTTATTAGATCCTGAGAATCTTTCCAGCGGGATACAAGGAGAAATGGAGGTCGATTTAAGAACCTTATTAACAGGAAGCCAAGTTCGTGATGTTGTGATTCAAGAGCAAGTACTAGACTCAAGGCAGTATCCATCCGCTTTTCTCAAAGTGAATAAATGGGCTCAAATTGTGAGCGGTAAATTAATCGAAGGCCAAAGTAATGCCCATTCCGTAGAGGCCAATTTATCGTATCGAGGCAAAGATATTGCGCTGACTTTGCCCCTAAAAATTACCTATTTTAAAGAAGGGGAGACAACGCGAAGACGTTTACCAGGAAATTTATTGAAGGTGTCCAGTGAGTGGGATATCGAACTGTCTCAGTTGGGGATTACTCTTTCTGATTCTCTAAAACCGCTCATTGCAAAAAAGGTACAAGTTGCTTTTGATGGTATAGGGACTGATAAGCTACCCAATGAAAAAGTCACTCTCCCCGAAGGCCCCAAGCCTAAAGAAAGGGAGTCCTCCTCTTCGTCGCCGACCCAATAAAACAGTCGATGACAGAGTTTGCTGCTCAAGGCTCCAGACAGCGACAATCCTTGTCGCTTTAAGTAAGTGTCCAAGCCTGAGACAGTTGGTCTTTACCTTGCAGAATCCCCAGTCGGGAGCGGTGAGGGGGCACTATGCGGGATTCGATCATCACCTTAGGCATCTTCGGGATACTCATCGGTAGCTTTATTGGTTACAGAAATCATCATTTGAATCGCGCCCAGAATCGGTCAACGCTCGTTAAACCTTCCTCACGGCAAACGGTTAGTAAAAATCATCAAAATATTCGAGGAGAATCACAGCATGAAAGCTCAAATCATCGACGTTATGAACAAAAGCGGCCTCTTGAATCGCGCACGCGAACTTCAGGAGAAGTTGCAGAAACTGATCACGTCCCTCATCTCTACGAAGCCGAAGAGTCCGAACTCGGACTCTCAGTAGAAGAGGGTTCTGATGAATTAGCTGCATCCGAGCAGCTTTCTGAAGCTCCTGTGATTGCGGGGGTTCCGGTAGCTGCTTGGGTGCGCTCTCATAAAAATACACTAAAGGATGCGGTCGTTTCAGGTCCGGCGCCTAATGGTTTGAGATTATTCCTAGGATGTATGGAACTGAAAAAACAAGGCACTCGTTCTGCTGAAAAAGAAAACTGCGAAAAGTTGCTGGCGCGAGACAGTAAGCTAGCTAACGAAAGAGAACGTTACTAAATTGCTCATTTGAAGTACGCTACTAGCGTGATTTCGGTTATTCAATTACTTCTTCTAAAACTCAATCCAGAAATTGCACACCACATAGCAGTACGCCTTCTTTCCCTCTATCAGTTTTTTAAAACTAAAATACTAAGGCAAATCCCCCAAGGCGTTCTTTTGATCAAAGTTCCACGGCACTTCGAATGGAAATTGAGTTCACGATTAGGGATGGCAGCTGGCTTTGATAAGCAAGCTCAAGTGTTCCCAGCCCTTTTTCACTTGGGCTTTGGATTTGTAGAAGTGGGAACAGTTACCCCGTTGCCTCAGCCAGGGAATCCTCCCCCTAGAATTTGGAGAGTAGCCCCCCAAGCTTTGGTTAATCACTTCGGGTTTAACAGCATTGGTTTAGAAGTATTCAAAAAAAATATTCGGCACTATCGCCGACAAGCGCGGCTCCCGGTTCTAGCTAATATTGGGAAAAACAAGTCTACTCCCGCCGAAAATGCCTTGAGTGATTATGAAAGCTGCTTAAAGGCGCTTGAGGGTAATGTTGATGGTTTTGTCATTAATATCAGCTCGCCTAATACTCCAGGCTTAAGAGAACTTCAGTCTACAGAGTTTATAAGAGCGTTATGTAAAGTGCTTCCCTTGAGTTCACCGGTGCTGCTGAAATTAGCTCCTGACATTTCAATTTCCACGCTTCAAGAAATCTGCGAACTGGTGCTTAGCGAAGATTGTTTGTCTGGTCTAGTTTTAGTCAATACTTCACGAGAGTTGTCAGAAAAAAGAGGGTTCAGCCAGGGAGGATTGTCGGGACCCCCTCTGTTTTCGACAAGCATGGATTTTATTGAGAGAGCGAGACAGATTTTGCTCGGAAAAAAGATTATTATTGGCGTCGGAGGAGTAAGTTCACTTGAGGAAGCACAACAAATGAGAGACTCCGGGGCAGATTTAATTGAAATTTACACAAGCTTTATTTATCAAGGGCCTAAACTGATAAAAACTATCAGCTCAAGGCTTCAGTAACTCTTACCCCGAAATCAGTTTCTTGAGACCGGCCTCATCCAATTGAGCAACTCCCAAAGCCTGAGCTTTTTGGAGCTTGCTACCGGCATCGTCCCCAACAACCAAAAAGTCAGTTTGTTTACTCACAGAATTAGTGACTTTTCCTCCGTTTTGTCGAATCAAAAGTGCGGCTTCGTCCCGAGAAAGAGAAGGGAGGGTTCCGGTAATGACAAAGGTCTTTCCCGCCAAAAGGCCAAGCCCCGTTTGATTGTGAGACTCCCAATGAGGTTGGACGCCCTTTTTAATGAGTCGGTCGATCTCGTCGCGATTTTTAGGTTCGGAAAGAAATTGCCTGATCCGAAGGGAGACTGTAGGCCCTACTTCCTCGACGTGGGTGAGTTCCTCATCGCTGGCTTTCATAAAAGCACTTAAAGAGCCAAAATGTGTCGCTAATAATTCTGCGGTACGTTCTCCAACTAGGGGTATTCCCAAGGCAAAGAGGAATCGATCCAAAGTTGTTTCTTTGCTACGAGCAATCGCATCAATTAACTTTTGGGCAGATTTATCGCCTTGTCGCTCCAAAGTCATGACCGTTTCTTTATCCAAGTCATACAAACTTGAAAAATGAGTGATAAGCTTATTTTCTTGAAGCAAATCAATCCATTTGTCGCCGAGACCCTCGATATTCATAGCGCGCTTGGAGCAAAAATGCTTCAAGCCTTCTGCTAATCGGGCTGGGCAAGCCATGTTCGTGCAGCGATGGGCCGCTTCTCCTTCGTTGCGAACAATGTGAGAGTGGCAAGCTGGACAGTGTTTGGGGAACACTATTTTCTTTTCTTTTCCAGTACGCTTATCCTCAATCACACTCACTACGTCAGGAATAACGTCGCCCGCACGTTTAACAACTACGGTATCTCCAATTTTCAATCCAAGCTCACGTACTTGGTCCTCGTTGTGAAGTCCTGCTCGTTTTACTTCAACCCCGCCCACCCAAACTGGTTTCAATACGGCCACAGGTGTAATGACACCAGTCCGACCCACTTGAAAAACCACGTCGTGTAGTTCAGTAATTCCTTCTTGAGCTTTGAACTTATAAGCAATAGCCCAGCGGGGCGATCTTGCCACAAAGCCAAGCTCTTCTTGATCTTTGAAAGAATTGATCTTGAGGACGATGCCGTCAATTTCATAGGGAAGACTATCTCGTTGAGATTCAACTTTTTTGTAGAACGATTCAATTGCTGAGAGTGAAGTAAGAGACTGATAGAGTGTGTGAGTGCGGAGCCCCCAAACATTAAAAAGTTTTAAGAGTTCCCAATGGGAAGTAGCCGTTACACCGGTCATAGAACCAATTCCATGACAAAAAAGATCGAGCTTCCTCTGAGCGGCAATTTTGGGATCCAATTGTCGGATCGAGCCTGCTGCCGCATTCCTGGGATTGGCAAAAAGAGGCTCTCCGGATTTTGCTCGTTGCTTGTTAAGGGCCTCAAAATCTTCTTTCATGAGGATAATTTCGCCTCGAACCTCAAGAAGTTTGGGAAAGTTTTCTCGTAAGCGTAGGGGAACACTTTTTATTGTTTTTACGTTCTCAGTAACGTCTTCGCCAGTCTCTCCATCACCTCGAGTAGAAGCAACAGCCAAAAAGCCATTTTCATAGACGAGTTCTACTGCCAGTCCATCAAATTTGGGCTCGCCCACAACCGCGAACGATGCTCCCAGGGTGTCACGCCAACGAGAAAAAACCTGAGTAAACTCTTCAGATGTGTAGACGTTTTGTAAGCTCAGCATCGGTCGGGAATGTTTAACTTTTTTAAACTTATCTAATGGTTTTCCACCGACTTTTTGAGTTGGGGAGTGAGGACTGGCCCATTGGGGGTTGCTCTCTTCTAACTGCTGAAGCTCCTTAAATAGTTTGTCGTACTTTTCGTCTGAAATAATTGGTTTATCTAAAACATAGTACCGATAGTCGTGCTCTTCTATTTCCTTTTGAAGTCCCTCGATGCGTTGTTTGGTGGAGGATGGAGGCATGGAAAAGCTAGTGAGAACGAAGTTGGAACACTCGGTAGGCAGCTTCAAAAACAATTCCGGATGACATTTTTGATTGGCCCACGGTTCGATTCTTAAAAAGTATGGGAAACTCAAAAGGCTTGAAACCAGCTTTGAGTGCACGATACTTCATTTCCACTTGGTAAGCATAGCCTCGCGATACTACAGTTTTGTAACCAATAGATTCCAACGCTCTCTTGGACCAGCCATTGAAGCCGCCTGTCATGTCTTTTGGGCCAGCAGATAACACTAACCGTGCATAGAGATTTCCACCGCGGCTGATGAGCTGGCGGTGCCATCCCCAGCCGGAAGTTCCGCCTCCCGTGACATAACGAGAAGCAATCACCACATCGTGCTCTTTTAAAAGTTCAGCGATTTTTTGGGTGTCAGCAGGATCATGAGAAAAGTCTGCGTCCATTTGAATAAAACGCCCATATCCTCTTTGGATTCCCCAACTAAAACCTTCGCGATAAGCTAAGGCAATGCCCTCTTTCTTCATGCGAGTGAGAAGATGTACTCGAGATTCATTTTGGGCGAAAGCCAGCACAGATTTCCCTGTGCCGTCAGGAGAGTTGTCGTCAACAATCAGTACGTCAACCGAAGGGACTTGCGCCATCAAACGAGAGAGCAGCAAAGTAATGTTCCCCGCTTCATTGTAAGTGGGAATCACCACCAAACATTTTTCGGTCGTGCTCATAAGGACAAAGCGGAGTAAGTCAGGCCATGAGCTTTCGCCACCGCTTCGTGAACAACTTTACCTTGGTAGGTATTGAAGCCCTTAACAATAGCCGGTGAATTTTTTGCAGCCGTTTCCGGACCTTTTTCTGCAAGTTGCAAAGCGTACTTGAGCGTGACGTTGGTCAGCGCATACGTAGAGGTTCGAGAAACAGCTCCCGGCATATTCGTAACACAGTAGTGAATGACTCCCTCTTCGACGAAAGTCGGGCTTTCATGAGAAGTGGGCCGGCAGGTCTCCACGCAACCTCCCTGGTCGACTGCTATGTCTACAACAACAGAACCAGGGGACATGGATGCAATCGATTTTCTTGATACGAGTTTGGGTGCTTTAGCTCCTGGCAGTAGCACCGAGCCAATCAGCAGATCGGCTTTGGAAACACTTTCTTCGATGTTGTCGATATTGGACATCAAGGTGAGGACGCGACCGGCAAAAATATGTTCGAGATATTCTAATCGCCGAGCATCTTGATCGATAATCGTGACCATGGCGCCCATTCCCAAAGCAACTTTGGCAGCATGAGATCCCGCTACACCCCCTCCTAAAACCACCACGTGCCCCGGCATTACTCCAGGAACTCCCCCGAGCAAAATCCCTTTTCCAGAATTCGTATTCCCCCAACTACTTTGGAGATAAAAAGCCCCTACTTGCGCAGACATTCTGCCCGCAACTTCACTCATGGGACGAAGTAGGGGAAGGGAATGATCAGCTTCTTGAATGGTTTCATAGGCAATTCCGGTAACTTTTCTCTCCACCAAAACTTCTGTTAATTTTTTTTCAGCTGCGAGGTGAAGGTAAGTGAACAGAATTTGTCCTGGGCGAAGTAACTCAAATTCAGAGAAGAGAGGTTCTTTGACTTTGATAACCATATCGGCGGCCCAAGCATCAGCTGCATGAGGAACAATCGAAGCCCCTGCATTGACATAAGCCTCATCCGAAACACCACTGCCGAGGCCAGCGCCTTTTTGCACAAGTACTTTGTGGCCTTGGGCGGCTAGTGATTTTACGCCAGAGGGCACAAGCCCAACCCGATTTTCTCGGTTTTTAATCTCTTTAGGTACGCCGATGATCACGGTTTTTTCTCCGGTAAAAGGTCCAGAATATCATTAGCCTCAATTTCGATGGGGCCTTTTTCTTCTGATTGGAACTGAAGCTTTCCGCGAAGTTTTCCCCCGGAAATTCGAATCCACGAATCAATAATCGTTCCGTGAAAGTATTTTCCCATCTTGTTGACGAGGGTGTATTTCCCCTTAGATTCCAATGCCTTATCTATTTTTTCTAGAATTGGAAACATGTGGCAAAACTATAGCAGAGAGCCGTACGACGAGCAAGGAAACTACCAGTAATTATTCTGTGGAACCGACCCGGGGACGTGAAGTTCAGCACTCAGGGCCGACGGTGCTGTTACTTCAACAAATAGCGACTGCCCCGCTTTATGGAGCTGGAGGGGATGGGGTTGACTATCTTCCGAGAAAATTTTGAAAGAGCGAAAAAGATCCGTCAAAGAAGTGGACCATAACAGGGGTTCAATCCAGTCGCCCTCTTGTCCTTGATGAACCAAGGAAGCTTCTTGAATTTGAAGCGTAATATGAGGCGAGCTGGGATGAAAATCCACCACTTCCGCTTCATAAACGCGCAACCCTTTTTCTAAACGAGAAATCGGTTTGTCGAGACGTTCGATACCAAAAAGAGCGGGTTCCCAAGGAGCGGTAATCGGAAAATCTCGGTGAGATTGCCGTCGGAAATTGCCAAGTTGGATCTGGTCAAATTCCATGCAGAGCTTTTCTCTCTCTAAAATTACTCGAGGAATTCGAGGCGTTCCTGCTACGTCAAAAGACTGGGCTTGCTTCCAATTATCAATGAGTTGAAATGCAAAAGGAGGAAGAGTTTGGAGCAAAGTCTGGTAGCGCTGAGGTGTCTGGATGTGAAAATCCAAATATTGCATCAAACAGAGAGTTAATTTTGCCACTACTGAGGACGACCAAAGTACGGGTAACTCTCCTCGGGGAGCTGGCCATGGTTTCTGAAGTGCTTTAGTCACTCGATGACGAGATAACCACGGTTCTCTGAGCTCGGAGAGCAAGGAGGGAACGTCGGTCCGCCCTTTGAATACTTTGAATTGTTTTTGAGTGTTTCCGTGAGAAAAAGAAAACTGTGATTGTAGCCAGGCAAAAGTGGATGTTCCGGTTTTCTCGACTCCCTGATCATTAGCAAACAAAAACTGTTGTGTCTCTTCGTGGTAGCAGGCATGAAACTTCTGAATATCTTGGTGTTCGAGAAGAGTCTTTCGATACGCAGTTTCCAAGAGACGATGGGTTTCAAACGAAGGCGGTTCTGTGGGTTTAAAAAGCGAATCTCGTTGGGGGGCAACTAACTGAGGCTCCCCCGTCAACATCCGAATCAGGTAATCAGGGTCGATGATCGATGAAACGAAAGTTTTAGGGCCCTGTTCAGTTTCCAAAACAAGTTGAACTCCCCCAGTTTGAAAGCTTCGAGCCCGAGATTTCTTCATTTCAAAAGTGATTTCGGTTTGGAAACGAGTGTCTCCATAAAGTTCACAAGACTTAGCTCCGAGTGTTCGGGCAACTTCGAAAATGTTTTTTAAACGGTTAGGATTTAGCATGTGCGTTGAACGGGTTTGGCGTGCCGCATCTAGAGTTCAAAGGTTTTTTAGCGGATTATCCTCGAAATCTACGTGGCCCACCGGATAGAATAATACCATGCAGATAAAGGTTAAACACAGACCTAATTTTAAATATCCCTTGCTGTCTTTCGCCTTTCTCCCTGGATTATTCTTTCTGATGAGTTGTGCGAGTTCAGAAGTTCAAAAAGAGGTTCAGAAACGAGTAGGTTTAGAAAAGAAAGTAGCTTTTCTGGAACAAAAAATTTTGGATCAGAAAAAGGAATTGATGAGTTTGAAGGGAAATGTGGCAACCAAGAATGATTGGTCAGTTCTGCATTTGGAAGCAAAAGTAAAAGAACTGGAAGGGGCTACTGAAAAAAGTATGGCTTTGCCCCCAGTGACTGCATTTGTGTCTCCGCACGAAGATACCGTCGCCGATTCATCTGATGAAGCTATGCACCTATACTATGAGGGCACTCAGGAATTAAAAGAAAAAAAATATGATAGTGCAGTAAAAAGTTTTAATGATTTCCTAAGTGAAAACCCTGATCATGTTTATGCTGATCGGGCCCAATTTATGATTCTTGAAGCCCATTTGGAGAATCGAGAGTATGGCCTCGCTTTAGTAGCGTCCAATGTCTTGGAAAATCGATACCCTCACAGCTTGAAACTACCTAATGCCCTCTTTAAAAGAGCTCTGTGTTTCTTGGGCCTTGAGCAGAAAGCCAAAGGGATTCAGGCCTTAAAAACGGTGTTGTCAAACTACCCCCAAAGTTCTGTTGCGCCGATCGCTTCGGAGCGATTGGCGACCCTCACCGAGGATCGGAGAATGCCATGAAGATTTTTTGGCTGAGTTTATGTTTTCTGATCGGGACAAGTAGCTTTGCAGGCAACGATGTCTATCAGTTATTCGAGGACCCAAAGAAAGGTCCCGAGAGATTAAAGAAATGGCGAATTCCCGAGCCGTTGTCGGAAGAAGAGTGGGAACGCATTGTTGGGACTGGAACCAATGATTACACTGTAAAGAGCGGCGATACCCTCTCAAAGATTAGTAAGAAGGAGCTCGGAAATCGGGATTACTGGCCTAAGCTTTGGGAAGTGAATCGTGAGGGTATTACCAATCCGCACCTCATTGAGCCAGACCAACAGCTTACTTACACAAAAAAGTCCCAACCCACGAGGACAACTGCAGCTGAAGCTTCTGCTGCTCCTGCGCAAACAGCCCCGCTTCAGCCAGGAAAAGCGGTGGATATTGAGGAAGGTCTTGAGCTGAGTCGTTTGCGCTTTAGTAATTCCCATCGACTCAGATTTTTTTTCCTGGGCGATGAACAAATGCTTGGCATTGTTACAGGGTCTTATCAAGACGGTAATAGTTTTCTTGCTGGGCAGGAGCTTTTTGTGGGCGCTTTTGATAAAAACCGAGTTCTTCCCGGAAAATCTTACATTGTAGTTCGTGAGGTTTCCTCGGTTCCCGATAAAATCAAAGCGTTTGGTGACTTCGGAAAACTTCTTCAAGTAGTGGGAGAAGTAAAAATCGACCAGTACGGAGATGATTTAGCTAAAGCGATTGTGGTTCAGGCCTTTGATCTTTTGCAGAGGGGAGATCGTTTGATTGAGCTTTCCCCTATCAAAACTAATGAGAAACCTGAGGTACCCCCTGCTAACTTAAGTTGTCGAATTATGTTCGGGGAGAACTTAGATTCTAATCAACTTTTTCGGGGAAACTTAGTTGTTGTAGATAAAGGTATTGAAGCGGGAATGAAAACCGGATTTGTTTTTAGAGTATTCGATGACGTTGATAATCATGGGAATGTAAAATTAATTGAACCTCGTTCAAAAGGCGAAATTAAAATTGCTTATGTAGGAAAAAAAAGTAGCGTTGGCCTGGTGACAAAAAATCGAGATCCTCTTAAGCCGGGGGAAGTCCTGGTATCCCCGAGCATCCTCGAAGAGAACACTCTCGGCATCAAAAAGCTGAGAGAAACTGTGTTGATAGATTAGTTTGAGCTAAATGCATCCCCTGCTTTCTTGCTAAACAAAAAAAGCTCTTTTAATTGTCCTCTATGACTATTAGGGACAGTTTGAAGATTGCACTGAAGTGGTTAGATTCCGACCGGTTTTCTGAAGAAAAAATCGATCGCATCCTTAACTGGTGTGAAAAAAATCAAACCCTTATTCTCTTTCGGGAAAACTTACCTCCTTTACTCAAACAGATCCCGCTCACTCCTCAAGTCCTTTTCATTAAAGGCTCGCTAGAAACACTCTTTTCGCCGTTGATTGGAATTGTGGGGGCCCGAAAAGCATCCTCGTACGGATTGGCTTGTGCTTTTAAATTTGCACGTCAGATTTCTGCCTGTGGAGTCGGGGTGGTGAGTGGTCTTGCCCGAGGAGTGGATGGGGTAGCTCATCAAGGGGCATTAACTGGGGGAGGAAAAACAATAGCAGTGTTGGGATCGGGGTTTACTCATATTTACCCCCGGGAGCATCAATGGCTTGCCGCTCAAATCCTTGAAAAAGGAGGAACTTGGGTAAGCGAATATCCTCCTTTTACTCCGCCCCTAGCCCATCATTTTCCTCACCGGAATCGGATTATTTCCGGAATGAGCTTAGGCACTCTCGTAGTGGAAGCAAAAAAGAAAAGCGGTTCCTTGATTACGGCACTCTCTGGATTAAATCAGGGAAGAGAAGTGTTTGTGGTTCCCGGTCCTATCGATGATGAGAGGTTTCAAGGAGGCCATGAGCTTATTCAACAGGGGGCTAAATTGGTAACTGAACTGAAAGATGTAGTTGATGAACTCCCATTGCTTTTATCTGCTGAAAAGTTTCAGCGGCTTGGGGGAAAAAATCCATTTAAGTTTGCTGAGTCTTTTACTTTAGCCGATTGGTTGGAAGGTGCTGAAAATAACGAGCTTCGCGACCTGCAGCACCTCATTTCCCAAGGCCAAATTATTGAGATTGCGCCTCAACGCTACTTGTCTATCGGAAATGTCTAGAGCAAACCAACTTGCCAAATCACCATTTTTTAAGAACAATTAAATAAACAGCAGGCAAACTAAAAGAAAACTTGCGACAAAAAATCTTAAACATTCTGGGGCATCTTTCGCAAAGTCTGCAAAAAGATCAGGACCTGTTTTATGATGCGGATAAGATTTGGGAAGAGCTGAGTGGTCAGGGATTCTCGGAAGAAGATATTTTGGCTACACTTTCTCACATAGAAAAAACTACGTTAGAAGAGATTGGACCTTTTTGGAGTGAGGAAATACCGGTTTGTCGTGTTTATTCTTCCAAAGAAGCATCGCAGATCAGCAAACGAGCCCGCGGATACTTGTGGAAGCTCAAAGTCCGCGGAATTATTGATCATGCTTTAGAAGATGAAATTATTCAAAAAGCAATGGATCTGGAAGGTGAGACAACGCTAAGAGAAATAAAAACCGTTGCCGCTCTTACTCTTTTCGGTTATGAGCACAAATCTCACACTGAGACAAACTTTGGTTTTTCTGATTCTTTTTTAAACTAATTTGTAATTTTGGAATCGTTCAGGGTGACTGGGAACTCATGGAAGCTGCTAAAGTAAAAAAGAAATCGTCTACGAAGGCTAAAAAGCCCGCGAAAAGCACTCAAGAAGCGGTGGAAGTTTCGTCTAGTCGTGGGCGAGCTTCTAAAGGGTTAGTTGTAGTAGAGTCTCCCGCCAAAGCAAAGACCCTGAAGAAATATCTGGGAAAAAATTTCGATGTAAAAGCTTCGGTCGGACATATTTTGGACTTGCCCAAAAGCAATTTGGGGGTGGATTTAGAGCATGATTTTCAGCCCACCTATGAATTAATTAAAGGCAAGACGAAAGTCGTTGAAGAGCTCAAAAAAGCGGCACTCAATGCTCAAAAAATTTACCTGGCAGCTGACCCTGATAGAGAAGGGGAAGCTATCGCATGGCACATCATTGAGGTTTTGAAACTCCCCGAAGATCAAGTTCATCGAGTCTTGTTTCATGAAATTACAAAGCCTGCGGTTTTGAAAGCCATCGAAAACCCTGTGCGAATGTCTAAGGAACGTTATGAGTCTCAACAGGCGCGTCGGGTCCTGGATAGATTAGTAGGCTACAAGATTTCTCCGATCCTGTGGACCAAAGTTAGACGAGGTCTATCGGCGGGTCGTGTACAAAGTGTTGCAGTTCGAATGATTGTTGAGCGAGAAAAAGAAGTTTTGGCGTTTCAACCCAAAGCTTATTGGACGATTGAATCTTTGTTAGAAGCTGAAGGGAAAAAGTTCCCTGGTCGTCTTGTTAAAATAGAAGATAAGAAAGTTGAAAGAACAGATATCGACAAAGAAGAGTGGGCGCAAGAAATAGTACGAGATGCAAAAACTGCAGATTGGAAAATAAGCAATATCACCCAAAAACAACGGAGACGGAATCCCGATCCCCCCTTTATCACTTCCACGCTTCAACAAGAGGCCTCAAAACGATTGTACTTCAGTGCAAAAAAAACCATGACCCTTGCTCAGCAGTTGTATGAAGGGATTGAGCTTGGGGAAATGGGGGCTCAAGGTCTGATTACGTACATGAGAACAGACTCTACTCGTTTGTCCGATGATGCCATTCAACAAGCTCGAAACATTATTCGTGATATTTTGGGTAAGGAATATCTCCCGAACAGTCCTTTAGAATACCGAAATAAGAAGAATGCCCAAGATGCTCACGAAGCGATTAGGCCAACATCGGTCGATTTTACTCCGGAAAAAGTGAAGGCCTATCTTGAGCCTGATCAGTACAAATTGTATGAGTTGATCTGGAAACGTTACCTGGCTTCCCAAATGGAGCAGGCTATTTTCGACCAAACCTCTGTGGATATGGATGCCGTTGCAAAAAACGGTAAAAAATATGGCTTTCGAGCAAATGGCTCCGTGCTTCGTTTCGATGGTTTTTTAGTCATGTGGCAAACGGAAGATGAAAAGAATCAGGATGAAGGAGATTCTGTTCAACTTCCTGATTTGACAAACAAATCGAAGCTGAAAAGCCACGATGTTAAAGAAGAAAAACATTTTACGCAACCGCCTCCAAGATACTCCGAAAGCTCGCTGATTAAGGAACTGGAAGAGAAAGGAATCGGTCGTCCATCTACTTACGCTTCTATTTTGAGCACTATCCAAGATCGCAAGTATGTGGAGAAAAAGGAAAACCGATTTTACCCAACTGAGCTCGGAAATTTAGTTACAGAACTGCTCGTGGAAAGCTTTTCAGACATTCTTAACGTGCAATTTACCGCTAACTTAGAAGATCAACTCGATCAAATCGAGGAAGGAAAAGCAAATTGGATTAAAACACTCAGAGATTTTTACGTTCCTTTTGAGAAAGATCTTGCAACAGCTGCTGAAAAAATGCGCAACATCAAGCGCGAGGAAACTGTTACTGATTTAAAATGTCCCAAGTGCGATAAACCAGTCATTCTCAAATGGGGCAAGAACGGTAAATTTGCTGCTTGCCAAGGTTATCCGGATTGCCGATTTACCAGTGAATACACAGTAGACGATGGAAAAGTTAAATTAGTGGAACAGCAAGTAACTGATGAAAAGTGTCCCAACTGTAGTGCGCCGATGATGGTAAAAACAGGAAGGTTTGGAAAGTTCTTGGCTTGTTCTACTTATCCTACTTGTAAAACAACTAAACCAATTACTACAGGAATCGCATGTCCTGATTGTGGCCAGGGCGAACTTTCTGAAAAACGAACCCGGTTCGGCAAAGTGTTTTACAGCTGTACTAAATATCCTAATTGTAAGTACGCCATGTGGGATAAACCCATCAAGGGAAGAACGTGTCCGCAGTGCAGTTACCCGTTTCTGGCCGAGCATTACACCAAAAAAGAAGGGGCTTCCGTTCGTTGCCCAAATAAGGAATGCGGATTCGTAGAAAAAGTGGAAACGCCTGCTCAATAGCTACTGCGACTTCTCCAGCAATCGTTTGCCTTTCGCAAGTAATCAGTGTTAAATTCTAGAAATGATGAAACTAATTTACTCTTTACTGTTACTTCTTGGGACTTCAGCAATGGCTCTGGATGGGGTTTACGTCGGGGGCGAGCTAGGTCAGATCAGTCTTACGGGGACAACAAAAAGTGTTTACAATAACGCGATTGGGTTTGGTCTTGATGTGGGTTTTCGCATCAACCCAACGCTAGATGTCATGTTTCAATCTCAAATGAGTTCTCATAGTGGACTTGCACCCAATTTAAAAATTTATAGTCAAACACTCGGAGCAAATCTTCATTTCGGAATGACAGATTTTGATTTCACGTTAGGAATGGGCCCAGGTTTTTATACTTATGACTCAGGAGTCAGTGAAACTCACTTTGGAATTCATGGAGATGTGGGAGCCGATGTTGTGGTTTCTGATGGCATGAGAGTGGGTTTGGGGCTTCGTTACCACTCACTATTAGGTGCTACTGGAATGGATGACTATTGGTCCTTGATGATGAGAGTGGGTTATATTTTTGGCATGAATTAAGAAGCTGGACTCCATGGCATCAAAAATCATCTCCAACATGGCGGGCACCTTGTTAGAAGTTAGTGTTAAAGTAGGGGACTCGGTTAAATCAGGTCAAGAAGTCGCTATTCTTGAGTCCATGAAAATGGAAGTGCCCCTGATGAGTTCTCAGGCCGGTAAAGTAATCACCATCATGAAAAACAAAGGGGATTTTGTTAATGAAGGTGAAGCAGTCATAGAATTAGCTTAAAAGTGGAGCTACGTGATTAAACTCACCGATGTCACTCTTCGAGATGGCTTACAAAGTGATCCTGTCTCTCTTTCCACCCAGCAAAAATTAGAAGTCTTTGAAGCTCTACAAGCTTGTCATTATAATAGGCTAGAAATTACCAGTTTTTCACATCCTAAGTGGATTCCTCAGTTAGCAGATAGTGATTCCTTTTGCGAAGAACTATTTAAATTGCGCAAGGATTTTGCGACTGAACTGATGGCATTCGTGCCTAATGAACGAGGACTTGAGCGCTTGCTGAAATTTCCAATTCCTTGGGTGAGTCTTTTTATTGCTGCGAGCGAATCTTTCAATCAAAAAAATATCAATTGTCCTCGGCAACAGACTTTGAACGAATTACGTGCTCTTATCCAAAAAGCACATGCGAATCAGCGGAAGGTAAGGGTGTATATTTCTACTGCTTTCGGATGTCCTTATGAAGGTGCTGTCTCTGAGGATACAGTTCAGGACCTGACCGAAAAAGTATTAGGCCTGTCGCCTGATGAGATCGCGCTGAGCGATACCATCGGTGTTGCAAATCCGATTCAAGTAAAAAGTATTCTAGGAAAAATAGCTCCGAAATGCGCGCTAGATCGAATTGCACTACACTTTCACGACACTTACGGATTAGCTCTTTCCAATATCGTTGCCGGAATTGAAATGGGTATTACTCGTTTTGATGGAGCTACAGGGGGAATTGGAGGATGTCCTTACGCTAAAGGAGCCAGTGGAAATGTCGCAACTGAAGCAATAGCTTATTTGTTAAATCGATTGGGACACAAGAATCAGGTTCATTGGGGCTCTATCAAAAACACACTACAACTTTTAAGGCAGCTTGGACTTCAGGTGGAAAGCAAATTAGCAGCTGTTGAAGCAAGAGGGGGAAACTTATATGGCATCCAATAACGTCTTGTTCAGAAGAGAAGGGCCCGTAGTTATTATTACCTTAAATCGCCCTGATAAAATGAACGCAATCAATCGCGATGTGATTGAGGATTTAAAAAAAATTATCGACGTTTTGGAAACTGATCACTCTGCACGTGCAATCGTTGTAACAGGAAGCGGTGATAAATCCTTCTGTGTTGGGGCTGATCTCAAGGAGCGACAGGGAATGAACGAGAAAGATGTCCTTGTCCGGTTAGAATCCGTAAGAAATTTGTATTTGAGATGGGAACGACTTTCCCTCCCGAGTGTTGCTGCCCTGAATGGGGTTGCGCTTGGTGGTGGGTTGGAGTTGGCCTTGGTTTGCGATTTAAGAATTGCAGATGAAGGAGTGACGATGGGGCTGCCGGAGACGGACTTGGCAATCATTCCCGGCAATGGAGGCACTCAAAGGCTTACTCGACTGTTGGGCCTGGCCAGAAGTATGGAAATGATTCTTCTGGCGAAACGTATCAATGCTTTGGAGGCTCAGAAATGGGGATTGGTTAATCACGTTTCTACGCAGGGGCAAGCTTTGAAAGATGCACTAGCGTGGGCTCATAAAATTGCAGAGGCTGGACCGATTGCGATTCGACAAGCAAAAAAAGCTGTGTTGAGGGGATTAGAAAAAAGCTGGGAAGAGGCCTTACAGTGGGAAGTCGAATGTTATAAACCCTGTTTGTATTCCAAGGATCGTTTAGAGGGATTGAAAGCCTTTTCTGAGAAACGAAAGCCCAACTACGAGGGAGAATGATGCAAGATTCAAAAGAGTTTTTAAAGCAGCGCGAACGAATTTTACAGGGCGGTGGAAAAAAGTATCATGATAAGAACCGTACCGAAGGCAAATTATTTGCTCGAGAACGCATACAGTTATTGGTGGATAAAAACTCCTTTGTTGAGGATGGGATGTTTGCGAATTGTCTCAATGAGGAGCTTCCTGCCGACGGCGTGATTACTGGGTTGGGAAAAGTAGAAGGTAGAATCGTAGCTATTATGGCCAATGATTCCACTGTCAAAGCGGGTTCGTGGGGAGCAAGGACGGTAGAGAAAATCATTAGGCTCCAAGAAACAGCAGAAAAACTCAGTGTCCCTGTTTTTTTTCTCGTAGATAGCGCTGGCGCTAGGATAACTGACCAAGTGGAAATGTTTCCTGGCAGACGAGGAGCAGGAAGAATCTTCAGAAATCAGGCAGTTCTCTCTGGAAAAATCCCGCAGGTGTGTATTCTTTTTGGACCTTCTGCTGCGGGCGGTGCTTACATCCCAGCGTTTTGCGATGTTCTGATCATGGTGGAGAAAAATGCCAGCATGTATTTGGGTTCACCGCGAATGGCCGAAGCTGTGATAGGTGAAAAAGTATCGCTAGAAGAAATGGGTGGAGCCAGGATGCACTGTACCCAGAGTGGTTGCGGAGATTTTTTAGTTCAGACCGAAGAAGAAGCTTTAAGTTTAGGTAGAAAATATCTTTCTTATTTCCCGCAGAACTGCAGCAGTCGTTCAGCCGAACTAACAGCTGTTGCTCCAGAAAGGTCTACGGAGGAAATAAAACATATTTTGCCCGTTCAAGCCGCTCGAGCTTATGACGTGAAAGAAATCATCAAAGCTATTGTTGATAAGGGAACCTTTTTACAAATAAAGGAACTTTATGCACCTGAAATAATCACTGGGTTAGCTAGGTTGAATGGAAAAGTGATTGGCATTATTGCCAACCAACCCCTAATCAAAGGAGGAGTTCTCTTTGTAGAGTCTTCCGATAAAGCAGCTCGATTTATTCAAATCTGTGATGCATTTAATATCCCCTTGCTGTTTTTAGCGGATGTCCCTGGCTATATGATTGGTTCCAAAGTTGAAAGGGAGGGAATGATTAGGGCGGGTGCCAAACTGATCCACTGTATGTCAAATGCAACAGTTCCCAAAATAACTGTAATTCTCCGAAAAGCTTTTGGTGCAGGTTTGTATGCGATGTGTGGTCCAGCTTTTGATTCGGATTGTGTGATTGGCTTACCATCTTCAGCAATTGCCGTGATGGGAGCCGAACCCGCTGTGAACGCAGTATACTTTAATAAAATGGTTGATATGAGTCCGGATCAGAAAAAACAGTTTATGGCTGAGAAGGTTCTTGAGTACGAAAAAAATATCAATATCTATCGAATGGCTTCAGAGCTTGTGGTCGATACGTTGATCGATTTTTCACAGTTGAGAAAAGAGTTAGTGGATCGCTTTGAGCTTTATGCCCCCAAAAAACAAGACAGAAGGAATGGTTCAGCAGTATTGCCTATGTAAAACTGCTAACGAGAGGTCTGTCCAATAGCCAATGGTGGCTTAGCGCGTCCCATGGCGAAAACCAGAACGACTAAAGAAATTACATAGGGAAGACTTTGGATGAATTGAGCAGGTAAAATTAGGTTTAGCATTTCTGAACTCTGAAGTTCGATCTGTAAAGCATCAGTGAATCCAAAAAAAACGCAAGCCACGAGCGTAGGAATCGGCTGCCATTTTCCAATGATGATGGCTGCTAGAGCAATAAAGCCTCTACCAGCTGACATGTCCCTAATAAACTGACTTGAATGTCCAATGGCTAAATAAGAACCTGAGAATGCCATTAAGCATCCCCCTAAAAAAAGGGCCACAAATCTCGTGTGGTTGAGTGATACGCCGGAAGTTACCAACGCTTCTGGACCGTCGCCTGCTGCAATCAATCGCAAGCCCCATCGAGTGTTGGTCAGGGTGATTTGTATTACAAAGGGGAGAAGAATTGCCAAATAAACCAGTGATAGATGGTTGGAAAAGTGTCTGATAATAGGAAAGCTACTGAGGAATGGAATAAAAACCGGTAGAAACCGGTTCTCCTGAGGGAGAGAAGGGGTGTTGGTGGAATTGGAAAATAACAATTTCATTAGCAGAGGTGTCATTCCCGACGCCAGAAGATTCACCGTAATAGCGCTGATAATAGGATCAGATTTTACCCTCACGGTAAGAAAAGCATGAAGAAGCATGAAAACTCCACCTACTAAAAGTGCTGCCCCCAGCGATAACCACGGGCTGGATGAATAATAATCAAATGCCGCTGAAGTAAAAGCTGACACTAAGATAATGCCTTCAATGCAAATCGTTGCTATACCAGCTCGTTCACACAGAAGGCCTCCCATGCTTGCAAAAATTAATGGAGTAGCAAAACGAAGAGTTGAATTGATGAAATCAATCATGACTTTCACCTCGTTGTTTTAAAAGGCGTTTTGCCAGCCATGGGCGACAAGCGATAAAAATGAGGAGTATGGCTTGAAGGACAATAGAAATATCCTTAGAAATATTATCACTCAAAAACTCAAGCTCTCGTGCAAAGGTTTGTAAGCCACCAAAAAGAAAAGCAGAGGCAATAATTCCAAGTGGATTATTTTCTGCTACGAGAGCTACCGCAATTCCTGAAAAGCCGTATCCAGGGGAAAAACCCTCGATGACTTTGTGCTCGCTTCCCATAACTTCATTTACCCCAACTAGCCCTGCGAAAGCTCCGGAGATAACAAATAAGCAGAGTGTTTGTGTTCGAGTACGTATTCCAGCGAAACGAGCTGCGGTAAAATTAGTCCCCATTGCTCGCCATTCATATCCCAGCGCGCTTCGATAGAGGATAAGATGAGCCAGTAGAGCACAAAATAGAGCAATGAAAAACGAGAGATTCGCAGGAGTAGTTCTGAAAAGTTCGGTTCCGAACCAAGAAAAAGCATTGGAGAATTTTGGGATAAAGTAAGTCGAGGAGATGATCTCGGTCTCGGCACTCTGTGTATTCGGGTTTTTGAGGGGATATAAAATGAGATACCCCACCCACGTCGTTGCAATAAAATTTAATAGGATGGTAACTACTACTTCATGGCTTCCTCGGTAGGCCTTAAGGTAGCCAGGTATTAAGCCCCATAAGGCCCCAGCCAGCGCCGCTAAAATTATTCCCAAGGGAATAGCCAGAAAAACGGGTAGCTGAGAAAAATGATGGCTGACTGCTACAATAGCAATAGATCCCCACAGTAACTGACCTTCCGCTCCGATATTGAAAAGCCCTGCATGAAAGCAAAGGGCTACTGATAGGCCCGTGAAGATCAACGGGGTTGCATAATAAATCGTATAACCTAGACCAAAGGGGGAAAAGAAAGTGTTCGAAAATGCTTCCGCTAAAATGGCAGGGTTTTCACCACATGCCCAAATGATTCCAGCGGTTATTAGCCCTATTAATACCATGGGAATGAAAATACGATTCACGGTATTCATGATTCTGTTCCAGTCATACAAAGGCCTAAGTCAGGTAAAGTCCAATTACTGGCTGCTTTTTCTGCGATAAATGCCCCATTTCTGATGACTAGGATCCTATCAGAGAGAGTCCTTAATTCGTCGAGATCGGATGAAATAAGGAGGATCCCCGCTCCTTCCGCCCTTAGCTTCCTGAAGTGTTCATGAAAAAACTCCATTGCCCCAATGTCGACTCCTCGAGAAGGATGGCAAGCTAATAAAAATCGCACTCGATCAGAAGCTTCGCGAGCAATAATTATCTTTTGCTGATTTCCTCCCGAGAGTGTTGCAGTGGACAAATCGGGATGGCAAGGGCGCACGTCAAAATGCTTCAGTTGATCTTGGGCGAATTGCCGGATGTGTGGAAAAGAAAGACAACCCAGGCCTTGAAAAGGTTTTTCCCAATGATGTCCAAGGATCAAGTTGTACTCGTTAGTAAATGGGAGAATGAGCCCATTTTTTTGGCGATCCGGAGGAATGACACCAAAACCTCTTTGCCGGTTTTGATAAGCAGTGAAGTTCAGCAGATCTTCACCAAGCATTTTAATATGACCTGAGAAGCTCTTAAGTTGTGTGAGTACCTGAACCAGTTCCTCTTGGCCCTGTCCTTCGATCCCGGCAATCCCAACGATTTCGCCAGCCGCCACGTTCAGTGATAAGTTGCGAAGCTGTAATCCTTTGCGAGATTTCGTACTGAGCGAAGAAACTTCCAGCACTGCAGTTTGGGGCTCAAAAGAACGTTGAGACGTGACAGGAACTTGCCGGTCTCGCCCCATCATCAAAGTAGCTAGCTTATGCTCATCGAGTGAGGCAGTGCTTTCCGTAGCAACGACTTTACCCTGCCTCATGATCGTGACAGTGTCGGTAAATTCGAGAATTTCTCTCAGTTTGTGAGTAATCAAAATAATTGTCTTTTGCTGTTTTTTCAGCTGAAGCAGTCGATTGAGTAATACCTCCGACTCTTGCGGAGTAAGAACAGCTGTCGGTTCATCAAGAATTAATATGCGGGCTTTCCGGAAGAGTAGCTTTAGAATTTCTACTTGCTGTTGTTGCCCGACGGGCAATGTCTCAACTTTCTCTTCAAGGTCTAGTGAAAAACCAAAATCGTTTTGGAGTTGCTGAATTGTTGCTAAAAGATTCGTTTTGGGAATAAACAAAGATGTGGGTTCATGGCCTAAGATGATATTTTCCCAAACTGAGAGTGTAGGTACCAACTTGAAGTGTTGATGAACCATTCCGATCCCGGCGCGAATCGCTTGATTTGGATTGTTGAATTGCGTGCTAATCCCGTTTAGTAGGATAGTTCCGGAGTCAGGTGAATGAACCCCATAAAGAATTTTCATGATGGTCGATTTTCCGGCGCCATTTTCTCCAACAATACCGTGGAATGAGCCCTGCTGTACTTCAAAAGACACAAGGGTATTTGCTGAGTTTCCATTAAAGTTTTTTGAAACGCGATCAAACTGTAAAAAGGGGAGGGTCATTTCGACTGATCCCGTTGGTTTTCTTTGTAGTAATCCGGAACAACTATAGTCCCTTTCATAATGAGGTTGCGAATAGCGTTCGTTTGCTTTTCAACTTGCGCAGAGATCAAAGGGCGATTGTATTGATCCAAAGAGTAGCTAATAGCTCCTTCTTTAAGTCCTAAGTGAATGATGCCCGGTTTGAAGCGACCTTTGAGTTTCTGTTCTATCGTTTGAAAGACTGCTAGATCCACTCCTTTGACCATACTTGTGAGAATAAAACCAGGTTTTACCCAGTTTTGATTAGAATCCACACCAATGGCGAGTCGATGAGATTCTTCTGCAGCATCAAATACGCCAGCACAGGAAGATCCAGCAGCACAAAAAGAGATATCGACCCCTTTTGAGAACTGACCCAGAGCAAGTTCTTTCGCTTTAGTCGGGTTTCTCCACGCGTCAGACGACGCTCCTACATAGTAAGTCAATGTTTTAATACGGGGCTCAATGGATTGTGCTCCTGCGCGGAATCCTCTCTCGAAACGGCGTATCAAAGGAATATCCATGCCGCCAATAAATCCAATATGATTCGTTTTCGTGGTGAGCGCAGCGATGACTCCAACTAAATAGGAACCTTCATGCTCATTAAAAATAACAGATCGAACATTGGGTAAAGAGCTCGGAGCATCAACTAACAGAAAAGATAAGTTGGGAAATTCTTTTGCAACTTCTTCAATTGGAGATTGCTGAACAAATCCGATTCCAATAATAAGATCATAGTTGTGTTGAGCAAATGTTCGCAATGATGCTGCGATTGCAGAATCACTTTGGCATTCCAGTACTTTCAAATGGATTCCCAGTTGTTTTTTTGCTTCTGTGGCGCCTGAGAAAGCCGATGCGTTGAATGATTTATCATCTTTGCCCCCTTTATCTAGAACTAGACCAACTTTAAGTGAAGAGCTTGGGTAAGCGGCATCAGAAAAAAAGAATAATAGAAAATAAGAGAGAGCTTTCAGGAAGCTGTTCATAATCAGCTGGTTAATTCATAACGAAGTGGAAGTTCAAATTGGAGTTCTTCCAAAGAGAGTCCGCCCGGAGGAATGGGGACTTTCTTTAGTTTTTGGAGGAATCGAAGAGCTTCTCTCTGGAGTGCGTGGGGTGCATCTGAAGCCACTAAACGAATATTGTCGAGGTACCCCTCTGGCGTTACTTGAAATCTTACTTTTACGGTTCCCGAAATGCCCAGTTCTTTGAGCGAGGGAGGAAACACCTTGGCCGAATCTAAAAAAGCATGAAGAACCGAGTGATAGGAAGTTGAAGTGCCTCCTTGTCCAATGCCACGGCTTGCGACAGAGTTGCCCGTAACTTCGGAGGTTGCTTGACCAGTCGTTCCCCTTTTTTCTTGATGAGGTAACTCTAAAGGGGATGTCTGGAGGGAAGCTTTGTGAGTAGGGGATTGGGCAAAAACAGGAAAAAAAGAAACTTCGGTGGCGTTTCCTAGATTTCCTTGGCGTCCCCACAGTTTCTCAGGCGACGCAAAAGACGCGATTTTTCCTAATTGAGAAAAAATGGCTAAGTGAATGATAATACTAGCAAAAATCGAAAGAGAAAATACGGGCCTTTCGAAATTGAAGCCATTCTTGCAAAGGGTAGCCATGATGCGTTAAACCTTATGCTTAATTTAAAAAAGGAGCAAGCCCTGGTTCACTTAATCACCCGTTTTGTTCTCTTGGTCTTGGGCGCCTCTCTTATTGAGGGGTGCGGTAATGAGCCTGTCCTTAACCGTATGGTCACCAGTTTAAATGATTTTTATGCAAAATACGAAGGAATGGATAAAGGAAAATCGTGCTCGGTCATAGTGCATCGAGAGTGGAAAGAAAACAGCTCTGAATCTAAATCGGTTTATCGAGTTGAAGTCTCCACGAGCTATGAGCACCAAGGGCAGGGACTCGGTAAAGTGATACTCACTTTTGCTCCCACTGGACAGGGAAAGATACTTGAGTGGACCAATCCACAAAATGGTGAGTTTTTAAGAATCCAATTATCGGCAGCCAGCGACACACTGCTGGACCCTGTTGCTTTCCGAATTAAATGGATACACTTCGATCATCTTCACGATGCAACCTGTTCCCAACTAAAAAAGGTAGAAAACCTGTGAAACAAATCGGTTTAATTTGGTTTTTGTTGGCGGGACTGGCCCTCTCTGCAGAAGAAATAGAAAAACTTCCAGAAATCATTGTTCAAGAAGACTCGGAGAGCACAGCAGTCGAAATGGATAAATCAGCCGTAATTCCGACATTGCGGTTGCCAAAAGAACGTATTGAACAAAAAAATGCGCCAACTCTGTCAGAGGCCGTAGCTGGTGAAAGCGGAGTAGATGCCCAAACCTCTTGTGCTACTTGTGGTTCAAAGCGGGTGACAGTGAATGGTCTTCGAGGAGAACATACAACCATTCTTGTTGATGGTGTCCCTCTGCACTCGGCGGTTTCCAGTTTTTACGGAGTTGATGCTGTACCCATGTCTGGAGTAGAGTCCATTGAAATTAGTCGAGGTTCAGGAGCGTCTCTCATTGCTCCGGAAGCCATCGGAGGGGTACTTAACATCATTACGGAAACTCCTCGAAAAAACGAAGTTGATTTGGCGTTATCTTCGGGAACTTCTCAAAATTGGTTGTTAACAGGGGCGGCATCAGACACCAAATTATTTAAAAACACCCGATTATTTATTTCCGGTCAGTGGAACCGGCAAGGTTACTGGGATGCTAACAAAAGTGGCGTTTGGGATGTCGACAAAAATGGTGTTTCCGACGCCCCATTTTTTTCAAATGCTGGAATTTTATCTAAAGTTATTTTTGATTTGGGATCTCGTGACAATCTCGAACTCAGGTACGCTTGGCAGAATGTGTCCATTCTTGGGGGAACCACTGACGGTACAAAACCCTCTTCTTATTTAGCCATAGTAGACTTGCCCAAGTTTCAGGATAACAACGTAGAGAAACCCTACTTAGATTCCCAAATAAAAATATCGGATGTAGTTGGGTTGGAGAGACAAGAAGCAGTTGCTCGGTGGCGACATAGGGTCGGAGATAGCGCGCAACTTCAAAGCACTTCTAGTGTCGCGTGGCAGAATCAGGACTCGATTTATTTTCACGGGTATGACTATCGAAACAGAGACTTGTTAGCATTTCAGGAAGTTCGTTTTTCCACCCCCGTATCGATGGATCATATTTTGACTTTGGGAACGGACGGTCGCTGGGAGGACATGCGCTCTTTTTCGGACAAGCTTTATGGAATTAAAAAATTGGCTCCCGATGATTTTAACTTTAGAAATGCAGCGCTATTTCTGCAAGACACTTGGCAGATAGGTCTTGATCATGAACTCAACGTTGCAGGTCGTTTAGATTACCTTCATGTGACTTGGCCATATCAGCAAGATGGACAAAGAACAGTTGAGAAGGTCCTTGCATCTCCTCGTTTGTTCTGGAAATGGAATCAATCCCAAGAGTGGATTGGAAGACTGTCCTATGGTCGCGGATATCGAGCACCGTTAAGTTTCTTTGAGTCCCAGCACGGGCTCAGTGAGAATGGATTTACGATTGGTCTCTCCGAGATTGAGACAGCGCATTCCTTGGGAGTTTCCGAACAACTGACAACGGGCCCTTGGGAAGTCAATAGCAGCGTTTATGGAACGTGTTTGAGCCATCTAGCTTATGCTGCAGATCCAGTCGATAACTTTTCGCCGGCTCGATTTGAGAACTTAACAAATGATGTCTGGGTTGTTGCGAGCGGAGTATCTGGGACTTATCGAAAATCTGGCTGGCTATTTGAATTAGCTCTTGAGGATTTTAGATTGCCCCAAGTATACAAAAAATTGCTTCCAGTCGCGGCTACTGAGCAGCGAGCGAGGATCCGAGCTGAGAAAAAGCTGGGTTCATGGGAAGTGTCTTTGGCAGCTAATATAACCGGTCCCAGAAATCTGTCGGATTACGGATACAATCACCATTTTGTAAACTATGAATCAGTGGATTCTGGCTTGGGACCAGTTGAGGTTCTTAAGGATCGAAAGAATCAAATGGCTCCGTTGTTTGCTACCCTTGATGTAGGAACATCCTTTCAGCCCACACGAGAGTTAGAAATTGCTCTAAATGTATTCAATGTTACAGACTTTACTCAAACGGGTTGGGGTGATTCCCCACTTACTTGGAATCAGCATGGTTCAGATCCGGCACATTTTCATTTAGATAACCTTCATGTGTGGGGCCCATTGAGAGGCCGCGTATTTATGTTTTCTTTAAAGGCGCAAATGTAGCGATGAGTGTGAAGAGCAGTCTAGTTAGCATCGGTATTTTTCTTGCGGCAACCAGCTGGGGCATTTCCTGCCCAGGAGATTCGCTTTCTGTTTCTGATCCTCTAACCCAGCAACAAACTTGCCTACAGCGATGGAGCTCTAAATCTCTCGTTATGGTAACCGAATCGGATTGTCATTACTGTCAATTACTCCTAAAGAGGATTCAGTCCGAAGCTCGAAAGCCAGACCTTTTTGAGTTGGTTTTAGTATGGGTTGATTCCGCTCCTGACTACTGTTTGAGTGCGGCTCAAAAATTCAGTACTTTAGGGAAGAACGTTTGTTCATCGAGACGTGACGTGGAGCAAAAGTGGAAAATTAATTCGACGCCGACGATCTTTTGGAAAGAAAAGGGGATTCCCAGAGTTCAAAAAGGTTTGGTCGATACGAATAAACCTCTTCTTTGGAACATTCCTTGAAAATTGATTCAAGCCCACCACTCATGCTTCTTCAGTCGGTCGCTTACCAGTTCGGTAATCAAGAAAAAATGCTATTTGACGAAATTTATCTCGCTTTAGGAGTTCGGGAAACGATTGTTGTCCTGGGGCCTTCTGGTGCTGGAAAAACGACGTTGCTAAAACTCATGGCAGGCCTTATCAATCCTATCCACGGAAAAATTCTGTTTCGTGGAGAAGAAGTGGCTCGCACAAACAAAAAGACTAGCATTGAACTGTCTAAACAGATTGGGATGAGCTTTCAAATGGGTGGGCTCTTGGATACTTTTTCTGTGGGAGGTAACATTGATTTCGCTCTTGAGCAGCTTACTTTATTGAATAGAAGCGAAAGAAGTGAAGTGGTCCATTCTGTTTTAGACCAAGTTGGGTTAGCAAAAGTGGAAAATTGTCTTTTGGAGGAACTCAGTGGGGGAATGTTGAAGCGCCTTTCTCTCGCTCGTGCGATTGCTCTTGAGCCCAGTATTTTGCTGCTGGATGAGCCTACTGCGGGGTTGGATCCAGTCACCTCGTTGGAAATTGTGAACCTAATTAAGGATTTTCAGGGGAAAAAACAAGCTTCGGTCGTTGTGGTAACAAGCGATCTCTCTGTCGCCTTTTCGATGGCTGATAGGTTAGTGTTTCTTTGGAATGGCAAGCTAATTGACGTGGGGACACCGGCACAAGCGCTGAATAGTACTTATCCGGCTGTAAATCAGTTTATCAGCGGAAAAAGTATCGGGCCCTTAACGGCTGATGAATATGCTTGAAGTAAAAAATCTTTCAAAAGTGTTGGGAGAGCGACAGGTCTTGGAAAATATGTCTCTGTCAGTTCAACAGGGAGAGATTCTCTTTGTTCTGGGACGCTCAGGTGTTGGGAAGTCGGTGTTGTTAAAGACAATTGTAGGTTTAATTCATCAAGATAAAGGAGAAGTATGGATTGATGGGGAAAAAACTCATCCGGAAAGAGAATTAGCAATGGTAGCAGTCAGGCGACAGTGCGGATTAGTGTTTCAGAGCCCTGCGTTGTTTGATTCCATGACCGTAAAGGAAAATTTGATTTTTGGTGACGAGGATAAAGCAAGACATATTTCAGCAACTATGGCCTGGTTGAAGCTCCCCGAAAAGATATTAAACTTTTATCCATCGGAGTTAAGTTTCGGATTCCAAAAAAAAGTGAGCCTGTTGCGAACATTGCTTTCTAACCCGAAGTATCTTTTATTTGATGAACCCACTACAGGGCTCGACCCAGTTACTACAAATTTGGTGAATGATGTAATTCGGGATTGCGCCAAGGCACGAAACATGGGCTGTCTAGTGGTTTCACACGATCTTCAAAGTGCTTACCACTTAGCCGACAGAATTGTTCTCATTGATCAGGGCAAAATCGCACTGAGTGGAACTCCATCGAATTTTAAAGAATCAGATTATCCACTTGCCGTGGCTTTTCGTAAAGGAACTATCAATTTTGCTGAAGGCTATTAACAAGGGAATAGAAGGGTTAGGACGTTGGGCTGAGTTTTCAATCCGAGTGTTCAAGACTTTTACAAGCAAGGGCGTGTCCAGCACTTCACTTGTGGAGCAAATGTATCATGTGGGAGTCCGCTCACTGCCTATTACTATTGTATCGGGTTTGTTTGTCGGGGCTATTCTAGCCATCCAGATCAATCTACAGTTGAAGGATTTTGGCGCTCAGACCTTTTTAGGGGGACTGAGCACTTCTACTACCTTGCGAAATTTAGGACCAGTTTTGATAGCTTTTTTGCTGTCTGGAAGAGTAGGGGCTTTTACTTCAGCGGAACTAGGGACGATGGCAATTACTGACCAATTAAATGCTATACGTTGTTTAGGCATGGATCCTGTTGAGAAAATTGTAGTTCCACGATTAGTAGCACTCACTTGTTCAAGTTTTTTGTTATTAATTTTGGGGTTGGGAATGACAGTGGTGGGGGGAGTGGTGATTTCATCAGCGCATTTGGGGGTTAATCCTATTCAGTTTTCCCAAAACATTTCCCTCTTTGTGTCTTCGTGGAGCATTGGAATCGGAGTGGTAAAAAGTTTTCTTTTTGGACTTATGATTGGAACTATTTCGTGTTTTTTTGGATATCACACAGCAGGGGGAGCCAGAGGTGTGGGCCGTGCCGTTAAACGAACCTCAGTTGCTACATTAGTATCGATTATTTTGATGGATTTTCTTGTGTCCACAGCTTTGGAAAGCTTGAAAACGTTTTTTGAAATCATGGCAAACTCATGAGAAACAACGAACAGAGAGTTTTGTTTTTGGGATTTGAAGCCCTTTTAAGCCCCATTCGGTTGTTTGCAACATCTTGTCGAGTGTTGGTCTTTTCAATAGTTAATATACGGCTTCACGGGCGAGAGATCACCAATCAGATGTTTGAGTCGGCAGTCTTAAGCCTTCCCATCATTTTGTTTTCGTTAACCATTGTTTCTCTGATGAGTATTTTGGAATTTTCTTGGCATATGAAATTGGTTTTAAAGCAGGATGCTTTGGTTCCCGGATTCTCAATGGTTTTAATGGTGCGTGAAGTAGCTCCTGTGGTGACAGCGATGCTCTTAACTTCGCGTGTAGGAGCATCCATTGCAGCTGAGTTAGGATTTATGAAAGTAACCGAGCAGCTAGATCAACTGAAACTACTATCGGTATCTGAAGTTGAGTATCTCGTGATCCCACGTTGGGTTGGGTGTGTTTTTGCGAGCATCACGCTTACGCTAGCGTCTTTGGTAACTTCAATTTGCGTTTCTACAGGTATCGCTTCTCGATTCATGAACTACCAGCCCCATGAATTTTTTAATACCTTATTTGTATTTACGAAAGCTTTTGACCTGGGAGGAGGCTTATTGAAAGCATTTTGTTTTGGAACGATTATTCCCTTTGTTTCGTGTGTGTGCGGGTTGTCGTGTCAAGGCGGGAGCCGGGGAGTCGGGCAAGCGGCCACTCGAGCAGTGGTTCAAAGCTGTTTGTTTATCATTTTTGCTGATTTCTTTCTCAGTTACTGGTTGTGGACCTTCTAGATACGCGCACATGACTCACTCAATCATAAAGAAAGAGCTCCGGGCGCCACGCGTTACTAATTTAGATCCCTGTCGTGTTCCCTCTCGAGTATAATAAAGAGAAACGCAGTTAGTCTTACCTTCTTTAATTCCACCAGCTTAAAAATTAATTCGTCATGGCACAACAGCACCGAAAACAGTTTTGGGTCGGCTCACTTGTTTTAATATCTGTCGGATTTCTATTCGCTTTCACTTGGGGCTTAGGCTTGATCAGCCCTTTAAGTTCAAGCAATCAGTACGACGTCTTCTATAATTTTGCTGGCGGGGTAGAGGTGGGAGCACCCGTGAGAGTCAGTGGCATTAAGGTAGGCAAAGTTGAGAAAATTCAGTTTTTGCATGAGGAGTTACCCGAGCCGTTCACTGGAACCTCAGTGAAACTCACTGTGAGTGTGAATCAGGAAGCAAAATCACTGGTAAAAGAGGATTCTAAGTTTTATGTGAATATCGCTGGCATCATCGGCGAAAGATACATTGAAATAACACCTGGAAGCGCCGCTAGTGCCCTGTTAATTCCGAGCTCAAAGGTTCGTGGAATTGATCCTCCACGAGTCGATCAACTGCTTTCCCAGGGATACGGCGTGTTTGGAAGAGTACAGGATTTTCTCGAGCAAAATGAAAGCACTTTGAAAGAGCTGCTCACCACAGTGAATTCACTGATGACTGATACCAACCAACTCCTAAAAACCGTTGATCGGAAAAAGCTCAACCGGTTGGTAGATAATCTCAATGAAGTCAGCTCGAATTTTGGAGCACTTTCGCGCGGATTCAGAGAACCAAGAAGTCGGAAATTTGTCGATCAAGTCTATGATTTAGTGGACCGGGCTCACCAAATCGACAAAGAAGCATTAAAACAATTTTTCCAAGAAGAAGGCGTACGAGCTCGAATTTTTTAACAAAAAAGGTCATCGTATGAAAAAAATTATTTGTCTGATTGCTCTGGTCATAACAAATCTTACCTATGCCAGTTTTATGGCTGATTTTCGTTTAGAACGTCGTTTCGGAGTAGGGTTGGGGGTAGGGGGCCCTCTCAGTGTCTTAGGATTAGAAGTTGAATTTAATTTATCATCAGATGTGTCATTGGTCGGAGGAATTGGCAGTGGCCATGATTACTCAACTTTTGCCGCCAGAGGAAAGTATTTTTTTCTCGGTGACCAAGTGAGCCCTTATTTCTTGCTTGGGTTTGCCCGTTGGTGGAGCCAGGGGACTACCCAAACAGACGTTGGACCAGCAGTCCTCAAAAATATCTTTCTTCAGGGCGAGGATCCCAGACAAGGTTTCAGCGTTTGGACTGTTTATCCAGGAATTGGTGTCCAATTTATCCACGATTCCGGATTTTCAATGTATGCCGAAGCTCACTACTTATTTAAGATGCCGAGTTTTTCAAATGGTACTTATGCCGGGCTAGGAGCTTCCTGGTTCTTCTAATCGTTATCAAATGCGCCGATTTCTTAACTATTTCCAGTCAAGCACACGTAGCTTAAAAACGCAGCTTGCCTTCTATTTCATTCCCGTAACGGTGCTGCCTGTTTTGGGTATTAGTTATTATGCAACCCACATTTTTGAAAAAAGCACCGAGGAAAGATTATTCCGTCAAGCAGAGTCTGAACAAAGTTTAGTGGTTTCGGAACTAGAAGCAGCAGAAAAAACCATTTCAGCGCAAATTCGTCGATACGCCAATTTGGATATTTTAATTTCTGCTGTCTCAAGTAAGAGTCCCCAAAAAATCACCCCCATTATTTCTGGCCTACGCTCCAACGGAAAACTGAGAGTTTATACAGCCGATGGTGATTTTCTTGCTGAAGGAGTGAGCGAACCCAACCTTCATTCGAGAGTCAACTACATATCGAGAGAAGGACTAAAAAAAGTAAAAACTCAAGGAATCACAGTCGAGCGCTTTTTTGCTGACGATGGAGCGGGTCTTATTATTCTGGGAAGAGCGCTGTTGAAAGATGGTGATCGGCTTTATGGGATCTTGGAACAAGAAACTCTCTTCGGTCATGCCCAACTTGCGGAGATTCGAAGTAGACGACAGCTAGATGTTATTTTTGTGAAGCGAGACTTTTCTACAGCGACATCAAGTTTGTCTATCGGATCCCAGCGCCTCGTTGATTTTTCCAAGGGGTTATTACAGTCAAAAATAGTGGCATCTCATGCCTTCAACCCGATATGGCTGGGAGATGTTAGGTATGCCAGCTATCTGTACGACTTACCTGACATGACTGGGAAAACCAAGAGCTGGGCTTATCTAGGTATCCTGTTGCCTCTGACTCAAAGCGATCAAACTTCTCGTCAGTTAAGGATTAATATTATCTATATAACTGCTTTCTTGGCATTGGGTTTTGGATACCTCATCTTTGTTTTCTCAAATCGAATCGTGAAACCGATTGAAGTGCTTGTCGTCGCCATGAAACGAGTGAAAACTGGAAACGTTGAGGAAATCCCACCTAACGATTCCAGCTATGAAATCGACTATCTGATCAGTGCGTTCAACGAAATGATACGGAATGTTAGTGCTGCTAAGAGAGCGCTGGAACTGAAAGTAGATGAGCTTAGAAAAGCTAACGCTGAAATAAAGAGCACCCAGACTACCTTGGTACAATCAGCAAAGATGATCTCCCTGGGACAGATAGTTGCAGGCGTTGCCCATGAACTGAATAATCCTGTCGCATTTATTTATAGTAATATGCATCATTTGTCGGGATATATAGAAAAAATAAAAGAAATGATTTCCGCCTACCAGGCTTTGAAAATGGAGATACCAGTAGATAAACGTAAAGAAGTTGAGAATCTTGAGCAAAAACTTGAGATTTCATTTCTCTTAAATGACATGGGTGAGCTTACCCAGAGTTGTTTAGATGGAGCGAATCGTACCAAGGAAATCGTTCTTGGATTGCGAACATTTTCTCGTATGGATGAGTCAAGCTTTCGACCCTCTGATCTCCATGAAGGTCTCAAGAGCACTCTGCGTCTTTTGAGCGCCGAATTAAAAAATCGAATTACCGTTCATCAGGAATTCGGTGAAATCCCGAAAGTCGAGTGTGCACTTTCACAGATAAATCAAGTGTTCATGAATCTGATCTCAAATGCGGCGCAAGCGATAAATGGGAAAGGCAGTATATGGATTCGAACATACTCTGAAGAGAAATCCGTTATTATTGAGATTGAAGACTCAGGGATGGGAATGAGTCCCGAAGTAGTGAGCCAAGTTTTTGTTCCGTTTTTTACGACGAAGAGAGTGGGCGAGGGAACTGGGCTAGGTCTCTCAATAGCTTATGGTCTGATTCAAAAGCATAATGGGCGTATAGAAGTTGAAAGTGAACCGGGAAAAGGTACTTTGTTTAGAATAATTCTGCCTATCACACAAAGAGTTTCCGAAGCAGGGTAATAAACATATGAAGATTTGGAACATCGGATATCCGCGAATAGGGAGACAAAAAGAGTTAACTGCTATTGTCGACTCCTTTCTTAAGAATCAGATAAAAGATAACGAGCTTTTGAGCAAGGGAAGTGAACTACTCAGAAGCCGATGGGAAACGCAGCATAATTTAGGGGTGGATAGTATCCCACTCAACGATTTCAGTTTTTGCGACCCTATTCTTGATACGGCCCAACTGTTCAATCTCATTCCTGAAATAGGAGAGGAGAAGAAGAGCTGGCTTCTCGATTCTTTTGTGCTCACGGGACAAAGAACGTTAGCTGGTCAACTTCCGCTCAAATTGGCTAAGTGGTTTAACACGAACTACCATGTCTCTTCGCCTGAAGTAAACGCTCAGACAAAATTTAGTCTGAAAAAAGGGAAACTCCACTGGGAATTAGAACAGTCAAAAGCTGTTCCCTATAATTTTCATGTCACGCTTGTGGGACCATGGACGCTTGCAAAGTATTGCCGATTACAGGGTATAACTTTGCCAGGTATTTTGGCGGAATTGGCACCCCTGTACAAAAGCCTAATCAATGAAATCCACAAAAAAGGCATCCAGTGGATTCAACTTGAGGAACCCGCACTTTGTCAGGATCTCGATCGCTCCGATCTCAAAACTATTCAAAAAACGTATGAAAGTTTTGAGGGGGCAGCATCAAAGATAATGCTGTCGCTCGCTTATGAATCTCCGGATCCTTGGTTGACTGACCTTGCGCTCTTGCCGGTACATGGGTTTCACTTTGATCTTGTTTCTGGACCCGCAACGTTCAGTTGGATTAAGACACGTTCTTTCCCCCGAGATAAAATTTTGTGTCTGGGACTTGTTGATGCGCGAAATGTCTGGGCAGCTCCTCTATCCAGCTTATACAAACAGATTGAGATCCTGAAGGGCTTTCATCCAGTCAGCAAAATGATGGTTGCGCCGAGTGCATCATTAACTCATTTGCCGATCTGCAAAAAAGTCGAAGTGGAACTTAAAAAGAAAGAGGCTCTTTTCAGATCTCTTTCCTTTGCTGATCAGAGGCTGGAAGAGTTGGCACAACTGAAAATGGTGCTTTTGGGAGAAGCAGATGCAGAAGGTCTCCAAAAAGCCGAAACTTTATTGAGGCAGGATCTGAAGAACCTTCATAAAGTAGACGAGGGTGTTCAAAAGCAGATAAATAAAATTGAACCAACCATGAAACGACGAACGTCCTCATTTGCAAAGCGTTTCAAGGCCCAGAGCAAAAAATTGGGTCTGCCCCGTCTTCCATGCACAACCGTTGGTTCATTTCCTCAAACAGATGAAATCGTAGAAGCTAGAAAAAGGGCCAAAGAAGGAGCCGACCGAGAAAGCTACTATCATAGTCTCATTAAGATGGAGATTGCTAAAGCCATTGATATTCAGGAATCAGTGGGGATGGATGTGCTTGTGCACGGGGAATGTGAAAGATCAGACGTTGTTGAATATTTTGCCGCTCAGCTGGCGGGTTTTTCGGTTACAGAACATGGTTGGGTACAGTGTCTCGGGACTCATTGTGTTCGACCCCCCATCATTGTTTCGGATATTCAACGAAAAGAGCCCATGAGTCTCCTGGGTTATAAAATGGCCCAAGAATTAACGCCCAAACCAGTTAAAGCGATAGTTACCGGGCCAGTAACGTTAGTAAACTGGTCATTTGTTCGCCAGGATCAACCTCAAGAAAAAACTGCACTTCAAGCGGCGTTAGCTATTCGGGCTGAACTTAAGGAGCTAGAGCGCTTTGGTGCAAAAATCATTCAAATAGACGAGCCGGGGATCAAAGAAGGTCTACCCATCAAAAAGGGAAAGAGGCCGAACTATCTACGTTGGGTAACCGATGTGTTTCGTTTAGCAACTTCTGGCGTACAAGATGAAACTCAAATTCAAACCCATTTGTGTCTCAACGATCTATCGGAACTGATTGAAGCCGTCGGCAAGTTTGACAGTGACGTATTTCTCATTGAAACATCCCGTTCAAATGGAAATCTATTGAGCTTTTTGAAAACAACTGTTTTTGAGTCCAGTATCGGCCCCGGAATTTATGATGTCCATTCCAGACATGTCCCTACAGTAAATGAATTTGAACTGTCCCTCCGGAAATGTTTCGAAGTTCTCGCTCCGGAAAAGATATGGGTTGTCCCCGATTGTGGATTGCGTACTAGAACCCACGACGAAGTACGACAAGCGTTGGCCAACATGGTGGAATCCGCCAAAAGAATTCGGAAATTATTAGGTTAAACTAAAAAATCTCCTTTCGGTGTAAATCCTCTCCACAATGAACTTCCTCTCGTTCCTTAAGGTACTGTAAGACCCTTTTCCTAGTTTGGTCCGTCGTGATTTCGCTTTGGAAAGAACCACTACCAATGTGCGCTTTGTGCCAGGGCTCCGGGGGATAAGTGGCAGAATCAAGCAAATGGATGAGCCGAAGCGTCTTAAGGGCATCGAAGTTAGTATAAAACTGCCTGATTCGTTGTCGGTAATTGGTCCTTTGCTGGTAGGCGGCTTGAAGCAAATCGGGAAGTAACAATTTCTCTCCAGCGGAAAAGCCAGAAGGGGATTGCAAAATCAAATATTCTCGCCAACTTTGAAAAGCTTTAGCAAATTGTTCGGAAGGAACGTTTAATGTCTGCTCAGAAGCCTTCATGAGTTGTTTGAGGAAAACAAAAGAAGCCGGATTATAAAGACTGTACTCATCGCCTTGAGTGAGAAGCCGAAAAATATCCGTCGTTGATTGACCGGTTCCAAATGGAACGCGATGTGAAAAACGCCCTCTTAAAGAAATGGGTTCGCCTTTTCGATAGTGAATTGCCCCCAGCTTTCGCAGTTTATTTAACAAATGAAAATCTTCTCCAGCTTGACGTTTGGGGAACCCTCTCACTTGAGCATATGAAGATGCTTGAATTGCAAGACAGCTTCCAATCGATGGAAAAGCAAAGGGAGATTCAGCTTCATAAAGCATCAAGAAATAATTTCTTAAATGAATTTCATAAAGTTCAAGCGCCTCAGCACCATCAAAACCCTCGATATGATGTCGGTAGGGATAATGATGAGCCACTGCTGAAGTGTTAGTGGCTTGGAAGTAGTCTAAAGGAAGCGAAGCATCGGAATCGGTAGTCCGAAGCAATGAATCGACAATCAGTCCGTTCGCGTAAAGCTGACAAAGAATGTCGCATCCGATTTTTCGAGCTAGACCGACGCCTTCCTTTTCCTGAAATGGCAAATAACGACAACGGTCCACCCAAAGAATATGTAAGAGCGAAGAAATACTCTGAAAGCAGAAGCCCTCTTCAAATACTAAACCCATGCTTTTGAAAAATTCAAAAAGCGCGTCATTAAAAAAAGATTCTTCACCAGTAGGATGGATCGACGAATTGATCACGGCTACGACGAGAACCGATCGATTTATCCCCTTGGTTATGTTACTAAGGGAACTGAATAAGTGCTCTAAGTCAGACCACGATTCTCCGCGAATAGGCACGGCCACTCCAAAAGAAAACTCTGTTTTAATATGTGTCAGGAATTCAGCGCGAACTTCCGGCTCCGCATAGTCAGTTAAATAGTGAACTAAGTTCCGGTCCATTAGTGAACAGCAGGTCTGATAGGAGAAGCCTCAAAAGCTTTCGCTTCTTGATCGAGCCAAAAGTCGAGTCTTGCGAACACTTCTGCTTCTGTAAAAAATGGTAACGCCAGGTCTACAAACAAGCGTTTGTGGTGGTCTTCAGCTTTGGCTAGTCGATGGTAGAAAGCTTTCAATTCAGAGTCGGTCAGCGCTTGAGCCACGAGTTCTAGTTTTTCAGTGCCTCGCGCCTCAATTATTCCAGATACTAAGAGACGATCGAGGAATCGTTCGTCTCTTCCAAAGCGAACCTGTTTCATTAAAAGATTAACATAGGAGTCTGGCTCATCGGGTGCCAGTGTCAGTCCTCTGCGGAAGATTAATTTGCAGACTTGGTGAAAATGTTCCAGCTCCTCTCGCGCAAAATTAATCATCGGCTCCAATAAAGCGGTACGATCGGGGTAGCGCACAACAAAAGACATGCCAACTGCGCTTGCCTTTCTTTCACAGGAAGCATGATCGATCAAAAAGGCATCAAAATTATTTAAGACGCATTCAACCCACTCTGGGGGGGTTTTGGTTCTGAGGAGCATGTGCCTTTAATAATGGGATTGGTCGGTAGGGTCAATGGGGTTTAGATAAGTGCCTGAGAATTACATTTGTGCCGTCATTTGAACCTGTTGATAGCGTTCCCGAGGATCTAGCTGATCGGAAAAACGGTTAGAAAGGCTATGAATACCAAAAAGAAGGCCACTGGTTACGATGAGGGGATAGGCGAGCAGCCACCAGGCATCCCTGTTATCAGAGTACTGATGAAACAACTCCGAAAGAGTGGGGGTTGGAATGGGAAACCCCAAGCCAAAAAAGTCCAGAGCTGCCAGAGAAAGAATACTAGAAAATATCACTAGAGGAAAAAATGCGAAAACGACGGGTCTCACTGTTGGAATTAAATATCTGAAAAATATCTGTAGCTGTTTTAGCCCTTGGGAACGAGCTGCTTGGAGCAGGGGGCTTCGTAACGATGAGTCGGTTTGAATCCTGACCAGTTGGGCAAGGGTCCCCCATCCCAAGAACACTTTTAAAAGACCTACAAGAAAAACCTGACCGGGATAAAAGCTTAACCCAATCAGCGCCAATGGAAATAAAGGCAGTGATGAAAGTAGCTCTGTCGCTGAGTTCGCTGCATGCTTCAGTGTTGATGGAAGAAAAGAAAGAGCAATTCCCAAAAGCAGGCCGAGAAGGCAGGTAAAAAATGCCACGAACCCCCCAAAGAGGAGTGAGTAGCCGGAACCAAAAAGAAGTCGGCTTAACACATCTCGCCCTATTTCATCTGTTCCCCAGAGATGTTTTGTTGAGGGCGCTGAAGGTGGCAAGACAGTAGCATCAGTACGATCGGGTTCAAGAACAGACCAGGAGCCATTGTGAGATTGTTGATAATCCACATCAAGGCTCGGTTTCATAAATACAACCCATAAACTGACCAAAAGCCAAAGTGCCCAACAACCCCAACCCACCGTTTTTAAAAAAACTGAAAATGCTTTCATGTGGAGTGACCGTATTTCCTACTAGGAAAAAAGAGAAGCAATGCGAGTTCCCTCAGATTGCTTAAGATTATCCTTCCCCCGCCAATTACCAGTGTAATTCCAATCAGGATGGGGAGATCTTGATTACGAAATGCTTCTACTGCAAGAAAGCCCAGCCCTTGAATTCGGAAAATAGGCTCTACCACAAGGCTCGCTCCAAAAAACAGGCCCCACCAAAGCGGTAAAATGGAAACTGTGACTTCTAAGCAAGGGCGACTCAAGTGTCGTAAATAAAACTGCCGGCGACTTAAACCTTTCGCGATTACGGCCTTAGCGTAAGGTTCTCGCTCCTCCTGGGCCAATCGTTGTTGAATTAAGCTCGCCAAATAGGGAACAGTGGCGGCCAAGTAAACAAGAGAAGGAGGAATCCAAAAGACAAACAAAGAAGTGCTGAAAATGAAAAATGTTGCAAGGGAAAAAGAAGGCAAGCAAAAAAGGAAATCAGCAGCAATTGTTAGAATTCTCCCAGGCCACTTTTTGTCCCAAAGTGATTGGCCCATTCCCCAAAAAATACCTAGCGGGACAAACAATAAAAAAGAAAAAATACCGTAGCTGAGGGTGGCACGGGAACGCTCTTTGAGCAGTGTGAGCACCGGTGTTCCCGTCCAAAGTGATTCTCCTAAGCTTCCATGGCTCATGCCTATTAAGAAATCACAAACCTGTTTGCTAAAAGAGCCTGTGAGGCCCCACTGTTTAAGAAGAAGTCTTTGATCAGCTACTGACGGGGCGGCTTGGGGATTAAAAGAGTGGATCCGGACCAGAAAATACTCCAGCGGAGCAGATGAAAAAAAATGGTAGATAGAAAAAACAGCGATAGTAAAAACAAGAAGGGAAACCATGAGCGTAACCACTTTTAGTGAAAAGCGGATCATGATTTGCCGTTTCCTCCAGGGAGAAGGGGAGAAGAGGGCATGTCCTTCGGTGCCCATTTCCAAAAATGAAATACATTGATCCATCGCGAGAAGGGGAGATACCCAGGCTTTTTAAATGAGTATCGATTCCAATAAGCAATTCGAGTAGAAGTGGGCTCCCACGAAAAAGCTATGGGATAGGCTTCGGAAATTAACTTGTCCAAACGACGTATTACTTCGGACTTCTTTTTCTGGGGAAGTGGCCGTCTGAGTTGTTCCAAAAGTGAATCGACAGCGGGATCGGAAAAGCCTGTGATGTTACCGGAAGGGTCTTTGGAACCAGAACTGTGCCAAGTGGTTTCCAGGTCATTCATTTGGAAATTGCGATTTCGTGAAAAATCCAAAGCATCAAAGTTTCCTTGGCTTCTCAATCGCAAATAAGAACTCCAATCGACAATTCGGATTGATGCCTGAATGCCGACTTTTTTGAGATCTTCTTGGTAGATGGCAAGGTGTTTCGCGGCCGGAGGATTGCCAGTTAATATTTCAAACGTAAATGGAGTATCCCCTTTTTCCAAAACGCCATGGGAATTTTTTTTCCAGCCTGCCTGGAATAATAATTGAACTGCTGCTTGAGGATCATAGGGCAGTGGATTGTTATCTGGGTGATGATATTCAGATCGGATAGGAGCTATTCCAGCTGATAACTGGTACTGGTCATAAAACAGATCTTTAATGAGGCGCTGACGATCGAAGAGAAGTCCTAACGCTTTCCGAACTTTCGGATCGGAAAACAAGGGTTTTCTCATGTTCCATGCAATTCCTGCGACTGCAAATGGGTTTTGGTTTTTTACTTCCATTTTGTTAATTTGATGCTCGCTAAAGAGAGGACCAATCGTATCTTTGGCCCAAGATTTAGCAGACAAATAATAAAGATAATCAATTTCATCTTTGAGCAACATTTCGTTCAAAAGAGCTGGTTCGGTTTGAATCTGGAATTCCACTCGTTGAATCAAAAAACGGGACTGTTTGTCAGCCCGCTTTCTGGCCCAATAATTCGGATTTGCTTTGAGCGAAATACTTTTTCCCCACTCTACTTTGTCAAAAATGTAAGGGCCAGAGCCGATGTAACTCTCATTGAAATCACGATGAAATACTTTGTTTGAAAAATGTCTTTTGGGCAAAATCAGAAAGCTTTCAAAAAGAGCAAAACCATCAGCAACTGGTTTGTCCGCAAAAAAGCGAACTTTATGTGCAGAGATAACTTGGCAAGAACGAATCGAGGAAAACAGAGAAGCAAAAGCTTGAGTTCTGTTTTCCGGTTTGTGAATGGAGTCCCAAGTAAAAAGAACATCTTCAGCTGTTACAGGGGTTCCATCCGAAAAGTGAGCGTGGGGGTCGAGTTCGAAATCAAATTCGGTGTGTAAAGCATTCTTGGCAAAAGATTGTGCCAGAGCGGGTTCTGGTTCCAGGTTGGTGAGACTGAGTCGAACGAGCGGTTCTAATACAAGATAGCTCACGGCCTCGGAGTACTCATCAAATCCCAAGAAAAAGAGATTGGAGAGCGGGAAGCCTAACATTCCAACGCGAATCCGATTAGAGGCAGGTTCTCTGATTGGCGCAGTTCCGCCGGAGTGTCCCCCCAGCAGCATCAAGATCGAACATAACAAAAATGTGTTTCTGAAGTTCATACCCAAAGGCCTAACTTAAGTCTTGTGTAAACTCCGCTGGGCTGTACAGAGTTTGTCCTCATTTTGCATTAGCCCAAGTTTCTGAGGAGGACTGAAGTTAATGAAACACCAATATCAATTAAAACGAGACGAAGTAAATCGAATCATTGGAAGCCAAGAGTTAAAAAAATGGTGGGTAGCCGAATTCACGGGGGTTCACAAAACAACTCTTCGACGCTGGTTACAGGGTAAAATTCATACAGTGCGGGGGGAGCACGCAGAACAATTAGCCCAAGTGCTGCAAGCACGCTTAAGCGAGATAGCTGACCCCGTCGCTAAAAGGAATAACCAGAACATTTAAAAATCAGTAAATACAGGCAGTTACATCTAACAAACCTGTTCTTGACGATCCTGCTTCGCTCCCCTAGTTTGAGCTTTATGAATTCAACTAGGGGAGCGGCTAGGGACATGGAGCGAAGAGTGTTTTTTCGAAAACTTGTCCCATTTTTGATGATTTTCGGCAGTGTGGCCTATCCCTCTGTGGATATTCTGGGGTTGGGAGAAACTCTAACCCAGGGGCTTCGAGTCTTTGAGCGGGTTTATGAAGGCAATGATCAGTGGGCTGGAAGCTTTTGTAACGGACAGTATTCTTACCGTCTCAGAGTAAGAACCCAAATTAACGATGTTCAGATTGAATTAAATGAAGACGGTTCTGTGCTGCTCAATGCCACGTTAGAGAATCCCTACTTTGGTTTTGAGGGAAGTTACACCGGGGCCTATTCCTTATGTTTTCCGACATCGGCTTGGACAGGATTATCAGCCGACCAGATTCATGCAAGCGCTCGCATCGAGTTTACTGATAAAGAAGATGGAAAAGTTGAATTTACAGTTCATGTGAATTCTCTTGCGTTAGACCGTCTTCACACCGGGGGACTGTCTGGAGAAGCAGAGGAAACCTTGACGCTTTTGCTCAACAAAACATTAAAAGAAGTGTGGACTTCCCAATTTGGAGAGTGGTTGAGCCAACAAATTTCCCTCTACATCAATAAAAATATTCCTGTAAAATCGTAAAGCATCATTTTCAGGAAAGGTCTCGAGTATGAAAGATTGGATAGAGTGGTTTAAACAAGCCCCCAGAAACACTCAAGTCCTGACATCCTTTCTATTGGTTGCTGGCTTCGCAGTCCTTTTGATTTCGGTGACTTCGATTGGGATCATCATGAAAGCTCAGTTTTCTACTTCCAATACGATCGCAGAGTCTAAAGTCCATCACTCGGAAACAAACGAAGAGACCAAACCTACGGTGACCTCTTTTCCCTTTGAGCTTAACCAAGTTTCGATGGCTGTGATGAGCAAGAAGGGAACCAAAACTGCCTACGCTCAATTTACGCTCAGTCTGGACTGTCCCTCTGAAGAGTCGCAGAAATTAATGGCTTTGAATCGTGCGAAACTCTTGGATTCTGTGTTTTTGGTGGGAAGTAATTTTTATCTTGATGATTTTACCGCTGAGGCAGCCCCCAAATCTCTTGAAAAATTCAAACATGAGTTATTAGAAAAGTACCAGGAACACTTCCAAGCAGAAGCTCCTCGAGGCATCGTTCTGAAAGAATGGTTCATCAACTAAAAAGACTAAAAATGTCAGCGCGTTGAATACTCTTCATACATCTTCCTCTGTATACTCCTTGACTTCCCTGCGTGAGCTAATTGGCACGACTTTGCAACTTCTGATCCGCAGTTATGTTTCGGAATTCGAATGAATTGCGATAATTCACTAAGAATACGGAATTGAGTAAAGCAATGAAAAAGAAAACGATCATAGCGCTTAGTTTATTATTCCTCGTGGGGTGTGGAAAGAATGACCCCATTACCACTGCTGGTCGTTATCCCTATGGTCCGAGTGTTCCTGCGCCCTCACCGACGTATCCCGGTTTTCCCGGTGGGTATGGCGGAGGAGGGGGGTATCCTGGAACCGGATATCCCGGCGGAGGCTATTTCCAACCCAATTATCCTGCTTCTTACGGTCCTGGCTTTTACCCTTGGGCGCCAATTTATGGATTTTATCAGCAAAACGTAGTTCTTCAGCCTGTCTTTGTGGTCCTCTGGAGCGGCTGGCAAAACTACTGCAATCAATACCGGGTTCCAATCTATGATTTTACAACTTTTTGGTACAACTATAGCCCCCAAGTGATGTCTCCTCAGCTTTATGGTTATTTTGCAAATCAGTTCTATCCTTGGATGAACCCCTATGCGACTTTTAGTCCTTACTCAGCACCCGAAGTATTTTGGCAGAACTATTCGGGGATACCCTATGGGTACTCGTGTGCTTCTGGATGTTATTAGCCTCCTAAAAACGATTCTCATCTCAGTCAATGAAATGACGCTTGGAAAGCCTCTCTGACGTTTGATTCACTGGGTCTAGCGTATTCTTAAGGAATATCTCTGGCACTCCCTTTGCACAATTTGCCAGCAAGTCACACACATTTCAGAGGGGGAGTCCTATGGCTGAAGTCGCCAAAAAACCAACTGAAGCACCGCAAAAAAAAGAAGGTGCAGCCGAAGCACCCAAAACCAAAGCCAAGCTTGACCTTCTTGGATTGGTCTCGGTGGTTGTTGTTACTTTGAATTTGGCCGCAGTGGCAGGCTTAGGTCTCTACTTAAAAAAAATATGGTCAAAAATGTCTGAGTTGGAAACTCGGATGGAACAAGTAGCCCACCAAAATGATGAAGAATTAGTTTCCAGTCCAAAAGAAAAACCTACGGTAAGAGCGATTACTCCTGGAGTTCAGGGAACGCTTTATCCGATGGACAGTTTCTTGGTAAATATTTCCAGCGATCAAGGGCCAAAATTTCTCCAAACTCAAATGGAGTTTGAACTCAGCGATGCTGCTACTGAAGATGAGGTTACTCGAAAGAAAGCAGCAATTCGTGATGCCATCATCGTTCTTTTGAGTAGTCGCAGTTATAAACAGATTCGTGAAACTACGGGGATGGTGACTTTGCGAAGAGACCTTTTAAGAGCGGTAAACAACTTACTCTCAAATGGAAAAGTTCGAGAAATTTACTTTACCCAGTTCCACTTCAACTAATTGGAGCGTAGCCAATGCCAGAAGTTCTTAGTCAATCAGAAATAGATTCTCTTCTGTCTGCGGTATCCACCGGGGCTGTCGAGAGCGATAGTGGCAAGGCCGATCAGGCAAATCCTAAAGGAGGAAAGGCGACTTCCTCTGCTTCCGATTGGATTGCTTACGATTTGACGTCCCAGGAGAAAATAGTACGTGGTCGATTAGTTGCACTTCAAGGGATCCATGAACGTTTCGCGCGCCTTTTCCGAGTTTCCTTAACTAATTCATTAAAGAAACCAGTGACCGTTAATTTTGTGAGAACTGATTTTGTAAAGGCTGGAGATTACCTCTCAAATCTCATGTTGCCTACTTCGATCAATATCGTATCCTTAAAGGACCTCAAGGGATATTTGTTGTTTATAGTCAGCTCAAAACTTACTTATGCTCTAGTAGATGCCTATTATGGTGGTTCAGAGCGCCCATTCGCTAAAGTTGGAGCTCGCGAAGAGTTTACTAATATTGAAAACAACATGATCCAAAAGATCTCCCAAATCGCTTACCGCGATATGGAAGAAGCATGGAAATTAAATTATCCTTTGAGTCTCCAGCACCAACGAACTGAAAATAATCCACACTTTGTCGGAACCATTCATCCATCCGAATTGGTGGCAGTAGTCACTCTTGATGTTGAATTCGAAAACCTAACAGGCCCTTGTGTAATTTTGCTGCAGCTATCGGCTCTTGAAAGTATCCAGGAATATTTGGGTTTCAATATTACTGGTGAGTTTTCGATGGATAAGAGAACATGGCGCAAGCATTGGATCAAAGAATTGTTAACCTGTGAAATGCTCTTACAAGTCGAATTAGGTTCGGCCACAAAGACTTTGGGAGAAATGGAGCAATTGAAAGTGGGAGATGTTCTCACTCTGACACAGGACTCGGTAGCCCCTCTGGATATTTACATTCAGGGACAGGCAAAAATGAAGGGACTCATGGGCACTTTTCGCGGAAATTCAGCAGTTCAAGTAACGACTACGCTTAACTCAGAAGATACAGGTGAAGGAGAATATCATGATCAACGTAAAGTTTCCCATGGCTAATAATGAGACAGAAGGAGGCTCGGGCACTCCAAATTTGAAAGTCGTCCCCGAAATAAAAGAAGAGTCCCAACTTCAGTATGTTTTGGATATCCCACTTCGTGTGAGTGTGGAATTGGGACGAACCAAAATCCTTGTTCAAGATCTGATCAAACTGCACAAAGGCTCTGTGATTGAGTTGTCAAAAATAGCGGGTGAAGCACTTGAAGTATTAGTAAATGATAAAGTGGTTGCTAAAGGCGAAGTCATTGTGGTCAATGAAAAATTTGGGGTTCGCCTGACAGACATCGTGAGCAATACGCAACGAATTAGACAGCTAGGAGAATTGGCATGAGACAGTTCCTCATCGCTTTCCTTTTGTGTTGTGCCTACTTCGCTATTGGGGCGGAAGTAAAAGAAGTCAAAGTGGGTGGCACGGAACGCGCTGAAGTATCTATTGTCGGCGATCTTACGTCGGAATCACCTTCCTGGAAAATCACCAACAATATTCTCGAACTCAACTTCTCAAACACGCATCTTTCCTCAGCGACCGGAGGGAAAATTGAATTGGATGCTCCCCATTCCCTGATTAAACGTCTAACTTTATACGCCAGCGATGAGAATACTGTTAAAGGGAAAATTATTCTCAATGGCAGCACCGAAGACATTAAGAAAAGAATACAGATGGGGCAGGCGGGACAGACGCTGAAGCTGGCAATTGATTATCCGAAAAATCAAAGCGCAACGCTGAGTCTTCTCCAAGAAGAGCAGTTGCCTCTAGCGGGACTCGCGGCTACTGGCAAGACCGGAAATGAAAAGGGGTATAGAAGTGCCGTTGCGATTGTTCTTTTAGTTCTTCTGTTTATTGGCATGGGTGTGTTTCTTGTTTTGAGAACGGTAAAAAATAAAGTTGGGCTCAAAGGAACTCGTCGTTATTTGATTGAACAACTCGGCTATCATTCTTTAGGAGCAAAGTCGGGAGTGAGTCTGCTGCGTATCGGACAAGAGTTTGTGCTTGTGGGTGTTACCCCTAACTCAATTAATATCATTTCCCATCTTCCCAAACTTCGGGAGCAGTACGAAGAGGAAACGGGTTTTGAACGTGGGGTATTTAAGCAGGCGATTGCCGAAGAAGTTCAACGTCTCAAGTAAGCCATAAAATAATCGCGAGAAAGTCCTATGATTCGTTTGATCACACTTTTATTTCAAAGTCTGTGGGTAAATGGGCTTTCCCACGCTGCAGCCTCCGGTTCGGCCATTCCTCCTTTGCAATTATCTGTTGGAGCAGGGGGAACTCCCGAGCAAACAGCAGTAGCACTGAAAATCGTTGCCCTTCTCACGATTTTAGGGCTAGCTCCTTCACTTCTCATTATGCTCACATCTTTTGTTAGGATTGTGATCGTAATGTCTTTTCTTCGACAAGCGATTGGTACCCAAGTTCTGCCCCCCAATCAATTAATCATCGCTCTTTCAATGTTTTTGACCGTTTTCATCATGGCCCCTGTTTGGAAGGGGATCAATCAGGATGCTTTGCAGCCTTATTTGAGCAATAAGATAAGTCAGATGGAAGCGCTCAAATATACAGAAAGCTACGTCCGAAAATTCATGTTTAAACAAACGAGAGACAAAGATCTGGGACTGTTTGTGAAGTTGGCTGGGCTTCAAACTCCCGATAAACGCGCTGACGTTCCTACCTATATCCTGATTCCAGCATTCATGATTTCAGAGCTCAAAACGGCATTTTATATTGGGTTCATGATCTATATTCCATTTCTTGTCTTAGACATGGTCGTAGCAGCCATCTTGATGGCTATGGGTATGATGATGTTACCGCCTGTTGTGATTTCACTGCCCTTTAAGCTGATTCTATTTGTTCTGGTAGATGGTTGGCAGCTGATTGTGGGATCGCTCGTGAAGAGTTTCGGGTAAAGGAAGAAATATGACTCCAGAATATGTGTTGGATATTTTGAGGCAAGCTTTAAAAACCGCAGTGCTCTTATCGGCTCCGCTCTTGCTTTTTGGTCTAATAGTAGGGGTGATTACAAATATTTTTCAAGCGGTAACCCAGTTGAGTGAAACTACACTCGCTGTTGTTCCCAAATTCGCCGCGATGTTGTTGGCTTTTATCTTGTTCTCTCCTTGGATGGTGGATGTGATCACAGATTTCACTATTCAGTTGTTTGAGAATATTCCCAGCGCAGTGAGGTGAAGGTGCTTTCTGAGCTTTATCCTTTAGCATGGAACAACTATCTCGATATCACTGCGGTCGTTCTTCGCCTAGTAGGTGTGTTTGTTCTTGCTCCCGCTTTTAATCACCGTTCTATACCCGCCTCGATCAAGATCTGCTTGGCCCTTTCATTGTCGTTAGCGCTGTATCCAGTACTACGGCCGTACTTAAGCCCATTCCCGAATGATTTGTCCGGATTGATTGGGTTAGCCTTAAGAGAGACATTGATCGGTTTCTTCCTGGGGTTGTCCATTCACCTTGCAGTTGAAGGGGTTCATGTTGCTGCTCAATTTATTGGTTTTCAAATGGGGTTCGGAGTAGGGGGACTGATGGACCCTCAAATACAGAGCTCGGTGACTGTGATGGTGCCGCTGTACGGCTGGATGGTACTCATGTTGTTTTTTGCTCTTAATCTTCATCATGAAGTTCTTTTCCTTTTTGTACAAAGCTTCAAAATTACCAAAAGTGCACAGCAATCATTTTTAGAAAATCCCTCATTAATGAAGCTAATCGTATCGATGTTCTCAGAGTTATTTATCACTGCGGTAAAAATGGCTACTCCATTTACACTGCTAGCACTTTCGAGTAACGCTGCTGTAGGAATTTTGAATCGACTGATGCCTCAAATGAATGTCCTGTTGTTCAGTTTCCCGATCACTATTCTTTTGGGCTTTATCACTTTTTATATCGTAGCTCCCGAACTCTTAGAGTTTATTGAAAACGTATTAACAGAAGCTAGTGAAAAGACGGTTGCAATTTTGAGGGCGCTTTAACCAATGGCGCTGTTCGAAGGATCAGACGAGGAAAGGACTGAAACCGCGAGCGCGTTTCGTCGCGAGGAATTCCGGAAAAAGGGTTCTGTTGCTGTTTCCCGGGAGCTACTTTCCGTAGCTTTGATGTTTGCGGTTGTTGCCACACTTTACTTTTCCGTAAATGGGATTTTCCGGGAGTTTGGTGGTCTTATTGAAAAGTTTTTTAAGTTTGGGAATGGTGGTGACTTTAGCAAGCAGGAGTTCCTAAGAATTAAAAATGACATGGGGATTTCATTCTTTTGGATGGTCACTCCTGTTTTTGTAGTAGCGATGATAGCTGGAATTCTTACTAGCGCTGCACAAGTAGGATTTTATATTACTTGGGAGCCACTGACCCCCAACTGGGACAGAATAAATCCAGTTTCTGGGTTGCAGAGATTGTTTCTTCAAAAGGACTCGTAGAAGCGTTAAAAGCCGTTCTGAAAATAGTAGTCGTTGGTTGGGTTGCTTGGAAATTTTGCCTTTCCCATTCCGAAGTAGTCTCTGGACTTCTTGGAAAGACTCCAGGCGAAGAGGCCATTTTAGTATTACAGATTCTCGGGAAACTGTTTCTGACCCTTGTGTCCGCTTGTGTTGTGATAGCTGCAGCTGATTATGGATTTCAGAAATACTTTCTCGAAAAGCAGATGAGAATGACTCGTCGGGAAATGAAAGAGGAGTTTAAACTGCGAGAGGGGGATCCCCTTATCAAATCGAGGATCCGAGGAATTCAGAAGCGAATTGCTGGTCGCAGAATGATGGAAGATGTCCCGAAAGCGGCAGTTATTGTTACCAACCCGACACATTTGGCGGTTGCGCTCCAATATGAAGAGGGAATGGCCGCACCGAAAGTGATTGCAAAGGGTGCTGGATTTATCGCAGACAAAATAAGGGAACTCGCAAAAACTAATGGCATTCCGATTGTGGAGAACAAGCCGCTGGCGAGAACACTTTTTAAGAATATAAAAATTGGGCACTCCATCCCTAAAGATCTCTACAAAGCGGTCGCAGAGGTTTTAGCTTATGTTTTCAAGCTGAAGGGTCTGAGAAGAGCCTGAAGAGCAGGAGAAAAATAAATGAAAGAAAAAGCATTGTCACTGAATAGTCTTCTCAAGCACACAGATTTGTTGATTGCCCTTGGAGTGTTAGGAACCCTGTTAGTCATGATCGTTCCCATGCCAGCAATGGTAATGGATATACTTTTAGTTGGTAGTATTACGCTCAGTGTGACAATTCTTCTTGTTGCTGTTTATTCGGGACGACCCTTAGAGTTCTCTGTTTTTCCTACTATCTTATTGTTTGCAACCTTATTTAGATTGTCACTCAACGTGGCTAGCACCCGTTTAATTCTTCTCAACGGGCACTTGGGAACCGCGGCTGCAGGGCATGTAATCGAAACGTTCGGTAGCTTCGTAGTTGGGGGAAACTACATTGTTGGGCTCGTTGTGTTTACACTTCTGATTGTTATCAATTTCGTCGTTATCACTAAAGGTTCGGGGCGAGTCGCTGAAGTAGCAGCTCGTTTTATTTTGGATGCGATGCCTGGAAAACAAATGAGCATCGATGCCGATCTTAACGCTGGATTAATTAATGAGGAACAAGCGCGAGAGCGACGCTCCAAGATTGAGCAGGAGGCCGATTTCTATGGAGCGATGGATGGTGCTAGTAAATTTGTACGCGGAGACGCTATTGCGGGAATCATTATTACAGTGATTAACATTATTGGTGGCTTTGCGATTGGGGTTTTTCAAAAAGACCTCGCAATTGGGAAAGCTGCTGAAATGTACACTTTGATGACCATTGGTGACGGCTTAGTAACCCAGATTCCTTCGCTTATTGTTTCAACGGCCGCTGGTATCGTAGTTACTCGGGCAGCTTCTGGCAATAATCTGTCAAAAGAAGTTGCACGTCAGCTCTTCTTGCAGTCACGTGCTTTGGGGGCAACTGCCGGTATTCTCTTTCTGATGGGATTGATGCCAGGTCTACCTACGGCACCCTTTCTTTTCTTGTCAGTGGTGTGTGGTTCCATCTCCTACACAGTGGGAAAAAAGGAAAAAGCTGAGGAAGTACTGAAGAAAGAAGAAGAAAAGAAGCAGATTGAAGCACAAGCTGTTGAAACCAATGTTCCGCCTGATGTGGATACCCTTGAGCTCCAAGTGGGGTATGGAATTGTGAACTTGGTTGAAGGTGAAGGAAAAGGCGATTTGATCGACAGAATTTTCCAGATCCGAAAAGAGTTTGCTAAAGAGCTTGGCATCATTGTTCCTAAAGTTCGGATTAAAGACAATCTGGAGCTGCAACCAGCTCAGTATTCCCTCCTGATTAAGGGAGTGCCCGTAGGAGGGGGCGAGCTTCTCTCCGGTTATGTTTTGGCCATGGATTCTGGCAATGTTGAGGAACCTGTGCCAGGTATAGAAACGAAGGAGCCTGTGTTTGGGCTGCCGGCACTTTGGATTCCCGAAAAATTAAGGGAAAAAGCTCAGATGGATGGGTACACAGTAGTAGATGCGTCAACTATTGTTGCCACTCATCTTACGGAGACAATCCGTCGCCACGCTTCTGAATTAATTGGTCGGCAAGAGTTGCAATCTCTTGTGGATAACCTTTCAAAGAGTCATCCGAAGGTTGTCGAAGAAGCGATTGGTACAAATGCATTTAATTTGGGTTCAGTGTTGAAAGTGTGCAAGGGCCTTTTAAAAGAACAAGTTCCCATCCGTGACCTTCGTACGATTCTTGAGACCCTTGCTAATTACGCGGCTACCACGAAGGACACTGATCAGTTAGTCGAATTCGTGCGCACTGCTTTGGCACGGACGATAACGAATCGATTGAGCGGGGGAACTGGTGCTCTTGAAGTGATGACGATGTCTCCTGCCACCGAGGAACAGATTATTCGCGCCTATCAAAGGCAGGACAACGGCAGCCCAACTCTTAATATGGAGCCAGGCTATTTCGAAAGATTGGTTAAGTCTTTGAATAAAACTCTTGAAAGCACAGTATTTAATTCAGGAACTCCAGTTCTTTTATGTCGTCCCATGATTCGTGGACTTTTAAAGAAAGCAATTGAACGTTTTGTCCCCAATCTTCAGATCGTTTCCGCAAACGATATTTCTCCGGATGCCAGCGTTAAAATAATTGCCACGGTGGAGGCATAATATGTTTGTTAAAAAATTCGAAGCTGAAAGTCTCGAACAAGGTCTTAAAACTATTCGACAAGAGCTGGGGCCAGACACCTTAATTCTGGGCACTCAAAAAAAGAAGACTGGTCTGCTGGGAAAATCTGTTGTCGAAATTACAGCAGCTTATCAAAAGAAACAAGAATTAGAGACGAAATCCGTTGATGATGCAGTATTAATGAAGATTTTTCCCCATCGAAAATATGGGTCCTACAAAAAGAATGCCGAAGAAACTCCGAGTTCATCTCAAGCAGTAAAACGCTACATGGATATTCAGGACGACAAGAGACAGAGTCCAAAAAAAGTTAGCAAGTCAAATAAGTTTGAGGAACGATTAAGTGCCATGGGTTTTTCCCCAGAAAGCGCAAGGGAATTAGCACTGAAGTTGTCTTTTGATTTTTCTCCTGAAGAAACCAGTGAGCCGATCCAAGTCGATAAGATCTTGGTAAGGCTTCTTATGAACTCATTAAGAGTGATGGACTCTTCCGAGTTCATGGATAAAAAAACATGGGCAGTAGTGGGAACTTCTGGTTCGGGAAAAACGTCTGCAGTTATTAAATTGGCGGTGTTACTGAGAGCCCACGGAAAATCAGTTTCTCTTTCTTCATTTGACAACCGAAAAGTTACGAGCGTTGCAGAGATGACTTCCTACTCTCGTTTACTTCGGATGCCTCTGAAAAATCCTGAGCCTTTTTCTGGGCCAGGAGTTCAGCTAGTCGACACTCCAAGCTTGGAAATCTCGGCTGAAAGTCTTAATGCCGAATTGAGTAAAAAGATTGAGATCCTAGGTGCCTCAGTGCTTGTTACACTTGATGGGGGGATGAGGCTAACAGAAATGCTTCGAATCATAGATGCAGCTCGACTGAACTTTCCGATACAAGCTATTTTGTTAACTAAGATGGATATAGCTTCTCAACGAGCTGTCATTCACGACTTGAGTAAGAGAGTAAAAATACCTTTGCTAAGTATTAGTGAATCTCAATCATTAAAAAATACATTGAAGTTTTTAAGACAACGAGAGTTGGCTCAGTACATTATTAGAAGGGGAGAGTTATGAATTCCGATTCGATGATGGGTACGCGGGTACTCAGCTTTTCAAGTGGAAAAGGTGGAGTAGGTAAAACCAGTTTAGTTACCAATCTGGGGGCACTTTGGTCAAAAGCAGGAAAAAAGACATTATTAATTGATGGTGATTGGTCCCTGGGAAAGTTAGGAATAGCGATGGGAGTTAGACCCAAATGGACCATTGAGAAAGTGCTTTCCGGAGAAATCGATTTGCTCAGCGCTGTTCAGGAAGTTTATCCCAATCTTTATTTGTTAGCTTCTCCTTCCGGAGTTCTGGGTTTTGAAGAATTAGACGAAACGAGTCGAAATCAACTGTTTTTTGAAATCGAAGCTTTGAAAAACCAATTTCATCTTATTCTTTTTGATCACTCCTCAGGTGTGCACAGCGGCGTAACTCCTTTTGCGGCTGCAGCGCATCAGCAAATAGTGGTCACGACATCTGAACCCACAAGTTATACGGATGCCTATGCTATAATGAAGATACTTTCTCAGAAGTATTCCATTCGAGAGTTTTGGCTGATGGTAACGATGAGCCACAGTCACAACGAGAGCGATAGAATCATCGATCGTTTTATGGATGTGGTAAGAAGTCAGCTGGAAGTTAAAATTAGGCTTTTGGATATCTTTCCATGGGAACCCAGATTGGGGGAAGCATTGAGACGACAAAAGCCTTTTGTGGAAATTTACCCGAGCGATCAATTTACTCAGAAGCTGTCGGAGGTTTGTCGTAGATTGGAGCAAAGTCCGTTGACTCAGAATCATGGTCTTCGGTTTTTTTATGGTGCGGAATCTGAACCACGAGCCTAATCCTTTAACCTGAAGAGAGATAATCATGGCAACAGCGTTGGCAAAGAAATTCAAAGAAGGCACAAAGAAAGTTGATAAAAGGACCAAAGAGAAACTCATTATTGAGTATTCTCCTTTAATCAAGTTTATTGCTCAAAAGATTGCTGTACGGTTGCCTTCCAATATCGAATTTGATGATCTGGTGTCTAGTGGAGTGATTGGACTCATGGATGCCATCGACAAGTATGACCCCACCCGTGATAACAAATTTAAAACCTATGCGGAATTTAGAATTCGAGGAGCTATTTTAGATGAATTACGAGCTCAAGACTGGGTTCCTCGTTCTGTCAGAGAAAAAGCCAAGCAACTAGAAAGGGCTCATGTAAGACTTGAGCAAAAGTTAGGTCGAGTGCCGACGGAAGAAGAAGTTACTGCTGAATTACAGATTCCTAAAGAAGAGTATTACGATCTCCTCAATCAAGTTAAGTCAGTATCTATTCTCAGTTTAGATGAAGCTGGTAGCTTCAACAGTAGTGACCGAAAAAGCATTCTCAACCTATTAGAAAGCTGTAAGATTCCTAGTCCAATCTCTCAGTTGAGCATTAAAGGGGTAAAAGAAGTGGTCACAAAGGCCATTGAAAGCCTGCCGGAAAAGCAGAGATTAGTTTTGAGTCTCTATTATTATGAAGACCTGAATTTGAAAGAAATCGGAGAAGTTCTCGATGTTACCGAGAGCCGAGTTTCTCAATTGCACACACAAGCCATTATGTGGCTAAGAAGAAAATTGAAGAACCACTTTGAAAATGATAGAGATGAGTGAGTGATCTCTCCAGAAATAAACGAATTTTTAGCTTGTATCTCTACTGAAAAAGGGCTTTCCCTAAACACTCGGCACGCCTATCAGCAGGACCTGACCCAACTAGAAGAGTTTTGTGCTTCTAAAAAACTTTCTCTATTAAATCTTGATTTGTCTGATTTACGAAGTTTTATAGCTTTCCTTCGTCGGCAGGACTTTTCTTCAAGAACTTTGGCTCGTAAGTGCTCTTCCGTTCGGCAATTCTATAAATTTCTCTTGCGTGAAAAAAAAATTAACAAAGATCCTTCTGAATTGCTGTTGGTCCAAGTAAAAGCAAAACGATTGCCCAAACATTTAACAATCGAAGAAATGTTTCGAGTAATCGCTACTGCTCAAGGGGGAAGTGATGAAGAAATAAGAGACCGGGCATTGCTCGAGCTCTGGTACGCAACGGGTACCCGAATTTCTGAAATTGCCAACGTCAAGATATCGGATATCGAATTCACCGAAGGGGTTTTGAAAGTTATTGGAAAGGGTAATAGAGAAAGGCTAATCCCAGTAGGCGCTGAAGCCATTCGCTGGTGCAAAAAGTACAAACATATTCGCCATGAATGGGTGAGACAAAGCAATTTAAAGGAAACTAACCTTTTTTTCCTCACACGAATTGGGAAACCGATGAGTCGTCAGGCTATTTGGAAGACTCTTAAAAAATATTCCAAGTTGGCTGGAATTTCGAAAAATGTTTGGCCTCACATGGTGAGGCATTCCTTTGCCACACACATTCTTAGAAACGGAGCCGATCTTCGAGCTGTACAGGAAATGTTGGGGCACCGTTCGATCAGTACGACAGAAATTTACACTCACTTAGATATTGAAAATTTGAAGCTGATGCAAAGTAAATATCATCCACGCGGGTGATTAAAAAAGGGGGCACTATGAGATATGAATTAGTCTTTTCCCTAGGCCTATTATTGGGAATTACAGGGTGTGTTCTAGATGGAAAGGAAAAACCCCCCCAGAAACAGAATGCTTCCTATGCTGGAGTTGTAAATCTCACTGATATATCCACTGTGGCGAGTGATAATGGAATGGCTTACCAAGCGGATATTTCCGCTCGATTTCAGGCAGACCCTCTCCTTGCCCCTCGTCGGGGTATGCGAAGGTTTCCAGTTGCTTTTTCTCGAGAAAAAAAAGGATTTCAGTGTCAGCTTGTTACTAATTCGGCAAAACAAGCACGAGATACTTCGAGTTGGGTTCCCGTTTCTGTAGGGAAATTAGTACTGGGTACGATGACCTCTTCTAAGCAGATCGAGATCATTGAGGGAGATAATCATTCCTATTTCAAAGAATTAATGCCGAGGTTTGCACCCGGGCTTTATTTCATTGCCGCTGAAGGAAAGGGCAAGTTGAAACCATTTCAAGTGGAATTTGTGATGCCAGAGGAGCTACGCGGTCCACGAGTGAATGAGCATCATTTGGAAGAAGGGCCCGCAATTATTCAAAAAAGCAGTCCTTTAGTGGTGGAGTGGGATGCACCCACAGCTCCCAATGATATGAACCTAGTGGAACTCTATATCGTCACGCGCCAGGGGCAAGAAGAGCGAACCTTAGCGTGTGGAGTAGTGGAGAGCCAACTTGAGGCTGTTGGCGGTAAAGTCAGGGTTGAAATTCCAGCTCCTCAAATGAGCGGACTATTCGCCACTCCTGAAGGCGTAGTTGAATTATTGAGGGTTAATGAGTTAGCTGGAACCGTCACGAATGGCCCCAGTTTACGTCTGGATGGGGTTAGAGCTTGGGTATGGCCTGGCTTAGTTGCTGAATAAGAAGCCCTCAGAAATTGGTTCAAATTTTTCCGTGTTCCAATTCGGTGCCAGTTTCAACTGCTTGCGGAATTACTCGTCCAGGGATTCCAACGACAGTGCAGCAGGGAGGAACATGGTCAATGACAACCGAGTTGGCCCCAACTCGCGAGTGGTGACCAATGGTAATATTGCCTAAAATTTTTGCGCCCGCGCCAACTACCACCCCTGTTTCCAAAGTAGGATGTCGTTTTTGTTTTTGGGTGCTAGTGCCTCCCAACGTAACTCCTTGGTAAAGAATAACGAAATCTCCGACGATAGCTGTCTCGCCGATAACAGTACCCATTCCATGATCAATAATGACATTTTTACCAATTTGGGCTCCAGGGTGTATTTCTATGCCAGTAAAAAACCGACTGAGTTCCGAGATCATTCGCGGCAAAAATGGGATTCGCCAGTCATAGAGCTGGTGAGCAAGGCGATGAGCAAAAACAGCTTTTACTCCGGGATAGAGAAAAAAAACTTCCCATTTGCTTCTTGCTGCGGGGTCATACCGCATGTAGGTGTCAAGAAGACCAAACATACAGAGTCGGGGAGCTACTGCTCGTTAGAGCGTCGTGGATCCCGGTCCTTTCTTGGTAGAAAATGTTTCATCTAGCTTGATTGAAGCTTGCTTTTCCAAGCTAGAAACCCAGTCTTTAAAAATTTCTCCTTGGAGAACATTGACCAAGGTTTTTTCTGCTTGATCTCTGTTTTTTGTCAGCTCTTCACTTTTGGGTGGCGTAACGGAAGCAAGCTTCAAATAATAATATTTGTCTTGATAGAAAAAGAGCCGTTTGGCTGTCGGACTTTGGGGAGACATTTCAAAAATAGCATCCATCATAGAATCAACAGCACCGATAGTAGGGATGCTTCCTTGATCAAGAGGAAAAGGCCCTGTTTTTTTTACGGAAACTTTGTTTTTCCGTAATTCGTCATCTAAAGATTGTCCTTTCGCTAGAAGGTCTTCCCAGGCTTTCTTCTTTGCTTCAACAAACTTACTTTGTTCCTGTTCACGAACAAAAACGTTAGCAAGTTCAGCGCGCACGGTTTCGAAAGGTTTTACTTGTTGGGCTTGTTTCTCCATCAGCTGAACCACAAAAAATCCTGCTGGGGTTTCAATGATGTCCGAAAGCTGATTGGCAGATAACTTTTGCAGCGCAAGCTCAATCGCTTTATCCAAACTTCCTTCGCTGATCCAGCCTCGATCTCCTCCCTTTTTGGCGAATTCGTCATCCGATTGTGTCTTAGCGGTAGCTTCAAAGTTCGCAGCCGTGAGTGAAGCTTTGATGAGATTCATCTTTTCTTGGGCTTTTTTCTTGGTGTCGGCAGAAGCTTGAAAAGGAACCCCCACTCGAATTTGTCTGAAGTGGTAACGGGCTTTATCGGTAAAATCCCCTTTACGCATTTCGTATTGGTTTTTCAGAACCGTCTCATTCTTTAGTGCTTCCCCTACTGCTTGGGCAGAGGGCTCTTGTCGAGGGGCCAAAGCTTTAAAATCAATCACTGCTACTTGCAAATCCACTTTTGTCCCTGTGATCGTTTGGGAATCCTGCACTTCGGAAGGCAAGGCCTTAATGCGGTTAGCCATATAAGCTTGCAGTCGTGAAGTGACCATTTGCTCGCGTTGTTTTCGCTCCTCTAACCCGCGGTTGGGAATTTTGGAATACGATTCCAAATCAAATTTTCCATCTTTCTGAAAATAAGGGAGGGCCCGTATCGTGTCAGCTAGCTCTTGATCTGAAACGAAAAACCCCATTTTTTCAGCCTGTTGGGTTAATAACTTCAACTGGACCATTCGATCTAATGTGCGTTGGGGAATTCGCAAAGAGGCGAGGAGTTTTTCATCGTATTGAGCGCCCAAAACCGAACGATACTGAGAAAGTGTAAATTCTAATTCTCGGTAAAAGTCACGCTGCGAAATGGTTTCTCCGTTAACCCAAGCCACGGGAGAACCTGGATTGCGTTGGTCTCCGGAAAATTTAGATACCCCAAAAAAGGCCATTACTCCCACTACGGCCAAGACAATCATAACGGAAATCCAGTGTTCTTTTCTTTTTCGGATGGAATCTAACATGATGCCCTTTCAAAAAAATAGATAAGGTTACCTGACAAGTGGCAAACGCTGTGATAAAAATACGGTGATTTATTTTTAAAATCAAGGCATTGGTCTCATCAGATAAAAAATATGTTTTTTTCGCTTTTAGTACACTAACTGTGTGCTTCCTTGCGCTTTATATTCACCAGCATCGGCAGGGCCGAACAGGTCGTGTAGATGGCGCGGTGACGTCATTGTCGGGAAATTTGCAGGAAAACTCCAGTTATCTGGGCAATGGAGTCCGGTCTCTTTTTAATCATTACGTTTTTTTGATGAATGCTGCCAGACGTAATGAATCCCTCGAAAAAGAAGTTGCTGAATTGAAACAGCGATTAGTTCTTCTACAAGAAATGGAAGCTGAAAATCGTCGAATGAGTACTGCCTTGGATTTTAAAAGCGCAGTATCCATTAAAACTCTAGCCGCTAAAGTAGTGGCGCAAGACGTTTCAACTGATTTTGTTGGGATTCGAATCGATAGGGGCTCTCGAGATGGGATTGAAGTTGGAATGGGAGTCATACATCCCGGGGGCGTTGTGGGAACGATCTACCGTGTTTCAGAGCACTTCTCTGAAGTGCTCACTTTGGCTGATCCCGCCAGTAATATCGACGCTGTTGTTCAGCGAAGCCGTGCCCGCGGAATAGTGTCTGGAGAATCCAAAACGCTGAACTGTAAGCTCAAATACATGGATAAGTTAGAGGATGTAAGTCAAGACGATGCCATCGTCTCGACTAATTTTGGAGGGATTTTTCCCTCAGGACTTCTTATCGGTCACGTTTCCGAAGTGAGTTCAACGGCTAATGGAATTCTTCAAAACATTACGGTAAAGACGGCAGTCGATCTCTATCGTTTAGAAGAGGTGCTTGTTGTTATATCCCCAATCAAATCAGCAAAAACTACTTCGTAGTTTGAATCCTGTTTTTATGGTGGGATTCTTTTTGGTTCTGATGCTGGTCAAGACAACAGCCTATTGGCTTTCCCCTTGGTTTCTAGGTCATTGGGATATTTTGTTGCCTTTTATGGTTTATTTTGGCCAGAGAAGACCAGTATTTGAAGGATTGCTTCTTTGGTTCATTCTCGCGCATCTTTATACTTTGCAAAGCGCAGCGCCCATTGGAGTATTCGTAATCTACTATTTGCTCTTTTTTGGGCTGGCTCGCCTACTGAGCGAAACTTTTTATGCAACTACTTCTTTGAGTGTTCTAGGCCTGATGGCTGTTTTGTCAGTGTTATCCCGTGTCGTATTACCTTTTATTGCGAACTCCTTTGAAAGCGGATGGCCATTAATGAGTTGGAGAAATCTTCACATCGGATTTCTTCTGTGCAACACGTTTGCCGGTTGGATATGTTACTTGGTTATTTCTGCGCTGGACAAGATAACTTACAAAGCAGATCGATTGAATATTGAATTAGGTGAGGTATCTCTGTGATTGGTCGTGAAGAAGAGGTTAGAGACTATCGAAGTCGTATTCAACTTTTTCAGTTGCCCGTTGTGTTGGGTTTTTTGGTTTTGATTTTTAGACTCTTTTACCTCCAAGTTATCAAAGGGGAGGAGCTTAGGCGATTTTCTGAAGCAAACCGCTTAAAAAAAGAGAAAGTGATCGCTGCGAGAGGGAAAATTTATGATCGCAACGGGAAAGTGATCATCGATAATCGTGCTGCTTTTGATGTGGTGTTAGTATCACAGTATTATTCTTACGAAGACAAAGACAATGAACGCTTAGCCAATGCTCTTCGAATAACCCCGAAAGAGTTTGGAAAAAGGTTGGCTAAAGTCAATCGAGGTCCCAGTTATGCACCCGGACTTCTGAAAGCGGATGTCAGCAAGGATCTCATTGCTTCCATTGAAACATCGAAAGTTGGTTTCCCTGGTGTTGATATAGAAAACAATGTCCAAAGAAGATATCCCTTTGGTGAAGTGGGAGCTCAACTTCTTGGGTACGTAAGTGAAGTCGAAAAAAAAGATATCGCTGCTAATCCCGTGCTTCAATTAGGCGACTACATTGGACGAACTGGACTAGAGCGTCTCTATGATAATGATCTGCGCGGACTGGATGGAGTGGGATATGTGGAAGTGGATGCTCGGGGACGCAGAAGAAAAGCCGAGGGAAGTGACAAGATCTTTGGTTATTTTTCTCAAACTGATCCTAGTCCTGGTAATAGTCTGTATTTAACGATTGATATGGATCTTTCTCAGAAAGCAAATGAATCCATGCGTTCTCACTCGTTTAATGGAACAGTGATTGCCATGGATCCTCGTACTGGGGAAATTCTTGCTTTGGTCAATCAGCCCTCTTACGATCCGGGAAAAATTTCGGGACGAGAAGTTGACCCGGATGTTTGGAGTCAGCTCCAACGAAACCCTGAGAAGCCCCTTCGCAATCGCGCCGTTCAAGATATTTATATGCCAGGTTCTACTTTCAAGGCAATTGTCGGAATTGCGGCCCTAGCAGAGGGAGTCGCAAAGAGTTCTCGCGGAATGGATTGTCATGGGTTTCTTAAAACAGGAAGCCATAAGCTGAATTGTTGGAAGACTCATGGCTGGACTGATTTTACTAAAGCCCTTCGAGAATCTTGTAATGTGTACTTTGCAAATCTTGGGACGGAGCTCGGGGTTGATCGGATTGCGAAATATGCCCGAATGTTTGGTTTTGGTGAGCGAACAGGAGTATTAGCAAAAGGCGAGCAAAAGGGACTGATTCCCGATTCGGATTGGAAACTCAAAGCTCTTAAAGAAGAGTGGCAACCCGGAGAAACATTAAGTGTGGCTATTGGACAGGGGTTTGTTACGGTAACTCCCATTCAGTTGGTCAATGCATACGCCACTATTGCTAACGGGGGAACTCGGTACAGACCTTATCTGGTCAGGCGGGTTGAAAAACTAAACGGTGAATTAGTCACTGAAGTTAAACCCGAGGTACAGAGTAAGTTGGATCTTCCGGAAAACGTTTGGAAAGCTGTGAAGGAAGGGCTTTTTGAGGTTGCTAATCGGCCGGGTGGAACGGCTATTGTGAGTGGCCATAGTAAAAAGACGATAATCTCGGGAAAAACGGGTACAGCCCAGGTTCGGGGCTTCAGTGATATATCAAAAGTAAAAAACTGTATGGCTCTTCCGGTAAGAGATCGGCACCATGGATGGTTTGTCGGCTATGCTCCGAAGGATGAGCCTGAGATCGCAGTTGTAGCGTTGGCCGAACATTCTTGTCATGGCGCCTCGGCTGCTCCGATTGTTCGTGACGTGATTGAAGCTTACGTCGACAAACAAAATCTCGAAAAAGGAATTCTTCCCCAAGATGAAAAGAAGGAAGTTCCTAAAGTTAAAAAAGGACATCAACTCCCCTTCGAAGAAATGGATGAATAATGCTCAAAACTGATTCGCCTAATGTAATCCGAAGCTTCAATATGGGACTGGCTGTCAGCACTTTGCTGATATTTTTAACTGGGTTAGTCACCCTTTATAGCGCAAGCCGTGGTCCTGGCTTGCAGTCTCTCGCTAAGCTTCAGGGGATTTATTTTATCGCAGGGTGCATTATCACTCTCATGATCGTCTTCATTGATTCCGATTTTTGGAGAAAATTGGCCTATCCTACCTATGTTGTTTGCTTGGGTCTTCTGACGTTGGTACTGTTGGTGGGCCACGTGGGAAATGGAAGTCAGAGATGGATTAGCTTAGGCTTTTTTAAACTACAGCCTTCAGAATTTGCGAAAATTGCTATCGTTCTGGCACTTGCAAAGTATTTTTCTGAGGATAAAGCGGGAGCGCCGTATACTCTCAAGCGACTGCTGGGTCCCGCTTTAATGATTATTCCTTATTTTATTTTAATTAAGCGGCAACCAGACATGGGGACTGCCGGGATTGTGTTTCTAACCGCGGCTTCCATGATCATGTTTATCGGTGTGGAATGGAAATCCATCTTTTTAGTTCTCGTGGTTGCCCTGATCAGTCTTCCTTTGGCCTACAAATATGTGCTTCACGATTATCAACGAAACCGAGTTCGTACTTTTCTGGATCCTTCTTCTGACCCGCGAGCGACTGGTTACAACGCCCTCCAATGTAGAATTGCAGTAGGCTCAGGTAAGTTTTTGGGGAAAGGATATATGGAGGGGACCCAAGCGCAGCTTAATTTTATTCCGGAGCAGCACACGGACTTTATTTTTTCGGTTTTCGCAGAAGAGCGCGGATTTTTAGGAGCGTTAGTATTACTAGGCTTTTATGCGAGTTATTTAGTTTATTCATTCCGGACAGTGTTGAGGGCTAGAGATAAATTTGAAATGTTAGTAGCGTTTGGTCTTAATGCAGTAATGTTTTGGCATATATTTATCAATATCGGGATGGTCATTGGCGTACTTCCGATTGTGGGTGTGACGCTTCCCCTGTTTAGTTATGGGGGTTCTTCCATGATGATGTTTATGATCTGTACGGCTCTTTTACTAAACATTAGTAGAAAGAAGTACATTTTCTAGAAACGCTGCTTACATACTCCGACGATATTGGCCGCCAATTTCATAAAGGGCGCGACTAATTTGGCCAAGAGAGCATACGCGTGCGGCACTCATGAGAGATTCAAAAATATTACCGCCATTAGAAGCTGCTCTTTTTACTTCTTTCAGAGCTATTTCAGCCTCGTTTCGATTTCGATTCTGAAATTCTCGGAGTCGGGAAATTTGTTCGGTTTTCTCTTCGTAAGTAGCGCGGGTCAGAGGAGAACTGTAACTTTCTGCAAAAGCGCTGGAAGAAGGATTTAAATAAGTGTTTACCCCTACTATCGGGAGGGTTCCATCATGCTTCTGAGTTTCATAATGGAGTGATTCTTCTTGGATTTTCGAGCGCTGATAATGAGATTCCATCGCTCCCAAAACGCCGCCTCGCATCGACAAACGCTCAAACTCAGCAAGCACAGCTTCTTCCACTAAGTCGGTCAATTCCTCAATAAAAAAACTGCCCTGGAGGGGATTCTCATTTTTAGCCCATCCTAATTCCTTAGTGATAATGAGCTGAATAGCCATAGCTCGTCGCACACTCTCTTCGGTAGGGGTAGTTAATGCTTCATCATAAGCATTGGTATGTAGGGAATTACAATTATCAAAAATAGCTATCAGAGCTTGAAGAGTGGTGCGAATATCATTGAAGCTCATTTCTTGAGCGTGAAGCGAGCGCCCAGAAGTTTGGATATGATATTTAAGTTTTTGGCTCCGCTCATTAGCACCATAAAGCCGCTTCATAGCAACAGCCCATATCCGACGAGCGACTCTTCCGATTACAGTATATTCCGGGTCTAACCCATTGCTGAAAAAGAAACTGAAGTTGGGAGCGAAATCATCAATCTTCATGCCCCGAGCGCGGTAATACTCTACATAAGTAAAACCGTTCGCTAAAGTAAAAGCAAGCTGGCTGATGGGATTGGCGCCTGCTTCCGCAATGTGATAACCGCTGATGCTAACTGAGTAGTAATTGCGAATTTGATTCTGAATGAAATAGCTTTGAATATCGCCCATCATTCGGAGCGCAAACTCTGTTGAAAAAATACAGGTGTTTTGGGCTTGATCCTCTTTCAAAATATCAGCTTGTACGGTTCCTCGGACTTGCCGAAGTGTTTGGGCTTTTAAGTCTAAATATTCAGTATCAGTTGGCGAACGTTTTTGAGCAGCTTTAAATTTGTCGACTTGTTGGTCAATGGCGGCATTAAAGTAGAAAGCTAACAGAATGGGCGCAGGCCCATTTATGGTCATGGAAACGCTTGTGGAAGGATCGCAAAGATCAAATCCAGAATAAAGAATTTTTGCATCCTCAAGAGTACAAACACTTACGCCGCTTTCGCCTATTTTACCGAAAATATCAGGGCGCTCTGCGGGGTCTTCACCGTACAGGGTAACACTGTCAAAAGCGGTGGATAATCGCTTAGCTTTCTCTCCGTCGCACAGCAAATGAAAGCGACGATTGGTGCGGGCAGGAGTTCCTTCCCCTGCAAATTGTCGTTTTGGATCCTCTTCAGTGCGTTTGAACGGAAATACTCCGGCTGTAAAAGGGAAGTGTCCTGGCAAATTTTCAAGCAGTAGAAAGCGAGCAAGCTCAGATTTGGAGTGAAATTTAGGCAGAGATATTTTACGAATATTTTGGTGACTCAAGCTTTTATTAACTAGGGGAGCGGAGAAAGTTTGGTTTCGTACTTGGTAATCGAAAGCGTCTTTCTCATATTCTTTTCTGAGCGACTGGTAAGCTTCTAAAGTCGATTGAACTTCATTGGGAATTGTCTCCCGGGTTCGTTCCAACACCTCTTGAACTTCCGATTTTGCCGACGGCGAGAGTGGCGACGAGGAAGTAACAAGCTGCTCTAGGGCTTCTTGTTGTTTTAGTGCATCCTCAACAACCATTACTTGTTTTTTATAGTCTCTGATGGATTTGGAAATTTCCGCCAAGTATTGAGTTCGTTCTTTTGGAACAATGGAAAACTGATGCGGGGGAGGGATTTGAAAATCCTGATCCAACGGTAGGCGTTTGTTGGTGGCCCGCCGAATTTTTTGTAAATGGTGAAATACCTGGTTGACACCAGAGTCATTAAAACGAGAGGCAATTGTACCGAAAATAGGATATCGGTTGACTGGGACATTCTCAAATTCTCTGTGATTTCGTCTGAATTGTTTCCGCACTTCGGTCAAAGCGTCAACAGCACCAGCTTTTTCAAATTTATTGAGGACAACTAAGTGAGCAAAGTCGAGCATCCCTATTTTTTCCAGCTGAGTGGGGGCACCAAACTCACTGGTCATTACGTAAAGGTTCAGGTCAACTAAATCGGTTATAGAAGTATCTGCTTGGCCAATTCCACCAGTCTCTACAAATACCCAATCGAATCGGGCCGCTTTCAAAAACGAGATAGAATCTTGAGTAGCGCGGCTAATTGAAACATGCGCCTCTCGAGTAGCGAGTGACCTCATGTAACAGCGGGGATTGGCCAAACTGTTCATGCGCAACCGGTCGCCCAGCAAGGCCCCGCCGGTTTTTCTTCTGGTAGGGTCAATCGCCAGAATGGCAACTCGAGCTTTGGGATCAGTTTCTAAAATTCGCAGGACCAGTTCATCGGTAAGGCTCGACTTTCCTGCTCCTCCCGTTCCCGTCATTCCCACGACAATCGAATGCGATTGAGCACAGCGAGCTGCTTCAAGGTGACTGAGAAAGCCGGCGAATTGTTTTTCGAGTTTTAGGGAATAGAAAGCTTCTTCCCCTAGTTCCGCACAAGTGAGTATTTCCCCCAGCGACTGGTACTGTTCAGGAAAGTGCGAAAGGGCAGCCCAGTGTTTGTTCTGCAGGGGATGATGTTTTATTTGGGCAAGCATGTGGCGAATAATCCCCTGAAGCCCTAATTGACGCCCATCCTCTGGGGAATAAATTTTGGCGACTCCGTAATCTTCTAAGAGTTTGCTCTCTTGCGGGGTAATAGTTCCACCGCCTCCGCCAAAGACAAGGATGTGTTCAGCGTTCTTGTTCTTCAATAAGTCTATAATATACTTAAAGAATTCAACGTGCCCTCCTTGATAACTACTGAGAGCGATAGCTTGAGCATCTTCTTGAATGGCCGCTTCGACAATCTCCTGGGCTGAGCGATTGTGGCCTAAGTGAATGACTTCAGCGCCTTCCGAAAGAAGGACTCTTCGCATGATGTTGATGGCAGCATCGTGCCCATCAAATAGGGAAGCAGCTGTGATAAATCGAGGTTGAACGGTATGGGAAATGTTAGGGGACGACATGGTCTTACTGGATTCTTCCTTTTTTCATTTAAGAAACACTATATAATCCGGTATTTGAAGAACAGCAATAAACTGAAGGGAAATAAGAATATAAATTATACGACACTCTAGGGATATGAAGCGCGCACGACCACAACTTTTAACGACGGTTGACCAAGTTTTGCAGGCCAGCCGGGCAATTCAGCAAGCTTCGGTTATCGGGGTCGATACCGAATTTATTCGAGAAACCAGTTTTTATCCACGGATTGCGCTCATTCAGGTTGCCACTGAGAATGAGGTGTGGCTTTTTGATCCCACTATTTTGACCAAAAATGAACTAGAGCCGCTCTTAAAAATTTTTGTCGATTCAAATTGCCTAAAAATTTTTCATGCCAGTCAAGCCGATCAGGAGTGTCTTTTTTGGACCTATGGCGTTCTGGCTTCGCCTGTTCTGGATACATCAGTCGCCGCGGGACTTTGTGGAATGGGAGATAGTATTGGGTTGCAAAAGCTCTTAAGAGAAACATTAGACATTCATGTTCCCAAAGGGCGCGCTCGAGCTAAATGGCTGTCACGGCCACTTTCAGACGAATTACTTCATTATGCGGAAGAGGATGTCGCCCACTTAGTACGGTTAACCAAAAAACTGAAAAGCAAATTGGTGTCTTTAGATCGATGGGACTGGGCTTTAGAAGAGAGTAGGGTAGACGCTAAAGTATTTGATGTTTCGCCTGATGATCTTACCCAAAAAATTGCAAAAGGAGCTCACTTAGAACGTGAACAACCCATTTTGGCAGAATTGATTCGTTGGAGAGAAAAGAGAGCCAGAGATGCCAATTTACCGAGAGGTTGGATTGCCGATAATGAAGTGCTTATTTCGATGGCTCGTGTGCAACCCAAGACTCTCGATGAACTAAAAACTTTTCGCGGCATCCATGCTAAGGAAATTGAGAAGAGTGGAAAAGTTATTTTGGATGCCATTGCCTTAGGAAGAGAAAAAAGTCTAAACTGGAAACCTGAACCACGACTTGAACTTCCCCGGATCGATTCCCATGCAGTGGACCTTATTCAGACTTACATTGCATTTTTGGCAAGTGAGTTGGAAATCATGCCTAGGTATTTAATGAATTCTCATCAATCGACCCAAATTCTCTACTATTTGGATAAAACTAAAGAGGAATGGGTTCAGTGCGGAATCCTTTCCCCTCAAGCAGCTAAACTCATCGGTGAGGACCTGAAAGCGTTATTTGGGGGTGAGAGAGCCCTGAGAATTAAAAATAAAAAGCTCGGCGTGATCGATTTAAGTCAGAAAGCTTGAGAGATATCTTAAACCGATTGATTGCAGTAATCAGAGCAATCCAACGGGTCCACTACTTCGTCGAGACACATCTCCAAGCAGCTTTTTTGTTGGCAGCCTGATTCTGGCGAAGGGCAAACTTGCACAGCTTCGAGCGTTTCGGAGAGCATATCATCCCCAAGAGCGCGAATGCTCTGGGGTGCAAGTAAGCAACAGAGGCCTATGAACATCCCCCTGCCTATATATTTCAAAAGAACACGCACCGCTCCTCCTCAGGTGAATACACTCACCCTCAGATTATCAATGAATTATGAAGGAAATATGGTGATCTGACGCAGAGCCCTCATAATCTCATGAAATTGTGTCGATAGCTTCATTATGAGAAGGATTCTAGTTATTTTAGGGATTTTGACGGTTAGGGTAGGCTTGTCTGGTGAAGTTTTACCTGCACGTTCTAACCTGATGGATCTAGGGGAAGGAGGGGCGCCATCCTCCCTAACAACTTCCGTTGAGAACGATTTTGAAAACGAAGAAAGGGAAATCCAGCATACGGAAAAAAACCCTCTAACGAGTTTGGACGCTGATGGTTTTCCAGAGTTGAGCACAACGGCCACTTCTGAAGGATATTTGACCGCGGACGAATGGGAAATGGGGCCTTCTTCTCGAAGTGGAGAGGATTGGAGTGCTTTGCGTGAGGTGCTCTCCGAACCCGGAGAAAGTCCGTTATCTCCTTTGGGTTCTGAGGGGACTATTCAAGAAGACGATGCTCCTGCTCAGATTGATTGGAAAACATCCGGGATAGGGACCAGTCAAGAATCTTCCGACACTACATCTGAAAAGTACTGATGACTGGAGCGTGATCAGAAGGCTGGACTCCTTTGCGCTCGTTTCGATCTACGTAGGAGTCTTTTAGGTGTTCAATCATGGGCTCTGAACCTAAGATGAAATCAATTCTTAACCCCAAGTCTTTCGGAAACGATAGGTTACGATAATCCCACCAAGTGTATGATTTCTGCTTTGGAAAAAGGGTTCTGAAAGTATCCACTAAGCCCAGATTCATTAATTCGGTGAGCGCCAGTTTTTCTGGATCAGAGAAAAGAATCTTTCCTTCCCAAGCTTTGGGGTCATAGACATCTTGATCCTCCGGGGCAATGTTAAAATCCCCGCAAACAACGAAGGGGTTTTTGGAATTAAAGTGGTTTTTGAGGAAAGATTTGAATCGAGCCAACCATTTTAGTTTGTATTGATATTTCTCTGATCCCACTTCTTGTCCATTGGGCACGTAAACGCAAATTACGGTTATACCATCAAACGTTCCGGCAATCAGTCGGGCAGCGGGGTCATCAACTTCATCATTCATGCCTTTCCACACTTGGCTGGGTTTGATTTTTGAAAGCAGAGCAACTCCATTATAAGTTTTTTGACCATACACAGCCGCTTGATAGCCTGCCGCTTTCAACTCCTCAAAAGGAAACTGTCCCTCTACACATTTTAGTTCCTGTAAACAGACAATATCGGGATCTTCTCTTTCCAAAAAATTGAGGAGTCTTGGAAGCCGAACCTTGATGGAATTTACATTCCAAGTTGCAACTTTAAGGAGCTTTTTAGAGCGTTTCATGGTGTTGACCTTTTTGTGATAAAATACCCAAGAATGAAACACGTCTTAGCGTACATTACAACCAAAGACAAAGAAGAAGCAGAAAAAATTGCCGAGCTGCTTCTCAACAATAATTTGGTGGCCTGTGTCAATATCGGGGGACAGGTTCAGTCTCTTTTCAACTGGAAGGGAAAGTTAGAACGAGCATCGGAAGTGTGGTTGTTAGCCAAATCTGAAAAGAGCAAAGAGGCGGCAATACTGGATTGTGTGGCAAAAAATCACAGTTATGAGTGTCCATGTGTCATCTTTCTTCCGATTCACGGTGGTCACTCAGGCTATCTTAATTGGATTTCAACAACACTTAACTCGCTAAGGAGCTAATCTGCTATGAGCAAGCCAAACGAAAGTTTTATGCGGTCACTGTGTATGGGGAAAATAGCGGAGGATATTATTTTCCCATTTCCTAAAATGAAAGCAGAAGAGCAAGAAACGTTGAAAACAGTTTTCTCATCTTTTTCATCTTGGCTAAAAGGAAGAGACACTGAATTCAGACTTTGGGACAAAAAAGGTGAGCTTCCAAAAGAGTTCATTCAGGAAATGAAAGACTTTGGTCTGTTCAGCTTTATTATTCCAGAAGAGCATGGCGGACTTGGGTTGAGTGCAACTGCTTATTCTCGAATTTTACAAGAGTTGAGTCGTTATGATTCTTCGATGGCCATTACTGCAGGTGCACACAGTTCCATCGGCATGAAAGGTCTTCTGTTGTTCGGTACTGTTGAGCAAAAGGAAAAATATCTGCCCAAATTATCCAGCGGCGAAATGATAGCATGTTTTTGTCTTACAGAGCCTAGCGCTGGTTCCGATGCTGCTGGCATTAAAAGCAAAGCGGTGAAAGAGGGAGATGCGTGGGTACTCAATGGTGAAAAAATTTGGATTACCAATGGGGGACTTGCCGATTTTTTCACTGTGTTTGCTCGAACCGACACGCCCGAGGGCCAAATTACAGCCTTTATTGTGACTCGAGATATGGCGGGAGTGAGTACCGGACCTCATGAAGACAAAATGGGTTTGAGGGCGAGTTCGACAGTAACAGTGAGTTTTGAAAATGTGCGCATTCCTGCTGAAAATGTTTTGGGAGAAGTGGGGAAGGGCTTCAAAATAGCCATGAAAATCCTGAACAGCGGAAGAAGCGGTTTGGGGGGGGGATGCATTGGCGGCATGAAAAAAGCAATTGCTTTGAGTACGCAGCAAGCAAAAAGTCGAAGCCAATTCGGTAAAACCATTTCGGAGTTTGGCCTTATCAAACAGAAACTGGGTCACATGGTGGTGGATTGCTACGCCACTGAAGCTGTGGTGAGCATAGTAGCGGGTTTGGTCGATCAAGGCAGTGAAGATTATGCTGTGGAAGCCGCCATCAGCAAAGTGTTTGCTACGGAATGCCTCTGGCGAACACTCGATGAAGCATTACAAATAGCCGGAGGTGGCGGCTATATGACCGAGCTTCCCTATGAAAGAATGGTTCGAGATTCCAGAATCAATCGTATTTACGAAGGAACTAATGACATTTTACGGCTGTTTATCGCTTTAACAGCGATGCATGATGTTGGGGCTCAGCTTAAAGAACTGGCGGCGACCGTGGGGAGTGTTTTTCAAGAGCCCATCAAAGGGTTTGGTATTTTTTCAGACTATGCGAAAAAACAAATGAGTCTTACTACGGGTATTGGAAAAGCTACTTTCACAAAAGCCCACCCCTCTCTGAAGAAAGAGACGGCAGTGTTTGAAGAGTGTGCCAAAGGGTTGGCGGTGTTTGCCGATCGCCTTTTAAGAAAACATGGAAAAAAGATAGTCGAACTACAATTCCCGACAAGAAGATTGGCAGACGCCATGATCGATCTTTTTGCTCTTGCTTGTGTTATTTCCAGGGTGACTTCCGCGATTGATGAAAAAGGCTTAGAAAAAACTGTCAAGGAAAGAGAAATTCTTCACGTGTTTTCAGGACAAGTCGGACGCAGAGTGAGAAGTAATTTTGGTAAAATTGACGACAACGACGACCAGGAAATTATTTCTTTAGCAAATCACGCTCTCGAATTGGAAGGCTTTGCTTGGGACAATTTATAATTTATACATTTTTTGGTAAGACTTCTTCAGGATGGTCTGAATAGAGTTTTCTGTACCAGTAATAATAACCAAGAACATAGGTAGTATAATCTCGAGTTTCTCTGTAGGGAATCAAATCGATGAATAGGACTGGATCCGAAACCGGATACCGCTTTACCCAAGAGGAGACTGCCTCTTCACCAGCATTATAAGCAGCGATGGCGTGAGAAAGCCTATTATCAAATCGCGATAAATCTTCGTTTAAGTGACGAGCGGCTAAAGAAATACTGAGTGAAGGATCAAAAAGGTTTTCTGAGTCGCTTCCCAGCATTTTTTGCGCAGTTTGCGGATTGATTTGCATTAGTCCTTGAGCATTAGCTGAAGATACCGCGTTGGGATTAAATCGACTTTCCTTTCGAGCAATCGCTAAAAGCAAATAGGGGTCGAGCCCCCGATTGTTCCTTAGAAACACTTCATAGAAAGGTCTTGGAAACATCCACTGCATGACTGCCTTGCTGGATAAGTGAGGCTGAGAAATAAGAACGCCAGGAATTTGAACAATTGCGGTCGGTGGGGAGCTTAGCGATGCGAGGTGCAATCGCAAATCCCCCTCTAAGTGGGAAAAATTATCAAAGACCCAATCAGTGATAATTGAAGCAGAAAAATCGAAACCATATCTTTTTAAGATTTCGGCTTCGGACACAAAGGGATTTACGCTCGGAGAGCGGGTGCTCCTGGTTTTATCGATCTTGCGGTCAACTAGCCAGTTTGCGAGGGGATCTGACGAGAGCGGTTGACTTGCCAAAAGTGAATGAAAAGCAAGCGGGTGCCGAGCTAAAAGCCTAGTGAAAGTAAGTTCAGAAGCGTTGCGATCCCCTGACTCACGTTGAGCAATAGCTAACCAATAAAGTGCCCTCCCCGAAAACGCATCCATCGGGTTTACTTTTTTAAGGAAGCTTACTGCTTTTTTATAATTCTTTTTCCAAATTAAAAAAAGGCCTGCTCGAGTGAGATAATGTTCTTTGTCCACAAGCTCTCGACGGGCGCACTTCGCTCCTTGCAAGTAGAGATCTGCAATTAATTCTTGTTGGTTGTTATCGGGAAGATAATCTTCAAGAGTCGCAGCTGCCGCAACTACTGCGTGATTGGGGCATTTGGTTTCCTTTTTCAAAAGTTGAGAAACAGCTACCAGTTCAGTTTCAGATATGCTTGAGAACGTTTTCAAAAGACTTTCGATGCTGCTTTTCCGGAGCTTAGCACTGTTAAGTAGTTGCCCGTTTTTGAATTGGAGTTCGGCGGGAGTGATTTCCTTAGGACTCGAAGGGCGTGAAGCTTTAGATTTTTGATCAACGATTTTAAGAAAACTGCGGACTTTGGAAATCCCGGGACAGAATGGATTAGTTTTTCCAGTATGATGGCAATCCTTTTTGAGCTGCTCTACTTCATCAATGGAAAGCTTGGAACGAAGGAGGCGATCAAATTGCTGAGCTTGTTGAAAAAGAACACTACCGTCTCCTGAAATTGAATCTGGGGGGCGATCTGAAAAGAAGTCAGTGGTCATCTCCGACGTGTGGTTGGTGGGAGACGAGCAAGTAGCGCAGAAAACCAAACACCAACTAAGTAAGCTTAAAAGGAAAAAAGATTGCACGGGTCCGTCACTCTTAGGTCTTATTCTAGCACAAGGGATGGGAACTAACGGTAATTTCACGTGGGGTAGGTTGCCAAATAGCTCCAGCTAATAAACCCCCAGCAAAAAAAAGGAAAAGGGAAAGAAAGGGGGCGGAAGAAAAGTGAAAAACGCCTCTGAAATTAGGGACGCCTATACTGATGCCCAACAACGACAGGGAACCCAACCATACCCAAAAAGTTAAATTGTTGAAGCGAAACAGGCTACCAAAACTATGAAAGGATGAAAAACTGGTTTTTAGAAGTCCCCACTGAGCGCCTAAAAGGGCAGTAAAAACTAAAGTGCGGCTCTGATCCGTGGGAATGTGGAAGAAAAGAAGTACCCCGTATGAAACCAAGAGAAGGAGCGCAGTGAATCCACCTCGCTGGAGGCTTGATTTTATTAAAGTACGGTCAAAAAGGGGAGCAGTAACATCTCGAGGAGGTCGGCTCAAAAGCGTGTTGTTGTCTTTCTCAGATTCGATCGCAAATGAGCAAACCGGATAAATAACTAGCTGGAGAAAGACTAAATGAATCGGGTGAAACAACAAGGGCCATTTAAAAAGTACGGGTAATAGGGTTAGAGCACCCACGGGGATATGAACACTTAGTATGTATTTTAGGCTAACAAGAATATTATCAAAAATCCTTCGGCCAAAATAAATGGCGCGCACCAAGACGTGAAAATCAGGCTCTAGTAAAATGAGGTCGGATGCTTCACGTGCAACGTCGGTTGCATGATCCCCTAAGGCGATCCCAACATCAGCCTGTTTCAGACTGGAGGCATCGTTTACTCCGTCTCCAGTCATGGCAACCACGTGATTCTGTTTCTGCAGCACTTGAACAATTCGAAGCTTTTGCTCGTGAGTGATTCGGGCGAAACTTACAGGTAATTTAACTGACTCAGATAAATCAGAATCTGTCATGTGCGATAGCTCTTTACCAGAAATGATTGTTAGAGATGACGAAAAACCAGCCTCAATGGCAATTTGGCGAGCGGTTTCTGGATAGTCGCCCGTGATCATTAGGACCCGGATTCCGGCTTTTGTACACTCTTTCAAAGCTTCTTTAACACCCGCACGAAGAGGGTCATGCATTCCAATGAGTCCTTGAAAAGTGAATTCATAGTCATGAGGGTTGTCTGGCAATGTCTGTGAGGGTGCCCATGAAGCAGAGGCGACACCCAGAATCCGGAGCCCCTGACCCGCAAGTGTGGCTACTTGGGCTAAAGTGCGTTCAGATTCTGAAGGTGAAAGATGGCATAATTCAATAATCGCTTCAGGAGCTCCTTTTGTAGCAATAATTACTTGATGATTGGATTGGTCTTTCCAAACGGCGCTCACTGCTAACAACTGATGGGTGAGAGGATATTCTCTCAAAAGCGTCCAATGGGGATGAAAGTGTTCCGTTTGCTTAAGTGCCGTGTTCACCACTTCTCGGATCGCTTTGTCCATGGGATCATAGGGGTCTTGGTGGCTGGCAAGCCACGCGTGCTCAACCAAAGAATGAAAACTCTCTGGGATGGCCGAAGTAGTCGGGTTCCATTGCCACTGTTCCATCGGAGTAGACAAACTACGAACGGTCATTTTGTTTTCTGTTAAAGTCCCGGTTTTATCCACACAGAGAATCGTAATAGCTCCCAAGTTTTCTAGTGCCGAAAACCTGCGGATTAATACTTTGAGTTTTGATAAGCGCAAAGCTCCTAGCGCCAAAAAAAGATTCAAAATTAACAACAATTCCTCCGGTAGCATGGCCATGGCGGCTGCAAGTCCAGCAAGGAGAGCTTCCAGTACGTTTCCCATCAACAACCAGTAAGAGAAAAAGACCAGAAAACAGAAGATGACACCAAAACGCAGAAAGATCCGCAGCAGCTTTCCCAACTCTCGTTGAAGACGCGTTGTTTTTTCTACTTGAGAAGATAGGGCAGTACCTATTTTCCCCAGCTCGGTATTAAGCCCAATCGCACTCACTCGAATAAGACCGTTTCCCCGAGTCACTAAGGTTCCCGACCAAACTTGGTTACAGTTAGTTTGCGTCAATTTTGACAGGGGGGCCGATTCACCACTAAAAAGACTTTCATCTACTTGCAGAGAATGGTTTTCAATCACGGTTCCATCCGCCGGAATTCGCATTCCCTCATTTAGAATAACGAGGTCATCTGGAACTACATCTTTAGACGATATCAATTGTTTGATGCCGTCTCGAAAAACTTCCGTCTGAGGCAGATGATAACTTTTGAGAGATTCAAGGGCTTTTTCTGTCCGAAATCTTTGAACAAATGTCATTAAGGCAACGGTTAACCCAGAAACAGTGAGTAAAAGTCCCTCGGTACGATCCCCAATGATGACATAAATAAGACTGCAGAGAAGTAAGATAATCGTTAAGGGATCCAAAAGAGCTTGGGCAGCGAAATGAATCCATGAAGTTTGTGACGGGCTAGTAAAAGTGTTAGAGCCCCAAATATTTTTGCGTTGGGCAACTTCTGAAGCACTCAATCCAAAGTGTCCGAGTTCGAGGCTCTGGTTAACAAAATTAGATTTCGTCTCCTTCATCAGGAGAGTCCTCTTGCTCTGCGGGTTCATCTCTGGTTTCTGCAGGGGCAGATTGAACGCTATCTCTGATTTCAGTGTGTCGGATAGGGCCTCCACGGCTTGCAGTCAAAAGCAGCACAACCGAAGTAACCAGGCCAAGTAAACCTGCCGAACGTTTTAAAAATAAAGCGACCTGGGCTTTTTGAATCAATATACCGAGCAATCCAGTTAAAACTAATGCGATTGACGAGATGAGAGCTACTTTGGCCATCCCCTCATGGCTTTCAATAAATGACTCGGTACCCGACGGAAAATTATAGGCTTCTTCAGCAGGTTCTCCGGTCAAGTAAACCGGTATTACTAAAAGTGCCGAAGCTATCAAGAAACCGGTCGCAATCTTTTCCCACCCTTCATTTTTCTTTTTCCACGCTATAAAAAAAAGAATGATGGAAAAGGGCAATCCAACGACAGGGAGATGATTCAAATAAAGATGAGCATGTGAGAGTGTCATAGATAAAAAGTATCACTTGAGCTCTGGGGTTGTAAACCCTTAAAATCATGATTAAATGTCCCTGTACTGGTTGGTTTTCCCCCCTTTTTTACTTCAGAAAAAGATTCTGGAAGGTGAGTTGCCAGGAACGGTGACGTTTTGTAGGGTATGGTGCAGAGAAAGTATCTAAAAATAGAGATGATAAACTTGAACCAACACGCGCAAATTCCCGACTCGTTTGACATTTTATTAGTGGGCGGAGGACTCGTGAATTGCCTTTTGGCTTGGCAATTGAAGCGAGTTAAGCCTTGGGTCCGATTTCATCTTTTGGAACAAGGGAACAGTTTGGGGGGGCGGCACACTTGGTCTTTTCATGAGGCCGACATTTCCGCGGAAGCGCTTCGTTGGTTGGCTCCCGTTATATCAGCGTCTTGGCCCTATTACCGAGTCCAATTTCCACAGTATGAAAGAAAAATTGATAGTCGATACTTCTCCATTCGTTCAAAAAAACTACACGATGTTTTAAGTCGCACTCTTTCTCCAGATCAATTTGGTCTCAATGAAGAAGTGGTTGAGTTGGAACTACATGCAGTGAGGTTAAAAAGCGGTAGGCAATTGAAAGCCTCATTGATCATTGACGGTAGAGGGCCGGAACCTGTTGAGGAAAAAACCAGTGGGTTTCAGAAGTTTCTAGGGCTGGAACTCCAATTTGCGGAACCGCATGGCCTGAAAGGGCCCTTGTTAATGGATGCCACCGTTGAACAGAAAGATGGGTATCGATTTATTTATTGTTTGCCCTGGTCTGAGAACCGGATGCTGGTTGAGGACACTCGTTACAGTACCAATCCGGAAATTCAGCAAGAAGATTATCGCCAGGAGATACTTAGCTACTGTTCAAAAAACGGGTGGCAAGTGAACGAAGTTTTTGATGAAGAAGTCGGGTGTTTGCCTCTGCCCCTTCAGGATACGTTTTTTAAACACTTTATTTCGCCTGTTCAAAAAATAAAAAGACATTCAGGAATAGAAGTCGGAATGAAAGCAGGACTTTTTCATTCCACTACAGGGTACAGCGTTCCTGTTGCGGTTCAAACAGTAGAGAAGCTGATTTCTATACACGCCCACGATGAGTGGCCTGCTGCTGTAGAACAGCTGGTTCTCGACAATGAGCGGAGACAGAAGCTATTTAGAATTCTCAATCGAATTTTATTTAATGCGATACCTGAGGAAGAGCGTTATCAATTTCTGCAGCATTTTTATCGACTTCCAGAAGACCTGATTGAAAAATTTTATGCTGGGGAAATGAAAAAACGAGATCTGTTTCGATTCTTCCTTCGCACTCCGCCTGTCTCTTTTGGCGCGGCAATGAAAACGTGGAAAAGGGAAACAATCAATGGAATTTAAGGACACCTTTCTGCCCACCGCTGAAAAATTGGAAACTTGGCTTGAGCTACAAGAGGGTGGCCCGATTACCGATTTGATTGAGCATTCACTTTTGGCTCCGCTCAATGAGTTTTTAAGTCGACCTGGAAAGAGCCTCCGAGGGAAGTTAGTCGAACTTGGGTTCCAATTGGTCAATCGAGAATCTGAAGGCAAAAAATGTCTGGCGGCCGCAGCACAGGTTTTGGAAACCATTCACGCAGCTTCTTTGGTAGTCGATGATATTCAAGATAATAGCGAATGGCGTCGGGGACAACCGACCCTCCATCGGACCCATGGAATCGCAGTAGCTTTGAATAGCGCTAATTGGCTCTATTTTTGGCCCTTCGAGAAAATCCAGAGCTGGAAGATTGGAGCTGAGGAGAAAGCTCGTCTTAATTCTGCATGTAATCGAGCTCTGATCAAAGCCCATTCAGGGCAAGCATTAGATGTTGGAACTCCCATTCATAAACTAGAAAAGCCAAGGATTTATTCGGTCTGTCTCGCCTCTCTTGAACTCAAAACTGGTGCTCTTACTGCGTTGGCTCTCGAGCTCGGCGCAATCCTTGCGGGGGCTACTGAAAGTCAAATTCAATCTCTCTCCCGATTTGGACTTGAGTTTGGAATTGCACTTCAAATGTTTGATGATTTGGGGAATGTTGGACAAAAAAACCCTCCGGACTCAAAACGATTTGAGGATTTGAAATTGGGCCGTCCTTCCTGGATCTGGGCCACTGCTAGTCAAATACTGTCAGATAAAGAGTTTGAGGAGTTTTTGGAACTCGTCGCGATATTACCTGAAGAACGGGAGTTAAGTGCCTATTTTAATAATGTGAAGTGGGTACAAGAATCCAAAGCTGGAGCCAGTGAATATTTAGATCGAGCTGTTTCTAAACTAACTAAGGAAAGTTGGAGTCAAACTGCATTGAATGATCTTTGTGCTTTAGTTGACCAACTTAAAAAAGCGTATGATTGATAAAAGTGCTGTTTTAATTGGTAGTGGATTTGGTGGTCTTGCCTGTGCCATCCGTCTTCAGTCGGCAGGAATCAAAGTTACATTGGTAGAGAAAAGGGATAAGCCCGGGGGCAGAGCATATGTTTATCAAGACCAAGGGTTTACGTTTGATGCTGGGCCTACGGTAATCACGGCTCCTCCTTGTCTCGAAGAGTTGTTCGAAATTTCCGGGAGAAATATCAAAGATTATGTTGAGCTACTTCCAGTCACTCCTTTGTACCGTCTTTTTTGGGAGGATGGAGTGGTGTTTGATTACACCAACGATTTGGAGAAGACTGTAGAACAAATAAAAAAGTTAAGGCCCCAAGATATTCAAGGCTATGAAGAGTTTTTGAAGTATACAGAAGAAGTATTTGAGGAAGGCTACACGAAATTGGCGCATGTTCCCTTTTTGGATTGGTGGTCCATGATTCGGGTAGCGCCACAGCTGATTCGACTGGAAGCCTATCGAACGGTCTACAGCATGGTTTCCAAGTTTATCAAGGAGCCGCATCTTAGACAGGCATTTAGTTTTCATTCACTCTTGGTAGGGGGAAATCCCTTCAGTACATCAAGCATCTATACGCTCATTCATTTTTTGGAGCGAAAATGGGGGGTTTATTTTCCTAGAGGAGGAACTGGAGCTTTAATTAAAGGACTAATTAATTTGTTCCAGGAGTTGGGCGGACACATACGGTACGATTCCGAGGTAAAAGAAATCCTAACGGAGAACGGACTCGCTCAAGGGGTACTGCTCTCAACGGGAGAAAAGATATTTTCCGACTTAGTGGTCAGCAATGCAGATGTTCATCACACTTATCATTCGCTGCTTAAACGAGAACCACTGGCAGAGAGTAACCGCAAAAAGCTAGACCGAAGTCGCTACAGCATGTCGCTATTTGTGATTTATTTTGGCACCAATCGGAAGTTCCCTCAGTTTGAACATCACAATGTGGTTTTTGGGCCACGTTACAAAGAGCACTTGGCAGATATTTTTCAAAAGAGTCATTTAGCTGACGATTTCTCGTTGTATGTGCATCGGCCGACGGTCACTGATCCTTCTCTAGCACCTGAGGGCTGTGATGCGTTTTACGCTTTGTCTCCGGTTCCCCACCTCAGAGAGTCCACAGTAGATTGGAAAATCGAAGGGCCTCGGTATGGCAAAAAGATTCTCGATTACCTGGAGAGTCGGTATTTGCCGGGGCTTAATGAATCAATCGTCACCCAAAGAATTTTTACTCCGCTTGATTTTCAGAAGGAGCTGAATGCTGCATGGGGGTCCGCATTTTCGCTTGAGCCCGTTTTGCATCAGAGCGCTTATTTTAGAACCCACAATCGCGATGATAAGTTCTCAAATCTCTATTTTGTGGGAGCGGGCACTCATCCCGGAGCCGGAATTCCCGGTGTCGTGGGATCTGCGAAAGCAACTGCCCAATTAATTCTTGATGATATAGCAGTGCGAGCAAAGAGCCTTCAAACCAATAACTCATCTTCAGTAACGGCTTCGAACGAAGCCAAGCCAGATACGGGGACCTTGGCTCAAAGTTGCCACGCCATCATTCAGAACGGGTCTAAAAGTTTTTCGTTGGCTAGCCGACTTTTTGAACCAGAAATTCGAGATGCTGCCTGTCTTCTGTATGGGTGGTGTCGTTATGTCGACGACGCAATTGATGAAAGCTCCGAAGGTAAAAAAGAGAGTTTAGTGCTTAATGAAATTAAACAAGAAACTGAGCTAGCGTTTCAGGGACGCCCCAGTCAGAAATTGGTATTTCAAGCATTAGCTGAAGTGGCAGCACAGCATCAGATCCCATCCTACTATGCGATGGAGCTACTCGAAGGCATGAAAATGGATTGTGAGGGAAAACGCTATCAAAGTTTTGAGGAGCTAAGTCTTTATTGCTATCGAGTTGCTAGCTGTGTAGGGCTCATGATGAGTCATGTCATGGGATTGTCCGATGAAGGGGCATTAAAGAACGCTTCTGATTTGGGAATGGCAATGCAGTTGACCAATATTGCCAGAGACATTGTTACGGATGCCCAGAATGATCGGGTCTATTTGCCCCTGTCCTGGTTGGAAGAAGTGGCCATGAGTCCCGAGGATGTTCTAAATCCTGCGTATCGTTCTCAGGTGGCTTTTTTGGTCAAGCGGCTATTGAAACAGGCAGATCGCTATTACCAATCCGGAGTGAGAGGGTTGGTCTTCTTGCCATGGCGATCTTCTTGGGCAGTAGCTCTTGCCGCTTGTGTGTATCGACAAATTGGTCGGGAAGTAAAACGGCGTGGCGCTAGAGCTTGGGACTCTCGAACGGTGGTATCGGGGTGTCAAAAGTTTCAATGCGCTTTAGAAGCGGCAGTGCTAGTTGTACGGACCCTTCCGTATCGACTTGTTAAGCCTTGGAGAAGAGTGAATCGTTTACAAATATGGAGACATCAGTGGATACCAGCCGAACTTTCTTAGGGGATACCGTACATTACGCAAGTCGCATGCGGCTTTTCAATCGTACCGATTGGAAAGTTTATTTTGCGTGGGTCGGGCTCATGCTGGGACTCTTGGGAGCCGTGACGAGCTTTGTGATTTTTGGTTGGCTAAACGGGGTTTCCTTTCCGGCCTATGTCTGGAATGTCCCGATTGGAATTTTTATATTTGTAGGGGCGATAGCATTTGACACTATTGGGCATCGAACTGCCTACAAGCAGGCTCTTAAAAACGGTGAGGATCTCGTTCATCACATTACTATTTTTGCTGGAATTACGAGCGTGTTTGCTTTGTGTCTTGCTTATTCTCATCGGGATTTTTTACGCATTCCTGCTTTGGTACTGACTGTGCTTTCCGTTTTTTACAGTGTTATTGATGAGGCCATGCATTGGCGACGCTATATGGCAGGCAATTCGGATAGAATTGAAATGTGGAGTCACTTTTTTATTTTTGTTGGTCATTTGATTATGGTGATGAGCTGGTGGCATTGGTTTGAAATGGGCTATCCAGGTGTGTCTGAAACGCTCAAGCTACTCCCCTAGAAGTGTCACTCTCAAGGACGCTTTCAAAGAAATCTGCTAAAATAATGGCCTATGAAAACTCAGATCGGTCCTTTTTGGAAGAAAATGGGGTTGGTAACGGCTGGATTGTTAGTGTTTCTTTTTGTCGGAGCGGGCTTACTTCCCTCTGTTATTGATGTAGACAAATACCGTCCTGAAATTCTGGAAAAAATTAATTCGGAAATAAATGGTTCACTTACTTTGGGTAAGCTCAAACTATCACTTTGGGGAACTATTTCGGTTAAGGCAGAAGGAGCCGAGCTGCTCGATGCTTCTAACAAGAGTGTCTTATCAGTGAGTGATGTAAAACTCACGGTACCGGTTTTTTCACTTGTGAAATTGAGTCCTCTTGTAAAAATAGAAATGAAAACTCCTACAGTAAACATTGTAAGGAGCAAGACCGGCAGTTGGAATGTTACACAGCTCTTGAAACAGAACTCGCTAAGAGAACCAAAGAGTAATAAGGAAATAAATCGAGCGGAAAATCCACCGCAGTCAGAATCAAGTTCAAAACAAAGTTCAACCCCAGCTCAAAGCTTGGTGTCGCAATCAACGCCAAATTCTTCGTCGGAAGCTTTACCAGCGTGGATTCACAATGCAAGCGTTGGGTTAGACATTGCTGATGCGACCATTAATGTCACCGATGAAAAAATGGACCACCATTATTCCATGAGGAAAATTTATGTATTGGTGGATTCCCTTTCCTTGAGTCGACCGTCAGCATTCAAAGTGGCAGCCCAAATCGATAACCAGTTTGGTCCACAACAGAGTGTACGGGGCCCTTTTGAAGTTAAGGGAAATCTGAAGGGAAATGATCTCGAAGTGGAAGCCAACGGGGATAAACTAAACATTACTTGGGGACAATCCTTTCAAAAAAACGAATCCATGAAGGCTGAGCTTACTTTTAAAATGAATTGGTATCCGAACCAAATTAACCTGGATCGCGGTAAATTTCGTATTCATCAAGCCGTCGTTGATTGGCAGGGCAGATTTCAAGAATTATTCCAGCCGGAAGGGCCGAAGTTCAACTTTGAAATAAAAGCGCACGACATTGATCTGAAAGGGATATCTGAATTAATTCCAATGGCTCGGGATTACCAAGTAGCGGGGGGAGCATACTTAGTCGGTATGGCCTCTGGAACCGTGCTTCAGCCCCAGGCAAAGTTTCAGCTCGGTCTTAAAAAGGGACAGATCGGCGCCGAAACATTTAAACAGAAAGTAGATCTGAACGGTGAATTATACGCCACACTAGAAAGAGTAGAAAAATCATGGCTTCAATTGGCAACTTCAGGTTTTGATATTCGGGCCGATTTAAGAGTGGAATCCCTTTTGAGTCCGCGTTTCCAATTAGACATCCAATCCAAAGAAATGGATCTGGACCAGCTTGTGGACTGGGAAAAACGAAAGAAAATCACGCAATCAAATCGAGTTGAAAAAACCAATTATGAAGTAAAAAACACTGAAAAGAATGGAAAAGTAGAAGTGCGGACTGAGCAAAAAGAGGAAGGACGAGCAGTTCCTGTTCCTGATTTTGATGCACCCTTAGCGCTCTTGAGAGAAAGTACTATTGCTCAGAAGACATCGGGGAATTTCACTTTTGATTTCAAAAGTATTAAGTCTCACGGCGTGGCCATTGAAAAAGTAAAAGGCAAAGGGGGACTTAAGAATCTTAAATTGGATGTATTGCTGACAGATGCCAGCCTTTTTGACGGAAAAGTAAAAGGGGATATGCAATTTGATTTATCTGCTCGGAGACCCGAGTACTCCTTTAAGGTATCCACTACCCAGCTAGACCTTCAAAAAGCTGTCTCGTCGCAGTGGGCGTTGTTTAAAAATACAATGACGGGTGTATTAACGGGTGAGTTTAATGGAACAGGAACAAGCTTCGATCCAGTATTGGCTAGGAAAAATCTCAATAGCTCAGGAAAAATGAAAGTCGAAAAAGCGGTTTTGAGTACTGTGGATATCAATCCCTTTTTGACGGAGAGTGTGAATCAGGGAATAAACAAAATTGCTGAAAAAATTCCTTCTTTACGTGGCAAAACCGTAAAAGTTGATAAAGTCAGCGGTGAGTTTCAGCAAGTCACATCATCATTTTCAATTAAGGACGGAGTCTTTAGAAGCCCTGACTTTTTTGCCCAAGCAGTTCCAGGCAAGGGAGTTGATCTCAAAGGAGAAACTGAAGTGGGATTGATTGATTATGCTTTTAGAGCAGATTGGGAACTGGTGGATACTTACAATTTAACTAAGTTGAAGGACCTCTCCGTAGAGGAAGCTGGGGTAAGAGTAGAATCCCTTTTGGTTGAAAGAGGGCAACCTTTGAAAATCCCGATTAAGATTCGAGGTACGCTGTTAAGTCCCCAATATGAGTATGCGTTCGTTCCGGAATATTTGGGGCGCATCGCTCTCGCTAATATTAGCAGAGCGGTACAGGAACGGGCTAAAACTGAAGCTACAAAAAAAGCACAGGAAGAATTGAAAAAAGTAACGGACCAGGGCGCTCAGAAAGTGAAGGACGCTTTAAAAGGACTATTTGGACATTAAAAGGTAGTGAGATTGCTGGGGCCTACAGGATTGTGACGATCATGAAAAAATCTTCATAGTTGGGGGAATTGCATAATGATTTAGAAATTTGTTAAACTGAGCATAGTTTGGTACGTGAGTGGGAAGGCGTCACTTTAAACAGTACGTTGATAGGAGCCTTTATGAAGTTGTTCCCACTTAACCAAACGGGCAGCGCTCTCGTTCTTGGCGTTATGGCCGGCTTAGTCGGAGTAATGGGTTCAGTCGGAGCAGCCCTCCTCTTAAAATCTTATCTACGCCAGAATAGTCAAACCGGACAAGCCGTGCAGGCGAGCGGTAGTGATCTAGTGGGTTTGGATTATCTATCGGGTAAATTTAAATTTAAAAAATCTGGAGATGGCTCACGTGTTATTGGAAAGCCCAGCTGGTTTATTGATCCTTACCCTTCAGCTCAGACGCTGATTCAATCCTCTGTCCAACCTGGCCCTGGAATAATTAAAATACCGGGTCGAGTGGTGGCTTTTGACGTGGCAAGTGCAACCCAGGAATTGGTTCCCAAGTGGTCCATACCGGGCGTGAAAAAGGGAATGAAATGTCTTCCGCTAGACAAACCTGAAATTTCGTTCGCAAAAAAGCTACCCACCGAGGCGTGCGCCCCTGATAAAAATCATCCGATTCTTGAGTACGTAATCGATGAGGGAAATCTGGATTCTGTGGAAAAAAACTCTGGAACTACAGCGTTTGTTAATACAAAAAATCTCATGAAAATGAGTCAGGACAAAACCGTATTAAAAAGTCTTTTAAATGGAGGAGGGGTTCCGGTTCAGGTCGAATCCATGGCCGCTGGGGCAGTTCAGTTTCGGGCGCTTCATGCACACAAAAGATATCCGCAGGCTTTGGGAACCGTTGAAGTTCAAATGGGCAACACTATCGCTGAAATACCAGTAGAGCTTCCTCCGAATCCGAAGTGTCAGATACGGTTACTTTCTCCCATTCCGCGACAAGTGGGAATTGATCCCAGTTTTGAACCCGGAACCGATGTGCTCTTCGCTTTAAGCACGGATAGCATCGCTTTGAGTGCCCAAAGTTCAGCTGATGGAGGGGTTCACATACAAACAGTGAACGTGTCTTCGCAACAGAGCGTGGGCAACTTTGGAAGGTTTCAGCAGATTGCGACCTTTTCACTTAAAGCCCCTGATCGACCGCTACCGATTTTGCGTCGTTCGGACACAACAGTGGCCTGGTTTCCCAAAGTTTTTGTCCAAGGGGTGACAGGAAATGCTACCTCAAACTGTACCTTGGAAGTTCCAGTTCATGCTCCGCCTCCTCCGATTTGTACACTTTCCCCGGAGAATGCTCAGATTCTAAGAGGACAGAGCACAAACATGATTTTGGATTGCACTAATCCCAATGGTGGGGCGGTCGTCTCAGCGACTATTGCTGGACAAGCAGTACCAGCTAATTTTCCGATAACCAAAAAAGCGCAGCTCCCATACACACGTACTGAAGTGCGAAACAAAGAAAAAATCGTGGCTGTGGTTCAGGGGATTCTCGATACGATTGAAGTGGTTGCATGGCTTGGGGAGGTTTGTCCATTCAACGATCCTAACTACTCTGCGCAATTATTGAAAGCCCGACAGTGGCTCAATATCCGGAATATTGTCACTGAAGAAAAAGACCTTGTAACCCCCTTCAAGAATGCGGATCCCCTTTTTTTCACTCGTAGTCCGACTGCCAAGGTAGTGTCCATGTCTAGCTTGGAAGTTCCTCTGGAATTCATAACAGAAGGAGTGAGCCTGACCAAGGATCCAGGATTGAAGCGATTTGGAATTGAGCCGCGAGGGGGCGGAATCAATTGTCGATGGACTGTTGAGTTTGATCCGACGAACGCCAATCTAACGCGATATAATTTGTAAATGAATGCATATGCTCAATTAAATAGAACCTCAACTGTTTTAAATAGCGGTGGCAGAAGATCTCCGTTTCGGTTACCCAGCAATACGGCCGTTAATCAATACCGGGAGTTGAGTCGCCTCTATGATCTGCAAGTGAGTAAGGAAACTGGAAAAGTGGTGGTTACGGAACAAGTTAGATATCAAAAGTTAAAAAAGGAAAATCAAACAGTACAGCTCGGAAACACGTCTCGAACGGTATCTGTTTGGGTTGAGGATGGAGATCCCCTCATTAATACGCAGGACTTTTGGGTCTGGGGGAGTGCCAAGAATCCCAACATGCCTGAAACTCGTTCACTCGTTCTATCTGGGACAGGAGAAGTGTATCTGTGGAGTTCACTGGGAATCCGTCAACTCTTGATTGGAGCGAAACGGGGATGTTCAGATCCACCCAATGAACGTTACTACGCCGGATCTGAAACAGTGTTCAATACTGGAAACCTAGCCCTCGGAGAAATGGATAGAAGCAGTGGATCTTGCAAACCGAATCGTTTTTGTATGTATACCGGACAATATCAGCGAGCCACATTACCGACGGGCGATCAGCATCGAATTAATCCCGGATGGACTTATCAGAATCAAACTTATGATTACGCGTTGGATGTTATTTATGGAGGAGAAGGTTACTGGGTGGAAGTGGGACCCGCCACTGAAAAAACGTGCAGTATCCAGCGAGCAAGGCTTCGGCAGGGGGGATGTTTCAGTGCAGACACCCCTATTTTAATGGCGGACGGTAGCCAGAAAAAAGTGTCTTTGATTGCCGAGAATGATTATGTATACAACCCGCATTACCAGACGGGTGTGAGAGTCAAATCATTAGTAAAGGGACCGGAAAAGAAATCGCTCTTCGAAGTATGGCTGGGGACGCAACAAGTGAAAGTCACAGAAGATCATCCGTTCTTTACCAACAGGGGATGGCTACAGGCACAGGAATTAAAAGAGGGGGATGTTCTTTTAGGTGAAGGCAGTGGAAAACTGGTTCAACAAGTAAGAAAACTTAGTTATGAAGGCCCCCAAGATGTTTGGAATTTTGAGCTCGATACCGAGGATCCCTTGGCGCATCTTGTTGTTGCGAATGGAATTCCCACAGGCGATCTGACGACTCAGCTCAAGCTCAAAAAACAACGTGCTTTGCCATGAAGCTACTGAATATCACAATCATTGTTGCTTTGTGTGCCATTTTTATTTTCTTTTGGGTAAAAACGGATAGTTTCGCTCCCCCCAAGCTGGGAGCAATGGTGGAAGAGGAACAGGTGCGAATTTTATCTCCCGAGGAAGCCAAACGAAACCAATCTCATTCAGTTATGCATTCCAGTCGCCAGATGGAAGCAGTTCAATGGGATAACACTCAGAGAAGCCTGGGACTTGCTACGTTTGCCATCCCGGTCACCAATCAGGTGGCTTCTATCCAATTGGAAATAACGACACAAGGGTACTGTTTTCCCGGAGATGCAAATGCCATTGCCATGGAACTTTCAAATTTTCCATCCCACAAAGTGATTGCCACTTTGGAACCCCTCTCCGGTAAGAGCCCGTCTGGCTATTGGGTTTTGCCGAAAAGCTTTTTTACCCAAGGAAGAGCCGAACATCGATTTGAACTACCCGTCTCCCACGAACCCGTTCAATACGGATTTTATTTGTGTACTACAGAGGGAAGCGATCAAAGTTGTCGTCAGAAAAAAGTGGTTGATCTGAATGATGTTTTTACAGAGCACATTCAAAAACTACCTCAGGCCGGCAAAGAATTGAGAACACTTTTTTTTCAATATTTGTTTTTGGACGATCGCGGGTTTACCACCTTTGTTGATATTCCGCTGGGGGAGCAAAAGTTTCAGCAGCTGAAAAGCTATTTAAAACAACGCAGTACTTCGAAAAATGATTTGGATAATGCAGTGGACATGAGTCAAAGCAACATAAAGACCCTGCAGTCGCTGCCGTTTCAGTTTGATGGAACGACTATTAAGGTTGCATTGCCAGAATACCAACCCCAAATGTGTGGAAACTCTCATCAGAGGGAAGGGAAATGAGAACCCATGAAGTTAAGAAACGGTCAGCTTAATTCCGTCGGCTTCTCCCTGGTGGAACTATCAGTAGTTACTCTCGTGCTGGCAATTGTCGGGGTAGGGAGTAGCACTGTTTTCATCAATATTTTGAAGAACAAGGTCAGTTCAGAGGCTAAATTGGGGGTGATTTATTACCAAGATGCGGTAGTCGAGACACTCGCCCGAGAAGTTACCCAATTGGCGAAACTGCCTGATCCCGTGGCACTATCTTCAAGTGTCATCCAGCCCATTTATGATACGAGAGTGTGGTCAGGTTTGTTTGCTAATCCGAGTCTTCCAGGAGGAACTGGAAAAGTTGAACTGATTGTTAGGACACTCCCCGCAAATCTGGCTGCATTCAGGAATAAGCTGGACCTTAACGTGAGCGAGCAGAGTAGTTTTAACCAGGCTCTAGGGGATTGTTTAATGGGTAAGCCAGTAATTCCTAGAGATGATACCGACCAAGGCAACTACATGTTCTGTGTGACGGTTAGCCGATCGGGAAAAATCGGAGCTGCGGTTGATTTTTTAAATTCGGAAGCAAATCTTATCGAAGTGAGGGCTTCTCTTTTAAGTAAAATATTAGATCATCGAACTAAAATCTTTGGTCCGTTTCTGACTGTGCCGGCATTTTGGTCAGCCGGAATAGATTTCCAGCAAATAGACCTCACTTATCGGATTTTATGGAAAACTGGGAATGAGCTTGCGCCTAGTGGAAAATTTAAAAATAGTGGGTTTTACGAATTAACAGGCGAAAAAATGGTGAACATTAATGAAATGCGTTGATTCTTTTTTTTCTCGAAAGGGGGTCACTCTCGTTGAGCTCATGATTTCAGTTGCCGTCATCGGTATTGTTGTTTTGACCGCTGGGCATTATTTCAGCGAAAGCCAAATGCCTAACTTAAGAATCAGCAACGTGGTGAGCGGGGATGCCTTGGCTCGTGAGTTTTTTAACCTTCAAAAAAAACGATTGTTATCGAGCACAGATATGGTTCCGACAGTTTTCAGCAATCCCGTTAATGCGACTACTTTTTCAGGAGCGACCATTAGTTTTAATAACGTGGCAGGCACTGGGGTTGGGAGAGTCAGCACAACTTGTGTGGATCTGCCTGGGGGAATTGCACCCTTAGAAGATAATGCCCTCAATGAGATAAATGC